>DBFSET010000008.1:0-275369 GCA_048416615.1 Collinsella sp. | reverse complement strand
TCGAGACCGATGTAGCCACGCATAACGGCGTGTGCGAGCGGGTTGCCGTCGCACTCGACCTCCCAGTTGCGGAAGATGAAGCTCTGGTGCGCCTGCGCGGCGTAAATGGAGTTGAGCATAACGGTGGTAGAGCCGGCAGTGGGATTCTTCATGCCGACGGGTACCGAAATGCCGCTCGACACCAGGCGATGCTCCTGGTTCTCGACCGAGCGTGCGCCCACGGCAACATAGCTCAGCAGGTCGACGAGGTATTGGTAGTTGGACGGGTAGAGCATCTCATCGGCGGTAAAGAAGCCGGTCTCCTCGATGACGCGCAGGTGCATGTGGCGGATGGCCTTGACGCCCTCGAGCAGGTCGTCGGGAGCCTCGGGGTTGGGGTTGTGCAGAAGACCCTTGTAGCCGGTGCCCTTGGTGCGCGGCTTATTGGTGTAGACGCGCGGAATGATGATGAGCTTGTCCTTGACCTCTTCGGCGGTCTTGGCCAGTCGGTTCATATACTCGAGCACCGAATCCTCGCGGTCGGCAGAGCACGGGCCGATGATGAGCACCTTACGTGCGTCCTCGCCGGTAAAGACTTTGGCGACCTCGGCGTCAAATGCCTGCTTTTTGGCGGTAAGCTCGGCAGAAAGTGGCATTTCCTCGCGGATCTCCATGGGGATCGGCAGCCTGCGTTTGAATTCCATGGCCATAGGGGTCTCCTCAATCTATAGAATGAGCAATAAGCGTATTGTCGAATGCTCGGCATTATCCGCTGTCGCACGCTAAAGTGCAAGTCCTTGTCACCCCGAAACCTACCAAAAAGAGACAGGTTTATTTTGGCAGGTTTTATCTGGGTAAACGTCGGCGGATGTCGGGAGGGAGTGGCACCGCGCGCGACCCTAAGGCTGTTGTCGGTTCCCCAGGAAACACCCTGTGGGCAAAAAATGCCAAATATGAGTACGGTTGCTAACCTAGTAACATATCAGTCTAGCAAGATAATAGACAAAGTGAAAAATATGTTCATTAACGTTGGCACGCAGAAGCCCGCTAACGGGCGTTTTGATTAATTTGAAGGCGTATAGAGGCCGCAAGGAGGTCGTTTGAGGCGGTTTTGGCTGTTACCAAAAAGGTAACAGTACTCATATTTGCCATTTTATGCCCACAGGGCCTCGAAGGGGCTGTCAATCAGGTCCCAGGGGAGGCGGCTCAAGGGCCGTAGAACAAAAACGGGGGCGCAGGTTGTCCTGCGCCCCCGTTCTCGGGCGTTATTCGTTCCCTGCGGCAGAATTTACGCCGCCTCGTCGAACTGCGAGTTGTACAGGTCGGCGTAGAAGCCGCCTTGGGCGAGCAGCTCGTCGTGCGTGCCCTTCTCGACGATGTCACCGTCGCGAATTACCAAGATCACGTCGGCGTTGCGGATCGTGGACAGGCGGTGCGCGATAACAAAGCTGGTACGGCCCTGCATCAGCGCATCCATGGCACGCTGAATAAGCTCCTCGGTACGAGTGTCAACGTTGGAGGTTGCCTCGTCCAGAATCAGCGCCGGGCGGTCGGCCAAAATGGCACGGGCGATGGTCACGAGCTGGCGCTGACCCTGCGACAGGTTAGTGCCCTCCTCGTTGATCATAAAGTCGTAGCCGCCGGCGAGCGTATGGATAAAGTGGTCGCAACGCGCGGCGCGCGCAGCGGCCTCGACCTCGGCATCGCTCGCATCGGGGCGTCCGTAGCGGATGTTCTCGCGGATGGTGCCGTTAAACAGCCAGGTATCCTGCAGTACCATGGCAAACTCGCCGCGCAGCGCCGCACGGTCCCAGTCGCGCACGTCGACGCCCTCGACGCGCAGCGAACCGCCGTCCACGTCGTAAAAGCGCTGCAGCAGCTTAATGAGCGTGGTCTTGCCGGCGCCGGTGGGGCCGACGATGGCGATGGTCTGGCCGGGCTGCGCCTCGCAGCTAAAGTCGTGGATGATGGTCTTGTCGGGCGTATAGCCAAACTTCACATGGTCAAACTCCACGTGGCCGGGGCGCTTCTCAGGGATCTGCGCGTCGGCCTTCTGCTCCTCCTCGGGTGCGGCCAAAAACTCAAACACACGCTCGGTGGCAGCTGCCATCGACTGCATCGTGTTGCTCACGTTGCCCAGCTGCTGCACGGGCTGCGTAAAGTTGCGCACGTACTGGATAAAGCTCTGGATGTCGCCGGGCGTGGCATTGCCGGTCAGCGCGAGCTGCGCGCCCACCACGACAACGCCCACGTAACCCATGTTGCCCACCAGGCTCATAAGCGGCATCATCAGGCCCGACAGGAACTGCGAACGCCAGCCACTAATAAACAGGCGGTCGTTTTGACGGTCGAACTCCTCGATTGAGGCCTCGGCGCGGTCGAACACCTGAATGACGTTTTGACCGGCAAAGTCCTCCTCGATAATGCCGTTGACGGCGCCCAGGACCTGCTGCTGCTCGCGGAAGTACGGCTGCGAGAAGTGAATCATCACCATCAAGATAATTGCGGCTGCCGGCAGCGTGAGCACGGTGACGCCGGTGAGCGGCAGGCTGATCGACAGCATCATGACGAGCACGCCGATAATCTGCGTCACCGACGTGATGAGCTGCGTCACGCTCTGGTTGAGCGACTGACCCAGCGTATCGACGTCGTTGGTGATGCGGCTGAGCACGTCGCCCTTGCTGTGGCCGTTGAAGTAGCTCATCGGCACGACGGCAATCTTGGCGGCAATCTCCTTGCGCATGCGGTAGCAGATCTTTTGCGTGACACCGGTCATGAGCCAGCCCTGGATCAGGCTGCAGGCAGAGCTCGCCAGATACAGGCAGAGCAAAAAGCCGAGCGTCTTGGCGATCCAGTTAAAGTCGACATCGCCGGTGCCGTTGACCTTGGCAACCAGGCCCTCGAACAGCTTGGTCGTAACCTGGCCGAGTACCTTGGGTCCCACAATGTTAAAGATGACCGAGCATACGGCAAAGGCGACGGCGACAAACACGGCAACCTTGTGCTGGCCGATATAGCCGAGCAGCTGCCTCATGGTGCCCTTAAAGTCCTTGGCCTTTTCGCCGCGACGCATGCCGCCCATGCGGCCCATGGGTCCACGCTGACGGGTGGGCTTGGGAATTTGGGTCTTGGTCTCGTCTGCCATTAGCGCTCGCCTCCTTCCATGACGGCTGCAATCTCTTCTTGGGTAAGTCCCAGCTCCTTGGCGGAAAGCTGCGACTGTGCGATTTCCAGGTACGCCGGGCAGCTGCGCAGCAGCTCCTCGTGCGTACCGGTGCCCACCACGTGGCCGTCGTCGAGCACGATGATTTGGTCGGCGTGCATGATGGTCGCGATGCGCTGGGCCACGACCACGAGCGCGGCGTCGGTGACGTTTTTGGCGAGCTCCTCGCGCAGGCGCGCGTCGGTCTTGTAGTCAAGCGCGCTAAACGAGTCATCGAACACCACGACCTCGGGCTTCTTGGCCAGGGCGCGGGCGATGGCCAGACGCTGGCGCTGACCGCCCGAAACATTGGAGCCACCCTGGCTGATGGGGGAGTCGTAACCGCCCTCGCGCTCGGCGATAAAGTCCTCGGCTTGGGCGATGCGCGCGGCCTGGCGCATGTCATCATCGCTTACCATGTCGCCGGCAAACTTGAGGTTGCTCTCGACGGTACCCGAGAATAGGCGCCCCTGCTGCGGGATGTAACCAATGCGGCGGCGCAGCTCGGAAAGGGTCATGTCGCGCACATCGATGCCGTCGAGCGAAATGCTGCCGCCCGTGACGTCGTACAGGCGCGGAATCAGCTGCACGAGCGTGGACTTGCCCGAGCCCGTGGAGCCAATGATGCCGAGCATCTGACCGGCGTGCGTGGTGAAGTTCACGCCGCTGATGACGTCGGCGCGGGCATCGGGATACTGGAAGCTTACGTCGCGGAAAGTGAGCTCACCGCGCGGCGCGCTGGCGGCAGGCAGTTTGGGCGAGGCGGGGTCGTTGATGCTGGTGGGGCAGGTGATGACCTCTTCCACGCGCTCGGCCGCGACCTCGGCACGGGGCAGGATGACCGAAACCATGGTGAGGATCATAAACGCCATAACGATCTGCATGGTGTAGGAGATAAACGCCATCATGTTGCCGACCTGCATCACGCCGTCGGACACGCCCTGCGCGCCAAACCAGACGATAAGCACGGTGATGCAGTTCATGACGAGCATCATGAGCGGCATCATAAAGCTCATGGCGCGGTTGGTGTAGAGCTGCGTGGTCATCAGGTCGAGCGACGCCTTGTCAAAACGCTCGAGCTCATGCTCCTCGCGGTTGAACGAGCGGATGGGCATAAGGCCGTCGAGTAGCTCGCGGGCGGTAAGGTTCACGCGGTCCACGAAGCTCTGCATCTTTTTGAACTTGGGCATGGTGAGGCCCATGAGCACGCCGACGACGGCCGAGACCGCGATGATGGCCACGGCGATGGTCCACTCCAGGCCGGTGTGGTTGGCCAGGACGCGCATGACGGCGACGATGCCCATGACGGGAGCCATCAGGCACATGCGGATAAACAGGGTTGCGGCCATCTGGATCTGCTGAATATCGTTGGTGCAGCGGGTGATGAGCGAGGCCTGGCTAAACTTGCCCACCTCGGCCGGCGAGAAGTGCATAACCTTGTTGAAGGTCTCGCGGCGCAGGTCGCGGGCGATGGAGCAGGCGGTGCGCGACGCCACGGCACCGGTCAGAATGGTGGCGACGAGCGACACCAGGCACAGCCCAAACATCGTGGTCGCCATGTGGCTCAGGTAGGCGTTCTGCACGTCGGCGGGGTCGATGCCCTGTGCCTTGTACTCGTCCTGTACATAGCTCACGGCGCGCTGGGTGACGATGGAGCCCGACATGGAGCCCATTTTGTCCGCCATTTGGTTGGCGCCCTCGACGAGCTTGCCCTGATCGATAAGACCGCCTTCAACGCCTAGGCGCAGGCTCTTCATGGTGATCTTGCCGCCGTCGGCGTCGATCTGCTTTTGCATGCTCTGCGCGGCTGCGGCCTTCTGCTGCATCTCGGCGAGCTGCTCGGGCGTCATCGCTGCCATTTGCTCGGGGGTGGGCATGGCCTGGGCAGCGTTGTTGTCTTTCTCGCTGGACGAGCCCATCATGTCGCCCATGGAGTCGGCGTCAATGCCCTGGTCGAGCGAAAGGACGACAGTCTCGGGCAGGCTCATAATGTCGGCAATCTTGCCTCCATCGGCACGCTCTTCCTCGGTACCCTTATACGTTCGAATGCCATTTTTGTCAGCCTTGCTAAACACGGCCTCCACAGCTTTGGCGTCCTTGGTGCTCATAAAGAGTTCAAGGTCGTCGAGCGATTCGGCGCGGATGGTGTCGGGTACGGGCGAGGCGATGCCGCCTTGCTGCACACCCACGTCGACGATGTCGCTCATATAGGTAGGCAGCGCCAGATCGGCGTTGCAGCTGATTACGATAAGCACGATAGCTGCGAACAGTGCCAGGATATGCTTTTTAAAGAGCTTGAGAATCCTCACTCGGCATCTCTCCTTTCTTGATTGCGGTCGATAATTTCGTTGGCGCGCCTTAGAAGACGCACCATCTCTTGGGTATCTGTTTCGCCGAGCTGCTCGAGGAAAGCCGCAGTGCGGGCCTCGAATTCCCGACGTTTGATTTCGAGATCCTGGAATCCCTTGTCGGTCACTATGACGTGTACGCGACGACGGTCAGTCTTTGAGTGCTCGCGCTCGACCCAGCCCTTGGCTTCGAGAGCGCGTAGGATATTGGCGATGCGGGCACTCGAGACCCAGGCGCGATCAGCGAGTTCGCTCGGCGTGAGCGAACCGCCGGCGAGTATGAGGGCGCGCATAACGGCCATCTCGCCGCCGAGGGCTTTGTCCGCAAAGCGCGAGATGCGCTGATGCATGCTGCCGAACTCGGTAAGGAGCTGACGCCCAAGTTCACGGAAATCGGTATCTTCCACCGAAAACCCCTAACACTAGAAACTATTTTCGGTGGAAGATGATACCCCTGCACGCGCGCTCTATACGGTAGATTTTGGGACATGCCTAGAAAACTACCTTTAGGCGACCTCCGTACACCGTCGGTATCAGCAAGGCTAGGGGAAGATCTCTGGGCATGTCCCAAAACCTACTCAGAGGTACTTTACCCTGATAAAGCTGGCATAACAGCTAGAGTGAACGTCGTACAAAGGCAAGGAAAAATACCATACAAATCGGTGAACGGTAGTTGCTCGCGCTCGCATTTCCTGCGGATTTGTAAAAAACGCCTTTATGATATAAAAAAAGAAACATATAACAGCCCAGATGGAGAGGGTCGCTATGTTATCCTTCTCAAACGGGTGAAATCTTGGGTTTTGGGTTGTAGTTCCAAGGTGGACAAACGTTTTCCC
Source organism: Collinsella sp. (assembly GCA_048416615.1). Taxonomy (GTDB): domain Bacteria; phylum Actinomycetota; class Coriobacteriia; order Coriobacteriales; family Coriobacteriaceae; genus Collinsella. Next base: position 269,004 of record DBFSET010000008.1, on the reverse strand, counting down.
TGCACCAACGTGTGGTGAAGAACGGAAGAAGCCGGTAGTGCAAGCCGAACATTCAAGAATTCAATAAGCAGCGGTGTGAGAGAGCGCCGCATTACACGTAACTAGGAGCGTGGTTACACAATGCAGGAGGCATGGGAAGGCTTCAAGGAAGGTATCTGGACGGGAGAGGTTGACGTCCGAGACTTCATCCAGAAGAACTACACCCCCTACGAGGGCGATGAGTCGTTCCTCGTAGGTCCGACCGAGCGTACCAAGGAGCTGTGGGGCGAGGTTCTCGACCTGCTGCTTAAGGAGCGCGAGCAGGGTGGTGTCCTCGATATGGACACCAAGACCGTCACGGGTATCGTGAGCCACCCCGCTGGCTACATCGATAATGCCCATCGCGACAAGGAGACCATTGTTGGCCTCCAGACCGACAAGCCGCTCAAGCGCGCGCTGCACGTCAACGGTGGTATCCGCATCGCTTGCCAGGCTGCCAGCCAGCACGGCTACAAGGTCGACGAGGACGTTGTCGAGCGCTACACCTTCGAGCGCAAGACCCACAACGCTGGCGTCTTCGATGTTTACACCCCCGAGATGCGTGCTTGCCGCTCGGCTCACATCATCACCGGTCTGCCCGATGGCTATGGCCGCGGCCGCATCATCGGCGACTACCGTCGTGTTGCCCTGTACGGCGTCGACTACCTGATCAAGGACAAGGAGGCCCAGAAGGCTTCCACCCCGACGGTCATGACCGCCGACAACATCCGCGATCGTGAGGAGCTGCAGGAGCAGATCCGCGCCCTCGGCGAGCTCAAGATGATGGCCGAGACCTATGGTTTCGACATTTCCAACCCTGCTACCAACACGCAGGAGGCCATCCAGTGGATGTACTTCGCCTACCTTGCTGCCGTCAAGGAGCAGAACGGCGCCGCTATGTCCATCGGCCGTACCTCTACGTTCATCGACATCTACGCTGAGCGCGACCTTGCCAACGGTACCTTCACCGAGGAGCAGATCCAGGAGTTCGTGGATCACTTCATCATGAAGCTCCGCATGGTCAAGTTTGCCCGTACCCCCGAGTACCAGGCCCTGTTCACCGGCGACCCGCAGTGGGTCACCGAGTCCATCGGCGGCATGGGTGTCGACGGCCGTACGCTCGTTACCAAGATGAGCTACCGCTACCTGCACACGCTCGAGAACATGGGCACCAGCCCCGAGCCCAACATGACCGTTCTGTGGTCGACCCGTCTGCCCGAGAACTTCAAGAAGTTCTGCGCCAAGACTTCTGTCGCCAGCTCCTCGATCCAGTACGAGAACGATGACCTCATGCGCGTTTACCACGGCGACGACTACGGCATCGCCTGCTGCGTGTCCTCCATGCGCATCGGCAAGGAGATGCAGTTCTTCGGCGCCCGCGCCAACCTGGCCAAGTGCCTGCTCTACGCACTCAACGGCGGTGTTGACGAGGTCTCCAAGAAGCAGGTCGGCCCCAAGTATCGCGCCGTCGAGGGCGATACGCTCGATTACGACGACGTTGTGGCCAAGTACAACGACATGATGAAGTGGCTCGCTGGCGTGTACGTCAACTCGCTGAACATCATTCACTACATGCACGACAAGTACTGCTACGAGCGCATCCAGATGGCTCTGCACGACAAGCACGTGCACCGCTGGTTCGCTACGGGCATCGCTGGCCTTTCCGTCGTGGCTGACTCCCTGTCCGCCATCAAGTACGCCAAGGTCCACCCCGTCCGTGATGAGAACGGCATCATCGTCGACTTCGAGACCGAGGGCGAGTTCCCCAAGTACGGTAACGACGACGACCGCGTCGACCAGATCGCTCACGACGTTGTGCACCAGTTCATGGAGTACATCCGCATGAACGACACCTACCGCAACTCCGTGCCCACGACCTCGGTTCTGACCATTACCTCCAACGTCGTGTACGGTAAGAAGACCGGTTCCACGCCTGACGGCCGCAAGGCTGGTCAGCCGTTCGCCCCGGGTGCTAACCCCATGCACAAGCGCGATAGCCACGGCGCCATCGCTTCGCTGTCTTCGGTTTCCAAGCTCCCGTTCCGCGATGCTCAGGACGGCATCTCCAACACCTTCTCCATCATCCCGAGTGCGCTCGGCAAGGAGGACCAGGTGTTCTTTGGCGATATCGACCTTGATCAGCTGGGCGAGTAACTATTGTTAGTGCTATACTAACAATAACGATTACTGATTAGCGCGCCGGTTTCGGCCGGCGCCTATCAATCGAAGGAGACACATTATGAAGGTTTCTGAAGTTTCCGAGACTCAGGCCGATAACCTGGTCCACATGCTCGACGCTTACGCCGAGAAGGGTGGCCACCACCTGAACATCAACGTCTTCAATCGTGAGACGCTGCTCGACGCTCAGGCTCACCCCGAGAAATACCCGCAGCTGACCATCCGCGTTTCCGGCTATGCCGTGAACTTCCACACGCTCACCAAGGAGCAGCAGGACGAGGTCATTGCGCGTACCTTCCACGATAAGTTCTAAAGGGATTTAACTCCCGCAGGATCGCCGGGCCGCTTTGGGTTACTTTCCAAAACGTCCTCGGACATGCAAAGGGCTCCGCTGCGTGCTTCGCGCGGCGGAGCCCTTTGCGTCCTGCGGAATGTTTTGGAAAGTAACCCAAAGCGGCCCGGCGGTGGTCCTGTGTAGTCACCCTTTAGGCGGAACTCTCCTCATGGTTTGAGCGTTCTGGATACTTGCTTGCTACCGTTTATCGCGTATAACGACCGTTTGCGGAATAAGTAACACTCCTTAATTAACCGTGTAGAATCTCAGGAAGCACGGAGTTTTCCAGGGAGACGCTGTCCTTTGTTGTGTGCAAGGGACGGCGTCTCTTTGGCGCTTTGCCGCCGTTGTGCAACAGTGCGGCGGCGCGTGTCATGTATTGAAAAGCCAATGTCGAGATGGGTCGTGATAATAATGGGCAAGTACGTAATCGTGGTTGAGTCTGGGTCGGATGTGACGCCGGAGCTCTGCGAGCGCTACGGCATCGTGCGCGTGCCCATGCATGTCACGATTGGTGACGAGACCGTCGAGGACGGCTCCATCGATCCGCTCGAGATTTACTCGCGCTGCAACGAGTTTGGCGTGATGCCCAAGACCAGTGGCTGTGCGCCTGCGGATTTTGCTCACGTGTACGACCGCATTCACGCTGAGCAGCCTGACGCGACCATTTTGCATCTCGCGTATTCCGAGGCCACGACCTGCTCGCATCAGTCCTCCAAGATTGCGGCTAAGGGCCGCGACTACGTGTTCTCCATGGACACGCGTTTTGTCTCGGTGGGTCAGTCGCTCGTTGTCGTCGAGACCGCCAAATACATCGAGGCTCACCCCGATGCCACCGTCGACGAGATCTTTGCATTTACGAATTCCGTCATGGACCGTGTGCTGCTGGGCTTTGTTCCTACCGACCTAGCCTTCCTTAAGGCGGGAGGTCGTCTGTCCAACGTGGCATTCCTTGGCGCCCACCTGCTCAAGATTAAGCCCTGCATTGAGGTAACGGGCGGTAAGTTCGTGGCAACCAAGAAGTTCCGCGGCTCTATGCTCAAGTGCGCCCGCGCCTTTATTGACCACATGGTTGCGAAGGGCGAGATCGACTACTCGCACATTGGCCTGGCGTATTCGGTGGGCCTTTCCCAGGAGCTGCGCGACGACATGGAGGTCTATGCGCATGACCTGGGCTTTAAGGACGTTACCTGGACTCAGGTCGGCGGCGTGATCTCGAGCCATTGCGGCCCGACCGCCTTTGGCGCGGTGCTCACACTCAAGGCGTAACGCCTGGCGTCTATCGATTTCTATTGCCTCGGCGGCGGGCGGGTTGCGACAACCTTCCCGCCGCTTTTGCATGGGGCCAAATAGGACAATCCAATTGACCGCTAAACCGTTTCGCCATCAAGCATATGGGCTAGAATGACTCTGGCATTTATGTAGCTAAAACCAATGAGAGGCAAGGTAGCGGGAATGGCTGAAATGACGCTTGAGGGAGTGGACGCTCGTCCCGAGGACTCTGCGTTTACCCTGGGCCGCGTGCATTCGATTGAGACGATGGGAACGGTCGATGGACCCGGCATCCGCTTTGTGGTGTTTGTTCAGGGCTGCCCCATGCGTTGTGCGTATTGCCACAACCCCGATACCTGGTCGGTTAACGGCGGCACCATGGTGACCGTCGAGCACCTGATGGACGAGTTCCAGAGCAACCATGAGTTTTACCGCAGCGGTGGTATTACGGTATCCGGCGGCGAGCCGCTCCTGCAGCCCGCGTTTTTGGCCGACCTGTTCCGTGCCATGCACAATAACCCCGATGGTCGTGTGCACACCTGCTTGGATAGCTGCGGCTATGCGTTCGACCCCGCGCATCCCGAGAAGTTCGACGCCGTACTCAACGAGACCGATATGGTGCTGCTCGACATTAAACACGCCGATCCTGTCGAGCATAAAAAGCTGACCGGTTGCGATCCCGCACGCATTCTGGCGTTTGGTGATGAGCTCGCGCGCCGCAAGATCAAGGTTGTTATTCGTCACGTGGTGGTGCCGGGCATTACCGACACAGTGGAGGAGTGCGAGGCACTCGGTCGTCTAATCGCTCCATGGCATAACGTGGTCGGCCTGGAGATGCTGCCGTATCACACGATGGGTGTCGTCAAGTACGAGCAGCTGGGTATTCCCTATAAGCTCGAGGGCGTGCCCCAGATGGATACCGCGCGCATGCCCGAGCTACGCAACGCCGTCATGACGGGCATGAAAAAGCGCCGCGCGGAACTCAAAAACGCCATCGGCTAGCGAGCCATTTTCAGGCACTCATTGGGGACAGACTTAAATGAGTGCCCCTGGGCATCAAGTTGATTGCCAAAGAGCCCCGTCAAATTGCGGTGGAATAGTTCTTGTTTTTCGGCTTATGCTGCCCAAACAGGAACTATTCTACCGCAACTGCGTTTTGGGCGGAGATGCGCAACAGAATCGTGCCATTTGGATAAATACGCTTGTGGTTTCTTTAAAGACGCCTTAAACGCCGCTGAATATCTTTGGAAAGAAATGCCTGCTCGGTATTATGCTGCTCGTATATGAACGGTAGCAGTCAGGAGACCACGTGCGAAACAACGCATCGCGGGACGAGTATGTGCCGCAGCATAGCAGCAGATATGAGACGAAGGGCACGCCTTCGCGTGGCCTCGCTGACGTTCGCATCCGCGTGACGAAGATTGCCGCCGTTGGGATGCTAACGTTGGCGGTTATTATCCTCGGAATGACCGCCAAAACCTACGCGTCGGAGCGAATGGCACACTCAGATGCGTCAACGGTACAGACGCAAAACAAAAAGGTCTCTGAATCTAAAGCCACCGCAAGTCAAACCCTGTCGACAGCGAGCCTTAAGACGAGGCTTTCGAAAGCGGACTTTAACGATATTCCCTCAGGCGATACCGTGCAGACCTTCTCATTGGTTGATGACCAGATCCCCGCCCTGGAGGATGAGGGCCTCGCCGCGCTCCAAGATGCCCTTGATCAGGCCAAGGAATTGGGCGATGTGGGCGTGGTGTTCTACGACCTGTCAAGTGGCAAGGGCGTGACGTATAACGCCGATGTCGAGGTTTACGGTGCGAGTAGTTATAAGGCGCTCTATGTGCTCTACGTCTGTGAATCCCTGGTTGAGACAGGGCAAGTATCGCTCGATGATACTCTGGGCACCTATGGCGGCTACAGTATGGGCTGGCTGACGGTTCGCGAACTCATCGAGGCCTCGGTCGTTAATTCGGACAACGATTCGTTTATTGCGTTACGCGCGGCGTTTGACCGTGTCGGTTACGAGGATTGGATTGTCGGTCTTGGCATCGATTACGATACCGCACTCGATCCGATGAGTGATTTTCCCACTTATTGCCCGCGCACCTCGGCCAAGTTGTGGCGCGAGATGAGCGAGTATTTGAGCTGTGGCAGCGAGGCCTCCCAGTGGTTATCTGAACTGTTGTCATCAACATCGCGCTCATTTATCCGTGATGGGATTGCCGACGAGCAGGTTTTGGTGCGCAACAAGGCAGGCTGGATTAGCGAGGATGGTTGCTATTCGACATGCGATGCGGGCCTTATCGACATCAATGGCCGTACCTATGTCATGAGCATCATGACATCGATGCCGTGGAGCGACCGCTCGAGCGAGGTTACGGCTGCGATTGCAAAGGCTCTGTTTGATACGCGAGCTGCACTGGCCTAGCGTGTTCGTTTGACGAGGTCAAATAAAATGCTGGTACCATACCGTGGTTGAGAATTTCGTATAGGTTTGGGGAATGGCATGGCTACAATCGCGATTATCGGCGCACTCGAAAAAGAGATCATGCAGATTAAGGAAGAGTTGAGTAACGCTTGCATGGTACAGGAGGCGGGCTTGAACGTTGTGACCGGCGGGCTCGACGGTCTGTCGATTGTCGCCACAACGGCGGGTATGGGCACGGTGAATGCCGCCGCCGCAACACAGCATCTCATTAGTAAATATGCCCCGCAGGCCGTTGTGCTCTCGGGTATCGCGGGCGGTTTGAACCCCAAGCTCCATATCGACGACGTGGTTATCGGCAAATGCCTACGCTATCTGGATACCGATACCGCGCTTATCGCCGAGTCTGCACCGGGGCTCGAGGAGTTTGGCTCGACGCCTGCGCTGGTCGATATTGCTGCCGATGTGCTTTCTGAGCGTGGCTTTGTCAACGCTTCGACAAATGCAGCCGCCTCGAACGAGGGCGCAAAGCAGTTCCTGGTCGGTACGATTGCCACGGGCAACCGTTTTGTGACGGGCGCTGCCATGCGCAACGACGCTATCGAGGCGACGCATGCCGATTGTGTCGGCATGGAGGGAGCGGCGATTGCCCATGTCGCAACTAAAAATGGTGTCGATTGCCTGGTGCTGCGCGCTATCAGCGATAATTGTGATGAGGCGTACGATGCGATTTGCGACCGCGAGTTCGACCTGTTCGAGTATGCCCGTACCGCGAGTGGCATTACGCTCGATATCGTTCGCCGTATCGCTGCTATCTATTAGCGCGCTCTTTTGTAAGAACCTACGACCAAGGAGTGTCCATGGCCGATTCCATTAACTACCAGCTTGCCAAGTTCGTTGCCAGCTATGGCAAGGTTTCGCAGATTCCCGAGTCCACCTGCCCCGAGGTGAGCTTCGTCGGCCGCTCCAACGTGGGCAAGTCGTCGATCATGAACAAGCTTTTTGGCCGCAAGAACCTCGTCAAGGTTTCGAGCACGCCGGGCAAGACGAGCAACATCAACTTCTTCGAGGCCGACGACGTGCACTTCGTCGACCTGCCGGGCTATGGTTTCGCCCGTCGTTCCAAGGCCGAGCGTGACCGCTGGGCAGAACTTATCGGCGACTTCTTCGACTCGGAGCGCAGCTTTAACCTGGTCGTGTCGCTGGTGGATATTCGTCACGACCCGAGCAAACTCGACCATGACATGATCGACTACCTGCAGGGCAACGAGTTCAACTTTATCGTCTGCCTCACCAAGGCAGACAAACTCAGCCGCACCCAGCAGGTCCGCCAGGCAGCAGCCATCAAAAAGCAGCTCAACGTCCCGGCCGAAAACGTGATCATCACAAGCTCCCAGACCGGTACCGGCATCGACGAACTCAAAAAGCGCATCGCCGAAGCTTGCCTCTAGGGCATGCCGCACTGTCAAACAACTTTTGTCTATCTATATCACCCCAGTGATAGTTATTGGTAAACTATCACTGGGGTGATATTTTTGTTTGGAGGTCGATATGGAGCTTTGGCACGGGTCGGAGGTTGTTGTCGAGCATCCGTCGTTGGATAAATGCAGACAATTCAATGACTATGGGCGCGGGTTTTATTGCACGCCACATGAAGAAATGGCGATGGAATGGGCATGCCGGACCGAGTCGGATGGCATTGCAAATCGATATGAACTTGATTTAGATGGCCTTTCGGTCTTGGATTTAGAGTCTGGGGAGTTTTCAATCCTCAATTGGCTTGCGATTTTGGCCGACAACCGGGAGTTTAATGTCTCGACGCCGCTAGCACGCGACGGACTTCGATTTCTGCTTGATAACTGTTTGATTGATATTTCTTCTTACGACGTTATTCGGGGCTATCGTGCCGACGACTCGTATTTTTCTTTTGCAAGGCAGTTTGTTAATGGCATGATTTCGCTCCGACAACTTCAGCGCATTATGCGCCTGGGCGATCTAGGCATTCAATATGCTCTTATGAGTGAGCGCGCATTCTCGGCGATTAGATTCTGCGATTGGAAGCCGGCTTCGGGATCTGAGTTTTATCCCAAGCGTTTTGAGCGAGAGCAGAACGCTCGGCGCAAGTACTTGGACACGGTAAATGGATTTGATTCTGAAGGTATCGACATCAAGGATTTAATGGCGGGGAGGGTTGATTTGGATGATCCAAGAGTTAACGAGTTGTGGTCCGAGTAGGACGTACCCCGTCTACTACCTCGAGGATGCAATGAGCAACCTCGGCGACTGCTTCGACTATGCCGTGAACGACTATGGAGCGGAAGGGTCCGAGGTCGCTGAACTCTTTTGCCTGAGCGGCGTAGCCCGTGAGTTTGAGCGTGGCAACGCATGGGTCGTATCGGGAAAATCGGGCGTTGAGCTATTCGCGCTTATCGCCGAAAGGTCGGGCTACCAATCAAGGCCGATGCCAAATCGAACCTACCGATTCGAAAAGACACCGGAATATTGGACAGGCTGGATATTGGCATACCTTCAGTGGCGCCTAGGAGAGTCTTTCGAAGACTTGCTGCATATCGTTCCGTTTGACGCACTGCGCAGTCTGTACTATCCCTGGCACGAAGCCTCGGAGGAACGCGTGGCTCGCCTCGTCTGCGATATGGCGAAAAAAGCGTCCAGGCAAACCAAACTTGCGTTAGCAAGAAAGAAGCTTAAGAAAACCCAACAAGACCTAGCATACGAATCGGGTGTGTCACTCCGCTCAATCCAAATGTACGAGCAGCGCCAGAGAAACATTAATGAAGCTTCGGTAACAAGCGTAAGAGCCATAGCAAAAGCCCTCCACTGCAACATCGAAGATCTCCTAGAGCCAGTCTTCGAATACAAAGAAACCAGCGCAGCCTAAACCAAACAAATCACCAAAGCTCATCTAAAGAATATGCTCCACACCAGCAAGAGCCCCTATCAATAAAAGGCCATAATTTCAGCCCGGCGCCCCTTCAAAGCGTGGGTCCCTGTAGACATCCTCAGCAAGGTGGGCGCAGGGACGGTCGGGATGTTCCCTCAAAATAATTCCGCAGCGCGAAGGCCCCTTGTCCGTCGCTCCGCAGGAGCAGGACAAGGGGCCTTCATGCGCGAGGACGATTTTGAGGGAACATCCCGACCGTCCCGGACAGGTATATGAGGAGGATGTCTACAGGTACTCGATTTGAGCGCCTTCCGTGTCGCACGTCAGAATATACGTATCACACTTGGGGAACTGCTCACGCAGTTTGACCTGTAGGAACTTTGCCACGATGGTGTCGTCAGTCACGGCCATGAGGGTCGAGCCGGAGCCACTGATCCAGATGGTCTTGGCGCCTCCGTTAAGGCAGGTGTCGCGCACGGCGTTGTAGTCGGGGATGAGGCGGCGGCGATAGGGCTCCTGGATGCGGTCGTCATTGGCGGCGGCAATCAGGTCAAGGTCGCCGGTCTCCAGGCCGCGCGTCATGCCGGCGATGCGGCCCATTTGCCATACGGCGGTGGAGAGTGGAATCTCCTGCGGCACAACCTTGCGCGCTTCGCTCGTATGCACCTCGTAGGGCGGAATCACGGTAATAAAACGCAAGCGATCGCTCACCTCGTAGCGCAGGCACTGGGGGAGCGAATCGGTCGGCGTAAAGGAGCAGACGGCGCCGCCCAGGATAGCAGGGGCGACGTTATCGGGATGGCCCTCGACCTCGGTGGCAATGCGGACAAGCTCAGCGCGGTCGACGGTGTGGCCTGTCAGTGCGGCGGCGGCCATAATGCCGGCGACGACGCAGGTGGAGCTGGAACCCAGGCCACGGGCGACGGGCACGTCGGTCTGAATGTCGATAGCAACGGGAAAAGCCGGCTCGCCCCACGCGGCCAGAGCATCGACAAAGCTCACATAGACCAGGTTGTTCTCGTTTTGGAATTCCTCGGGGCAGCCCGTGATGGTGAGTTTGTCGGCGCGCTCGAAGGTGAAGTGCGAGTAGAGGCTGACGGCCATGCCGAGGGTGTCGTAGCCGATGCCTAGGTTTGCGCTCGTGGCTGGGACGGTGATCTTGATCATTGTTGTTGGTCCTCCTGGGGGTCGGTTTCACGCTTGCTCCGCTGCTCGGACAGTCCTGCTCGCACGAAGGCCACATTTAGTGGCCTTCGGCTCGTGCGGAACTCGCGACGGAGCAAGCGTGAAACCGACCTACGCCGTCTCCTCACCGCGCTGGGGAGCCAAATTAAAAGAAAGTGCGCCGGCTTTCGCCGGCGCCTTATAGGGGGTTTTAGTTGGTAGCCATCTTTTTTGCTGCAGACTCTACGTAGTTGGCCATGTCGGCAACGTCGCAGACGTCTTCGAAGCGGACGGGCTTGGACTCGAGTTCGGCGAGTTGTGCCGGTGCGACCGTATTGGTGGCCTGCTCGAGCACGCGCATGGCCTCAAAGTCGTCCTCGGGAACGTTAAGGCCCAGGGCGTCGCAGCAGGCGCGCGGGAACTTGTAGGGGCTTGCGGTCGAAAGCAGCACGCGGGCCTTGGTGCCCTCGGCGGGGGCGACCTTTTCAAAGACGTGATAGCCGCAAGCGGTGTGCGGGTCGATCACATAGCCGTTTGCATCCCAGCAGTTCTTGATGGCAGCGCGGACCTCGTCCTCGCTGGCCCAACCGCAGCCAAAGACGCTCTGAATCTTTGCCAGCAGGTCGGCGGGAACCTCGTAGCGACCCGTCTGGGCAAGCTGCTCCATAAGGCCGGCAACGAGCTCGCAGTCGCCATCGGACAGGAAGTACAGCATGCGCTCCAGGTTGGAGCTAATAAGGATGTCCATCGACGGCGAGATGGTCGTGAAGAACGGACGGTTGCGGTCGTAGACGCCGGTAGTCAGGAAGTCAGCGAGCACGTTGTTCTTGTCGCTCGCGACGATGAGCTTGGCGACGGGCAGACCCATGCGCTTGGCGTAGTAGCCGGCCAGAATATCGCCAAAGTTGCCGGTCGGCACGCAGAACTCCACGGCGTCGCCGGCCTCGATGGCGCCGGCGCGCAGCAGCTGCGCATAGGCGGCAAAGTAGTAGACGACCTGCGGCACCAGGCGGCCGACGTTGATGGAGTTGGCGCTCGAAAGCACCGTGCCGGCGGCCTCAAGACGCTCGGCCAGCTCCTTATCGGCAAAGATGCGCTTGACGGCACTCTGGGCGTCGTCGAAGTTGCCGCGGATGCCGCAGACGGCGACGTTACCGCCCTCCTGGGTGGACATCTGCAGGTTCTGGACGCGGCTGACCTTGCCCTCGGGATAAAAGACGGTGATGCCCGTGCCCGGGGCGTCGGCAAAACCGGCGAGTGCAGCCTTGCCGGTGTCGCCCGACGTGGCGGTGACGATCATGATACGCTCGGCGCCGCCGTCCTTGGCGGAGGTGCGGGCCATCAAGCGGGGGAGCATCTGCAGGGCGACGTCCTTAAAGGCACTCGTGGGGCCGCCAAAGAGCTCCATCACATAGGTCTGAGGGGCGTCAGCGCCCGGCGCATCATCGAGCTTGACGAGCGGCGTGACCTCTTCGCTCGCGAACGTGCCGTGGTATGCCTCGTCGACACACGCCGAAATTTCTTCGGCCGTGTAATCATTCAGTAACATTCCCAACACATCTTGAGCGATTTCAAAGTACGATTTATCTGCAAGCGAGCTGATATCGACCTGCTGGGTGCCGAGCTCGTCCGAGACAAACAAACCCCCGTCGGGAGCGATGCCGGTGCGGATTGCCACCTTACTTGAGCACGATAAAGTGCGTCCTCGTGTACTATGATAAGTTCCCATATAACAGTGCTCCTCGGATGCCGTGGTCCCAATCGGTGAACCCATGGTATCAGAGCACGCAAAACAGGTTTGCAGAGGCTTTTAGAAAGGTAACCTCCACGCCATGATAAAAATTGCCAAGTTTGGCGGCTCGTCGGTCGCCGACGCCGAACACTTCAAGAAGATCAAGGCCATCGTCGATGCCGACCCTGCCCGCCGTTTCGTGGTGGTTTCCGCCTGCGGTCGCCGCTTTAAGGGCGACACCAAGGTGACCGACCTGCTCTACCTGGTTAACGCGCACGTTAAGTATCACGTGTCGTGCGAGGAGCTGCTCGAGGACATCGGCCAGCGCTATTTTGATATCGCTGACGAGCTGGAGCTCACCTATCCCATCCGCGAAGAGTTCGCGGCCTTTGCCGAGCGCGCCCGCTCGGGCGGCTACTCCACCGAGGAGCTTGTGAGCCGCGGCGAGTACTTCACCGCTCGCCTGATGGCCGAGTATCTGGGTCTGCCGTTCCTGGATGCCGCGACGGTTGTGGCGTTCCATCACGACGGTACGCTCAGCATGAACCGCACCTCCGAGCTGGTGCAGGAGTATGGTCAGCAGGGCGGCTTCGTTATGCCTGGCTTCTACGGCGCGACGCGCGAGGGCCAGATCAAGCTGCTCGACCGTGGCGGCGGCGATATTTCCGGCTCGATCCTGGCCAAGTGCCTGGGCGCCGATCTGTACGAGAACTGGACCGACGTCTCGGGCTTCTACTCTGCCGACCCGCGCATTGTGCCCGAGGCTCAGCCCATCGCCCGCGTTACCTACGAGGAACTGCGCGAGCTTTCGTACATGGGCGCGAGCGTCCTGCACGAGGAGGCCGTGTTCCCCGTGCGCGAGGCGGGCATTCCGCTGGTCATCAAGAACACCAATGCGCCGCAGGACCCCGGCACCATCATTAGCGAGACGGCTGATGAGGGCGAGGCGGAGCCCATCATTACCGGCGTGACCGGCAAGCGCGGCTTTGTTGCCATCAACGTTGCCCGCGACCGCACCAAGCCCCGCGTTGGCTTTATGCGCCGTGCACTTTCGGTGTTCGAACGCTATGACGTTTCCGTCGAACACATGCCCACCGGTGTCGATCGCTTTGGCGCCGTGGTGCAGGAGCAGGATGTGCACGACTCGCTGTACTCGCTCGTGGGCGACATCCAGCAGGAGGTCGAGCCGCTCGAGATCGAGGTTGTCGAGGGCTTGGCGCTCATCGCGACCGTCGGCCGTAACCTGCGTGGCCGCGCAGGTATCTCGGGCCATCTGTTTGGCATGCTTGGCCAGGCCGGCGTGAGCGTGCGTATGATTTCGCAGAGCTGTGACGAGATCAACATTATTATCGGTGTCGAGGAGAAGGACTTCGACCTGGCGATTCAGACCATCTACCGTGCCTTCTCCGACGAGAACGGCATTGTGAAGGTCTCCGATTTGGAAGCTCCTGCGCCGGTCGATCCCGCTCTGGCTGTGCTCCGCAAGTAGCTGCCGTCCCGGTGCATTTTTGGGACAAGTGCCAAAAATCTACGGCGGGGCGTTTCGTTTCGGTTTCGTTTCGACGGGGCGGGTTTCGTGCCCGCCCCGTTCTTGTATACACTGGCAACAATAATCAGCCTGCTCGGCGTGCGGGCAAAAGCCAAAACCTTTAAAGGGGGAAGCATGAAACAGTACACGGTTGCTATTTTGGGCGCGACGGGAGCCGTGGGCACCCAGATGCTCGAGTGCCTCAACGAGCAGGAGTTTCCGGTTGGCAAGCTCAAGCTGTTGGCAAGTGCACGCTCCGCGGGCAAGACCGTTGAGTTCCGCGGCGAGCAGATCGTGATCGAAGAGGCTTGCCCCGAGGCCTTTGAGGGCTGCGACATTGTGCTCGGAGCCGCCGGCGACGATATCGCGAAGGAGCTGCTGCCCGAGGCCGTCAAGCGCGGCGCCGTCGTGGTCGACAACAGCCATGCCTTCCGCATGGATCCCGAGGTGCCGCTGGTCGTGCCCGAGATCAATGCCGACGACATCAGGTGGCATCACGGCCTTATCGCCAACCCCAACTGCGCGACCATCATCGGCCTGGTTCCCACGTGGCCGTTGCATCAGCTCGCCGGTGTGAAGCGCATGATCGTCTCGACGTATCAGGCGGCTTCGGGTGCCGGTGCTCCCGGTATGGCCGAGCTCGAGGCTCAGCTGGCCGCCCTGGGCCGCGGCGAGGAGATTCCCGAGCCGCGCGCGTTTGCCGCCCAGCTGGCGAGCAACCTGATTCCGCAGATCGGCGGCGTCAAGGAGGAAGGCTTTACCTCCGAGGAGATGAAGCTGCAGAACGAGGGCCGCAAGATCATGCATCTGCCCGAGCTGCGCGTGAACTGCACCTGCGTGCGCGTGCCTGTGCTGCGTTCGCACTCCGAGAGCATTACGCTCGAGTTTGAGCGCGATATTACGGTCGAGGAGGCCCGTGCTGCGCTGGCTTCTGCCCCGGGTGTCAAGCTGGTTGACGATATGGCTGCCGAGGATGCGCACGACCGTTTCCCCATGCCGATGGATACGTCCGACCAGGACCTGATTTGGGTTGGCCGCGTGCGCCGCGACATCTCGAACCCCGAGGCTGCGCGCGGTATTACCTTCTGGTGCTGCGGCGACCAAATCCGTAAGGGCGCGGCAACCAACGCCGTCCAGATCGCCAAGCTGCTCTGCGAGTAACGGTGGATCTGTCCGGCGGGGGCCGGGCTTGGTTTTCAGAACGTCCTCGACCATGTGTGGCGCCTTGTCCTGCTCCTTCGGAGCCGCGGACAAGGCGCCACACTGGTCTGCGGAGTGTTCTGAAAACCAAGCCCGGCCCCCGCCTGCGGTGACGCTGCTGCAAGCGGTCTGCGATGGGGCCGTTGTTGGTTGGGGCCGCTGGGCTGATGTGGGGGGGACGTGGCTGTTGCGGGCCCTGGTTCCGGCGGCGGCCCCGGCGCTTTGCGCCTGCCGCCTTGGGGGGACTGTGGGGTGCGGCCGGCAGCTGCGGCGCTGCGCGCCTGCTGCCTTGGGTGACTTTGGGGTCGATTGGGGTTGTCTGCACAATTCGCGGTATTATGTTGCGAAGTTTTGAAAGGAGCCGCTGGTGGTCACGACGACGTTTGCTTCGCCTTTGGGCGAAATCTTGCTTGCCGCTGATGGCCGCGGTTTGACGGGGCTTTGGTTTGAGGGGCAGGAGCACTTTGGCTCCACGCTTCTCAAAGAAGATCCCGAACATGTTGAAGGCGCCGATGCGGTTTCTGGTACCGGTGGGATGTCTTCGGTGAGTCCGGCAAATGGCGCGGCTTCTTCGGTGCTTGAGCGTTCTTGGGCTTGGCTGAATGCTTATTTTGCGGGGCAGGAGCCTCGGTTTACGCCGCCGTTGCATATGATTGGCACGGCGTTTCAGCGTGAGGTTTGGTTTGAGCTGCTTTCTATCCCGCGTGGCGAGGTCGCTACGTATGGTGAGATCGCCCAGCGTGTTGCGGCTCGACATCGTGTACCGGGAAACGAAGCACCTGTTGTGTCTCCCCGTGCCGTGGGGGCCGCGGTCGCGCGGAATCCTATTTCGATCATTGTGCCGTGCCATCGCGTGGTTGCCGCCGACGGCTCGCTTAACGGATATGCCGGCGGGCTTGATCGCAAGGAGTGGCTGCTGCGGCTTGAGGGCGCGTACGAGGCGCAACGCTCGAACACTTTGCATAACTAGGATGCCGCGAAGGGACGAGTCGCTGTCTATTCGCGACCAGCATGCGTCCAAGCGCTCGGTATCTGCGTCTTAAGTTTGGCTAAGCCATATCCTGCGTATTTGAAAACGCGCAGGTCGAGCAGCTAAGGTTGCACTAAGGCGACTGACGGTGCGCTATTATCGGCAGTATCGAAATCTGTATAGCCGTGTGCCAAAGGAACAACTATGAAGCTGATGCTTGCCGAGGACGAACCCGGCCTCTCCCGCGCTCTTACCGCGATTCTTCAACATAGTGACTACGAGGTCGACACCGCGCTCGACGGCCTGACGGCACTCGAATATCTACTCGCCAACGACTATGACGCCGCAATCCTGGACATCATGATGCCCGGCATGGACGGTATCGAGGTACTTAAGCGCGCGCGTGAGGCCGGCAAACGCCTGCCCATCATCATGCTCACGGCAAAAAGCGAGGTGTCCGATAAGGTCGAGGGCCTGGATGCCGGTGCCAACGATTACCTGACCAAGCCGTTTGCCGCCAAGGAACTGCTCGCACGCATTCGTGCCATGACGCGCGCTGCCACGGCGATTGACGCTACGACGCTCAGCGTGGGCAACGTGCGTCTCGACACGGCGGCTTGCACACTCGTTGGGCCTTTGGGCGAGGAGCATCTGGCTAATCGTGAGTTTCAGCTTATGGAGCTCTTTATGCGCAACGCCGGCACGCGTATGCCTACCGAGCGTCTGATGCTCGAGGTTTGGGGTGAGGACGCGCCCGAAGGCGCCAACGTGGTGTGGGTCTATATCTCGTACCTGCGCAAAAAGCTGACGGCGCTTGGTGCCAATGTGGCCATCCACGCGTCGCGCAATCAGGGATATTCGCTTGAGGTTGTCGAGGAGGGCGAATAAGCGTGAGCGCGAGCGCGTGGCGGAAGCGCATGTCGGCAAAGCTCGGCATGGGCGCGGACTCGGGTAATCCGGGGCGCGCCGATGCTGCCAGTGCAATGGGACGTCGTCTGCGTCGCAAGTTTATCCTCGTTGCCATGGGCGCCGTGACCGTGGTGCTCACGCTCATCATCGCCGGCATCAACATCGTCAATTATTCGCATGTCTGCAAGATGGCCGACGCTCGCCTGGACTATATCCTGGCGGGCAAGGACGGTTTCGATTGGGGGGACGAGCCTAAAGACGATCCCGCTAATGGCAAGGATGCCGGCGATAGCCAAGCGGGCGTTCGCATCAGGCACTTCGAAGGCATGACGGCGGAGTCTCCCTTCGACACGCGCTACTTTACGGTATCGATTGCCGGTGGGCAGGTGACCGATGTCAACACGGCCCGCATTGCCGCGGTGGGCGCCAAGCGTGCTGCACGCATCGCGGCAGGACTATATTCCAAAGGTTGGACCTCGGGCTTTTCTGGTAACTACCGCTATACGGTTACGGTTCAGGGCGACGAGACCACCTATGTGTTCGTGGACTGCTCGCGTGAGCTTGCAAGCTTTCATTCGTTTTTGAGCGCGAGCGTGGCGATCAGTTGCATTGGCTGGCTGGCGGTGCTGGCAATCGTGGCGGGTGCCTCGGGCGCGGTGATTCGACCGATGGTCGAGAGCTACAGCAAGCAAAAGCGCTTTATTACCGATGCAAGCCACGAGATCAAGACGCCGCTGGCCGTGATTGATGCCGCTAACGAGGTGCAGGAAATCGAGAACGGCGAGAGCGAATGGACGCAGAGCATTCACGAGCAGGTTGCACGGTTGACGGCGCTCACGGAGCGTCTGGTATTTTTAGCTCGCATGGACGAGGGCTCGGCGGGCTTTACCATGACATCGATCGATCTTTCGGAGGCCGTGGACAAGGCGGCGGCGCCGTTTGAGTCGGTGGCGGTTTCGCGCGGCAAGCGTCTGTCGACGTCGATTGCGAGCGGCGTGCGGACCCATGCCGACGCTGCAGCGGTAGCGCAGATGGTTGAGTTGCTGCTGGATAACGCCACGCGCTATGCGAGCGAGGGCAGCGTGATTGAGCTAAGCCTGCGCGCAGCCTCGCGCGGTCAGGGTAAGGGCGCCGCCGAACTTGTCGTATCGAACGCCGTGGACGAGCTGCCCGAAGGCGACCTGGACCGGCTGTTCGACCGCTTCTACCGCGCAGATGTGTCGCGCAGCTCCAAGACAGGCGGCTCGGGCGTGGGCCTATCCGTGGTGCGAGCCATCGCCGAGGCCCATGGCGGGAGCGCTTCTGTCTGCGGCCACGGCAACCAGATTACCTTCACCGTCCGCTTCTAAAACCTGCCAAAAAGGGACAGGTTTATTTTGGCAGGTTTTATCTGGGGAAACGCCGGCGGGGAAGGCTGTGGGCGGAGGGTACGTCCCGGCGTGACGCTGTGGAGCGGGATGCACTTTCCTCTTGGGGCGCCTAGCGGAAACTGCATCCCAGTTTGAGGCTTCAGAACGGGACGCAATTTCCCTAGGGGATATAAGATGCGACGGGCCGCGTCAAGATAATTACCGGACGGTCTAGGAGGCGGCTGGTTGGCTGGCTTAAAACCTAGCGTGTGAAATGACGCTTCACGCTATTCAGCGCGCTTGATAGGATGACGAATCACAGTTTTAAGTTTCTCCGGTGCACATTTGCGTGGATCGGAGAGATAGATTTCGTGATGGAAACGGGTGTCTGAGAAGTCGGGGACATAGCCCTGCTCGGTCGTGTATTCATTCATAGCGCCTACGGTCGCCGGTTCGTTGTCGTAGGGCCCGGTATGCATACATTGAACGCAGAGACCCTCGTCAACTTTAAGCAGCTCGACGGCGGAAAAGTCCAGTTTCTTTTTGGTCGTGGCCTCCGCGACTGCCCAGTCAAAATCATCTCGGCTGACGAAATCGGGCAGGCGGATGCACGAGATAAAGTTGAAATCGTCCTTGCGTACATAATCGATGTCGCCGCTCGGGGAGTCTTGCCACCAGAAACCCTCGAGCGGCGGTACCACAAAGTCGAAATAGCCCTCGATACTCCTTGAGCCTTTCTTCGACATCTTGACGGTATAGGCGATGCCGTAAAGCAGCGGCAGGGCGTTTTGATACTCGCCACCTTCGGTATTTGGGTCGCCCTTTCCGCGAACGGCAACGTAGCTCATAGGCGGGACAGTTACGATACTCGGCTTGCTTGCAGGTTTGTAGAGCTCCTTGCATTCCTTCTTAAAGTCGAACGCCATGTTGGCCGCCTTTCTGCGTATTGGCCTGCTTAGATAGTGGAATCATATCATAAAAACGAACAGCTGTTCGAATGATTCGGCTGACAGATAGAGATGCGTGCGTTGTGTTTGGCGGTCGGCCTGACCCCGTCGATGATTTCTCTGCCTCCCCGGCGCCTCATCTATGGCTGTCGTTTCCCCATATAAAACCTGCCAAAATGAACCTGTCCCTTTTTGGTCGGCGTGAAATGGGTAATACTAAAGAGTTATCCGACCAGATGGGAACCGATCGATGGCCTATATCGAATTCAAAGACGTCATCAAAGCATACGGCGAGGGCGATGCCCGCATCCATGCGCTCGACGGCGCGAGCTTTACCGTTGAGCGCGGTGAGCTCGCCATTATCCTGGGCGCTTCGGGCGCCGGCAAGACTACGGCGCTCAACATCCTAGGCGGCATGGATACGGTAACCTCCGGCTCCGTGACAGTGGACGGGCGCGACGTGAGCTCTGCCAACGAGGCGCAGCTTGTGGAGTACCGCCGCGCCGACGTCGGCTTTGTCTTTCAGTTCTACAATCTGGTTCCCAACCTGACGGCGCTCGAAAACGTTGAGCTTGCAGCTCAGATCTGCCCCGATTCGCTCGATGCCGAACAGACGCTTCGCCAGGTTGGCCTGGGCGAGCGCCTCGCCAACTTCCCCGCGCAGCTTTCGGGCGGCGAGCAGCAGCGCGTGTCCATTGCCCGCGCACTGGCCAAGAACCCCAAGCTTCTTTTATGCGACGAGCCCACGGGCGCGCTCGACTATAAAACCGGCAAGCAGATCTTGCAGCTGCTGCAGGATACCTGCCGCAAGCAGGGCATTACGGTCATCATCATCACGCACAACTCCGCGCTCGCGCCCATGGCCGATCGCCTGATCCGCTTTAAGAGTGGTCGCGTGGAGAGCGAGACGGTCCAGCAAAATCCCGTGCCTATCGAGACGATCGAGTGGTAGCGCCCATGGACCAGGACCGCCAAAACAGCCAAAACCACGATACGGAGCGCGCGGGTCGCGACCGGGAGTTTGCGACCTACCGCACCGCTCAGAGCTCAAACGATATGGTGCCGACGGTTTTTCGCCGTGGCATCTACCGTACAATCCGCGGCAGTCTTAAGCGCTTCTTGTCTATCGTGGTCATCACCGCGCTTGGCGTGAGCGTGATGTGCGGTCTTAAGGCAGGCTGCGAAGATTTGCGCGATTCGGTCGACGCCTATTTTGACCAGCAGAATGTCTATGACATTAACGTGCAGTCGACCTATGGCCTTACGCGCGACGATCTTGCGGCTATCCAAGAGGTCGACGGCGTCGAGACGGCCGAGGGTATCTACACCGAGACCGCCTACACCGCCGTGGGCACAACACGCGAGCGCGTGATCGTGCAAAGTCTTTCCAAGGAGAATATCGATCAACCGGTGCTGGTGAGCGGTGATTTGCCCGAGAGCGCCGATGAGGTCGCGGTGACTTCGAAGTTCCTGAAGGCTTCGGGCAAAAAGCTCGGCGATACGGTGAGTTTTGCCGCCAATGACGCGAGCTCGTCGAACCAAAGTGCCAAGGACCAGTTTGCCGCGGGCGATTACACCATTACGGCCGAGGTCCTCGATCCCACCGATGTGAGCTCCGACTCGACCGTCAACGACTTTCGCGCTGCTTCGGCTGCGGACTATAAGTTCTATGTGAGCGAGGATGCCGCGACATCTTCCTCCTACTCCGCCGTCCACGTGATTGTTGAGGGAGCCAAGAGCCTCAGCTCCTATTCGGACGCCTACACGACAAAGATCAACGAGGTCAAGGGCAATATCGAGAAGATCCGCGAGGAGCGTGAGAAGGCACGTGCTCAGGAGTTGACGGTTGACACGCCGGCAAGCTTAGATGCGGCCGAACGCCAGGCGAATATGCTCTTTGGGATTGAACAGGGCAACATCGACCGTATGGCCGAGGGCAGCGAGGAGCGCGTCCAAGCTCAGGCCGAGTTGGACCAGCGCCGCGCCGCCGCCAACCAACAATTCGCCGATGCCCGCGCCGAGCTTTCCGATCTAGGCGAATGTACGTGGTACATCCAGGACCGCGGCAATATCGCAAGCTACTCGAGCGTGGAAAGCGATAGCTCGTCAATTGAGGCCATCGCCACGGTGTTCCCGTTTATCTTCTTTATCGTCGCCGTGCTCATCAGCCTTACCACCGCTACGCGCATGGTCGAGGAGGAGCGCACGCTTATTGGCCTGTACAAGGCGCTCGGCTATTCACGTGGGCGTATTCTGTCCAAATACGTGGACTACTCGCTGTGGGCGTGTCTGATCGGCGGCGTGCTCGGCAACATCATCGGATTTGTGGGCCTGCCACTGTTCTTGTTTACGGTGTTCGACGACATGTACTCGCTGCCCCAGATGCTGCTTTCGTACGACATCGTGTCGTCGCTCGTGTCGGTGGCGCTGTTTGCCGTGGGCGTGGTGGGTGCTACGATTATCGCCTGCCGCCACGAGATGTCCGAGACCCCAGCCTCGCTTATGCGTCCCAAGGCCCCGCGTGCCGGCTCGCGCATCTTGCTTGAGCGCATCGGCTTTATCTGGCGTCGCATGGGCTTTTTGAACAAGGTGGCGGCGCGTAACCTGTTCCGCTACAAAAAGCGCGCCTTTATGACCATCTTTGGCATCGCGGGCTGCACAGCGCTTGTAATTTGCGGCATGGGCATTCGTGATACGTCGGTCGCGCTGTCGCCCAAGCAGTACGGCCACGTCACGCGCTACGATCTGCTGGCGGTCGCCAATCCCGACGATTTTTCGCAGACGTGCGCGGCATTGGATGGGCACAGCGCGGCCAATGATTCCAACGTGACCGTGACTTCGACGCTGCCGATTATGACCGACAACGTTACCTTTACATTCGGCGGAAAGAGCGAGACCGTGCAGCTGATCGTGGTGCCCGATGACCGCACGGGTGACTTGGGCGATTACGTGCGCCTGGAGGATGAGTCCAAAGAACCGCTGTCTTTGCGTGACGGAGACGTGTATCTGAGCAAAAGTTCACAGCTGGTGCTGGGGATTCAGCCGGGCGATACGGCTCACGTCCAGGATTCGTCGCTCAACGTCGCCAAGGTCAAAGTCAGCGACATTTCGCTTAACTATCTGGGCAACACGCTTTACATGACGCAGGGCACCTATGAGCGCACGTTCGGCCGAAGCGCGCGTCTTAACGGCATCTTTGCACTGCTCAAGGGTTCGTCGGCCGACCAGATTGCGTTTAGCAAGAATCTTAAGAGTGACGGTTGGCTTACGATTTCGAGTACGGCCGAGCATTGGGAAAACTATGAGGCGAACTTTACGATTATCAATTCGGTCGTGGTGCTCGTGACCTTTATGGCGGCGTGCCTGTCGTTTGTGGTGGTGTTTACGCTGTCCAACACGAATATCTCCGAGCGCGAGCGCGAGCTGGCGACCATTAAGGTGTTGGGCTTCCGTCGCGGCGAGGTGCACCACTACGTCAACAAGGAGACGTTGATCCTCACGGCGATTGGCGCCGCACTGGGCGTACCGCTAGGCGGCTTGCTGGCCGAGAGTTTTACGTACATCCTGCAGATGCCGTCGCTGTATTTTGATGTTGAGGTCGAGCCGCTGAGCTACGTGCTATCCGTGTTGCTGGCCTTTGCCTTTACGTTTATCGTCAACCTTGCCACCAATCGAACGCTCAACAAGATCGACATGGTCGGCGCCCTCAAGAGCGCCGAGTAACCTGCCAAAAAGGGACAGGTATATTTTGGCAGGTTTTATCTGGGCAAACGCCGGACAACCATTAGGTGGCCCAGCGTTTGCCCCGTTTTGCTGGGGATGTCTGTCGTTCAGTGCTCTTACTGGCCAATCCAGTGTTGCGCATAGCTCTTAATGTCTTCGGTAAAACCGTCAAGGTCGTCAAGGGTGATCACGCTGTCGATAAGCAAATTGGCTATCTCGCGGTGCATTGTGCTGCGGCGAATGTCGTTTGCAATTACGCCTGAGGACAGCTTGTCTCTATTGAGGCGCTCTTCCAGTGCCCAAAATCTACTGGACGCTTCGCTGTCGCCGTTCAGCATCTCAACGTACTGGCCGATGAGCTTTTCCATATAACGTTCTTGCCATTGGGGAAGCATTTTCTTAAACAGCTTCCAGTCGCTTTCGGCTACGTCGCGCATATGTCCTCCGCTCGTCAAACGGGCTTTCCATTTGCCTTTCATTCTATTTGGCTTTCTCTCGCAGGCATGGATGAGAGGCTCTCTTTAGCCTTTGAGATTGGGCTTGAATGGGTCGTATGCCACAAAACGGGCCTATCTACTACGTTTAATTGGATACCCTCAACCATGCCGGGAAAACGAAAAATAAAACCGCAGGTAGAAGGCCTATCGGTTTTCGAAAAAGGCGGTCATGGTTGGCCCTATCGAGTTAAACGTAGTAGATAGCCCCTTTTCGTGGCGGACCATCAAACGAACGCCGACGCTTGTGCTGTAGCCGCTCCGATCATTCGTAAGTTGCGGTGGAATAGTTCCTAAACTCGATTACTCAAGGCTAAAACCGGAACTATATCACCGCAACTTAGGGGGGGATGGGCGGGGGAGTACTAGTTGGATGCTGCTGTCGGGCTGGGATGGTTTAGGCTCGCTTGCGATGCTTCCATTGTTTACGGCACCAACGCATGAGTGCTTTTACGACCGGGATGGTGATGAGGATTACCCAGGCGGGATGGGGTTGTTCCAGGCAGAGCCACATGTAGAGAAACCATGCAATGGCAGCTGCTGGATAGACGCATTCAATGAGCTTTGACAAATGGCGTCGATCGATAAAGTCACCAATCGCGTAGTAGACGGGAACCAGAAAGACGAGCAAGAGCCCCATGCCCCATGTGCTGTAGACAATGCCGAGCACCAGATAGGCGAGGGCGACAAGCGCGGGGAAGGGGAATTTATTCCATGTACGTCCGACTTTGGTGTGGAAATGCTTGCCATGATGGTCGAGCTTGTCGTGTGCTTCCTTCCAGCTGGAGAACGTCTCGCCGTCGATGGTGACGGTGCCGTCGTCATTGGTATGCACGCTATGTCCATCGTCCTCAAGCGTATCGACATGCACGCCGTCCGGCCCCACATGCACCTCTTCGCCCTTGCGCTCGTTGGTCACATGGATGCCGTTCCAGCCAACATGGACTTCCTCGCCTTTATTGGGATCAATGACGTGGATGCCGCGCGCGAGGGAAATATCGACAAGTGGCTTATCGCTGTAACCAGAGTGCTCAGTAGAAGCCTCAGCCTCTTCAGCCTCATCTGAAGCTTTGGTGCCGGCGTCGCTGTCCTGTGCCTCATCATCAGCTTGCGAGTCGTCAGTGCTATCCACCGTCTCCCCATACAACAGCTCATCCAGCGACACGCCATACAGCGCGGCGAGCGCAATAAGGTTATCGGTATCGGGCGAGGACTCGCTGCGCTCCCATTTACTGACAGCCTGACGACTCACGCCCAGCTGGGCGGCAAGCGCCTCCTGAGAAAGCCCGGCAGCCTTGCGGCGATCAACGAGCCGCTGTGCCATCGCAAGATCCATGGTGGTTCCTTTCGTTTGATGGTCGAATCGAATGAGCCGAGTATGCTGAGAACAACCGGTAGCGACCACCATTTCTAGTTAGAATCTGCTCCAACCCTACCGCAACTACCGGTAGCAACCCCTAACGACCAGCCATTTCAGGACAAATGTCAGTGCAAGTAGCAGCCAAGAGCCCCCCATTCAGTAAGTTGCGGTGGAATAGTTCCTAGATTCAGCCATTTGCGGGCTAAGCGGGAACTATTTCACCGCAACTTAATTTCAGACCAGGCACCCGCAGCAAGAAGGCGAATAGCCTCGGCCTCCCTAGTTACCGCAGGAGGCCCCAGGGCTTACCTCCCAAATCTTTCCGCAGGACGGAAGGACCCCGCCGCGCGAAGCGCACGGCGGGGTCCTGACATGTCCGAGGACGATTTGGGAGGAAAGCCCCGGGGCCTCCGATGAGAGCAGTTCCAGCCGAGGCTATTCGTCGCCGAAGCTGATGCCCAACGCCTTGGCCTCGCGCACCAGATCGCTCTGGGGGTCGACAAACTTGAGCTTGCCGGCGACCTCCTCGAGCGGCATGTGGCACATCTTGCCGTCGCGCAGGGCGATCATGTAGCCAAACTCGCCGCGCAGGCAGCCAAGCGCGGCTTCGACGCCGCACTGGGTCGCAAAGATGCGGTCCTGAGCATCGGGTTGGCCGCCGCGCTGCGTGTGGCCGGGGATGGCGACGCGGGTCTCGCGACCGGTCTTGGCCTCGATCTCCTTGGCGATGTCGTACACGATTGACGGGCTCGTGCGCTCGGCGAGCTTCTTCTTGTACTCCTTCTTGGACAGTGCCGCGTCCTCCTTGGAGATAGCGCCCTCGGCGACGGCCACGATGGTAAAGCGGCTGCCGGTCTCCATGCGATGCTCGATGGTCTTGATGACGTGATTCATGTCGTAGGGGATCTCGGGAATCAAGATGACATCCGCACCGCCCGCGACGCCGGCGTGCAGCGGGATCCAGCCAACCTTGTGGCCCATGATCTCGATGACGAACACGCGGCCGTGGCTTGAAGCGGTGGTGTGGATGTCGTCGATGCACTTGGTGGCGACGTCGATGGCGCTCGTAAAGCCAAACGTCATCTCGGTGCCCCAGGTGTCGTTATCGATGGTCTTGGGCAGGGCGATAACGTTGAGGCCCTCTTCGCGCAGGCGGTTGGCGGTCTTGGTGGAGCCGTTGCCGCCCAGCATAAACAGGCAGTCGAGCTGCAACTTGTGATAGGTGTGGACCATCGCGGGCACCTTCTCGACGCCGTCGGCCTCGGGAATGTTCAGGCGCTTGAACGGCGTGCGGCTCGTGCCTAGGATGGTGCCGCCGCGGGTGAGGATACCGCTATAATCGGCGGGCGTCATGACGCGGAACCTGCTGTAGATAAGGCCCTGATAGCCGTCCTCAAAGCCATAAATCTCGATAGGCTCTTCGCTATTGGTCATAAGCGTTTTGACAATGCCGCGCATGGTGGCGTTGAGCGCCTGGCAGTCGCCGCCACTAGTAAGAAGACCGATCCTAAGCATGGTGAATCCTTCCGGGCAAGTTATAACATGCGCATAAGTTTACCCCCGCACACTGTTGATGCGGGGGTAAAACGTGTTAGCTCAAATGTATAGAAATGTAAGCAACGTCAGGCGAGCGTAAGGACGACGGTGCCAGCTCCTTACAGCGCGAAGGCGTCGATGTCGCCCCAGTGACGGCGCAGCGTGATGGCGGCAGCGGGCTCGGTGTTGTCAAAGACGACCGACCATTGCGTATTGCTGGTGATGTCTTCCGGATTGGGCTCTTGCGCCGCAGCGCGTAGGGCTTTCCAAGCGACTGCCTCGTCTTGGGCGCCGGCATGGGCGTCGAGGACATCGGCGATTGCAACGGCGCGCTCTTTACCATGGCCCAGCTCGCCGTTCTTTTGGTTGGGCAGCACTTCGTCACCATAGCAGGCGTAGAAGTTCGTAACCTGGCGTACAGGAGTCGCCTTGCATGCACGGTCGGGGTCGCGCGGATCCCACTCTACTACGCGCGCGTCACCGGCAGCGTCGTTGATAAAGAAGCGGTAATCGCGTCCGGCCATGGCGTGCATGTCGTAGGCAGAAAGCAGGTCTACGGCTTCCTGCGTGGTGGCGGCACGGTCGAGCACCAGACGGATGGCGAGCGAGGTATTGATGACGGGGCGTTGTGTGTCCTGGTCACAGGGCTTGGAATCCAAGGTGAGTACGGCAATGGACACGCCGCATTCGTTAACACCGTCGAGTTGGGCAAACGGGCCCATGAGTGCGGCGGCACGTCCGGTGACGGAGTCAAGCGGAGTGTTGGCGCCCAGGTTATTGAGGGCCGCAAAGCCGATGGAGGCATAACCGTCGCGCGGGTGATTGCGCACCAGCAGCGCCGAGGTGTCGTCCTTAAAGTCGTAATTGCGACCGGTGCGCACGCGGCCTTTGGCATTTACGGCGACAAAAGCGCTGCAGGCAAACTGCGGCGCTTGGACATGTGCCGGCACGCCGGGCAGCACCTGCGCCACCACGGCATCGATGTAGGCCTGGTCGTCGCGCACGCCAGCGGCGATGATGCGGTCGAGGTCGTAGTCGTAGGCGACGTCGATTGCATACAGGTCATAGCCATCCGCGTAGCCGGTCAAGCGTTTGAGCGACGCGGCGGACTTGATTTGTTTGTGATAAACGATACCGGCGGCAATGGCGATGCCGACGGCGGTTCCTGCAACACCGCAGGCGATGGCAATGTTACGTGGCTTCATGACGGCTCCTCTCGTCCTGTTAGCGTAATTGTCGCAAAAGGTGCACGGGCATGATGGCTCAACTTGGCGAGCGGCGTGGGATTAAACATGGAATGAAAGGCGCGGCACTGGCGTGGCGGGGTATGCTGGAGGGGACCATCAACCCAGCGAAAGGGGAGAGCATGACGGATCAGGAAACGCCCGAGCGCGTGCACGTGACTGCCGACGATATCGAGGCCGCCAACGACCTTATCGACTTTATCGAGGCATGCCCCAGCATGTTCCATACGGCGGCGACCATTATGGCCGAGCTCGACGAGGCGGGCTTTACCTACCTGCCCGAGAACGCGGCATGGGATATCGAGCCGGGCGGGCGTTATTACACGCAGCGCAATACCTCGAGTGCCATCGCCTTTAAGGTGGGCGAGGACCTGGCCGCGACGTGGGGCGAGGACGGCGTTGCCGGCGACTATCATTTTCAGCTGACGGCGTCGCACAGCGACTCGCCGACGTTTAAGGTTAAGGCCGTGCCCGAGCTCGACGGCGCGGGCGAGACGCTGCGCCTGAACACCGAGGCCTACGGCGGCATGATTGACTACACCTGGTTCGATCGCCCGCTGGCGCTCGCGGGCCGCGTGCTGGTGCGCGAGGGCGACCGTATTGAGAGCCGCCTGCTTGCCACCGAGCGCGAGGTCGCTATTATCCCGAGCCTTGCTATCCATATGAACCGTGGCGTCAACGAGGGCTTTGCTCCCAACCGAGCTGTCGACCTGTGCCCGCTCATCAGTGCCGGCGAGCTTAAGCAGGGTGACTTTGATGCCCTGATCGCCGAAGAGCTGGATGTTGAGCCCGAACAAATTTTGGGCCGCGATCTGTTCCTGGTCAATCGTCAGGATGCGCGCATTTGGGGCTGGGCCGACGAGTTTATCTCGACGCCCAAGCTTGACGACCTGGCCTGCGCCTATACCTCGCTACAGGCATTTTTGGGCGCCGAGAACGCGCACGATGTCTCGGTCTTCTGCTGCTTTGATAATGAGGAGGTTGGCTCCGAGACCAAGCAGGGCGCCATGTCGACGTTCTTGGCCGACGCGCTGCGCCGCATTAACGGATCGCTGGGCTTTGACGACGAGTCGTACCATCGCGCCCTTGCCGCCTCGATGCTTGTAAGCTGCGACAATGCACATGCCGTGCACCCCAACCACGCCGAGAAGTGCGATGCCCGCAATCAGGTTGTACTCAACGGCGGCATCGTCATCAAGGAAGCCGCCAACCAGCACTACTGCACCGATGCCTTTAGCCGCGCGGTGTTCCAGGCTATTTGCGATGACGCCGACGTGCCCACGCAGGCCTTCGCCAACAAGAGCGATATGGCGGGTGGCTCCACGCTCGGTAACCTGTCGAACATGCAGGCGAGCATGCACGCCGTGGACGTGGGCCTGCCGCAGCTGGCCATGCACTCAAGCTACGAGACCGGCGGCGTACGCGACGTGATGTACGCCATCCGTGCCCTCACCGCCTTCTACGAGCGCGACCTCCATATCAACGGCGCCGAAAGCGTGGAGCTCTAAATGCAAGCCGAAGACGAGAAGACCGAGGGCAGGTCTCAACTAATCGATCAGGGGTCGAAGCTGTTCGCCACCGCTTGCCATGAATCGGGAATCGACGTGTCCAACGCGTGGCCAGCGAGCGATGAAGAACTCAAGCGTAGCGCCTATTCGGACCACTATGGTAAGGAGATGGACTGGCTCTAATAGGCGCAACGTCGAAAATGCCAGATGAATGGCTGATATCACTTTGATAAAAGTATCGCTTGCAGAACCAACGTCATGGTGCAAGCTAACCTGACCCCATTGCACCAAAAAGGGAGAATGCTGCAGGTCGGACAAAAGTCAGCGAGAGCCCGCCAGAGCGAGCAAGGTGACGTGAAAGAGGAGGGCATAGGCCTTTTGGCCATGCCCGACGATTGAACGTCAGATTGCCGCTCTGGCGGGCTCGCAGCGTCGAGGGGTTCCGGCGTTTGGTAAAACGCCGGAACAATTAGTGTTCGATCCAACGGCGGAGCGTCTCACCCGCTTGCAGATGACGCAAGTTCTCCGCGGCAATGTCGACCACATTGTTGAGCGTGGCCTCCAAGTGGAACCAGCCCGAGATATGCGGTGTGATGAGCATGTTGGGCGCATCCCACAGCGGGCTTGTCGCGGGCAGGGGCTCGGGGTCGGTGACGTCGACCGCGGCACCGGCGAGATGTCCCGACTCCAGAGCGGCAACCAAGTCGTCAGCGACCACAAGATCGCCACGGCCGCCGTTGGCAAAGAGGGCGCCCGGCTTCATCGCGGCGAAGAACTCGGCGTTCGCCAGACCGCGGGTCTCGGGTGTGCTCGGCATAAAGGATGCGACGATGTCAGCTTCGGCCAGGCGCTCAGACAGGGCATCCATGCCGTCCATGTCCTCAAACACAATGGGGTAGACGAGCGGATGGCGCTTGATGCCGCGGACGTGCGCACCCATACTGCGGCAGAGCGTGGCAAAGTGGCCGCCGATATCGCCCGCGCCCAGCACCAGCACGTTGGCGTTATTGAGCGAGGTAACCGGGCCCAAATCCTCCCAGCGATGCTCGCGCTGCAAGTCCTGGTAGCCGGGCAGGCGCTTCATCATGGAAAGGACCATGGCAAACATGTGCTCGCTCACAGCCTGACCGTAGGCGCCGATTGAGCAAGACAGCTTGGCTTCAGCCGGCACGGTGCCGGCGGCCAAGTAATCGTCATAGCCGGCGGTCTGCAATTGCAACAGCTGGAGATGTTCACATGCCGTGAGCATGTCAGGGTCGATGTTACCTAAGATCACGTCGGCATCGGCGACCTGCTCGCGCGTGGCGGCGTCGGAGCTCGTGTAGATAAAGTCCTCGCCCGGAGCACTCGACTCAAGAATTGCGCGATGGCGGTCGTTGACGGGCAGCAAAACCAAAATGTTCACAAGCAGTCCTCTCCGCTCGACCTGCCAAAAGGGGACAGGTTAATTTTGGCAGGTTTTATCAGGCAAAACGCTCAAACAAAAACGCCGGATGCAAGACGAGCGTGCCCGTCAGCATCCGGCGCATCCACGGCTACCAGCTCAGCAGCTCGTAGCCGTCCTCGGTCACCACGAGCTGTACCTCGCACTGGGCCGAATCGCTGCCGTCCTTGGTGCGCACGCACCAGCCGTCACCCTTGCTAATCTTGATGTCGGGCGCTCCGGCATTGACCATGGGCTCGATGGTAAAGACCATGCCCGGAGCCATGATGGTGTCCACATCGGGTGCCTCGGTGGTAAAGCCCACAAACGGGTCCTCGTGGAACTCCTTACCGATGCCGTGTCCGCCGTACTCGCGCACCACGCTAAAACCGGCGTCCTCGACCGTCTTTTGCACGGCCTCGGCCATGACGGACAGCGGCAGCCACGGCTTGACGGCCGCCAGACCCGCCTCCACGCTGGCGCGGGTGACGTCGACCAGGCGCTGGCGCTCGGCCGAGACCTCGCCGATGCAGAACATACGGCTCGAGTCGCTAAAGTAGCCGTCCAAAATCGTGGAGCAGTCCACGTTGATGATGTCGCCCTCGTGCAGCACGTCCGTATCACAGGGAATGCCGTGGCAGACGACGTCGTTGATCGAGGTGCACACGCTCTTTGGGTAGCCCTCGTAGTGGAGGTCGGCCGGCGTGCCACCGTGCTCGACGGTGTAGTCGTAGATCATCTGGTCGATCTGGTTGGTGGTCATGCCCGCGGCGATGTGCTCGCCTACGTAGTCGAGCACGCCCACGTTGATGGCGGCGGAGCGCTTGATGCCCTCGATGTCGGCGGGCGTCTTGTAGAGCGTACGGGGCAGAACCTCCCAGCCCTCCTCCCATAGGCGCTCGAGGCGCTCATCGAAGGCGCTATGGCATTTCTTGTATTTTTTGCCGCTGCCGCACCAGCAAGCGTCGTTGCGGCCGGGCACGGATCCTTTGTCATACATGGCTAACTTCCTTTCATCCGCAGCTAGTATAGCCCACCCACGCGTCCATAAAAGTTGCGGTGATATAGTTCCGATTTAAGCGGTTTAACAGCACAAATAGGAACTATATCACCGCAGCTGATGGAGCGGGATGGCGGGCACTAGCTGCTGCGTGGTTTTGCTAGTAGCTCACCTGGCAGGGAATGCCGAGGGCGCGCACGCGTGCGGCGATCGTGTCGAGCACCTCGGGCACCGCTTTGGCAAGGCCGGCGACCGGCGTCTCGCGCGCCACCGTGTAAATGGTCGCCTCCTGCGGACGAATGCGCTCGAGCGCCGCGAGCCAAGGGCCGACGTACTCCTCGCCAGTGTTATCGAGAGGCTTGCCCTGATACTCGCCGGTCAAAAAGATTGTCTGGATAATGACATGACCGTCAAAGCTCGCGAACGTCTCGATCTGGTGCTCGACGTCGTAGGGGCCAACGGGCTGGTCGAGCAGTTGGATAAACGCCGGGTCGACGGTATCGAGCTTGAGGATATTGTCGTCGACCATCATGAGCGCGTCGTGCACCTCGGGGCGGTCGGCGCGCGTGCCGTTGGAGAGCACGGCGATCTTGGAGTTTGGGGCAAACTCGTCGCGCAGCGCGACAGCGCCGGCGATGGCCTGCGGAAACTCCGGTGCGGCGGTGGGCTCGCCGTTGCCGGCAAACGTGATTACATCGGGCAGCTCACCTTCGACTGCCATCTCGCGCAATTTGGCCTCGAGTGCATCGAGCACCACGGCAGCCGTGTTATACGATTCGTGGCAGGGGCGCTCGGCGTTGAGACCGTTCTCGCAGTAGATGCAGTCGAACGTGCAGATCTTGCCGCTCGCCGGCATCATGTTGACACCGAGCGAAAGGCCCAGGCGACGGCTGCGAACGGGCCCAAAGATGGGGCTGGCATTTAGAAACGTAGACATAGGTAAAAGCTCCTCAAGACAATTAACCTTAAGCATAGCATCGGCTCCAACGTATGGTCCGGGCTTGTGCTTTGCAGGTTTCGTTTTTTAACTCTGCCTTCGATGCCGCGTCATGAAAGGTATCGGGTCGGGTACAGTTAATCTGTTGACAAAACGCAAGACGATGGGGCACAACATGGAATTTACGGTCGAGAATGCGGGCGCCACGATTGCCTGCCGCGAGTATGCCGGCCCGGTTGTATCGTCCGATGCACCCGCCTTGGTTTGCGTGCACGGTGCGTGCGTCGACGGCGTCTTTTTTGATGCCATCGCCCGCGAGCTCGCCCGTGACTGTCGCGTCATTACCTACGACCGGCGCGGTTGCGGCGAGAGCGGCGACGCTGCAGACGGACGCTACGACCTCGCCGTCCAGGCCGCGGACCTGCAGGCCGTTATCGAGCATATTGGCACTCCGGCAAACGTGCTCGCGCACAGTGCCGGTACGCTGGTGACGCTGGAGCTTCTCCGTGCAAACCCCACCATAATCTCGCGTGCGATTCTGCATGAACCCGCCGTGACGGATGAGGGTGCCGGTCTGGGCGCGGCCCCGGTTTTGCTCGAGATGATCGCCGCGGGAAAGGTCTCCAGGGCATTACGGGCCTTCCTGGGCGCCATCGGCGATTCGGACCCTGAGGCCCCCAAGTTAACCGAGGCAGAAGCCAAGCATGCCCTGCGCAACGGCCGCAGCTTCATGGCAAACGAATACGGGATTACTATGACCTGCGTTCCCGATTGGGATAGCGTTCGTGCGTCGAAAACGGTGGCCGCCGTGCTCCTGGGCGAGCTCTCGATTGGCACGCCTCGCGAGGCGGGCACAAGGGTGGCGGCTGAGCTTTTGGACTGTCCACTCGTAATGGTTCCCGGCGCGCACAACGGCCTGCGCGATCGCCCGGGAGCGGCTGCCCAGACTGTCCTTGGCATCCTGGGGCTCTAACACCCGCAATAGCCAAAGCAGGCTTCATCCGCAAACGTTTCGGCATTGTTAACAAATGTGTTCAAAACCTCACGTCTGCGGCTTCAATCGCGCCGTCTGCCAACTCATAAAAATGTAACAGCATTTACGTGCTTACCTGCATCGGCAAGGTGTTACCCTTGTAACATTTGGAACCCACCGCTACCGTGCGAAGCTATCGAAAGGGCCCCATATGCTCAATAATCACGAGGTCAATCTAACCGACGAGGAGGCTGCCGCCGAGGTCGCCCGCGTCGCGAAGACCTACCCCGTGGTGCGTTTGTTGTCGGCCGATCAGATTAAGAGCGAGCCTAACTGCTTGCTCGCCGGCGATCGCTGCCCTTGTCTGCGTCAGTCGAGTCTTGAGGCCTTGGCAGGTTCCGATGATGTATCGGAGCAGCTGCTCAATGATGGTACCGAGTACCGCGCTCGCCTGCGCCCTCTGAAGGTCGAGGGCGAGCCTCACGTCCTGCTGATGGTGCGCCCGATCGATGAGCAAGAGGCTGCAGAAGAGGACCTCGTTTACACCGACGTGCTGACGAGTGTGCGCAATCGCCGATATTACGAGGAAAAGCTCCGTAGCGCCCGCATGAATGCCGGCGTTGCGGTGATCGACCTTGATGATTTTAGGGTCTTCAACGATACGTGTGGCCGTCATGCCGGCGACCTTGCGCTCGGTGCTGTGGCGACGGCCATACGCAGCGGAATTCGTTCGACTGACGAGCTCGTACGCTATGGCTGCGACAAGTTTGTGGTCGTCATGCCCAATATTCCCTCCGATGACTTCACCCGTCGCCTGCATCAGGTGTCCGATGCCGTTCATGCCACGATTGTTCCGGGCCATGAGTACGTGAGCTTGACGGCATGTGTTGGTGGCGTTCGCATTCATGGCGAGACGGTCGATGAGGGCGTTGGCCGCGCTGTCCAGTTATTGAGCCGCGCTAAGGCAAAAGCCGGTACGGTCGTGACCGATGCCGATTCCATCGAAGCCTTCCAAAGCGAAAAGCCTTTGGTGCTTATTGTCGATGACTCCGAGATGAACCGAGCCATTCTCAACGAGATGCTCAAGGACGAGTATTGCATCCTCGAGGCCGACAACGGTCGTACGGCGCTCGACATGGTCGACCGCTATGGCGATGAGTTGTCGCTCGTGCTGCTGGATATTGTCATGCCGGGCATAAGCGGCTTTGAGGTGTTGGCCGATCTGTCTCGCCGATCGGGTATCGACAATCTGCCTTTCATCATGATTTCGAGCGAAGATTCCGATGATATGGTTCTGCGCGCGTACGAGCTGGGCGCCTCGGACTATATCAACCGCCCGTTTGACTCCCGTGTCGTGCGCCGCCGTGTAAGCAACACCATCCGCCTATACGCCAAACAGCGCCGCCTGACGAGCCTGCTGTCCCAGCAGTACAACGAGCGCGTCAAGAACAGTCGCATGCTCATCGACATCATGGCCGGCGTCATGGAGCTTCGCAACGGCGAGAGCGGCAGGCACGTTACGAACATCGAGAAGCTGACCGAGCTGCTGCTTGACTGCCTGGTCCAGCGTAGCGACACGATCTCCCTCGACAATGAGGAGCGCTCCACGATTGCCCTGGCTTCGGCGCTGCACGATATTGGCAAGATGGCGATTGACGATGCGATCCTCAACAAGCCCGGGCGCCTTACGCCCGAGGAGTTCGAGATTATGAAGACGCATACCACGATGGGCGCCGACATGTTGCTTGAGCTGAGCCGCCATCACGTCGGCAATGCGCTTATGGAATATGCGTACCAGATTGCGCGTTGGCATCACGAGCGCTGGGACGGCAGGGGTTATCCCGATGGCCTTAAAGGCAACGAGATTCCCATTGCCGCGCAGGTGGTCTCGGTGGCCGACGTGTATGATGCGCTGACGAGCGTGCGCGTGTACAAGGACGCTATCCCGCACAAGGAGGCGATCCAGATGATCCTGGACGGTAAGTGTGGCACCTTTAACCCGCTGTTGCTCGACTGCCTGCTCGAGGTGCAAGACCGTATTGCCGAGACGTTGGCACGCCCCGCCGACGTTGTCGCGTTTCCCACGATTTAGTTTGACCAAAGGAGTTTTAATCCATGATTTCCATGCGTGAGGCGTATGAGAAGATTGGCGCCAATTATGATGACGCGTGCGCTCGGCTGATGGGCGAGGAAATGCTTGCCCGCTTTGCCCTCAAGTTTTTGGATGACGAGAGCATGGACAAGCTGGAGGCCGCCATGGCGGCAGGAGACACCGAAGGTGCGTTTATGGCAGCGCACACGCTCAAGGGCGTGAGCCAGAACCTGGGATTCGATAATCTGTACGAGCCGGCGGTTGTGGTGACCGAAGCACTGCGCAGCGTCGATGCCGTTGACGGCGCTCGCGAGGGGATGCATGCGCTGCAGCAGCAATATGCGGCTACGATGTCGGCCCTGCGCGAAGCGGCTGAATAAGAGCTTGCGGGCCTTGATGACTATGAGAGTGGATAATCTCCCGTTTTAGGCCCGGTGGCGGCCTCAAAGTGGGAGATTATCCACTCTCGTTCGATACGTGTCCAAAAATCCACTCTCACCCCTTCTGATTAGTGAATGGCCTATGCGCACTGGCGGGGCTTTCCGCATGCAATCCATATCGTTGTTCGATAAACTATTCGGATAACGATAGATTCGATGAGGGTGAGTGTATGTCCAACAGCGTTCAGCGTATGGCCAAGGCGGGCGAGACTGTAAGGAAGCTTGGCTTTTGCATGGCGGTCGTTTTTGCGGGAATGCTCGTCGCTTTCGCCGCGTTGGTTGTTTACGTGATCTGGTATGCGGTTGCAAACGCTGCTTCTGTCGATTCTTTCGGTGTTGTGACGCTTCTCAATGGCGGGTGCATCGTTATCCCAAGCGGACTGTGCATGGCGCTTGCCATGGGTATTTCGCTTGTCGTTTTGTGCGGAATCAGCCGCGACATTTCGCGGGGCGTATCGCCCTTTACCAGGGCGCATGTGCGGCTTATCCGTGTTCTCGCGCTTGCCTTTGCTGTTAACGCCGCGGTTTCGCTTGTTGGTGCCTATGGATCGGTCAATCTCACCATTGGCGGACTGGAGCTTTACATCGTGCCTCATTCCTTTGTTATTGAGATTTGCCAAGGCGCTACCTTTGATGCGGGGTCGTTTATCGGCGCAGTTGTCTGTCTGTTTATCTCGGCGATTTGGAGTTATGCCTCGCTGCTCCAGGAGCAGTCTGACGAGCTTGTGTAGGAGGAAACATGAGCTATCTCATCATCGAGCTTGAGACGCAGCTGCTTAAGACCGGAAAGACCAGCTCTGATCTGATTCGTGCCACGGGGCATACTCCGGCTAATATTTCTAAGCTAAGAAACGGAAAAATTAAAGCTATTCGTCTTAAGACGCTTCTTGAAATCTGTGATGAGCTTGATTGTCAACCGGGAGATATTATTCAGCGCGTGAGCGAGAAAGAGCTCGAGGAACTTATTGTCGAGCGCGCGAAGAATGCCGTGAGGCAGATGCGGGATGGCAGAGGCAATGAGGCGTCGCTTCCGACATCGGTCTTCGCTGTAGATTTGAGCGACGAGTAGCATAAAAAAACAACTATAACGAAATATCAGTGTAGCGGAACCCGTGTCTAACACGGGTTCTTTGTTTATTAATTATCTTGACAAATATAAGTTATCGGCAAACAATAACATCAAGAACGAACGATAAAAGAAAGGAGGAACGATATGAGCTGGATTGTAAAGCCGAGTTATGTGGACCCCGGTGGTGGGTGCAACGGTTACTGCAAGGCATTCTGTGGAGCACGCGTCTGCGTCAATAACTGCAGCAAAAACTTGTGTGTTGTTAATTTCTAGCAGTTGCAGCTGCTGCCAGGCGACAGTCTGGCAGCAGCGGTTTTGTTATCAAGCAGAATAGGAGGCCAATGAGCGCATCAGCGATAAAGCTATCAAAGGTGTCAAAGCGCTATGGAAAACGGCGTGTGTTGCATGACGTTTCCTTCGAGGTGAATCAGTCTGAACTTTGCGCCCTTGTTGGTGCAAACGGAGCGGGCAAAAGCACGCTTATTAAAATAGTGCTGGGCCTCTGTGAGCCATCGTCGGGGAGCGTGGAGCTCTTTGGAGGCAAGTCGAAAAAAGAGCTGAGCCTGATGCGGACGCGTGTCGGCTATGTGCCAGATTCCAGCGGAGCATACCAATCCCTCAGTGCGGTGGAGAATCTTCGGATCCGATGTGCGGAATGGGGGCTCGATGAGACACGTGAGGTTCCTCGCGTCTTGGGCCTAGTCGGGCTGGACGTCGATGAGAAAAAGAGCGTGAGCAGTTTTTCTCTGGGAATGAAACGGCGACTGGATATAGCTACGGCTTTGTTGGGCGACACCGACGTACTAATTTTCGATGAGCCGGCAAATGGGTTGGACCCGCTGGGCATCGAGAGTATATGGGCCCTTATCGGCCGATTGAATCGAGAACAGGGTAAGACCATGCTCATCTCTAGCCATGATTTGGATGAGTTGGCATCGGTTGCAACAAGTTGCGTGTTTATTCATGACGGTGAACTGCTGAAAAAGGAATCGATGGATGTCATAAGGGATGAGGCGTCGTCCCTAAAAGAATATTACAGGCGCTTGATGAACGCGGTCTCGCTATGAAGCGGGCGATCCATCCCATAAAGGCAGATATGATGCGTCTACACAGGATGTTTCCGGCGCAGTTTGGTCTTACGCTTATGTTGGCGTGCGGTCTTCTCTTCGGTGTTTTTCTAAATAACGGAGCAACGTTGCTAGGCTTTGGCTATGGCGTTTGTGGGGAGGATATTGGTTTCCTCTGGAATGCAATCGATCCTTCTGCGCCTGATGAGTCCCTTGCGCGCAGCGCTTTTGCCGGTACATCCCTGTTCGTTCCACTCATCGTTTGTTTGGTGCTTTTACAGGAGCATGGCTATAAAGAGGGATACCGAATTTCTTCAGCAAGAGGTCTCGCCCGCTTTAATGGGGCTCTGGCACATGTGCTTTCGTCTGCTTTAATAGTCGGTGCAGCTTATAGCGCACTTTGCCTTCTTTTGTTTGCAATAGCCATAATGCGTGGGGGGCAAAACTACACGCACGGCATGCTGGCTGCATTTTTGCCTGCGATGATAATCAACGCCGTATTGGTGATATCGGTTGCGTTGGAGACGATGACCATCTATCGGATTACAGGCAGCGCTGTATTGAGCGGGGCTGTAATAATAATCGGATTTGTCATGAGCTTGACGCTCTACGGAACCTTCCTTCAGGCACCTATACCATCCTTGCGATGGATCTTCCTCCTTCCGGGGCCGTACCTTGGAGCCGGATGTGCCCTTGGGTATAGCGATATGGGGCAGCTGACGCTTCTGGGATATGGCGTGGCAGCTGGCTGTCTATCGGTATTGATTTACGCTCTCGTGACCTGTCGTGTCGGAGGTGTGCTCAATGGCTCGTCAGATTAAAAGGTTCCTCCATTCAGAATTGAAGCATGTAAGCGAATGGACGTACGTCTTAATCCTGGCAATTTATGCGTGTATGGTGATATTGCAGCTTAATTCTTTCCCGATGTGGTTCTGTAGCCTCCGCGAGGGCAGTTTCTTGGGCTTTTTCCCAGACCCGACGCTTAAACTGTCGGCAGAGGACGCCCTTCTATTTGGTAATGCAGAGGTTTTTCGCGGCTTGCTGTTCAATGTGGCCCCGTTGGCTCATGCATTGTTCTTTCCGCTTGTCGCGCCTTGCGTTGTCCCACGCTTTGTCAGTTCGAGCTTTGTCGAGGAACCGTGGGGGCTGTCGGAGGCTCGGGGAGGGAAGCGGGCGTGCGTTACCGTTGCGCGAGCGATGCTGTCTTCTTTCGCCCTATTGGGCGCGTTTATCCTGTCAAGTGTCGTTTTGTACTGTCTTAACTGCGCAATCGTTTTGGATGCTCAACAGTATTTCAACCTGAATATGTTTTGCGATCGACCTCTTCTGACGAGTGCGGTCTGCCTTGCATACGTGGTCTCTTGCGTGATCGTTGTTTCCTATTTTGGATCCGGCTTCGGTCCTATTGGCATGCTGTTGCTTGTCAACGTCGTAACGATCTACATACAGGTCGGAGCCAATTCCATGCTTCCGTTTCCGTCCTCGATGCTCATGTGGATTTGCGGCGTGACCCCGTTGGAGGATAGTCAATGCACCTCGATTTTAATTGACTGCCTGATTAACGTAGCAAGCGTTCTTGCCATTTGCTTTACCGTCGACCAATTGCGGTCGAGATTTCTTTGATTGTTTGTGAGGGATAATCATACCGAGCATACCAAATACAGGGGGCGCGGGCACCGTGGCTGATGTCCGCCCCCCTCGGCATGGAAGGTTTAAGCCTGTGTGATTCGCGAGCTAGCGCGCCTGCTTAACCTTTGCCGCTGCCTCGACAAACGACTTCCACAGGTTAAAGTCGGTCTCGAGCGTCTTCCACGTGTACTCAGGGTGCCATTGCACGCCCAGGCAGAATGGCTGGCCTTCGACCTCGATGCACTCGGGAACGCCGTCGGTTGCTTTGGCGACCAAGCGCGTGCTTTTACCCAGACGGTCGACGCAGCAGTGGTGTGCGGAGTTGGTCTGGATTAGCCTGTGCCCGCCAACCGCGCGTTCCAGCAGCGAGCCCGGCACGACCTCGACGGGGTGCACGGGATCGTTGAGCACGTGGGTGTGACGCCACTGCGTGCGACCCTCGCGCGCGCCCAGGCTCGGTACGTCCATGCACAGGGTGCCGCCAGTAGCGACGTTGAGCAGCTGCGTGCCGCGGCAGGTGGTAAAGAGTGGCTTTTTGGCGCGGAGCACCTCGCCGACCAGCTTAAACTCAAAGCTATCGCGGATCTCGCAGCAGAGGGTGGGGTCGTAGGGTCGATCATCGCCCCAGCGTTTGGGATTGACATCGGGGCCGCCGGGAATGGCGATGCCGTCGGCGATATCGACGTAATGACGGATGACCTCAATGTCCTCGGTGATGGACATCTGCAGCGGCAGGCCGCCAGCGGCAAGGATAGCATCGACAAAGACACTTGCGATTTCCTCGTTGGGGGAGAGCAT
Source organism: Collinsella sp. (assembly GCA_048416615.1). Classification (GTDB taxonomy): domain Bacteria; phylum Actinomycetota; class Coriobacteriia; order Coriobacteriales; family Coriobacteriaceae; genus Collinsella. Next base: position 228,783 of record DBFSET010000008.1, on the reverse strand, counting down.
CTCGGTTAAAAACGGCTCTGCCTCTTCCCAGCGCGGTGCGACGAGGATGAGTGGGCGGTCGGCGGGGGCGACGTCGACGTGCGGGGTGTAGGACGATGAAGTACGGGTTCCGATCATAGGTATAACTTTCGAATTCAGATGAACATGACGAGCGGGCGCGGTAATTGGGTTAGTGGCCCTTGATGGAGTTGAGGAAGTCCTGGGCGCGCTTGGTCTGGGGATGGTCGAAGAACTCGTCGGGCGTGCCGGTTTCCACGATCTGGCCGTCGGCCATAAACACGACGCGGTCGGCCACGCGGCGGGCGAAGTTCATCTCGTGCGTGATGACGATCATCGTCATACCCTGCTGGGCCAGACGGACCATGACCTCGAGCACCTCGTTGATCATTTCGGGATCGAGGGCGCTCGTGGGCTCGTCAAAGAGCATGGCCTTGGGCTGCATGGCAAGCGAGCGGGCGATGGCTACACGCTGTTGCTGGCCGCCCGAGAGCTGTGCGGGCACCTTATCGGCCTGCTCGGCAACGCCCACGCGGCCCAGCAGGTCCATGGCACGCTCGCGGGCCTCGTCCTTGGAGACGCCCAGCACATCGACCGGTCCCAGCATGACGTTCTGCAGTACGGTCATATGTGCGAACAGGTTGAACTGCTGAAACACCATGCCCAGCTCGGCACGCATGCGGGCAAGGTCCTTGCCTTCCTGCGGCAAGGGTTGGCCCTCGATGAGGATCTCGCCCGAGTCGATGGTTTCCAGGCGGTTGATGGTGCGGCACATGGTCGATTTGCCCGAACCCGAGGGGCCAATCACAACAACGACCTCGCCGCGGTCGACCGACAGGTTGATGTCGTTGAGAACGTGCAGGTCGCCATAGTGCTTATCGACGTGCTTGAGCTCGATAAGCGGCTGGTTGCCAGAAGTAGAAGTGCTCTGTGCCATGGTGCTCGGCTCCTTATGACTCGAAATGGTAAAGCGTTAGCGGATGATGGTCGCGCCGGTCTTGTGCGAAACGTAGACAGCGGCCTTGTTGATCGCGACGTTGATGAGGATATAGATGACCGCGATAACCAGGTAGACCGACACGAGAGCGTCGTAGTTGGTAATGAGCACGCGGGCGTTTTGCATGAGGTCGGGGTAGCTCACCACGTAGGCGACGGTGGTGTCTTTGACTACGACCACGAGCTGTGAAATCAACGACGGAATGATAAATCGAATAGCCTGCGGCAATACGATTTTAAAGGTGATTTTAGCCTTGGAGAGACCGAGCGCCTGGGCCGCCTCGACCTGGCCGCGCGGTACGGCGTTGACGCCGGCGCGGAAAATCTCGGCAAGTACGCCGGCTGCAGCGAGCGCGACGGGAAGCGTGAGCATCCAAAACGACGGCAGTGCGATCTTGTACTGGGGCAGCACCAAAAAGAAGAAGTAGATGAACAGCAGGCTCGGTACGCCACGGAAGAAATCGGTGAGCACGCGGCAGACCAGCTGCAGCGGCTTAATGTCGCTGGTACGGCCGAGCATAAGGGCTAAGCCCAGCACCAGCGCGATGGCGCCAGCGGTGAGTGCGACCTTGACGGTGCCCTCAAAGCCGGCAAGCAGGAACTTCCAGGTGGTGAGGTGCGTAAAGAAATACCAATAGTGGACCGAAAGCTGTCCGGTCACATAAAAGCGCTGCAGTACCAGGGCGACGAGTGCGGCGACGGCAACAAGCGAGATGGCGGTGCCGATGCGAATCTTGGCGCGCATCTTGGGGCCGGGAGCCTCGTAGAGCGCGTCGCGCATGGTGAGCGCGGAGGTGGAGTGCTTGCTCATCGGAGGATTCTCACCTTCTTATCGATATAGTTGCCAATGTGGCTCACCACAAAGGCCATGCCCAGGTAGCCGAGCGCCGAGATAAAGAACGCGGCGACGCCGCCGAGCGAGCGCGTGTTGATGTAGCTCACCACGCCGGTGAGCTCCTGCGGTTTAAGCGGCACCTGGCTGCCGAGCGCGGTGGTGAGCATGACGGCGATAAAGAGGTTCGTCATGGGCAGCACGCTCGAGCGCAGCGCCTGTGGAATCACGATCTTGGCGAGGATGCGGTTAAAGCTCATGCCGAGCGAACGGGCGGCTTCCACCTGGCCGACGCCGACGGTGTTGATGCCGCTCATAAAGTTCTCGGAACCAAAGGCCGAGCCCAAAAGGACCGTGGCGACGATAACGCAGGTGCGGTAGGGCAGGACGACCTTGAGCGGCGGCAGCGCATAGACGACGATGATGAGCAGTGCGATGCCGGGGATGTTACGGAAGACCTGGACATACAGGTCGCCAAAGACGCGCAGCGGCTTGAGCGGCGACACGCGCATCACGGTGACGGCGACGGCCAGCACCATGGCGATGGCAAACGACTCAAGCGTCATGCCCCAGGTTGCTAGCAGCGCGTCGATATAGTTCTGGCCATAGAGCGACCAGAGCTCGGAGAGACTCATGCGGACCTCCCGCCGATAAGGAAAGGGGCTCCCGCGTGTACGGAAGCCCCGACAACTCATTGAGAAAACAGTTTATCGCAATAAAGCACCTCGTGCGTTTCCATATGGTTTCGCAGCGGCTGATGCCATGCTTGCGAGCTTAGGCACCGACCTCGGGCAGATCGGGAACGTTGGTGTCGCCCGTGCGGTCGCCGATGCAGATCTGCCACAGCTCGGTCCAGGTGCCGTCATCCTCAATCTTCTTAAGGAAGTCGTTGACGAAGGCGACGCCGTCGGAATCGAGCGGCAGGCCGATGCCGTAGGGCTCCTTGCTGCCGAAGGGCTTGCCGGCGATCTTGTACTTACCGGGCTCGCGGACCAGGGCGCTCTGCTGCATGTTGTTATCGATGACGTAGGCGTCAACGCGGCCCTGCTGGAGTGCCTGGCGGGCCTCCTCGTCAGTCTTGAACTCCTGCTGGCTGGCCTTGGGGGCGAACTCCTCCAGGATGGCGGGGCCGTTGGAGCCGGACTGGACGGCGACGTTCTTGTCGGCCAGGTCGTCGACGCTCTTGATGTCGTCGTTATCGGCGAGCACCAGGATGGCCTGCTGGGTGTAGTAGTAGGGACCAGCAAAGGATACGAGCTTCTTGCGCTCGTCAGTGATGGTGTAGGTGGCAAAGACGGCGTCGACCTGGCCGTTCTGCAGGACGGACTCACGCGTGTCCGAGGTCACCTGGGTGATCTCGACCTTGTTCTCGCCCAGAATGTAGTTGGACAGAAGCTGCGCGATGCCGGCATCGAAGCCGCGGGTCTGGCCGTCTTTCTCGTTGAGGAGGGAGAAGAGCGTGGAAGTCTGAACGCCACCGATCTTAAAGACGCCGGCGTCCTTAACGGCCGTGGCCCAGGTGCTGGCGGCGATGGCGTCGTCATCGGCCTTGGGGCCGTTGTCGACGAGCTTGTCGAATGCTTTGGCATCGAGCGTGGTGGAAGCCTCGGTATCCTCGGAGCTCTTGGAGGAGCCGGCGGCGGAACCCTTGTCGGCCTCGGCACTGGTGTCGGAGCAGCCGGCAAGACCAAGGCCGGCGACGGTTGCGAAGGTGGCGGCAACGAAGCCGCGGCGGTCGAGAACGACCTGCTGGGAGAGGTTCTTGCTCATGGTAGAACACCTTTCTCAATAAAATCCCTAGCGGTTGAGTAGAGTTATACCCTATCGCGCTCAAATGGGTCAACACGAAATAACTCAGAAACATACTTACTTTATGGGTTATTGTACCTACCATTAAGGGACAGGCACCTTTGTGGTGGTTCTTGCAGATGTGGCGGCATGCCTCGCTGTTTTATCTCAATCTGTAACATCTGCAGCCATTTTTGCCGAGTAACTGTTACAGATTGAGATTTTCTCTTCAGGGGAATTCGAATGTCTCAATCTGTAACATCTGGACGGCCAAAAGGTCTCTATCTGTTACAGATTGAGACAAACGTCGGGGACTAAGACGTCTTGTCTCAATCTGTAACAGTTAGACGGAAATTCGGGCCCTAGATGTTACAGATTGAGATAATCGCGTCGTGAAAACAAAAACCTCCGCAGGGATGCTTCCCTTGCGGAGGTTTTCTTACTCGTTGAGTAGCCTTACGGCTTCGGCGGCCATGTTCTCGACCGTCATGCCGTTCTGCGCGAGCAGTTCGTTGGGATCGTAGCGGTCGGGGAAGCCCTTGGCGATGCCGAAGGTGCGCGTGCGCACGAGCGTGCAGGCCAGGTAACACGCCACGCGCTCGCCCCAGCCGCCGTCCAAGATGCCGTCCTCGAGGGTGACGACAACGCGATGCTCGGCGGCAAGACTGTCGAGGAACTCGCGGTCGAGCTCGGTTGCGAAGCGCGGGTTGACGAGCGTGGCCTCGATGCCGTACTCGGCGGCCAAGCGGTTTGCCACGCGCTCGCCCAACTCAAAGAAGTCGCCGAGCGCAAGCACGGCCACATCGCGGCCCTGACGCACCACGTTGTAGCGAACGGCGCTATAGTCGGTGTCCTCGGCAGGCGCCAGATCGGGACGGCTCACCAGGCCGATGCCCGGTACGCGGATTGCCACGGGATGCTCGCGGTGGTCGAGCGACCAGCTCAGCATGGACAGATATTCCTCCATGCAGGCCGGCGCCAAGTAGTGCATGTTGGGAAGACCGCCCAGCATGGAAATATCAAAGAACGAGAGGTGCGTCTCGGACGTGGTGCCAAAGATTGACGCACCAAACACCAAAATGGTTGCGGGGGCGTCGTTGAGGCACAGGTCGTGCCACAGCTCGTCGTAGGCGCGCTGCAAAAACGTGCCGTACACACCAAAGACTGGCTTGGCGCCCGAGCGCGCAAGCGCGGTGGCAAAGGTCACGGCGTGCTCCTCGGCAATGCCCACATCGACGAACTGTTTGCCGGCGGCAGCGCGAAGCTCGGGTGTAAAGCCCATAATGTAGGGCGTGGCGGCCGTGATGCCAACGACCTGTGGATCGCGCTCGATGGCGGCGCTGAGCGCCTCGCCCGTAATGTCAGCATAGGTGCGCGGCGCGGGCTCGCTCGGATGGCCCGGGCAAAGCTTGCGCCCAGTCGCCATGTCAAACGGACCCACGTGGTGCCAGCGTTCGGGGTCGCTCTGGGCCGGCTCAAAGCCCTTGCCCTTGGCGGTGGAGACGTGCAGCACGATGGGATGATCGATATTGCGCAGTTCCTGCAGCGCGTCGACCAGGGCCAACACGTCGTTGCCGGCGTCCAAATAACGGTAGTCGAGTCCCATCGCGCGGAAAACGTTGCGCCCACAGGTGCCGTTGCTGGTGCGCAGCTCGGCCAGATCGCGATAGAGGCCACCGTGGTTTTCGGCGATGGACTGGTCGTTATCGTTGACGATGATGATCAGGTTGCTGTCGAGATCGGCGGCATTGTTAAAGCCCTCAAACGCCAAGCCGCCCGAAAGCGAGCCGTCGCCAATGATGGTGATGACGTTGTAGCTGTCGCCCGCCAGATCGCGGGCGTGTGCCAAGCCGCAGCCCAGGCTCACCGATGTGGAGGTATGGCCCATGGCGAACAGGTCGTGCTCGGACTCGTCGGGATTGGCAAAGCCAGAAGCCTCGCCAAAACGTTCCGGATCGATATAGGTATACGCGCGCCCGGTCAGCGCCTTGTGGGCGTAGGTCTGGTGCGAAACGTCAAAGACAATCTTGTCGATAGGGGAGTTAAACACGCGATGAAGCGCAACCGTAAGCTCAACGACGCCCAGGTTGGGGGCAACGTGTCCGCCGACAGCGGCGGAGCTTTCGAGGATGGCGTGGCGAATCTCGCCGCAGAGCAGCGGAAGCTCGGCGCGGTCGAGAGCCTTGACGTCCTCGGGCGTTGTCGTTTGCGTAAGCAGCATCGTTGTGGGTTACTCCATGCGAATCGAGCGCCGGCGCTCCCTCGGCCGACACAATTGCACAAGACAGTCTCGCACATTTTGGCGTTTGATATGTGACGGCGGCGCGGTAATTCGACAACTGGTGGGGCAAAACGTTTTGTCCGATGCCATACTGATAGATTCGATGATGATTTTTTCAATACGTGCAGGCCGTGGCTTGCCGCCGTGAGCCGCTGGAAGGAGGCAGCATGTCCGATGCCGTTCGTGCCGAGAAAATCGCGCACGAGGTCGACGATGCCGCCCGCCAGCTCGCCCAGGCGGGCCGCTTGGACCTGACGCGCGAGTTTATCCAGCATGGCGACGTGACGGTCTATGCACATGTGACCTCGGTGGCACGGGCAAGTCTGTCCTTTGCCGAGCACTTGGGCCGTGCTGGCATTTCGATCGACCGTGCCTCGCTGCTGCGCGGGGCCTTGCTGCACGACTACTTTCTCTATGATTGGCACGACCCCGACCCGAGCCATCGACTGCACGGATTTCGACATCCGTTTTTTGCCCTGGCGCGTGCCGAGGAAGATTTTGAGCTGACGCCGCGAGAGCGGAATATTATCGTGCGGCATATGTTTCCGCTGGTGCCGGTGCCGCCGACGTGTCGCGAGGCGTGGATTGTTTGTCTGGCGGATAAATGGTGTGCTCTGCGTGAGACGGTCGCCGGCCGCCTGCCGCGCAAGGACGAGACGGACGATAGCGTGAGTAAAGCATCGAGTGAAAAGAGGAGAGGGTAGACGGTGGGGACCGCAATCGACATGTCCTTTGACGGCGCGACGCTTGCCGCCTACCCGCTTTCGGCACTGGTGCTCTCGTTTGCCTTCTACGGTTTTTGCGGCTGGGCATGGGAATCGACAGTCTGCGCCATGCTCAACCACGGACGCTTTGCCAACAGCGGCTTTTTGCTGGGACCGTGTTGCCCTATCTATGGCGCGGGCGGCATTGCCTGCTGGCTGCTGTTGCGCGGGATTCCGGATGCCCCGAGCCAGTTTGTCGCTGCAGCGCTCGTATGCAGCGTGATTGAGTACAGCGTAGGCGTGCTGTTGGAAAAAACAACGGGCGCTCGCTTTTGGGACTATTCGCATCTGCCGTTTAACCTGCACGGACGTATCTGTCTGTACTGGGCCTGCGCGTTTGGCCTGGGTGCGTTGTGCATTTGCCGTTTAGTGGAGCCGGCATTGCTGGGGCTGCTTGGCCATCTGCCGGTGCTGATTGTGCGGTTGTCCGCCTTTATCGTCGCGGTCGCGATGATGGTCGACGCGTTGTGCTCATTGGCGAGCTGGCGGCGTCTGTCTGATCAGCTGGAGCGCGTCCGGGCCGACCTTGCCGACCGCATCAACGAGTCGCTTGCCGACGCGTCCGACTCAATGCTCGAGCGCATTCCCGATTCTACGATTGACTCGGTGGCACAGACGCACATCCGTAGCCGTGCCGTTAACGCGTGGCTGGCCGAGCTGGGTGACGCCGCGCTCGATGCCCTGCGCGAGAAGGCTTCGATGCCGACGTTTATCGCGGATGGTGCTCGCGGCCTGGCGCTTGCCGCCCGCCGCGTGGCCGATGCCGCGCCGAACGTGCCCCATCCATCACTCGCCCGTCTCCGTGCCGGCAGGCGCGCGAGCCGTCCGGTGCCGAGTGTGTCGCTCAGCCGTCGCGACCTGCGCTTCTTCAATGCCTTTCCGCGCTTGCGCATCAACCGCTACGAAGGTGTCATTCGAGCAACCAATCTCCGCGACCGCGCTCACGAGCTGTTTCGGCGCTAGCCGGGATGGGCGCGCTCACGGCTCCCTTGCTCGCGTATTTCCCGTTCGTTTCGCGCCCGTTGCCGCGCCGTTTCCAAGATTGCGGCACCGTTTCCATTCGACAACGCCGCGTTTAACAACGCCGTATCTGGTCTACACCAGTTGCCCCTCGGCCGCATTATGGGCGCCGACAACGTTCATGCGATCAAGGGGGAGCGAATGTTCGATACGGGATCGACAACGTTTATGCTCATCTGCACCATGCTCGTGTTTTTAATGACACCGGGCCTGGCGTTTTTCTATGGCGGCCTGTCCAGGCGCAAAAATGTCATCAACACCATGCTTATGTGCTTTGGCGCCATTGGCCTGGTTGGTGTGCTGTGGATTGTTGCCGGCTGGTCACTGGCCTACGGCGGCGACGGTTCCAGCCCGTTTATTGGAGGCCTTGACCAGCTGCTGTGCCTGCCGGTGCTCGGCCAGGTGCTGCAGGCGGCCGAGGGCAATGCCGCGGACGGTGCCGTCTACCCTCAAATCATCAACATCGCCTTCCAAATGGCGTTTGCCATGATCACGGCAGCTATTGTCACGGGCAGCCTGGCCGGCCGCGTTAAGTTTGGTGCCATGACGGCCTTCCTGGGCATTTGGCTGCTCGTGGTCTATGCGCCGCTCGCCCACATGGTCTGGGGCGGCGATGGCTCCTTTATCGGCGACATCATCGGCGCACTCGACTTTGCCGGCGGCGACGTGGTGCACATTTCGTCCGGTCTCACGGGCCTGATTCTCTGCTTAATGCTCGGCCGTCGTCGCGGTTTTGGCATGGTGAGCTATCGCCCGCATAACGTGCCGTTTGTGGCGCTGGGCGCCGGCCTGCTTTGGTTTGGCTGGTTTGGCTTTAACGGCGGCAGCGAGTTCAAGGCCGACGCCGTGGCGGCGCTCGCCATCCTCAACACCGTGACGGCCAGCGCGGCGGGCATGGTCTCGTGGCTTGCCGTCGAGCGCGTGCGCACCGGCCGCCCCACGCTGGTGGGTGCCAGCACCGGTCTGGTTGCGGGCCTTGTGGTGGTCACGCCGGGTGCGGGCTTTGTCGAGCCGTGGGCGGCGCTGGTCACGGGCCTGATCGTATCGCCCGTCTGCTACCTGGCCATCAGCCATCTTAAGACCAAGTTTGGCTACGACGATGCGCTCGACGCGTTTGGTTGCCACGGCATCGGCGGCATCTTGGGCGGCGTGCTCACGGGCCTGTTCTGCGTGCCGGAGCTTTCGTGGACCGGTAAGGGCGGTCTGTTCTACACGGGCGATGTGTCACTGCTCATCTCGCAGATCTTGGGCATTGTGGTGACGGTCGTCATTGTGCTGGTGCTCGATTTGGTGATCGCCGCGGTGGTCAAGGCGCTGTTCCACGGCAGTCTTCGTGTGGACGAGGCCGACGAGGCGCTGGGCCTGGATGCGAGTCAGCACGGCGAGAGCGCGTATCCCTCCTTCTCGGGACTTGACTAGCGGCACGGCTTCCCAGGCACCCGACCTTGCCCCTCAAACCGTCGCTTGCGTACCGAAGTACGCGGCGCTCCTCTTTCGGGGCAATCTCGGGCACCTGGAAAACCCGTGCCATGTGAAGAACAATCAATTTCTTTTATTAAAGAGAGGAATTCACTATGAAGAAGATTACGGCGATTGTTCGCGCCGAGAAGCTTGAGGTTCTTAAAGATGCGCTGTTTGCTGCTGATGTTCGCGGTATGACTATCAACCAGGTGCAGGGCTGCGGTGCGCAACATGGCTGGAAGGAATACGTGCGCGGCAACGAGTTGCTTGTTAACACGATCCCTAAGGTGCAGTTCACGCTCATTTGTGCCGATGAGCATGTCGACGGAATTGTCGACATCATCTGCAACGCCGCTCGTACCGGTGCCGTTGGAGACGGCAAGATTTGGGTCGAGCCGGTCGAGGAAGTCATCCGCATCCGTACCGGCGAACACGGCCCCGCCGCGGTGTAGAATCGACCGTCTACCATCCGCAACGTTAAAATGCTGCAATGAGGCACAAGACTTGCGTTGTGGATGGACGGATTATGGGTCGTAATAAATATCCCGAGGAGACTGTCGCGAAGATTCTCGACGCGGCGCTGGAGCTATTCTGCGTACAGGGTTATGAGGGGACGAGCATCCAAGACATCGTCGACCGCCTCGATGGCATGACCAAGGGTGCTGTCTATCATCACTTTAAGAGCAAAGAGGAGATTTTCAACGCCGCATTTGATCGGGCAACGGCTCCGATTGCTGAACACCGTCGCGCGACACTCGGTGCTGGCAATATGACGGGAGCTCAAAAGCTCAAACGACTTTATGCGCCCGAGTCCGTCGTTCCGCAAATCGAGCTATGGGCTCGCATGCATCCTGCGGCAGATCCGGTAAAAAGCTCGCGGCTGCTGGCGATGCAGTACCAAGGTTCGTTTGACGAGTCGGCCGATGGCAATCTCTTGCCAGTAATCGAGGAGGGCATCGCCGACGGCTCCATTGCGTGCGAATGCCCGCGCGAAGCAGCGGAGGCCGTATCGTTGTTAGCGAATCTTTGGCTGCTGCCATTGTTCCGTCCGCTCGAGCCCAAGGAGCGAATGCTCGCTCGCGCACAATGTTTGGCACAGATGGCGGCAGCGGTGGGGCTCGATTTGGGTAATGAAGTGCTCCAGACAACGGCCCAGATTTGGGACGTATGGAACCGTGCCGGGTGGTAATATAGATACCAACGGTATGTAATTGATTTGTGAGGGTAGCCACGGCTGCCCTTTTCAAGTCATTAAATACATACTGACAGTATGTATTTGGGGGCAGGCTTATGGCTGGGATGCGAAGAATTAGCGTTTCATTGGCGCCAAAAACAGTGCGATCTATCAGGCTATTTGGTCTTCTTGTTGCACAGCTGTGTGCGTATTCGATGCTGTCGGCACTGTGCTTTGCGTGTCCGCTCTACTTGTTCGATTGCAGCGGCTCCTCAACGTTATATGGCGCCGTCGCGGCGATAGCGTTCATACCGGGCGTGCTCGCGACTCCGGTTGGCGGGATTTTGGCGGATCGGGGAAGACATCGCGGGGTTCTTGTGGTACTCGGCATTGTTCTGATGGCTGCATCACTGCTGTTTATCCCCATGAAGCGTTCGCTGCCTCTTGCGGTTGTCGTGGCAGCAATGCTTTGCGTCCAATATGGCATCCAATCGCTGCTGAAACCGATGCTTCAAATTGAGGCGGTGCGCATGACGGGCCAAGAAAAGGTTGAGCGTGCCACTGCGTTGGTCTCGCAGATAATCATGATGAGCAATATCTTGGGGCCTGTAGTCGGGACGGCAGTCTATGGGTGCTTTGGTATCGATACTCTATGCGAAACCGCGGCGTTGACGTTTACGATTTCAGCCCTGCTGTTCGGGGGCGCACTCAAGCAAAATGCCTCATCTGAAACGATGGGAGACGGCGCGACTCGTACGACACGCCGAAACGATTTTCGGGAGTTGATTCGGTACCTGTCTCAAAACTCATCATTGCTCGTTGTGTTTTTGATTGCGGCTATTTTGAACCTTGCGTTAGTTGGGTTAACGATTGGTGCTCCCGTTATTGTTGCAAAGCATCTCGGAATGCAGTCATCCTTCGTTGGGATTATTGAGGTGGCTATGGGCTTAGGTGGTCTTGTCGGCAGTGGTTTGGTCGGTATTTGGCCGCATCGTTTTTCCTTCAAGGGCATATGTCGATATGTTGCGATGATCTGTTTTGGAGTCGTGCCGATTATTGTCACGCTACTGAGCGGTCCTGATGAATTAGCGTTTGCCGCGCTTGCGGCCGGCTCGGCATGGGTCATGGCGTGGGCAAGCATTACATCGGTCGAAATCGTTTCATTTGTTCAGCGGTCAGCGCCAAAGGAACTCTGCGGAAAAGTGCTGGCACTCGTTTATATGACGCTTTCCTGTGCAACGCCTATTGGCCAATTGGTTTACGGGCTCGCATATGATCGATGGACACCGGCGATTGTATTCGCAGGCATGTTGGCGGTGCTGACGTTGACGACGGCGCTGTTTTATCGGCTGAAAAGTCGCTTGTGGCGATTGTCTTAGCGCGCTGGGGCACCGTGAATTTGTGAAGGCAGTGGCACGTCGCGTCGTGACGGCATTGTTTGGGCGTGCCTCTCCTTCGTCTACAATATCGTGCAGACGAAGGAGAGGCACGCCCATGATCAAGATGTTTGCGAGTGACTTAGACGGAACGCTGCTGAACGCCCTGCATGAGGCGGATGGGACCATCCGCCGTGCCATTCGCGAGCTGACCGAAGCTGGCCTGCATGTGGTTCCCGCGACCGGACGCTCGACGCTGCCGATCGGCGAGCATGGCTTTACGGGCCTGGCGCTTGACGCCTGCTGCTCCAATGGATCCATCGTGCGCGACAGTCATGGCGAGGTGCTCAAAACCTGGACCATTGACCCGCAGATCACCGAGGAACTGCTCAAGGAGTTTCCGGACATTTGCTTTGATTGCTCCACGCCCGATGGCATGTTCTCGAGCGGCTCGTTCGAGATGCATCAGGCGGGCTTTAAAAAGGACAGCCCTATCAAGCGTATCGTGATGCGTGGCATGCGTGCACGTGGCGGGTATCACGAGGAGCAATATTTCGACCAGTCGATCGGTGACATCCTGCGCCACGATGTGTGCAAGATCAACTGCCGCGTGACCTCGCCCGAGCTGGAGCGTGACCTTAAAGCATATTTGGCCGAGCGATCGGACCGCGTGGTCAACGCGCCGTTCGATCCGGTGATGTTCGAGATCACGGACGTGGCGTGCAACAAGGGCGAGAGCGTGGCCTGGCTGGCGGGCTACTACGGTATTGCCGAGGATGAGGTCGCGGTCTACGGCGACGGCGGCAACGATATCGCCATGCTCAATCGTTTTCGTCACAGCTACGCGACCAAAAACGCAAGCGATGCAGCCAAGGCCGCCGCGAGCGCGACTATCGGCAGTTGCATGGTCCACGCCGTTCCCAAACACATGCTCGCCACCATGCACAAGCAAAACTCCCGCACCGTCATCGAATAATGTGACAAAGGGACAGCCCCTCTGTCACATGGGAGATGCCGGCTTTTGGCGTATAGGACTGTCTCGCTTTCGCCACCAACAAATTTTGAGTTATTCGGCCTGTCGGAGGTCGTTAAATGGCTAAAGATGCCCTCTCGGGAACATTCATACCTCTAATGGTGTTTGATTCGGTGTCGTAAGTGCGCAAATGGGCATGTATGCGCTCAAATAAGGACAAAAACCCTCAGATAATCCCGGCGGTGCATTTATACAGAACTAGCAGCGTGGCCGAATAACTCGAAAAATGTAGGTGGCAGTTCGGCGACAAGCTCGGGTACGGCAAAGGAACTGTTCCTTCGCCGTACCCGAGCTCCGATCTTCTGAAATACGAACAAACATTCGCATATCTAACTGCGCTTTGATAGAATTGATACTGTTGGCGGCAGTTCCATGTGCCGGGCAACGCCCTCCATCTGATGGGAGGTGATGCCCATGACCGATTTGATTGATTTCGTGAGACTTCTGACCGCTTTGGTCTCGTTCTTCACGGCGCTTGTCGGCCTTTCCGAGGCACTCAAGCAGCGTTCGAAGCGCAACAGAAGGGGTCGCCGCCGCTAAGGCGTTGACCCCCTAATGCAAACAACGGCGCTGCCCAGCTTTGCAGAACTTGGGCTGCCGCCGACATTATTCTACCCACGAATGACATTTTGGACAATCGGTAATGCCGCTCCAAAAGCCAGGTGGGTTGTGACAAAGGGACTGTCCCTTTGTCACATCCAAAATATTGCCTTTACGTGTTGATGCACACGGTGTGCAATAATACTCGCACTGTGCAATAGCGCACAGGTTGAGTAACAAGGAGGACGCTTGTCCCAGCTCGAGAAATGCGATCGCCGGTCCCTTCGCTCGCAGCGTGCCCTTCGCCAGGCACTTGCCAGCGAGCTTGCCGAAAGCGGCGACCTTTCGCGCATTAATGTCGCGTCGCTCACCGAGCGCGCTGGCCTTACGCGTCGCACGTTCTATTCGCATTACCGCGATATCCCCGACTTTATCAATCAAATCGAGGACGGCTTGCTGGCCGAGATCCGTGAGCGCATTGAGCTCATCACCGCAGCTCAGCTGCCCGACCTCTATCACAACATCGATGAGCTCGAGCCGGCACCCGGTTCGGTTGAGCTGCTGCGTTATCTTGCGGCCAATCGCGACTTAATCGGTGCGCTGCTGGGTCCGGGCGGCGACCAGGCCTTCATTAAAAGGATCATCGACACCGCGCGTGAGGCTGTGGTGCCGCGTGCGCAGACGGGCATTTTGGGCCTGGCGCTGGGCACGTTCTTTGACTACTACGTCACCTACGTCGTGAGTGCCGAGGTCGGCATGATTCAGCGCTGGTTTGAGCGTGGGCTCACCGAATCGCCCGAGGCCATGGCGCGCATTATGACGGTGCTCGCTTTTGTGCGCCCTGGTGACCTGTATGGCCAACCCATCGATATCAACGTGCCGGAATACGGCATGAAGCTATTGAACCTGCAGCTCGAGGACGCGGCCGACACCGCCGCAGCCGTCGAGTCCAACAACTAAGAGGAGAGACAATGAGCAAACTCGTCGAGGGCATTAAGGACCGTATGGTCGCTGCCGCGCGTGAGGCTGCACCCGCCGTGGTGGATGCCGCGCAGAAGGCCGCGACCGCAGCTGCCGAGAAAGTTGCCGAGGCAGTTGCCGATGCCAAGAACGCGGCAGGGGAGACGTCCGTCGCTAGCGAGCCCGCCACCGCCGCTGAGCCCGTAGCCGCCGCCCACACCCCCGAAGGCGCGATCTTCAACCCCGAGAACGCTCGTGGCAACCTGCACTTGGGCATCGACGTGGGCTCCACCACCGTTAAGCTCGCTGTGCTCAACGACGACAACCAGATTGTCTACGCCAAGTACCAGCGCCACCACACCGACGTCCGCGCCTGCGCCCGCGACCTGTTCGAGGGCGCTGCGACCGTGCTGCCGACGGCCCAGATGACCTGCGCCATTACCGGCTCGGGTGGCCTGCTGCTGTCCCAGTGGCTCGACCTGGAGTTTGTCCAGGAGGTCATCGCCAGCAAGCGCGCTGTCGAGACCCTCATCCCGGCCACCGATGTCGCCATCGAGCTGGGCGGCGAGGACGCCAAGATCATCTACTTCGACAACGGCATCGAGCAGCGCATGAACGGCACCTGTGCCGGCGGTACGGGCGCGTTCATCGACCAGATGGCAACCCTGCTGCACACCGACGCCAGCGGCCTTAACGAACTCGCGGCCAACGCCACCACCATCTATCCCATCGCCAGCCGCTGCGGCGTTTTTGCCAAGACCGACGTCCAGCCGCTGCTCAACGAGGGCGCCCGCCCCGAGGACGTGGCGGCCTCCATCTTCCAAGCCGTCGTGACCCAGACCATCTCGGGTCTGGCGTGCGGCCGTCCCATTCGCGGCAACGTCGCCTTCCTGGGCGGCCCGCTGCAGTATCTCTCTGAGCTGCGCCACCGCTTCTACCTCACGCTCAACCTGGACGAAGAGCACCGCATTGTGCCCCAAAACGCTCACCTGTTTGTGGCGAGCGGCGCCGCCATGGCGCACGAGTCCAACAAGCTCAGCACGTTCCCGCAGCTCATCGAGGCCATCGACAGCTTGGGTGACACGCAGGGTGCCGAGGTCGAGCGCCTGGATCCGCTCTTTGCCACCGACGAGGATTTTGCCGAGTTCAAGACTCGCCACGACACCGAGGTCGTCCCCAAGGGTAAGCTCGACGGCTACACCGGCCGCGTGTTCATCGGTATCGACGCCGGTTCCACCACCATGAAGGCCGCGCTCGTGGGCGAGGACGGCCAGCTGTTGCACACCTGGTACGGCAACAACAACGGTGACATCCTGGGCACGGCCAAGGTCATCATGGCCGATTTCTACAACCACATCCCCGCCGGCTGCACCATCGGCCACGTGACCACCACGGGCTACGGCGAGGCACTGCTCATCGAGGCCCTCAAGGCCGATTCCGGCGAGATCGAGACCGTCGCACACCTGCGCGGCGCCAAGGCATTCCTGCCCGGCGTCGAGTTTATCCTGGACATTGGCGGCCAGGACATGAAGTGTCTGCGCGTCAAGGACGGCGTCATCGAGCACATCATGCTCAACGAGGCTTGCTCGTCGGGCTGCGGCAGCTTTATCGAGAGTTTCGCCGTGTCTATGAACATGGACGTGCGCGCGTTCGCCGATGCCGCCATCCATGCTAAGGCTCCCGTCGACCTGGGCAGCCGCTGCACGGTCTTTATGAACTCGCGCGTCAAGCAGGCGCAAAAGGAAGGCGCCACGGTGGGCGACATCGCGGCCGGCCTGTCCTATTCCGTCATCAAGAACGCCCTGTTCAAGGTCATTAAGCTGCGCGACCCCAAGGAGATCGGCAGCCAGGTGATCGTCCAGGGCGGCACCTTTATGTCCGATGCCACGCTGCGCGCATTTGAGCAGCTCACCGGCGTTCATGCCGTGCGTCCCGACATCGCCGGCTGCATGGGCGCCTACGGTGCGGCCCTGCTCGCCCGCGATCGCGCCGGCGCCGACGGCACCTCGACCATTCTTTCTGCCGAGGACATCGCGCACCTTACCGTGACGCAAAAGCATGTCCGCTGCGGCCGTTGCTCTAACAACTGCCAGCTTACCGTCAACGACTTTGGCGGCGGCAGGCGCTTCATTACCGGCAACCGCTGCGAGAAGGGCGCCGGCCACAAAAAGCAGAAGACTGAGGCCCCCAACCTTTTCAAAAAGAAAAACGAGCTGCTCTTTAACCGCGAGATCCTGAATCCCGACGAGGCCCCGCGCGGCACCGTGGGTATCCCGCGCGCACTCAACATGTACGAGAACTACCCCTTCTGGCACGCGTTCTTTACGCGCCTGGGCTTTAGCGTGCAGCTGTCCGACCAGTCGAGCAAAAAGACCTACCAGGCGGGCATCGAGTCCATGCCGTCCGAGAGCGTGTGCTACCCGGCAAAGATGAGCCACGGCCATGTGATGAACCTCATCGACCGCGATGTCGACTTCATCTGGATGCCGTGCGTGCGCTGGGAGCGCAAGGAGGATCCGACGGCTGGCAACTGTTACAACTGCCCCATCGTCATGAGCTACCCCACAGCGCTGGCGCTCAACATCGACGAGATTCGCGAACAGAACATCGAGTTCCTGTATCCGTTTGTGCCGTATCACGATAAGACCGAGCTTAAGCGCCGTCTGTACCAGGTGCTCGCCGTCGACCGTGTGGCCGATGCGCAAGCCGGTCGCGGTCGCGTGCGCGGTCCCAAGATCACGCGCTCCGAGGTCGATGCCGCCGTCAACGCTGCTTTTGAGGCCGATGCGCGTTTCCACGAGGATATCCAGACCATGGGCGAGGAGGCTCTTAAGTGGGTCGAGGACCACGGCGGTCACGGCATCGTGCTCGCCGGTCGTCCCTACCATAACGACCCCGAGATCAACCATGCCCTGCCCGAGCTTATCTCGAGCTTTGGCTTTGCGGTCTTTACCGAGGATTCGCTCGCGCATCTGGTGAAGCCCGAGCGCCCCATCCGCGTCGTCGATCAGTGGATGTACCACAGCCGCCTGTATGCCGTTGCCCGTTTTGTGACGATGCGCAACGACCTGGACCTGATCCAGCTCAACTCTTTCGGCTGCGGCCTGGACGCCCTGACCACCGATCAGGTGCAGGAGATCCTGGAGGCCAGCGGCAAGATCTACACCGTGCTCAAGATCGACGAGGTGTCCAACCTGGGCGCCGCGCGCATCCGCATCCGCTCGCTCATGGCAGCGCTCAAGGACCAGGAGGCC
Organism: Collinsella sp.; assembly: GCA_048416615.1. Taxonomy (GTDB): domain Bacteria; phylum Actinomycetota; class Coriobacteriia; order Coriobacteriales; family Coriobacteriaceae; genus Collinsella. The sequence goes on along the minus strand of DBFSET010000008.1, from coordinate 211,307 downwards.
GAGCGCCTGGCAGAGGCCACGGCCGCGGGCGAGGCCTACGAGCAGGGCGATGCTGCGCCGGTGGCTCCCTCCACGGACGCTCCCGCGTTCGCGAGCCGCAAGTACACGTTCGAGGCGCAGCGTGAGAGCGCCTCGACCGCATGGCCCAAGGTGCCCTTTACCGAGCAGATGCGTGACGAGGGCTATACCATCCTGTGCCCGCAGATGGCGCCGATCCACTTTGACCTGGTCAAAGAGGTGTTCCGCGGTGCCGGCTATAACTTGGAGCTGCTGCCCTCAACCGATCACGACGCCGTCGAGGCCGGCCTGCGCTATGTGAACAATGACATTTGCTACCCGTCGATTCTGGTGACGGGCCAGATTATGGAGGCCATCGAGAGCGGTCGATACGACCTGTCCAAGACGGCCGTGGTTATCAGCCAGACCGGCGGCGGCTGCCGTGCCACCAACTACATCGCGCTCATCCGCAAGGCCCTGCGCGAGAGCGGCCACCCCGAGATCCCGGTGATCTCGCTTTCGGCCGTGGCGCTCGGTGAGGACAACCCCGGCTTTAAGATTACGCCGGCACTGCTTAAGCAGGCAGTCTACGCAGTGCTCTTTGGTGACGTCATGATGCAGATGCTCTATCGTTGCCGCCCGTACGAGGCCACGCCCGGTGCCGCCAACGCACTCTACGAGGAGTACATGGCGCGCGCCCGCAAGCTGGCGCCTAAGTTCAACAGGCACAACTACACCAAGTTGTGCCGCGAGGCCATCCGCGCGTTCGACACCATGCCGCTTGTGGGCGAGGGTACCAAGCCGCGCGTGGGCGTGGTTGGCGAGATCCTGGTCAAGTTCCATCCCACGGCCAACAACCACGTGGTCGATGTCATTGAGCGCGAGGGCTGCGAGGCCGTGGTACCGGGCCTGCTCGACTTTTTCCTGTACTCCATGAGCAACGCCGAGCTTCAAAAAGACGAGCTGGGAAGCTCTGCCACGGCGCGCGCTTGCATGCAGGCGCTCATTAAGCTGGTGGACTGGATGCGCACGCCGGTGGAGGAGATGCTCGAAAAGTCCCGCCGCTTCGAGGCGCCCGAGCGCATTGGCACCATGGCGGACAAGGCTCGTACGGTGCTTTCGGTGTGCAACAACATGGGCGAAGGCTGGCTGCTCACGGCCGAGATGCTCGACCTGATCGACCACGGTGCGCCCAACATCATCTGCACGCAGCCCTTTGCGTGCCTGCCCAACCACGTGGTGGGCAAGGCCGTGATCAAGGAGCTGCGCCGTCAGCACCCCGAGAGCAATATCGTCGCGGTGGACTACGACCCCGGCGCGTCCGAGGTCAACCAGCTCAACCGTATTAAGCTCATGATCAGCGTGGCCAAGGAAAACATGCGCGCCGGTAAGGGCTTTAAGCTCGAGAAGGTGGCGCCGCTCGCGATGGATGAGGTCACTGGCCAGATGCGTGCCCATGACGGCTGCGTGAGCTGCGGAACGGCCAGCGAGGAGGCCGTGGCGTCGGTCGCCGAGCGCCTGGGACGCGGCATTAAGAAGTAGTTGGCCTGCTATGTGCTAGATATGAGACAAACGGGTGGTAGCCGTACCGGCTACCACCCGTTTTTGCTGGACATATGTTGCGCATATGATCTTGCTGTAGCCTTCCGTGGGCTCGTATTTCTGAAGTGCGGTGAAAAACGCGAACCTCCCGAGCACACTGCCTTTTTAGGCGCTCGTGACCTGCGGTTTTGTTGCAAAAAAAGTCCGTCTGGTCGGCGGAACTCGATTTTTCACCGCACTTCCGAAAAAGCGGTCCAGCAGCGTTAAAAGGGGCCTCCAAAATCGAGAGATAATGAACAGGTGTTGCCGTTCGCCGCAAATTACCGTCCGATTATAGAACCCACCCCCAGCGTGCAACCCTCCTTACGGTTGAATAAATACACATCTATGGAATTACGTAAGAGAGGACCGTCCCATGAGCTACAAGACCGTTTGCGTTGTCGGCGGCGGCGTGCTGGGAAGCCAGATTGCCTTTCAGGCAGCCTACTGCGGCTTTGATGTAACGATTTGGCTGCGCAGCGAGGGCAGCATCGGCCGTACCCAGCCCAAGATCGATCATGTGCGCGAGGAGTACATCGCTGCTATCGAGGGCATGGCGGACGGCACGGGCGAGTGGTGCTCCGGTATCGCCGATAGCGACCAGCCTTTCGACAAGGAGGCGGCGCTCGCCGCCGTTGAGCGTGCCTACTCCACACTCAAGCTGGAGCTCGACCTCGCCAAAGCCGTGGCCGACGCCGACTTGGTCATCGAGTCCATGGCCGAGGACGCCCAGGCAAAGATCGACTTCTACAAGAAGCTCGCCCCGGTCCTCCCGCAAAAGACCGTCGTCGTAACGAACTCCTCTACGCTGCTGCCGAGCACCTTTGCCAAGTACACCGGCCGCCCCGAGAAGTACCTGTCGCTGCACTTTGCCAACTCCATCTGGAAGAACAACATGACCGAGGTCATGGCCCAGGACCAGACCGACAAGCGCTATTTCGACGAGCTCGTCGACTTCGCCAACGACATTCGCATGCTGGCACTTCCCGTCAACAAGGAAAAGAACGGTTACCTGCTCAACTCTATGCTGGTGCCGTGGCTGCTCTCGGGTCTTGACCTGTATGTCTCGGGCGTCAGCGACCCCAAGAGTATCGACCTCGCATGGACGCGCGGCACTGGCGCTCCCAAAGGTCCGTTCCGCGTGTTCGACACGGTGGGCATCCAGACGGCCTACAACATCGTTATGCAGTATCAGAAGGTCCCGGGCCTGGTGAGCCCGCTGCTCAAAAAGATGATGATGCCCTACAACTTTAAGGCTATGGCGTCCGTCCTCAAGAAAATGCTCGACGAAGGCAAGCTGGGCGAAAGCTCGGGCGAGGGCTTCTTCAAGTACTAACAATGATCCCTCGGGGACGGAGGAAAACGGATCATTTTTGGTCGCCAGCAGTGAGAAGATGGACCCAGAAATAGAAATGAGTGGCAATGGGCTGGATCGGGCTTTGAGGACAAGTTGCTGCAGGCCCAGGGCGATTTTTCGCTCAACGCGGGCCAGCACAGCGTGACGTATCTGCCGAGTTCTGACACGGCAACGACCGGTCGCTATCAGGTGCTGCTATACGACAACAACTTTGGTGCGGCCGAAAGCTATCCCAAGTTCGACTGGGGCCAGTTGGGTGCCGCGGTGGTGACCGACTACAACAAGGGCACGCATTCGTTTGGGCGCATCTTTACGGTGGACGAGACCGCGCGCACCTACGAGCTTGTGGACCAGATCGCCGTGCCGTTTTCGGGCTATGTGAGCAGCGCGCAGCGCGTCGGCAATTCGAACAGCATGCTCGTGGCTTCGGGCCAGGCTAAGACCTTTACCGAGTACGATCGCTATGGACTGCCCATCGCCACCTACGAGATGGAAGCCGAGAAGTACATCTATCGCGTGTACAAGTACGACCTGTAGGGCCGCGCCGGCATCACTTCACGTCAAACTCCACGCGATCGAGCTCGGGCACGTTGAGGTCGATGAGCTTGCGGGCGACGTGACGGTCGTGTGCTCCAAGCGCCTTGCCTGTCGTCACATGGGCGACAATCTCGCGCTCGACGATGCCCTCCTCCTCGCCTTCGGTAGCCGAGGTCTCGACGGCGACGGTGTAATCCTTAAAGCCCGGCAGCACCGCCGCAAGCTCGCGCGTGGTTTCGGTGACGCCGTAGCCGTCCTGCACGCCGGCCTGCGCCGAGCCAATGGACCCCGCCGTCATAACGATGCAGGGGATGGCAAAGATCACCGTGCCCACAATGATGCGGCGGCGCACCTTGCGCGATAGCTCGTCGACCTCGGCGTTTTCTTCAGCAGTCACAATGCCGTCGCCGTTGAGGTCGCGCTTGAGCGGCACGCGCAAAAGAAGCAGCACGGCTTCGGCGGCCAGTGCGATAAAGACCACGTTGATGCCAAACTCATAAAGCGCCGAGAGAAACAGCGACCCGCTTGCGATGGCGATGCCGTAACCCGCCGCGCACAGGGGCGGCATGAGCGCGGTCGCCACGGCCACGCCGGCAATGAGCGTGGCGGGTTCCTGGTCGCGCGAGTTGCCCAGCCCGCCTGCAAAGCCGCCCGCGAGCGCGACGGCAAGGTCCCATACGGTGGGTGTCGAGTTGTCGATGATGGCGGCCGTGGTGGTGCCAAGGGGCGAGAGCTTAAAGTACAACGTGGACGTGACCAGGCAAAAGGCCATCTGTAGAGCCAAGCTCGCGACGGCCTCAAGGGTGATCTCGCGGTCGAGCGTGGCGATGCCGTATGCCATGGCAAGGACCGAGCCCATGAGCGGGCAGATGAGCATGGCGCCTACAATGGCGATATCCGAGTCGATATCGAGGCCGATGCTCGCGATGAGCATGGCGATGATGAGGATGCACAGGTGAGAGCCGGTCAGCCGCGCCCCGTTTACAAAGCGCTTGCGAATCACGTGGTAGGGCGCGCGACCCTCGCGAATGTTGAATGCCTGCTTTAGAAAGCGGCTTGCGTTCTCCATGGCCTCGCTGCGGGCGGGGCGGATGCCATGGCGCCGATGATGGCGCTCGCGCAATCGCTTAATCTGTTGTTTGTCGAGTTCCATGTTCACCTCGTATTGCCGCAGGAACGCGGGTGCGCTCGCAGCATGTACTCTACACCGTGGCGGGCGGGGCGGTCATCTTGACATGGAACTTAGGCGAGCAGGCAAAGGAAGACACGCCACATACAAGTACTGCCGAGGGTTTCGGCAGATACAAAAAGCGCGGGGCCGGATGGTCTCCGACCCCGCGCTCTGCGCGGGTGCGTTGTTATTGGGTTTAGCCCAGCAGGCTCAGACCGACGGAGACAAACGCCAGGATAACGCCGACGATGGACTCGCCGCCCAGCAGGCCGCTGGCAACGACCAGGCCCTGCTCCTGGAAGGCGGCATCCTTGGCGGCCTTCTCCTCGTCCGAAAGACCGGCCTCGGCGTCGCGGTGAGCGGCCCACTTGTCGTAGGCGAGCTTAACGCAGGAGCCCAGGAAAGCCGTGAGCGACATATAGAACGGCAGGTACACGCCCAGGCCGATCATCATGGCCGGAATGCCGAGCCAGTACATGACGATGCCGGCGATAAAGCCGCCTGCGAACCACGGCACGCTCGGGATGCCCGAGACCATGGTGGCGACCACGCTTGCCTGCGCGGCAACGAAGCTCTTGTCGGGGCCAAAGGCGTCCGGACCATAGGCAGTGACGAGCGCGACCATGACGGCGGCAGCGACCAGGGCGCCCACGATGCCGCCGATGGCCTGGCCGATCCACTGCGCACGCGGGTTGGTGCCCAGCACGGCGCCGGCCTTAAAGTCGTTCATGACGTCGCCCGCAAGGCCGCACGCCACGGCCACGATGCCGGCGATGAAGAACAGCTTGACCTGCGCGAGCTGCGCGAAGGCAGCCACGATGAGCATGACGATGAGGCCAAAGATCTCCATGGGGTCGATACCCGTCTGGCCGCAGCTCTGCGCGCTCATGATGGTGGTGACAAAGGTGAACAGCGTGACGATGACGGCTGGAACGGGGCCAAGATCGAGTACGATGGCAACGATCACGGCGATGGCGGCAGCGCCCAGGCCGATGATACCGGCGTCGAGCTTAAGGGAGCCCGAGATGAGCGACTGCTCGTCGGTGTCGGTGGAGCTGTCGGCGGCGAGGCCGCGGACGATACCGGCGACCTGCGGCAGGATGTCCTTGAGGACGACGGCGACGCCAAAGCCCATCATGAGGCCCATACCCAGGGACTTAACAATGCCCTGTGCGGTCACAACATCGAACAGGCCGGCGGCGGTGCCGCCGACGATGATGCCAAAGTTGCCCAGCAGCGCGCCGGCAAACCAGAACGCGACGGGGGCGAAGCCCACCAAAAAGCCGATGGACAGCAACATGGGTGAGTTATAGATGGCAAAGGTCACGCCGGGGATATTGAGCGTGCACAGCATGCTGGGCACCACGCCCAGAGCGTCGCGCAGCACGCTGTAGATGCCTGCGATGGCCATGGAGCCAAAGAGCTGTTTGCCGATCTTGCCGCCGGCCTCGGTCGCGCGCAGGGTCTGAGCTGCGGCGTTGCCAGTGGGGAACTCAAGCGCGGCGTCCACGATAAAGTGACGGTGGATGAGCGCTGTCGCCAGAAGGCCCAAGACGGTGCCGGCGAGCGCCACGATAAACATGTCGAGCCAGCTGATCTGGTCGGCATAGCCCAGCATCCAGGCGCCCGGGATGGTAAACGCCAGGCCGCCGGCGACCATGGCGCCCGCGGACATGATGGTATGGGTGACGTTGGCCTCGTTGAGGCTGGCGTTACCCATGAGCTTCAGGAAAAACAGCGAAATGACGGCAGCGAAAATGATTGGCCAGGGGAGTGCGCCCATCTTGAGGGCCGTGTAGGCCGAGCTTGCCGTGATGATCGCGCAGCCAAGGACGCCGATGACGACGCCGCGCAGCGTGAGTTGACCGCGCATCGAGGCGCGGTTCGAGGGATTGCTCATATAGAACTCCTTTGCGTATATCCGCTTCCCCCGGGAGCGCCGCTACGGATACGGCGCGGGAAGTCGGGTTACCAAGGGCCGCCGCGTGAGCTCGCAAACGACCGCGCACCAGTATAGCCGCAAGTTAGTCATTTTGGGATGACTGGTTTAGGTAGGCGATATACTGCTGGGCAGACGAAAGGAGCGCCGACGATGCTTAATGGGTGCGCATATATATTGACGATCGACGTGGGCAACACGTTCATTCGCTTTGGCCTGTTTGCCGAAGATTCGGCCGCGGCGCAGGAGCGCCCGCTCGCGACGTGCGAGATCACGACGCCGTCGAGCATCACAGCAGACGAGGCGCGCATGCGTCTCGTGCAGGTCATGGGCGCGCTCGCCGCCGATGCGGGTGTGCCCGGGGTGCTCGTACCCGCCGCGGCCGTGCTGAGCTGTGTGGTCCCGGCGCTCGAGCGCCCGTGGAAGGCGGCGCTTTCCCGTACCTGCACGGGGCGCGTGCTCACGGTGGGGCCGGGACTTAAGACCGGCATGCCCGTGCACTACGACGATCCGGCCGAGATTGGCCCCGACCGCATTGCCGATGCCGTGGCGGCCCGCGCCGTCTACGGCTCGCCGTGCATCGTGATTGACCTGGGCACGACGACCAATATCGAGGTCATCGACGCGCATGGCACCTTTGTTGGTGGCGTTATCGCGCCGGGGCTGGCGCTCGGCGCCCGCTCGCTTTCGGCGGCAGCAGCGCGCCTGCCCCAGGTTGAGCCCTCGGCGCCGACACACGTCATCGGCCGCAACACGCGCGAGGCCATGCGCTCGGGTGTGGTTTTGGGCGAGGTGGCGCGCATCGACGGCATGCTCGACATGGTGCTTGCCGAGATGCGTGCGACCAAGGCCGCAGGGGAGGGCGATGTGCCCATCGTCATTACCGGCGACGATGCCGAGGCACTTGCGGCCCTTGTCGGCCATAGCCTGACGGTCGATGACGCGTTGACGCTGCGGGGCCTCGCCGAGCTCTACCACATCAACCAAAAGCCCCGCCGCGCGTGAAAGTGAGGGCGCCGGTGGGATAAACGCCCCTACCTTCCACCTGCTACAATGGGTCAAACTATTGCGATTTCGGAGGTGTCTGGCATGTCGGACGATCTTCATCAAACTGCGTCGGGCAAGCGCCGCGACGTCATTAGCTGGGATGAGTTCTTTATGAGCGTGGCCATCGCCGCGCAGCGCCGCAGTAAGGACCCCAACACGCAGGTGGGCGCGTGCATCGCCAGCACCAACCACCGCATCCTTTCGGTGGGCTACAACGGTACGCCCTCGGCGCTCAACGACGACTTTTTCCCGTGGGGCACGAGCGATGACCCGCTGCAGGACAAGCATAACTACGTAGTCCATGCCGAGGCAAACGCCGTGCTCAACTATCGCGGCTCGCTCAAAGACCTTGAGGGTTCCACGGTCTACGTCACGCTGTTCCCGTGCCACGACTGCGCCAAGATCCTGGCACAGGTGGGTGTGGGCGAGGTCGTCTACCTGGACAACAAGTATGCCGACACCGATGACGGCCGTATCAGCCGCCGCATTCTCGACTCCTGCGGCATCAGCTACCGCCAGGTCATCGTCGATGTCCAGATTGGTACCGGGGGACAAGCTCAGCAGTAATATGCGTTGTCGCTATCTGGCGACGAACGCAGCTCAAAGAGCCCCGTCCCAAATTGACTACTCGTGAAAGTCGCGTCTGCGCGCATGGACGGCTCGTGAGCGGGTACATGGCTGTAGTAACATAGCTTCTGTCCGCGGGCGTGCCCGCGTTATTGTGAGAAAGGAGCCCCTGTGGCTGTTAACGAAGAGCTGCTTAAGAAGGTTCTTGAAGAGATCCGCCCCAACCTGCAGGCCGACGGCGGCGATATGGAGTATGTGGGCGTCGACGACGAGGGCGTCGTCAAGCTGGAACTGCAGGGCGCCTGCGCCGGCTGCCCCATGAGCTCGCTAACCCTTTCCATGGGTATCGAGCGCATTCTGAAGGAGCATGTGCCTGGCGTTACCCGCGTTGAGCAGGTCAATGCTTCCGGCGAGGCCGAGGACCTGTACGACGAGTACGCCCCGTTCTAAGATGCGAAAGCTGCGGACGGTACGCTCCGCATAGACGTTACGCCCAAATATGCGGCTGCGAGCGTAAGGCCCGCGGCCGCATTTGTATGTAGGGAGCAGAGGGATCGATATGCTCAACGACCTCTACCATATGCTTGACCCCGTTGCGATCTCGGCGGGCCCCATCACGATCTACTGGTACGGTCTGACCTATGTGGTCGGCGCCCTGCTCACGGCGGTCGTTATGTACCGCACGCAGCGTCGTTGGGGCTTCGACATCACGATCGATGACCTGACGAGCGTCGTGGTCGGTGCGGTCTTTGGCCTTATTATCGGCGCGCGCCTGTTTTACGTCGTCTTTTACGGCGATGGCTACTATTGGACTCACCCGCTCGAAATCTTTGCCACCAACGAGGGCGGCATGAGCTTCCACGGCGGTCTGGTGGGCGGCATCTTGGGCGGCATCATCGTGTGCCGCATGTATAAACTCGACGCCTGGACCATCGCCGACCTTGCCGTGATCGGCGCCCCGCTGGCGCTGTGCCTGGGACGTTGCGCCAATTTCGTCAACGGCGAGCTGTGGGGCAAACCGACCGATCTGCCTTGGGGTGTGGTCTTTGGCGGCACCGCGGGCGATATGCCGCGCCATCCCTCCCAGCTCTACGAGGCGTTTCTTGAGGGCGTCGTGCTCTTCTGTATTTTGCAGGTGCTCAGCCGCAAAAAGCCGCTACTGCCCCAGGGCACGTTTATGGGCGTGTTCGTGATGGGGTACGGCATCGTCCGCTTCCTCATTGAGTTTGTGCGCGTGCCCGATGCCCAGCTGGGTTATCTGCTGGGCGGCGTCATCACCATGGGTCAGCTGCTGAGTTTGCCGCTCGTGATCGCCGGTCTGGCGCTCATCATCTTCGCCCGACACCGCAATCGCCCCCAGCGCGTCTACTTGGACGCCTAACCACCAAAACCACCACAAAGGGGGCAGGTACCTTTGTGGTGGTTTTGCCGAGTTTGATAGGTTTCTAGAAAGGCTTTCGGACTGTGAAGGATCCCGACCTCTCCACAACGGCTGCGCGCGACGCTGCCCGCATCGTCTGGTTTAAGCGCTATCCCGCCAAGCAGACGCTCATCGCATTTTTGCTCGCGCTGTTGGCGACCACGGCGTTTTCCATCGATCCCGCCCCGGTGTCGAGCAACGCAGTCTTGGCAATTGACCCCAAAGCCTCGGGCATGCTGTACGTGTGCTACGAGGTGCTCCTCTCGTTTGCCGGCCATACCGACGCGGTCATGCTGCTTGCGCTTGCCTGCCTGCTCACGCTGCCGTTTCGCTACGTGTTCTTTGGCCGTGGCGACACCTGGCGTCCATCGATCGTTCTGCCGTCGCTGTTCTTCGCCATCTGCATGGTGTTCGGCCGCAGCTACGATCTCACCGACTCGGCCGAGATTGTCCTTGGCGACAAAGCCCGCATCATCTGCGCCTGGATTGGCGGCGCGGGCTGGATGCTCTTGGCGGTCGTTGCCTTCTACCTTGCCTTTGAGTGTCTAGATTGGCTGAGCTCTCGGCGCATCCCGTTTTCCGAAGCGCACTTTGGCCGCGTATGGCGTGTGACTCACGCCGTGCTCTCGGTCCATCCCTTTGCCGGGCCCTTCCTGGTGCTTATGATCGCCTGGACGCCCACGCTCATCGCTTCGCTGCCCGGCCTTTTTATGGGAGATACGGGCGCGCAGATTCGCCAGTGGTTCAACTATCCCAACGGCACGAGCGACTACCTGCGCCTACTCAACCCCAACGTGCTGCTCAACGGGCATCATCCCGTAGTGCACACGGCCATTATCGGCTCGTGCGTTCAGCTGGGGCTTTCGCTGTTCAACAGCGCTAACGCGGGTCTTGCCATCTACACCTGCGCTCAATTTGTCATCACGGCCGCCTGCATGGCCTATTCCATTTCATCGCTGCGCAAACTGGGCGTGAGCCTGCCGGTTCGCGGTGCGATCCTGCTGTTCTTTGCGTTTATGCCGATGTTCTCTAACTACGCGGCGTTGCTCACCAAGGACGTGCTCTTTGCCGACGCGTTCTTGGTGCTGCTGGTACAGACCGTCAAGCTCGTGGCATGTGGCTTGCCCCGTCGTGATGCCAATGTCGAGCGAGCGGGCGAGAAAGCCCCCGTGCTCTTTGCACGCCATGACTGGCTGCTGCTCGCTCTGGGCGCCATGGGTTCCACGTTTCTGCGCAACGGCGGCCTGGTGTTTCCCCTGGCGGCATGCGTAATCGCGGCGGCGTTTTGCGCATGGGACGCGCATGTGGTCCATCGTGCAGCCAAGCAGACTGGTGCTGCGCCTTCGGGCGCCATCCCGCGTTTCCGCTGGGTGGGAGTTCTTGCGGTGCTTGCACTCTGCCTTGCCTCTAATATGTACTTCACTAAGGTCTTTATGCCGGCGCACGACATCACGCCTGGTTCCAAGCGCGAAATCCTCTCGATTCCGTTCCAGCAGACGGCTCGTTTCGTCCAAAAGCACGATGGCCTCAACTCGGGCGTCAACCCCACGGTTAAGGAGGACGGCACCATCGTGGAGGCTCCTTGCGACGGCTTGGTGACCGATGAAGAGCGTGCCGTGATCGACCGGGTACTCAAGTACGACAATCTGGGCCACCGTTACGACCCGGATAAGTCGGACGCCGTCAAAAATTGCTTTAACGAGTACGCCTCGCAGGAGGACATCAAGGCCTATTTTGAGGTGTGGGCCCAGATGTTCAAAAAGGATCCCGAGTGCTATATCTCGGCGCTCATCAATAACTACTACGGCTACTTTTATCCGAGTGCCCGCGATGCGTGGGTCTACAGCACGGCGCGCAGTGCCGAGATTATGGCACGCCCCGATAATCGCAAGTACTTCGACTTCCATCCGGTCGATAGCAAGGTCGTGCGCTGGTGCGACCACCTGAGCAACCTGTATCGCGTGGCAGTACAACGCATCCCGTTTATCTCGCTCACCATGAGCTCGGCCACCTATGTGTGGATCATGATCGCTGTGGTGGTCTATCTATTACGTCGTTATTCGTGGCGCGGGCTGGCCATTTGGGTGCCGCTGCTGGGCGTGCTCGCCGTGTGCCTGATCGGTCCCTGCAACGGCTCGACCTACATGCGCTACCTGTATCCGGTCATCGTCTGCATGCCCTTTGCCATCGGCGCCACCATCACCCGCGGCGACCTCCTCTGGTCCTAATGTGGTGCAAAGGGGACAGGTTACTTTGCACCAAGGGGTTGTATCATCACGACGCCTTCATTTTGGGGTTTATCTCGCAGGCCAGTAGGTATATCATAACGACGTTTGTTTATATTGCCCGGGCATCTGCGCTGGGCTTTAGGTCGAAACCGATAGGAGACACGTATGTCCGGACACTCTAAGTGGGCCACAACCAAGCATCGTAAGGGCGCGCAGGACGCCAAGCGTTCCGCCCTCTTCTCCAAGCTGAGCCGCAACATCACCGTTGCTGCCCGTCTCGGCGGCGACCCGCTGCCCGAGAACAACGCCAGCCTCGCTGCCGCTGTTGCCAAGGCCAAGGCTCAGTCTATGCCTAAGGACAAGATCAAGTCCGCTATCGACAAGGCCTTCGGTTCGGGTGCCGACGCCGCCGTCTACGAGAACATCGTGTACGAGGGCTATGGTCCTGCCGGCGTTGCCGTCTACGTTGACTGCCTGACCGATAACCGCAACCGTACCGCCGCCGATGTCCGTTCCGCCTTCTCCCACGCTGGCGGCAACCTGGGCACCTCCGGCTCCGTCGCCTTCCAGTTTGAGCGCAAGGGCCAGATCGTCGTCGCCAAGGAGATCCTGGACGAGAACGCCAAGAAGGAGATCATGATCGCCAACGGTGCTGCCGGTGACGAGGATGAGTTCATGATGGCCATCGCCGAGGCCGGCGGCGAGGACTACGAGGACGCCGGCGAGGAGTGGATCGTCTGGACCGCCGCCAATGACGTCATGGCTGTTTCCAAGGCGCTCGAGGAGCAGGGCGTCCAGGTCAAGGGTTCCGAGACCACCATGGTCCCGACCACCCCGACCGAGGTCTCCGGCGCCGACGCCAAGAAGGTTCAGCGCCTCATCGACCGTCTCGAGGAGCTCGACGACGTCCAGGATGTTTACAGCACCATGGACATGACCGACGAGGTCATCGCTGCCCTCGAGGAGGAGTAGCGCCCGCGCGGGTTAAGCCGTGCATATCTGGGCATAATGAAACGAGCATGCAAGTCTCGTGGAATAGATGAGCCGGATCCGCGTGCGTACAGCACCGGACCCGGCTCTTTTATAATGATGCGAATCGTTTTGCATTCTGTGGACCGAAACCTGAAGGGAGCGCGCGTGCGCGTACTCAAACGAGCCCTAGCGATTGTGTATCTTGCCGCCGCCATCGTGGCGCTGGGCACGCTTGTCTGCCAGTTTTGGGGGCCATACACCTATCGCTTTATGCTGCTGATGCGCGATGCTGCGCCGCGTATCGTTGTTACGGCGTGCGGCGGTGTCGTGGCGCTCGGCGTGCTCGTGGGTTTCTTCCGCCTGATGTTTGCTCGTCGCGAGCCGTCCTGCGTGCATCCGGCGGGGGAGCGCAATATCGAGGTCACGCTCGCGGCCCTCTCCTCGTGTGCTCGTGCTGCGGCAGAGCGCGACGACCGTGTGATGATCGAGCATGTCGAGGCACGCGTGCAGGGTTCCGACGAATCGCGCGTCCGTTTTAAGGTCGACGCCATCGCGCTCGATGATAAAGACGTCGCTTCCCTTGCCACCTCGATGCAGCAGCGCATCGAGAAGGCCTGCGACACCATGCTCGGCACGCCGGGCACGACCGCGCGCGTCCGTTTTTTGCCGTCCAAGACTACCGTCCAGACCGTGGAGGTTTCCGGTGAGTGATACCAACCAAGACAAGACCGCCCGCACGCCGCGCCTGACGATCGACCAGAACGCTACGCCGGCAGGCGAGTCCGCCGACACCAAGCCCGAGGCCGGCGAGCAGCACGACAGCACCGCCAACGACTTTGACGAGGCCATGGGTCTCATCAAGGGAACGGGTGCTGCCATCTGGAGCTACGCCGTACGCCATCCCAACACCACGCTCGGCGCCGTCGCCGGCTTTATCCTCGCCGTGCTGGTGCTTACGCTGGGCCTGTGGGATACGCTCGTCATCGCATTCTTTGTGCTCATCGGTGCCGTGATTGGCCAGATTCGTGATGGCGAAAACGGCATCGTCAACTTCTTCGGGCGCCTGTTGAGCGGCCGTTAATACGTATTCGACTGTCGCATCCGCGGCAGGCATAAGGAGGAACCATGGCTTTTAACACGAAGGTCGATGTAGCCGATACCGAGCTCGAGGCGAATGAGGCCATCGCCGATGCCGGGGACGTGACGCTCGAGGACGAGGCGCTCGTCGAGGCCGAGTCCGATGCGGACGAGGACAACGAGGAGATGGACGAGGAGGCGGACGAGTCCGAGGACTCGCTGACCTATTCCAACGGCGTGATCGAGAAGATCGTCGCCATGGCCACCCGCGAGGTGCCGCACATCCTGGGCATGAAGGGCAACCTTATGCACTTTGTGCAGGAACAGTTTGGTGCCGAGAACCTGACCAAGGGCGTGACGGTCGAGGTCACCGACGACAACCGCGTGGTCGTCAACATCTCGGTCATCATCGAGTACGGTGCCTATGCGCCCGCGATCTTCGACGATGTTAAGGCACGTGTCACCGAGCGCCTTGCCGCGATGACCGGCCTTGAGGTGGCGGGCGTCAACCTGCGCATCGAGGATGTCATCACCCCCGAGGAGTACGAGCACCGCACCAGCCAGCACGAGTAACCTACCAAATAGGGACAGGTTTGTTTCGATAGGTTTTACCTGCGAAAACGCTAAACGGTCGACCGCGCAAGCAAAAGTGCGGTCGACCGTTTTCTATATGCCCCCGATGCAGGCATACCGCTCGTCTAACTAAGGGTTGCAATCTTCGCGTTCCGCGTTACCCTAATGGGCGCATTGTTTCCAAATTGTTAACGAAGGGTTGCCGTAATGGCCGACGAACACGAGACCGAAAGCAAGGCATGGGCGATTGAAGCCGCTGCGGCAGAGGCGGCGTCGCGTGCCGCCGAGGAGATGCATCGTCCTCCGGTGGTGCCGATGGAGCGCGTTGTCGGTCGCGAGGATATCGAACGTGGCGAGCGCGCCGGCCGCAAGCGCAGCCAGGAACCAGGCTTTCCGCGCTTTTTTGCCGAGCTCAATCTGGGCCTGGTCCTCACGGCCTTTGCCATCGTGGCCTTTAAAACCCCCAATCACTTTGCCTTCGGCGGCACCTCGGGCGTGTCGGTCATTCTTTCCACGCTGTTCCCGACTCTGCCCGTCGGCGTCTTTATGTGGATTATCAACGCGGTCCTGGTCATCCTGGGTTTTATCTTTTTGGAGCGCAAGGCAATCCTTTGGAGTGTCTTTGCCTCGTTTGCGCTTTCGGCCTACGTCTCGCTGTTTGAGCTCTTCATTCCGACGGATGTTTCGATGACGGGCGATATGTGGCTCGACCTGTGTTTTGCCGTCATCTTGCCGGCGCTGGGCAGTGCCATTGTCTTTGACATTGGCGCCTCGACGGGCGGCACCGACATCCTTGCCATGATTCTCAAACGCCGCACGACGCTTGAGATCGGCCGTGCCCTGTTGCTGGTCGATATCGGCATCGTGACCATCGCGGCTTTCCTGTATGGCCCGCGCGTCGGTCTGTACTGCGTGCTCGGTCTGTTTGCCAAGACGCTTGTGGTCGACAAGGCTATCGAGAGCATTCACCTTCGTAAGGTCTGCACGATCATTTGCTCCGAGCCCCTTAAAGTCGAGGAGTTTATCGTCAAGCATCTCAACCGCACGGCAACGATCAGCCGTGGCTACGGCGCTTTCTCGGGCAAGTGCGTCACGGTGATCATGAGCGTGCTGAGCCGTCGCGAGGCAGTGCAACTGCGCCGCTATGCCCGCGAGATTGACCCTGGCGCCTTCATCACCATCGTCGATAGCTCCGAAATCGTCGGCAAGGGCTTCCGCGGCACGAACTAGCCCGGTCGTACCCTTCGAATCATTGAACAAACCGGCTACGTTGCAAATCGGTCATCTTGCGGTATTTGTCCCCACATTGGGCGATAATGATGCCAAAGACATCGTTTGCGATCCAGGTGATTCGCTCTAGATACGAAGGGATGATTTCGATGTTCTGTTCGCAGTGTGGCGCCCCCATGGGCGATAACGACAAGTTCTGCGGCGTGTGCGGTGCCCCTAATACCGAGGTTAAGGCCGCCGGTCCCGCTCCGCAAGCTCAACCTCAGCCGCAGGGTCAGCCGTTTGCCCAGCCGCAGCCGTTCGTTGCGCCCCAGCCGGCTATGAACGCGCCCAAGGGTTGTATGGCTCAGGCCTTCAACGACATGCTTAAGGTTCCCGGCGCCTTGGTTCGCGTATGCCAGATCGCCTTTTTGCCGGCGCTGATCTGTGTTGTCTCGGTGCTGGTGCTGTTTATCCCCGTTATCGGCGGTATCGCAGCGGCCATTGGCTTTTTGCTCGCGTACGTGGCAAGCGTGTGCGGCGCGGGCTTTGCCATCGAGTGGGGTCGTGACCTGTCGCTCAAGGATGATAACGGCATGGAGCGTCCGCTGCTGCGCTCGACCTCGTTTGGATTGGGCATTTTCTCGTCCGTCATTACCGGTGTGCTCGAGTTCGTGGCCATTATTCCGGTGATTGGCGTGATCTTCTCGGCTATCGAGAGCGTCGTGATCGGTGCCGTCGGCTCGTACTATTACTCCGGTTCGAGCGGTCTCGAGGCCGCACTCTTCGGCTCGATGGGCCTGCTCGTCTTTGCCATGATCGTGTCGGTGGTACTGGGCATCTTCTTTAAGATGTTTGGTGATGCTGCCGTGATGCACTTTGCCGTCGTCGGGCGCGTGGAGAGCGCGTTCTCGCTTGAGAAGGTTTGGAAGTCCTATAAGGCCAACCTGGGCAAGTTGTTCTGCGCATCGATTCTCCCCGAGTTTTTGACGGGCATCGTGTCGCACATCATCACGTGGATCTTCACCGCCATCTTCGGCGCCATTGCTACGTTTGGTATGTATAGCTATTACTATCGCCCCACGGGTCTTGAGGCAATCATCGAGGGCGGCGGCATCACGCTCATTCTGTTCTTGATGATCATTGCCTTTGTCACGGTGTTCCTGACTGTGTTTGGCAAGATGCTCAAGTATCGCGCCGTTGGCTATTGGGCGGCACGTCATGCCAGCGAGTGGGCCGATGAGGATGCCGACGATGTCCTGACGTTTGTGCTCCCGGGTGAGAAGAAGCCTGCTCCTGCGGGGTTCAATCCCACGGCCGCCACTGGTGCTGCCCCTGCGCCTGCCCCTGCCCCGGCACCTGCACCTGCGCCTGCCCCTGCCCCGGCACCCGCGCCTGCACCTGCTCCGGCACCTGCCCCTGAACCCGTACCGGCGCCCGAGGCGACGCCTGCGGAACCCGATTGGAATGCCGTTGCCACGCCGGCGGATGAGCCGGGCGATAATCCTGCTGCCGAAAACAATCAAACCGAATAGTCGGTCGAGGCGCCCTGGGCAACTGAGCCCGGGGTGCCTTTTTCTACTGCGAAAGCAAGAAAATGCCCGGGAAAACGATTGCAGCAAAATTTCTCGGAAATTGGCCAATGTTGCGCAACAACGTCGCGGCTATTGTTGAGAACATAGACGTGTAAGGTTTGAAGGCGTGCAACGCCTTAGGAAAAGGAGAGGCTTATGTTCTGTCCCACTTGTGGTTCTCCCATTTCGGATGATGCCAAATTCTGCCCTGTCTGCGGTTCTGCCGTCGGTGCCGCTTCCGCTGCTCCTGCTCCACAGCCCGCGCCGCAGCCTGCACCTCAGCCCCAGCCTGCTCCGCAGCCCACGCAGATTCAGCCCACTCCGGTTCAGGCAGTTCAGCCTCAGCCTCAGCAGCAGTACGCCGGGCAGCAGCAGTACACCGGTCAGCAGCAGTATGCTCAGCAGCCTGCACCTGCCCCGATGGGCTATACTCCGATTAAAACCGACCGTGGCGTGATCGGCTGGCTCCTGCTTTCCATCGTGACCTGCGGCATCTATTCATATTACTTCCTCTATTGCCTCGCCCGCGACATCAATGTCATGTGCCAGGACGACGGCGATTCCACGCCGGGTCTGGCAGCATTTATCCTGCTGTCGTTCGTGACCTGCGGCTTCTACGCACTCTACTGGTACTACAAGATCGGTAACCGCCTGCAGGCTAATGCTCCTCGCTATGGCCTGATGTTCCAGGAGAACGGTACCACCGTTCTTATGTGGCAGATCGTCGGCGCGCTGCTGTGCGGCCTTGGCCTCATCTTTGCCATGAACATCATCATCAAGAATACCAATGCCATGGCAACGGCTTACAACGTCCGTCTTGGCGCTCGTGCCTAACGATAAGAGCGGCGTGAACAGCTCCCAGGGACATAAGGGCGCGGCGGAACTCATTCGCCGCGCCCTTTCTTGCATCGGTGTGCTCTTTGTCGCCTGGTTCGCACTCTACCTGCTCGATATTGGCTGCGTGTTTCGCCTGATGACGGGCATTCCCTGTCCGGGATGTGGCATGACGAGGGCCTGGCTGGCAGCACTGCGCCTCGATTTTGCGGCGGCCTTTGCCTACCATCCGCTGTTTTGGGTGGTGCCGATTGCGTTTGTGCTCGCGTTCGTGCGCGAGGAGGTGACGTCGAGCAAGCTAAAGCGCGGCATCGACATTGCGGTTGTTGTTCTGTGCGTGCTGGTCGTTGCCGTATGGATCGTGCGCCTTATCAACCCGGCAGACGCGGGCCTGCTCTTTGGCGGCCATGCGCCCGCCGGAGTCCCCACCGATATCATTCACCTCGAAACCCCACGCTGGCTCGCCATCCTTCGCT
Source organism: Collinsella sp. (assembly GCA_048416615.1). Taxonomy (GTDB): domain Bacteria; phylum Actinomycetota; class Coriobacteriia; order Coriobacteriales; family Coriobacteriaceae; genus Collinsella. Next base: position 192,748 of record DBFSET010000008.1, on the reverse strand, counting down.
CTTACTTGTCGTGACGGAGGACGCGCTAGAAAAGCGGTCGACACATAAGCGGGGGCGAACGTTGAGATAACGTTCGCCCCCGCTTTGCTATAGCCAGGTTGTTATAGGTGGGCGTGACGGCTACTCGCCGTGCTTCTCATCGTGGCGAGCGGCGGCACGGGCATCGTGAATGCCCTTGATTGCGGCATGGCGGGCGGTGCGGGCGTCGTGCACGGCGTCGCGGGCCTCGGCGGCAGTTGCCTTGGCAGAGCGCAGCTTGGCTGCCAGGTCGGGATTGGTCTCGGCAACCGCGGCGATCGTGGGGCCGTCGAGCTCTTCTTGCGTGGGCTCGGCCAAAAAGTCGATGGCATACTGAGCGGCTACCATGGAGCCCTTGGCGAGCACGCTCTCGTCGATCTTATAGAAGCAGGAGTGCTGGGCATAGGTGGCGCCGATCTGGGGGTTGCGCGTGCCAACAAAGGCGAGCACGCCCGGTACGCGGCGCAGATACTCCGAGAAGTCCTCGCCCGAAAGCGTGCCGCGGTAATGGCCCTCGCCCGCGGGACCCAGGCACTTGAGCACAGCTTGGCGGCAGCGCTCGCTCGAGGCGGCATCGTTTTCGACCTTGTAGTTGGCGATGGTGTAGTCGGTGAGTTCGGCCTCGGCGCCCAGAGCAGCCGCGGTGTGCTCCACGATGCGGCGCATAAGCTCGGGCATCTCCTCATGCGTCTTGTCGCCATAGGTGCGCACCGTGCCGGCGAGGTACGCCGTGCCGGCGATAACGTTGCGCGCGGTGCCGCCATGCAGCTCGCCGACGGTGATGACGGCAGGTTCGTAGGGGCTAATCTCGCGCGAGACGATGGTCTGCAGGGCGTTGACGATCTCTGCCGCAACCATAACGGCGTCGTGGCCGCGCTGGGGCATGGCGCCATGGCACGAGGTGCCGCGGACGTCGATGCGGAACCAGTCGGTGTTTGCCATGCGTGGGCCGGGCTCGCAGCTTACGGTGCCGGCGTCGACCTCGCTCCAGATGTGCGCAGCGTAGGCGCCGTCGACGCCGTCGAGCACACCCGTGCCGATCATGAGTTTGGCGCCCTGGCCGTTTTCCTCGCTGGGCTGGAAAACGATGCGAATCTCGCCGTGGATGTCATCGGTCATGTGGCGCAGAATCTGCAGCGTGCCGAGCATCATGGCGATATGGCAGTCGTGACCGCAGGCGTGCATGCAGCCCTCGTTGACGCTGGCGAACTCCTCGCCGGTCTGCTCGGTGACAGGCAGGGCGTCGATATCGGCGCGCAGCAGGATACGGCGGCGCGGCGTGCCGTCCTCGCGGTAGGCATCCGGCGCGGTACCGCGAAGCGTCGCCACCAGGCCCGTCTTGAGCGGACGCTCGTAGGGGATATTCATGGCGTCGAGCTGGTTGGCGATGTCGGAAGTCGTGCGCTCCTCGGCAAGGCTCAGCTCCGGGTGCTTATGGAAGTGCCGGCGCTGCTTGATGATGTAGGGTTCAAACTCGGCGGCGATATCCTGGATGGCCGCGGTGACGTCGTCTGCCGCGCGAACCTCGGTTGCCGCCATAATCTGCTGTGCCTTGGTCTTCGTCATGGTCGATTTGCTCCTTGTTGGCTCGATCGCAAAATCGTACAGGCTCTCTCCAGTATGCCACCTGCCGCTAGGGCTGGTAAAGTTGCCGTTTGCCGCTTGGGGTTTTGTTGCAAGGGCGGGGGAGTACACTCGGGAGTGTTGAATTTCCTGCCAGAGATGGGGATGCCCATGCAGCATATCGATCGGATTATCCGCTCCAAGAACGTTTTTACCGCCCAAGACGGCATCGATACCGCCCGCGAGTTGGCGATCGCCATCGCGGGCGATCGCATCGTCGCTGTCGGCGCGCCCGATGACGTGATTGCCGCCGCACCTGCCGCCACGCCGGTGGTCGATTACGGCGAGCAGTTTGTCTGCCCCGGTTTCCATGATGCGCACCTGCACTTCTTCCATACCTCGGTCGGTTCCTCGCCGTACATGCTCATGGATATGGGCACGTCAGAGGCGGCACTGGTGCAGCATGCGCTCGAGTTTTCCCAGGGCCTGCCCGACGACGCCTGGGTCGTGACGCAGGGCTGGCGCGATTACCGCTGGGATCCGCCCGAGCACCCTACCAAGGCTTCCCTCGACGCCGCCTTCCCCGATCGCCCCTGTGTTATGTACTCGGGCGACGGGCATACGCTGTGGCTCAACAGCCGCGCGCTCGAGGCGCTCGGCGTGACGCGCGACAGCGAGCCTCCGGCGGGTGGCAGTTACGACAAAGACTCAAACGGTGAGCTTACGGGTATTGCCCACGAGGCTGCGGCCATGCAGCTGCTGCCGCGCTGCCTGGAGTGGCTGGGCGAGGACCGCATCGCGAGCGCTTACGCCGACCAGATGAAGCGTATGGCCGAGCAAGGCATCACCTCAATCTGCGATATGTCGCTCATGCCCATGCCGGGCTGCGACTTTATTCGCGACGATGTTTACGACAAGCTACAGGCCGCCGGCAAGCTGGGCATTCGCGCCCATCTGTTCCCCACGCTGCTGGATGACCAATCGCGCTTGGAAGAACTCCAGACCCGCTACGCGAACAACGCGCTGCTCTCGGCGCCAGGCTTTAAGCAGTTCTTCGACGGCGTGTCGAGCGAGCATACCGCATACCTCACTGAGCCCTATACCAACCCGCGCTTCCCGGGCGACCAGGGTCGCCTGACGGTTCCTGTCGAGCGCATGCGCAAGTTGGTTCTGGCGGCAGCCGAGCGCGGCCACACCGTGCGCATCCACGTTATCGGCGACGGTGCCATTCATGCTGCGCTCGATATCTTTGAGGAGGCGGCAGAGCTCTACGGTCTGCCCCCGCACGGTCATAACACGCTCGAGCATCTGGAGAATCTGCTGCCCGAGGACATCGATCGTCTGCGCAAGCTCAACGTCATTGCCTCGAGCCAGCCTTGCCACATCACGCTCGACCCGGGTGGCCCGGAACGCGACCTGGGCCTGGAACGCAGCCGCATCATGTGGCCGTTTGCGACCTATCAGCAGCTCGGCATCCGCCAAGCATTCGGTACCGATAGCCCCATCACAGCCGTTACCAGCATGAACGTGCTCTACACGGCTATCACGCGCCAAGACCCCCGCAGCCACTGGCCCGAGGGCGGCTGGCTCCCCAGCGAGCGCGTCGACGCGGCTACAGCTCTGCGCAACTACACCCTGGGCAGCGCTTACGCAGCAGGTGACGAGCAAAACCTCGGCAGCCTAGAGCCCGGCAAATACGCCGACCTGGTAGTCCTTGACCAAAGCCCGCTCACCATTGACCCCCAAGAGCTCCAAGCCACCAAAGTTCAAGCCACCTACCTGGCAGGTAACTTAATCTACGAGCGTTAACCCCACATCCCACCCCTCAGTTGCGGTGAAATAGTCCCTAAAATCGGCCTTCAAGCCCAAAAACAGGAACTATTCCACCGCAACTTAAAAGAGCGCGTCCCAACAACGTGCCCCTATCTTGTGCATTCCATCCGCATCGCCATTTTGCTGCACTGACTTTTCTGAATGCCGGGCCCGATAACGTTGACTCAGCTCCCGTGTGGCGCCGGAGGGGCGGGGCATAAGGTTTATCGCGAGTTCCGCACGAGCCGAAGGCCACTTAATGTGGCCTTCGTGCGAGCAGGACTGCCCGAGCAGGAAACCTTATGCCCCGCCCCTCCGGCGCCACATGGGAGCCACTGCTAAGTTATCCCCCGGCATTCAGAAAATCTAAGTGCCAAAAAATAAGATTTTTTGACTCCGTGTTGTATAACCCGCCATTCGTGGGTACCATTCAACGCGTACGCAAACAAAAAGGGTTAACCCGCGCGGCATGACCGCGCGGCCCACAAAGGAGGAAACAAGCATGTCGTCTTTGAAGCCGCTTGCAGATCGCGTCCTGGTCAAGCCCGACGAGGCCGAGCAGAAGACCGCTTCTGGCCTGTACATCGCCAGCAACGCTCAGGAGAAGCCGCAGCGCGGCACCATCGTTGCCGTTGGCGCCGGTAAGGTCAACGACAAGGGCGAGCGCATCCCCATGGACGTTCAGGTCGGCGACGTTGTCATCTACGGTAAGTTTGGTGGCAACGAGGTCAAGGTCGACGGCGAGAAGTATCTGCTCATGCGCGCCGACGACATCTACGCCGTCGTCGAGGCCTAGTCTCGTCAGAATCTCTGATTCGTCTTTGAACGCGTCCGCCGTATAAGACTCGGAAGCGGCGACGCGAGTCACATTTCTTTTGGAGGATTACCTACCATGGCAAAGAACATTACGTTCAACACCGATGCCCGCGCCAAGCTCGCAAAGGGCGTCAACACTCTGGCCGACGCTGTTACCGTCACCATGGGCCCCAAGGGCCGTTACGTCGCTCTGCAGCGCACGTTCGGTGCCCCGACCATCACCAACGACGGCGTTTCCGTCGCTAAGGAGATCGAGCTCGAGGACAACATCGAGAACATGGGCGCTCAGCTGGTGAAGGAGGTCGCCACCAAGACCAACGACACCGTGGGTGACGGCACCACCACCGCAACCCTGCTCGCTCAGGCTATCGTCAACGACGGCCTGCGCAACGTCGCCGCTGGCGCCAACCCGCTGGCCATCCGTCGCGGCATCGACAAGGCTGTAAACGCCGCTGTCGCCGAGATGAAGAAGCAGGCCAAGCCGGTCGAGACCAAGGAGCAGATCGCTTCCGTCGGCACCATCTCCGCTGGTGACCCCGAGGTTGGCGAGAAGATCGCCGAGGCCATGGAGGTCGTGGGCAAGGACGGCGTCATCACCGTCGAGGATTCCCAGACGTTCGACATTACCATCGACACCGTCGAGGGCATGCAGTTCGACAAGGGCTATGTCTCTGCTTACTTCGTCACGGACAACGACCGCATGGAGGCCGTGATGAAGGATCCGTACATCCTCATCACCGACCAGAAGATCTCCAGCGTTCAGGACATCATGCCCGTTCTCGAGGCTGTCCAGCGCGCCGGCCGTGGCCTGCTCATCATCGCTGAGGACATCGACGGCGAGGCTCTGCCGACCCTGGTCCTCAACAAGATCCGTGGCGCCCTCAACGTCTGCGCCGTCAAGGCCCCGGGCTACGGCGATCGCCGCAAGCGCATCCTCGAGGACATCGCCGTCCTCACCGGTGGCCAGGCCGCTCTGGACGAGCTGGGCGTGAAGGTCGCTGACATCACCGCCGATATGCTCGGTACCGCTAAGTCCGTCACCATCTCCAAGGACAACACCGTCGTCGTCGGCGGCGCTGGCTCCAAGGAGGCCATCGACGCCCGCATCGCTCAGATCAAGGGCGAGATGGAGAACACCACCTCTGACTTCGACCGCGAGAAGCTCCAGGAGCGCCTGGCCAAGCTCTCCGGTGGCGTTGCCGTCATCAAGGTCGGCGCTGCTACCGAGTCCGAGCTCAAGGAGATCAAGCACCGCGTCGAGGATGCCCTGCAGGCTACCCGCGCTGCTGTCGAGGAGGGCATCGTCGCCGGCGGCGGCGTCGCCTTCATGGACGCCGCTCCTGCGCTCGACGCTGTCGAGATTGACGACCCCGAGGAGAAGATCGGCGTCGACATCGTCAAGAAGGCTCTGACCGCTCCTGTCGCCACCATCGCCAAGAACGCTGGCTTTGAGGGCGCTGTCGTGGTCGACAAGGTTGCCGAGCTGCCCGCTGGCCAGGGTCTCAACTCTGCCAACGGCGAGTGGGGCGACATGATCGAGATGGGCGTCCTCGACCCCGTCAAGGTCAGCCGCGTCACCCTGCAGAACGCTGCTTCTGTCGCCAGCCTGATTCTCATCACCGAGGCCACCGTCTCCGATGTGCCCAAGAACACTCAGCTTGAGGACGCTATCGCTGCTGCCACCGCTGGTCAGCAGGGCGGCGGTATGTACTAAGGCCGACAAGGTCTAGAACTCCCACCGGGAATCCGGGGGCGTGACGGGGGTTTCTCTCCGGAACGTCCTCGGACATGCAAAGAGGCTCCGCATCGCGCTTCGCGCTGCGGAGCCTCTTTGCGTCCTGCGGAAATGTTCCGGAGAGAAACCCCCGTCACGCCCCCGGATTCCCTGCGTTTGCGGCCTTGAGGTCGGCTCGCGGAGAAGGACGTGGTTGATGGGAATACGTGTCCCCCTCGCTGTTTCGCGTTTCGCGCGAAAGGCGCGCTACTTTGGGATGGGTGGGGAACGTGGTTTTTACGGCAACTGGTCTCCGCCATAAATTACCTTTGGCATACTTGCGCGAAAGCCTGCTGGTGCTACACTTGCAATTGTTGTTTCAGGGCGGGGTGGAATTCCCCACTGGCGGTAAATCGGGCGATGTCAAAGGGACACCGTGGCGCAGGTAAAGTGCCTGCGGCCGAGCCGATGAGTCCGCGACCCGTGTGTGCGTTGGTTCGCATGCCGGCTGAACTGGTGAGATACCAGTACCAACGGTTAGAGTCCGGATGAAAGAGGCAGGTGATCTTATGTCTGAACAGTCGCAGCATATCCATTTTGAGAACACGAATAGGTGGAGCACCAAACAGCTCGTTACCATGGCGTTGATGTGCGCCTTGGGAGCACTGTTTATGTATGTGCAGCTGCCCATCCTTCCCTCGGCGCCGTTTTTGACGTATGACCCGTCGCTGGTGCCGGCGATGGTGTGTGGATTTGCGTATGGCCCTGGTGCCGGCACCGCTGTTGCCGCTATGGCGATCGTTATCCATGCGCTTACCACGGGCGATTGGGTCGGTGCGCTTATGAACTTGGTTGCCACGCTGGGCTATATTCTGCCTGCGGCTATCGTCTACCAGAAGATGCATACCTATAAGGGTGCCGTGATTGGCCTGATGCTCGGCGTCATTGCCGCTACGGCGCTGTCCATGGTCGCGAACCTGACCATCGGCGTTTGGTTCTGGTATGGCTCGGCCGATGTGATTCTGCCGCTCATGCTTCCCGCCGTTTTGCCGTTTAACCTCATCAAGACCGTGCTCAACTCGGTGTTGACGCTGGCGGTGTATAAGGCAGTCTCCAACCTCATCACGCCTAAAAAGGACCAGGTCAAAGGCCGCGCATGATTGAGTGTCGGGGCGTTTCCTTTAGCTATGACGGTGCTGCACTGGCGCTCGATGGCATCGATCTGAACATCGAGGATGGCGAGTTTTTCTGCATCCTCGGCGGAAACGGGTCGGGCAAGTCGACGTTTGCCAAGCATTTGAACGCGCTGCTGCAGCCCGATACGGGAACGGTGTGCGTCAACGGCATGGACGCGTCCGATCCCGAGCTGGTTTACGATATCCGCTCGACTGCGGGCATGGTGTTCCAGAATCCCGACGACCAGCTTGTGGCGACGCTTGTCGAGGACGATGTTGCGTTTGGTCCCGAGAACTTAGGGGTCGAATCGGCCCAGATCGCGCAGCGCGTGCGCGAGGCGCTGAAGGCCGTGGGTCTGGTGGGCTTTGAGCGCCACGAGACCCACGCTCTCTCGGGCGGACAAAAGCAGCGCGTGGCGCTTGCCGGCGTGCTCGCCATGGAGCCGCGCGTGCTCATTTTGGACGAGGCGTCCTCGATGCTCGATCCGCGCGGGCGCAAGGGCCTTATGAAGGCCTGTCACGCGCTGCACGAACGCGGCATGACCATCGTGATGATTACGCACTTTATGGAAGAGGCCGCCGAGGCCGATCGAGTCGCGGTGTTTCGGGCGGGGCGCGTTGCCATGTTGGGCACGCCCGATGAAATCTTGACGCAGGCGGACGAACTCGCGCGGCTGAACCTGGATATGCCGGCATCGTGCTGTCTTGGCAGGGCGCTTCGTGCGAAGGGCGTGCCCGTTCACGCGCAGGTGCGCGAGGCGGATATGGTTGCCGAGGTTGCGCAGGCCTATACCGAGCGAAGTGAGGCGGGCACCGCGGGGCAGTCTTCCGCATCCCAGTCGGAAATCGCTGACGGCGCTGTTCCGGCAGACAATGAGGACAACGCGTCAGAGCCCGTCATCGAGATTTCGCACCTTTCGTATAGCTATTCGCTGAGCGCCCGCGAGCGTCGCCGTTGGCACAAGCGTTCAGCCGTCGAGGGCGCATCGAACAAGCAGACCCTCTGGGGCAACGACCCTAGCAGCCCTTGGGCGTTGCGTGATGTGTCGCTAACGGTGTGTCGTGGCGAGTTCCTGGGCCTTGCGGGCCATACCGGTTCGGGTAAATCGACGCTGGTTCAGCATCTCAACGGCCTGATTCGTCCCCAGGAGGGTTCTGTTTATGCGCTGGGGCTCGACCTGGTAAACAAGAAAGATGCCGCCGCGGTTAAGGCAAAGGTCGGCGTGGTGTTTCAGTATCCAGAGCGTCAGCTGTTTGCCGAGACCGTGGCACAGGACGTGGCATTTGGTCCGCATAACCTTGGCTTGTCACAGACCGAGGTTGCCCGCCGCGTTGCGTCATCGCTCGCGCGCGTAGGCCTCGACCTGGCCACGGTGGGCGACAAGAGCCCCTTTGAACTTTCGGGCGGGCAGCAACGGCGCGTGGCATTCGCCGGCGTGCTCGCCATGGAGCCCGAAGTCCTGGTGCTCGATGAGCCCATGGCGGGACTCGATCCGGCGGCGCGCAGTGATTTCCTGGGGCTCATCGATCGACTTCACCGCGATGGCCTGACCGTCGTCATGGTCTCACACAGTATGGATGACCTTGCCAATTGCTGCGACCGTATTGTCGTGATGAACGAGGGCACGGTGTTTGCCGAGGGTACGCCCGCTCAGGTTTTTGCGTATGCCGATGAGCTCAAGTCGATCGGCTTGGGTGTTCCCGCTGCCCAGCGCATGGCGCTGGCGCTTGCGAGGGCAGACGTGCCGCTACGCTTGGACGGCCTCTATACGGTTGAGTCGTTGGCCGACGAGTTGGCAGATTTGCTGATCGGTTGCTCAGACGGTTCTTCTAACGTTTCGGACGAGGCCGAATCCAAGACGGTCGCGCGAGAGGAGGGCTGCTAATGGAGGCGTTTTCGTTTGGCAGCTACTATCCCGGCGATAGTACAATCCACCGCCTGGACCCGCGAACCAAGTTGCTCTTGGGCTTTGTGTTTCTGATCACGACGCTCACGGTCAGTAGCTTCCGCGGACTGGTCCCGGTCGCAATCTTCGTTGTCCTGATCTATGCCGTGTCCCGGGTGCCGCTTCGCCGTGTCCTGTCATCGATGGCGCCGCTGCTGGCGATCGTCGTGGTGGTCGCGGTGCTCAACCTGTTTTCCGACCAGAGCGGGCGCATTCTGTGGCAGCTCGGCTTTTTGCAGATAAGCGAGGGCTCGCTGCATTCCGCCGCCTTTATGGCGTGCCGCCTGACCTTGATGATGGCCGGTATGAGCGCTATCACGCTCACCACACCGACGCTCGACCTCACCGCGGGCTTTGAGCGCCTGCTCGCGCCGTTTGCGCGTGTGGGACTTCCTGCGCACGAGCTCGGCATGATCATGGGTATCGCGCTGCGCTTTATGCCGCAGTTTGCCACCGAGATGAAGCAGACGGCCGATGCGCAGGCGAGCCGCGGTGCGCGCGTGACGGGAGGCCCGCTCGGCGGCGTGCGTATGCTCGGCAGTGTGGCGATTCCGCTGTTCACGGGCGTGTTCCGTCATGCCGAAACGCTGTCTGCCGCCATGGATGCCCGTTGCTATCATGGCGAGCAGGGCCGCACACGTCTGCATGCGCTTGCATTTGGCCGCGGCGACGCGTTGGCGGCGGTGGTGACGGCGTTGCTGCTCATCTGCGTCATCGTCATCAATCTTCAACTTGTTTAGGCGCGATTCGAGCGCAGGAAAGGGGCCCCTATGACCGACAACGACCGCACGGCGCAGCTCGAGCGCGCCTGTTCGTATCTTAGGCGTATTCCGGCGTGGTATCTCGGCACGATCGACGTGACGGACGGACGTCAGCCGCGCGTGAGGCCGTTCTCGTTTGCCATGGTCGATGATGGCAAGCTGTGGTTTTGCACCTCGCGCGATAAGGACGTGTGGGCGGAGTTGAGCGCGAATCCCAAGTTTGAGCTCTCGGGCTGGAAGCCGGGGGAGTGCTGGATCGTGTTAACTGGCGAGGCCGCGCTCGAGGACGACGCGGTCGTGAGCGACCGGGTGCGCCAAGCCGGCTTTAAGCACATGGTGGGCATCGGCGAGCAACACGATAGTGCCAACGACGGTCGCCTTGCGTTTTTCTCGGTGCGAAATATCGCCGCCCGTTTCTGTGATATCGACGGCAGCGAGGAGCGCCTGGAGCTTTAGCCCTAGGGTAGCTAAAACAGCTCCGACCCAAAAAGACTAGTGCCAGGAGGACACATGGACGGATTGAATACGGTGTTGGAGTATCTGACGTCGGTGCCGGCATGGTATTTGGCGACGAGCGTTGACGGACAGCCGCATGTGCGTCCGTTTTCGTTTGCGCAGATCCAGGACGGCAAGCTGTGGTTTGTAACGGCGCGCACCAAAGACGTGTGGCAAGAGCTGCTGCAAAATCAACGCTTTGAGGCCACGAGTTGGTGGCCGGGCCATGGCTGGCTCATCTTGCGCGGGCGTGCGGGTCTGGATGACCAAGCCGCTCCCGATATGCGCGAGGCAGGCTGGAAGCACCTGGAGCGCCTAGGCGAGCACTACGAGGGCGCAGACGATCCCACGCTCGTCTTCTTTAGCGTGGAGGAACCCGAGGCCTTTATCTGCAACCATGACGAATGGGTGCCGGTCGAGCTCTAAACGAGTCTCTCAGCAAGCTTCGACAATTCAAATTCTCGCATGTAGCGGGCCCCACATTGCAACGTCACCGTAAGGTGCATTGGGCAATGTGGGGCCCGTATTCATTTGTCAATTCCTTCGAGTGAATGTGTCGGGACTGTTTCAATGCATGAATATGTAAAAGATTTGCGTATATATGCATCTTTTGGTGCTAATGTTTCAACCCACTTCATAACGACGGCTGCGGGATGCGCATTGGTGCATAACTGCAGACAAGGAGTCTGATATGTCATTAAAGGTTGGAATCGTCGGTGCGGCTGGATATGCCGGTGCCGAGCTCATTCGCCTCGTCCTCGGTCATCCCGAGTTTGAACTTGCTGCCATTACGTCCAACGCCGATGCCGGCCAGCCGTTGTCTGCGGTGTACCCGAGCTTCGCCGGCGTAAGCGATCTTGTCTTCACGACGCATGATGCCCCCGAGCTCAAGAACTGCGATACGGTCTTTTTGGCCGTGCCTCACACGGCTGCCATGGCACAGGTGCCCGCCCTGCTTGCCGCGGGAGTCTCCTGCATTGACCTCTCGGCCGACTATCGCCTGAGCGATCCGGCCACCTTTGAGGCCTGGTATGCCGCTGAGCACACGAGCCCCGAGCTACTCAAGACCCGCGCCTTTGGCCTGCCCGAGCTGTTCTGCCAGGATTTGGAGACCGCTGCATCCGACCACGCCGACGGCAAGCCCGTGCTGGTCGCCTGCGCCGGTTGCTATCCCACCGCAACGAGCCTTGCCGCCGCGCCTGCCGTGCGCGCTGGCTGGGTTGCCCAGAGCGGCCCCGTGATCGTTGACGCTATCAGCGGTGTAACGGGCGCCGGTAAGTCTTGCAACGCCCGTACGCATTTTTGCAGCGCGGACGAAAACCTGGAGGCCTATGGCGTGGGCAAGCATCGTCACACGCCCGAAATCGAGCAGATTCTTGGCCTGACCGACCGCATCGTCTTCACCCCGCATCTGGCACCGCTCAAGCGCGGCCTGCTCTCCACGGTGACGCTGCCACTCGCGCCGCAGGCTATCGACACGCTGACCCTTGAGGACGTTGTCGACCATTACAAGCAGTTCTACGCCGGTCGCACCTTTGTGCGCGTACTCGATGCCGGCCAGCAGCCCAAGACGGCTTCAGTCGTCGGCACCAACGCCGCCCAGATCGGTCTCGCGCTCAACAAGCGCGCGGGCGTTCTGGTGGCTACGGGCGCCATCGACAATCTGTGCAAGGGCGCAGCAGGCCAGGCGGTCCAGTGCGCCAATATCGTCTTTGGTTTTGACGAGCGACGAGGCTTGCCCACAGTGGCGTGCCCGGTGTAGCACATTCGATTGTTAGCGATTTGGTAGTCGGGCATCGAGTGGGGCGCCACTCTTAAGCTGGTCTCATGATTGTGGCTGGCATGGCGCACCAACCGATGCCCATTTTTTGTTTGATATAAGGAGTCATAAAGACGATGAATGCTGAGCAGTTCGATATCAAAATTCGTGCCGTAGAGGGCGGCGTAACGGCGGCAGCCGGCTTTAAGGCGGCGGGAATCCATGCCGGATTCCGCAAGAATCCCGAGCGCCTGGATTACGCGCTCGTCGTGCCCGATAAACCCTGTCCCGGGGCCGGCGTGTTTACGACTAACCGCTTTTGTGCGGCGCCCGTGCAGGTGAGCCGTGCCAACCTGGGCGGCGCCGACAAGGGCTACGGCGTCATTGCCGGCATTTCGGTCAACTCTGGCAATGCCAACGCCGCCACGGGTGAGACCGGTCTTGCCTGCGCGCGCGAGACCTGCAACATCGCCTCGCAGGTCATCGGCTGCGAGCCCCAGCAGATTCTGGTCGCCTCCACGGGCGTAATTGGTCAGATTCTGTCGATTGACACGTTTGAGACTGCCGTTCCTGCCGCCTACGAGGCGCTCTCCGCCCACGGTGGCGCCGATGCCGCCCGCGCTATCATGACGACCGACACGCACTCCAAGGAGTATGCCGTGTGTTACCGCAGCGAGGCCGCGGGGCACGCAGGCAATGCCTATACGGTGGGCGGTATGTGCAAGGGCTCGGGCATGATCATGCCCAACATGGCAACCATGATCGCGGTCATCACTACCGATGCCCCCGTCGAGCCGGAGGCGCTCCATGCCCTGTTGCTCTCCACCGTCAAACAGACCTTCAACAAGGTAACGGTCGATTCCGACACCTCGACTAACGACACCTGCATCATGCTTGCCTCCGGCGCCGCTGCCGCAGATGCCGAGCCTATTGTCGAGGGCTCTGACGCCTTCGACGAGCTAGCCTTTGCCGTGCATGAGGTGTGCGAGAGCCTGGCGCGCAACATCGCCGCAGATGGCGAGGGCGCATCCAAGCTCGTGACGGTTAACGTCACCGGCGCCGTGAACGACGAGGAGGCCGATATCGCCGCTCGTGCCGTCGCCAACTCGCCGCTCGTCAAGACCTGCATTGCCGGCCACGATTGCAACTGGGGCCGCGTTGCCATGGCGCTCGGTAAGTGCGGCGTGCAGTTTAACCAAGAAGATGTGTCCATCGACATGATGGGTATGCCCGTCTGTCGCGATGGCCTGACGGTCCCCTTCGATGAGGACGAAGCCCTGCGACGTTTTGAGGCGCCCGAGATCGTGATCTCGGCAGACCTGGGTGCAGGGGACGCGGCGACCACCGTGTGGACTTGCGACCTCACGCACGAGTACATCTCCATTAACGGTGACTACCGTTCCTAGACTCCCGATGTGCCGTGCATCCCGCTGCAATCTCGGGCAACGAGGTACGGCGCGATAGCTAAACGAAAGACGAGGCAGACTATGAAGTTCGCACGCGATTGTCGCTCGAGCGAATCCAACGAAGTTACCGCGCAGCTGCTGTTCGAGGCGCTGCCGTGGATTAAGAACCTGACCGGTAAGACGGTCGTTATCAAGTACGGCGGTGCCGCCATGGTCGACGAGCAGCTGCGTCGTGACGTGATGAGCGACATCGTCCTGCTCAAGATTATCGGCATGCGCCCTGTTATCGTGCACGGCGGCGGCAAGGCCATCAACGAGGCGCTCAGCCACTACGACATCCCCGTCGAGTTTAAGAACGGCCAGCGCGTGACTACGCCTGCCACCATGGATATCGTGCGCGAGGTGCTGGGCGGCAAGGTCAATCAGGAGCTGGTCGCGGCGCTCAACCACCACGGCAACCTGGCCGTGGGCGTGTCCGGTAGCGACGCCGGTACCCTTATCGCCGAGCCACTCGACCCAGAGCTCGGCCGCGTAGGCAAGGTCACGCACGTCAACACCGACTATATCGAGCGTTTGCTCGACAGCGAGTACATTCCCGTTATCGCCACGGTCGCGGCGGGGGAGGACGGTGGCTTCTTCAACATCAACGCCGATACCGCCGCCGGCGCCGTTGCAGCGGCGCTTCATGCGCACAAGGCGATTTTTTTGACCGATGTCGATGGTCTGTACAAGGACTTTAGCGACAAGGATTCGCTTATCTCCAACCTGACGCTCGATGAGGTCAATGAGATGCTCTACGGCGGCGAAGTCGACAAGGGCATGATTCCCAAGCTACGCGCCGCTGTCGATGCGCTTGCCGCCGGTGTGTTCCGCGCGCACATCATCAACGGCACCACGCCGCATTCGCTGCTCCTGGAGCTGCTGACCGATGCCGGCGTCGGCACCGTGATCCACTCCACCGAGACGGCTTACGAGTTCGATACGCATCCGCACCCGCTTTCGACGTTTGCGGCGCGCCTGACCGAGAACCTCGACGAGGTCGAGAAGCTCCAGACGGTCTAGCCGACCCGCGGTCGTCGCGTCCCTGCACCCATAGCCCTGCGCCGTACGGCGCCCAACGAAAGGCATCCCATGTCACTTGCAACTCAACAATCGCTCGAATCCCATTACGTTATGCATACCTTTGGTCGCTCTCCGGTAGAGTTTGTCGAAGGCCACGGCATGAAGCTCATCGGCGATGACGGCCGTGAGTATCTTGACTTTCTCGCTGGTATCGGTGTGTGCAGCCTTGGCCACGGCAACGCTGCAGTGCTCTCGGCGCTCGAGGCGCAGACCAAAAAGCTTCTGCATGTGTCTAACTACTTCTACATCGAGCAGCGCGGACAGGTCGCAGCGTTGCTGTCCAAGCTTGCCAACGACGACGTAGATGGTGCGTGTGTGCTGGCCGATGCCATTGCCGCCGGCGATGAGACCGCGGCCGCTGCACTCGGTGCCCCGGCTGCGGGCGAGCAGGTATGGGAGACGTTCTTTGCCAATTCTGGTGCCGAAGCTAACGAGGGCTCGATGAAGCTCGCGCGTCTGTACGCCAAGCGTGCCGGTAACGGCGGTAACACCATCGTATGCATGCGCGGCGGCTTTCATGGTCGCACGCTCGAGACCATTGCCGCTACCATGCAGGATTGGCTGCAGGATAGCTTCCGCCCGCTGCCGGGTGGCTTTGTGGCCTGCACGCCCAACGATGTCGACGAACTTCGCTCGATCTTTAAGCAGCTGGGAAGCGAGGTCTGCGCCGTCATGCTCGAGCCGATTCAGGGCGAGAGCGGTGTGCACCCCATGACCGAGGAGTTTATGGCGGCAGCGCGCGACTTGGCACACGAGGTGGGTGCCGTTCTTATCGCCGACGAGGTCCAGTGTGGCATCTTCCGTTCCGGCAAGCCGTTTGCATTCCAGACCTATGGCGTGGAACCCGACATTATGAGCCTTGCCAAGGGCATTGCCGATGGCGTGCCCATGGGTGCCGTGGTGGCAAAGAAGGAGATCGCCGACGTGTTTAAGCCGGGCGACCACGGCTCGACCTTTGGCGGTAGCTGCTTGGCTGTCGCGGCGTGCGCCGCGACGCTCTCCGCGCTCGTGCGCGGCGATTATGGCGAGCATGCTGCCAAGGTAGGCGCCTATATGGAGGCAAAGCTCGCCAAGCTGCCGCACGTGACTGAGGTACGTGGCCGCGGCTTGATGCTCGGCTGCGATCTGGATGACGCTGCGGGCGATGCGCATGATATTGTTGCCCGCGCGCTGGCCGCCGGCGCCGTGATTAACGCTACTGGTGCCCACACGCTGCGTTTCCTGCCGCCGCTCGTGTGCGAGGAAGCCGACGTGGACAGCCTGATCGAGATTTTGTCGGACGTTTTGGCCTAACACAGCGCAATAACTCAATTTGGACCGGGTTCCGGACTGCGGACGTGCCATATGCGGGACGATTCAGCGGTCTGGAGCCCGTTTTGTTGCCGATTTGCGATGGGCAAAAGTCCCTCTGGTCAAAAAATGCCAAATATGAGTACTGTCACCAGTTGAATCTCATATCAAACCGATTATCCAGGATTAGTTAGACCACATATGTTCAGTTTTGTTGTCAGAAAACATGCTCATCCGGACCATTAGCCGTTGCTTTGATGTCAGATTTGCCCTTTGGGACCTTGAAAATGCTGTTACAAAAAAGGTGGCAGTACTCATATTTGGCATTTTTTGACCATTGCCCTTGAAACGAGCGAGCCGTAGGGTTCGAATCCCTCTGCGATGGGGCCAAACCAAAACGGTCCCCTTGCGAGGACCGTTTCCAATTCAGTGGTGGGCGATGAGGGATTCGAACCCCCAGCCTTGTGCGTGTAAAGCACCTGCGCTAACCGTTGCGCCAATCGCCCGCAGGGATTGAGTATAGCGGAAACCCCGTGCTGTTCACCGCTAATTCATAACGAAACTTACGCGGCGACTTCGGCGCCCTTGTCCTCGTCGATAAAGAAGCGCTTGTACCAGATGAGGAACGTCAACGTGGTATAGATCTTGCGCTGGTTGAGCGCGCGACCCTCAAAGTGATCGTCAAGCAGTTTCATGAGCGCATCGGTGTCAAAGAAATCGGCAGCCCACGGTGCGGTGAAGTATTCCTTTACGTAGTCGTAGTACTTTTGCTCGCGCAGCCAGAACTTGACCGGTACGGGGAAGCCCACCTTCTTGCGCGTTGCCCACTCGTCGGGCAGCGTGCGGTTGGCAGCGTGACGCAGAACGAGCTTGCAGCCTTCTTCGTTAACACGGTAGTTGGCGGGAATGTGCTCGGCAAACTCCATGACCTTCTTGTCCAGGAACGGGACGCGAAGCTCCAGAGAATGCGCCATGCACATCTTGTCTGCCTTGAGCAGGATATCGCCCGGTAGCCACATGTTCATATCCAGATACTGTTTCTTGGAAAGCTCGCAGCAGTTGGGAACCTGCTTGTAGTACTCGGCGCACATTTCGGCGGCGTTCTTGCCGGTGTCATAAGCGGGCTTGAGCACCTCGTCGACCTCGGAGGGATCGAACACCTTTGCCTGACCCACATACCAGCGCTCGGGAACCTCGGCGCATTTCGTCAGGAAGTTGTGGCCCTTAAAGTAGGGGAGATGCTGAACGAGCGAGCCCAGGGCGCGACGTACGCCGAGCGGCACGCGCTTCTTAAAGGAGCGCATCTCGGGGGTGTCCTCGTACCACTCGTAGCCGGCAAACAGCTCGTCGGCACCCTCGCCCGAAAGGACGACGGTGACCTCCTCGGAAGCCATCTGCGCCAGATAGTACAGCGGCACGCTGGACAGGTTCGATTGCGGCTCGTCCATGTGATACTGGATATCGGGCAGTGCATCGAAGAACTCGTCGGCGGTAATCATCTTGCGCACGTTCTTGATGCCCAGCTTGTCGGAAAGCTCGGCAGCGTAGTTGGTCTCGTTGAAGTTCTTGTAATCGAAGCCGACAGAATACGTGGTGTCGGGCATAAGACAGGCGGCAATGTAGCTGGAGTCCACGCCGCCAGAAAGAAACGAGCCCACCTTAACATCGGCAATTCGGTGTGCAGCGACGCTTTCGTGCACGACCTTGTCGCACTCGTCCACGTACTCCTCGAAGGTCTTGGAGTTGTCGTCGGTGAAGTCACAGCTCCAGTAACGCTTGATGTCCATGGTGTTGGTCGTCAGGTCATACGTAAAGCAATGCGCCGGGGCAAGCTTGAACACGCCCTTAAAGAAGGTCTCCTCCGTGGCGGGGAATTGCAGCGTCAGGTAGGGGCGCAGCGCGTCGTGGTTGACGGCCTTCTCAAACTTGGGATGGTCCAGGAAGCTCTTGATCTCGGAGCCAAACAGCAGCGAGCCATCGGATGCCTGGTAGTAATAGAACGGCTTGATACCAAAGATGTCACGAGCGCCAAAGAGTTTGTTCTTGTTCTGGTCGTGAATCACGAACGCGTACATGCCGCGCAGGCGGTTGACCAGGTCCTCGCCCCACTCCTCGTAACCGTGTACCAGGACCTCGGTATCGGCGTTGCAGTGGAAGGCGTAGCCGGCTGCCTCCAGCTCGGCGCGAAGCTCCTGGAAATTGTAGATCTCTCCGTTGAAGACAATCGTGACCTTGCCGTCGTCGCTCGACATGGGCTGAGCTCCAGCTTCGGAAAGATCAAGAATCGAAAGACGACGGAAGCCAAGGGCAACGTTGTTGACGATATGCTGGCCGCCCATATCGGGACCACGGTGGATGATGCGATTCATCATAGCCGTGAGAACCAGCTCACTCTGTTCATCTGTACCGGTAAAACCGACAAAACCGCACATGCAAGATCCTTTCTGCTGACGGCTCAGGTGTACTGCCGCAAGGATTGTGGCAGCTGATGTCAAATAATCTTTACTATCATGCCAATCTTTTGTTTCGTGATAGGGCATAAGCGCCGAGCGAACCGAAAAAACCACGCCCGATCTTCAGACGAAGCGTCGGGCCGTGGTTGCGAATGCTATGTATGAGCGGTTAACGCTTGCTGCGCTCGGCGAGACGGTGCTCCACCTTGGTGACGATGTGGATGAGCGGAATCGTCACGACCAGATAGTAAAGTGCGGCGCAAATGTAGGGCGTAATGTTGCCCGTGGTGGCCGTGAGGTTTTTGGAGAACAGCATGAGCTCCATGACGCCAACGCTCGAAAGCAGTGACGTGTCCTTGTACAGCATAACGAACTCGCTGGTCATAGTCGGTATAACGTAACGTACGGCTTGCGGGATCACGATGCGCGACATAACTTGGGACCAAGTCATGCCAAGCGAGTAGGCAGCTTCCGCTTGACCATGCGGTACGCTCTCGATGCCGGCGCGGAAAATCTCGGCAAGATAGGCCGAGCAGTTGATGGCTAGGACGCCAACGCCGAGCGGCAGATTGGGCACGTTGAGACCGATCATAGGGAACCCAAAGAACGCAATGTAGATCTGCAGGAAGAGCGGGGTTCCGC
Source organism: Collinsella sp. (assembly GCA_048416615.1). GTDB lineage: Bacteria > Actinomycetota > Coriobacteriia > Coriobacteriales > Coriobacteriaceae > Collinsella. The sequence continues at coordinate 173,776 of DBFSET010000008.1, read as the reverse complement.
GCAGGACGTTGATGTATGTTACGGCGATGCCGCGCAGCATACGACTATGACTGATTTTCATAAAGGCAAACAGCAAGCCGATGGGGATGGCGAGCGGAAAACCGATAGCGGTCACGGCAAGTGCTATGCCCCAGCCCTTAAAGAGCGAGACGATTGAGGTGACGATAATCTGCGGCTTGCAGAACATGCCCAAAAACGGGTTGGAGTTCCACGCGGCAACCCAAGGCTGGGCATCGAGCCAGGCGACGATTTCTTGCACCATGGTGCTCTCCGAGACGCTGATGGTGGGGCTCTCGGGAAGATCTCGCTTGTCGCCGACGGCGACATAGCTGCCGGTGACGGCATAGGCACCCGCGTTGCTCGGGAATACGACGTCGGGGACGACAACGCGAATCTGTGAGCCGGCGGCGACGGGATCGGCGAACTTAATGACGAGCTTTGAGCCGTCCAGCGAGCACGATGCCTTGACACCCGTCTGGTTCAGCCCGTCGAGCAGCGTGACCTTAACATCGGTGCTTTCAAATGACCCGCCCTCGGGCAACTCAAGCTCAATTTGCGAAACGTCGCCCTCGTCGCTACCCGTTGTCGCTTCCCAGGTCAGGCGGGTTGCGATGCCGCCGAGCACGCCGTTGCCGCCGTCTTCGTTTGACTTGGCGGTCGCCGAGGTGACGGCGAGTGAAGCGCCCGTCGCGTCCTCTGAGCTCGAGGCATCCTCGTTATCGGACCCGCTCGTGGGTGCCATGCCAAACCACTTCTCGTACAGTTTGTCATAGGCGCCGGAGCTCTTGATCTTGGCAAGGGCATCGTTGATGGCCTGTGTCAGCTCGGGGTTGTCTTTAGAGACGGCAATGCCAAACTGCTCGCCCGTCGGAACCTCTTTGATGATCTCCATACCGATAAAGGAGTTCGAAACCATCCACTGCTCAACGGGCAGATCGCATACGACCGCCTGGCACTGACCACTCATGACGGCGGTGAAGGCTGCCGTCCAGTCGTCAAAGTTGACGGTGGTTGCCTGTGGCAGGTTCTCGATTGCCCACTCCTCGGACGTGGTGCCCGACTGCACGGCAATTTTGACGCCCGGTGCGTTGAGGCTGTCGACCGTGTCGCATCCAGTATTCTTTGCAACTGCGACGCCCTGGTTGGAGTCGATATAGGGGTCGGTGAAGTCGACCTCTTCCTTGCGCTCGTCGGTAATCGTGATGTTACATGCGCCGACATCGGTCTTTACACCCTGTTTGACCATGGGGATAATGCCGTCGAACTTTTGCGCCGGCAAGTAGTTGAGCTCCAGACCGAGCTCGTCCGCGATCATGCCCATGAGTTCATAGGTAAAGCCCTGGTCTTCGCCGGAATCGTTGACGTATTCAAACGGGGGTGTGGCCAAGTCACTTGCGACGGTGAACTTGCCATTCTCGACGAGTGTGTAGGTGCTCGAGGCGTTCTGGGAGGACGAACAGCCGCTCGCGCCGATGATGGTGGCAAGGGCCACAACGACCGTCACGAAGGCGCAGACGATGCGCCGGGTCAACTGGACATGTGCCGAGCGGTGGCGACGTTCGAAGTGTCGTTTCATCTGGAATCCTTTGCTTGGGCATGATGAGTCGGCATTGCGGGTCAATGAGGCACATCAAGACATTTGGATAAAGAATAGCACCCAGATTTCCCTGTTTTTACACGGGGTGGACACTGTTGTCATTTATTAACCCACGGCACAGTCCATGCAATTTTTTAGAAGGCTGCAGTGCGCGCAAGGTCAGGTGGCATATTAGGATGGTTGATAATACAGAATGTTTCATCGTTTCTGCCGCGGGACGTCTTTTGCCCTTTAAGGCTGAATTTAGCGAGAGAGGTCTTTGTATGTCGAGTCCGACACAAGAGAAGCTAACTCTGATGCGCTATATAGAGTTGCTCGAGGAAGATGACCTTGTTGTTTCCAGACCGAGCGATTCGTGCGACCAGCGTATTGAGTTTGCGACTGATGACTCGCGCCAGGTGCGTCCAGGCACGTTGTTTGTCTGCAAGGGCCGTGCGTTTAAGCGCGAGTACCTGCTTTCGGCAATCGCCGATGGCGCCGTGGCCTACGTTTCCGAGGTCGATTACGATGTTGATGTTCCCGCGGTGATTGTGAGTGATATTCGTCGCACGCTCGCCGTGGTGGCAGATGCCTTTTATGGGCACCCGTCGGGTAAGGTGAAGGTCTGCGCCTTTACAGGCACCAAGGGCAAGTCGACCTGTAGCTTTTATCTGCGAGGCATTCTCGCCAACGAGGCCAAGCTTACGGGCTGTCATCGGCCCGCTCTTAATACGGGCATTGAGTTCGACGACGGCATCGAGGCAGGCCCTTCCAAGCTGACAACCCCCGAATCCTTCCTGCTGCAGTCTCGCATCGCGCATGCTGCGGAGGCGGGTGCCCCGTGGCTGGTTATGGAGGCATCGAGCCAGGGCCTCAAATACGAGCGCACGGGCAAGATCGTCTTTGAAGTCGGCGCCTTTACCAATATCGGCGAGGATCACATTTCGCCGATTGAGCATCCGACGCTCGAGGATTACTTTGCCAGCAAGCTCAAAATCTTCTCGCAGAGCCGTTTTGCCGTGGTCAATCTCGATATGGATAAGGTCGATCGTGTGCTCGAGGCGGCATCTCGTTGCGAACGTACGGTGACGTTCTCCTTGACCGACGAGCGTGCCGACGTGTTTGCGCTGGCGATTCGTAATGGCGACTGCGGCGTGGTGGCAACGGTGCGCACGCCCCGCTTTACGCGCGACATTGTGATTCCCACGCCGGTTAAGTTCAATGTGTCCAACGCGCTTGCCGCTATTGCCTGCGCCGAGGCCCTGGGCATTTCTGAAGAGGGTATCGTCCATGGCTTTGAGGGCGTCTTCGTTCCCGGCCGCATGGAGCTCTATCCGTCCGTATCGGGCAAAATCCTGGGCATCGTCGATTTTGCACATAACGGCATGAGCCTCGAGACGCTTCTGCGTGACTTGCGCGAGAACTATCCCGAGCGCGAGCTGGCGGTTGTATTTGGCGCTACGGGCGGTAAGGGTGTCGATCGACGCACCACGATGGGCATCGCCGCTGGCAAGTATGCCGACCGAATCGTGATTACCGAGGATGACCCCGGCCCCGAGGATGTCGAGGATATCTGCGCCGAGATCGCGCGCAACGTTCAAGCGCAGGGAAATGATAACTGGCAAATCGTGACTGATCGCGTTGCCGCTATCGAGACTGCCGTGCGCGAAACCGTCCGTCCTGCCGTGGTCATCGTGACCGGTAAGGGCGAAGAAGAGCGTATGCTGCGCAAGAACGGACCCGAGTCTTGTGAGCGCGACGGTTCGATTCTCAAGCGCACCCTTGCGGCGTACGACGCCTAAGACCAGAAGCCCCTTCTACGTAAATGGAGTGACCATGTCCCACAATACCCTGCCGACCGTCGCCGAGCTTTCGGGCGAGATGCGCGAGCGTCTCGCAAAGGTCAACTATGTCTTTACCGACCTGGACGCCACCATGCTTGCGCCCGGCTCGTGCGTGCTGCGCGACAACGACGGCAACCCCTCGACCAAGCTCGTCGAGGCTGTCGTGGCACTTGCCCGTGCCGGCATCCAGGTGGTCCCCACCTCGGGTCGCAACCGCACTATGATCCACGAGGATGCGCGCGTGCTCGGCCTCAACTCCTACATCGGCGAGATGGGCGGCCTGGTCATGTACAATCTCAAGGCCAACGATTGGGAGTATCTGACCGGCGATATGCCCTACGACCCCGCCTGCGGCCTCACGCCGCATCAGGTGATCGAGCAGACCGGCGTGTGCGAGAAGATTCTCGCCCGCTGGCCGCATAAGATCGAGTACCACAACGACATGTCGACTGGCTACAAGTACCGCGAGGTCACCGTCGGCATGCGCGGCGATGTGCCCGACGACGAGGTCCAGGCCATTCTTGACGAGGCCGGCTGCGGCCTGGTCTGGGCCTGCAACGGCCATCTGACCCATCTGTCCAAACCGACGACGCTCGAGCTCGAACGCGTCGAGGATGGCCGCGCGTTTAACATCAATCCCGCCGGTCTCAACAAGGGCGTTGCCATCGCACGTTTCTGCGAGCACCTGGGTATCGAGCGCGAGGAGACGCTGGCGCTCGGCGATTCCGAGTCCGACTTCTACATGGCTGACCACGTGGGCACGTTCTGCCTGGTCGAGAACGGTTTGACCAGCGCCGGCGCGCCCGAGTTCCTGGATGTTTGCGATAACGCCTACGTCACGCGCGGCAAGATTGTCGATGGCTGGGCGGCAACGGCAGAGCTGCTCGTCGCGGCCCGTTCGTAGTGCGGTCCTATCGCGCTGAGCCATATCTTTTCGAGAGAGAATCTGGTGAGGTAATGTCCGATATCGAGAATCCGGCAGGCGACACGCGCCCGATTGGCGTGTTCGATTCTGGTCTGGGCGGTCTGACGGTTGCACGCGCCATCGCAACGGCGTTGCCGCACGAGTCCGTCTACTACTTTGGCGACACCAAGCGCTGCCCCTACGGCACCCGCACCGAGGACGAGGTGCGCACATTTGCACTGCAGGCGGGCCGTTGGCTGTCGAAGCACGACGTCAAGATCATGGTCATCGCCTGCAATACGGCGACCGCTGCGGCCTTGCGCTTGGCCCAGCAGGTGCTCGACGTCCCCGTCATCGGTGTGATCGCACCGGGCGCACGCGCGGCAATCAACAGCACCCGCACGCGCCGGGTGGGCGTGCTCGCCACCAACCTCACCATTCGCTCAGGCGCTTACACGCGTGCCATTCAGGACCTGGATGCCGGCGTCGACGTATACGGCTGCCCTGCCTCGAGCTTTGTCGAGGTCGTTGAGCACGAGCTCGCCTCGGGCGCACATCTGCAAGAGCAGTGGCTCGAGAACGAGGACATCTTTGATACGCCTGCCGTACGCGCGCTGGTCGGCGCCACGGTTGAGCCGCTGTGCGACCACGGCATCGATACCGTGGTACTCGGCTGCACGCATTTTCCGCTGCTCGTGGGGCCTATTCGCCATGCGCTGGGTCCCGGAGTGCGCGTGGTGAGCTCCGCCGAGGAGACCACGCGCGAGCTGACCGATATTCTCACGCGCCGCGAGCAGCTGGCGGGCGACGCGGCCGAGCCGCAGCATCGTTTTGCAACGACGGCCGATAACATTGCTGAGTTTGCGGTGGCGGGCAGTTTTATCTTTGGCCAGCCGCTCAAAAGCATTGAGCATATCGATATCGACGAACTGAAATAGATATAAGGTCACCGACCAAAGGCTCACGTTCACCTTTTGCCGAAAGGATATTTCTATGGAGTACATGCAGGTCAATCGCGCCAACGACCGCGCCGCCGATGAGCTGCGCCCCATCAAGCTTACTCGCGGTGTCATGAAGCACGCCCACGGTTCGTGCCTGGCCGAGTTTGGCGATACGCGCGTGCTGTGCGCTGCCACCATCGAGGAGGGCGTGCCGGGCTGGCGCAAGGGCGCCAAGGCCGGTTGGGTAACGGCGGAGTATGCCATGCTGCCGGCATCGACCGGCAAGCGCTGCAAGCGCGAGCACGCCAACCGCAAGGGTCGCTCCATGGAGATTGAGCGTCTGATCGGCCGCAGCCTACGCACCGTCGTCAACATGAAGGCGCTCGGCGAGTACACCGTCACCGTCGACTGCGACGTGATTCAGGCAGACGGCGGCACGCGAACGGCGAGCATTACCGGCGCCTGGGTGGCGCTGCACGACGCCCTTGCCATGTGGGTCGAGGCGGGTAAGCTCGAGCGCATTCCGCTCACGGGCCAGGTCGCCGCGATTTCCATGGGCGTTGTCGACGGCAACACCCTGCTCGACCTGGATTATTCCGAGGACAGTCACGCCGAGGTCGACATGAACCTTGTCGCCACCGATACCGGTGAGATGATCGAGCTTCAGGGCACTGGCGAGCAGGCGCCCTTCGACCGCAAGCGCCTCAATTCCCTGCTCGATTTGGGCGACAAGGGCATTGCCGAGCTCATCGAGCTCCAGCGCCAAGTCCTCGCCTAACCTGCCAAAAAGGGACAGGTTTATTTTGGCAGGTTTTATCTGCGGAAACGCTGAACTGTAAGGCTGCTGCCGCGCGAGGGGAGGGGCTTGAGAGCCTAATTACCTTTTGTGTGGCGTTGTTATAAGAACAAGGAGGCCACTCATGGCACTTGAGAAGATCGACATCGACACCCTCGACCCGGCGGCGACCATCGTCGTGGCAACGGGCAACGCCCACAAGCTCACCGAGATCGAGGCCATTTTAGGCAAGGTTATGCCCGAGGTTCGCTTTGTGGCGCTCGGTCAGCTGGGCGATTTTGAGGACCCCGAGGAAAACGGCACGACGTTTTTGGAGAACGCCATCATCAAGGCGCAGGCTGCGGTAGAGGAGACGGGGCTCATGGCCATTGCCGACGATTCGGGTCTGGTCGTCGATGCGCTGGATGGTGAGCCCGGTGTGTATAGCGCGCGCTACGCGGGCGTTCACGGCGACGATGCCGCCAACAATGCCAAGCTCCTCGTTAACCTGGAAGGCGTGGCCGACGAGGACCGCACTGCGCGCTTTATGAGCGTCGTCGCGCTCATCGACACGGATGGTTTGGTCACCTATGGTGAAGGCGCCTGCGAGGGCGTTATCGCACACGAGGGTCGCGGCGATCACGGCTTTGGCTACGACCCGCTGTTCCTGCCGGTCGACACGCCGGGCAAGACCATGGCCGAGCTGACGGCGGACGAGAAGAACGCCATCAGCCATCGATTCCATGCGCTCGAGCACCTATCCGCCAAACTGACGGGCGAGGAGTAGGCCGTGCGTGCGGTAGTGCAGCGCGTGCTCAACGCCGGCGTGACGGTCGACGGTGAGTGCGTGGGCAAAATTGGGCGCGGCTATCTGGTGCTGCTGGGCGTGGGCCACGGCGACACGCGCGCCGAGGCCGATAAGCTGTGGGGAAAGCTCCGGGGCTTGCGCATTAACGAGGACGAGAACGGCAAGACCAACCTGGCACTTGCCGATGTCGACGGCGAGGTTCTCGTGGTGTCGCAGTTCACGCTGTTCGCCGATTGCCGTCACGGCCGCCGTCCATCGTTTACGGATGCTGGCGCCCCCGATGTCGCCAACGAGCTCTACGAGTACTTCCTGACGCTCGTTCGCCAAGATGTCGAACACGTGGCGCACGGCATCTTTGGCGCCGATATGAAAGTCGATCTCGTCAACGACGGCCCATTCACCATCGTCTTGGACACCGACAACCTTTAGGTTACGCGGTTTTACCAAACCGCGTAACAACTGGTCATGCGAGGTTGTTGTCTGGTACGTATTTGGGACGGGGCTTATTTAGATACTTGCGTATGGCGGCAGCAGGGTGCTATAGTATTAGAGTTTTGTCTATCTTAGGGGTATTATCCCCTTTTTGAATTGCACCTTCTGGAGGCCCTGTTCATGGAAGAGATGGAAGTCAATCACGTCGACGACATCCACGAGAAGCTGACCGATATGGTGGGCGATCGCGTTAAGGTGAAGGCCAACATGGGCCGTACCCGCGTCGTCGAGCGCATGGGCACCATCAAGAGCGTCCATCCGGCAGTCTTTATCGTCGAGGTCGACGAGCGCCGTGGCCGCAAGTCGCGTCAGTCCTACCAGTATATTGATGTTCTCACCGGTCAGGTCGAGCTGTTCGACCCCGAGAGCGGCGAGCACATTTTTACCCCGCTCGGCAATCAGCTCGAGGAGCACTAGCGGTGACCGATTGGTCCCTGACCCTTTCCGCGCCGGCAAAGATCAACCTCTATCTGGGGGTTCATACCGAGCGCGACGACCGCGGCTACCATAAGGTCGATTCCCTGATGGCAGCCGTCGGTCTTGCCGATATCGTGACAGTCGCTCCGGCGCAGGAGCTGACCGTCCAGACGATTCCGGCATCCGACTTTCCCATGCAAAAGAATACGGCGTATCGTGCGGCCGCTGCTATGGCCGAGCATTATGGTCGCGAAGCCAATGTCTGCATCACGATCGAGAAGCGCATCCCGTTGTGTGCCGGCCTGGGAGGTCCTTCGACGGATGCCGCGGCGGTCATTGTCGCCTTGGCAGAGAGTTGGGGTATCGACCGTGCCGATCCCGCGCTGGACAACATCGCGCGCGGCATTGGCGCCGACGTTCCCTTCTTTTTGCATGCCAGCCCTGCATTTTACGTGGGTGGGGGAGACGTGCTGGCAACCGAGTACCCCGCACTACCCGCGACACCCGTCGTGCTGGTCAAGCCGCGCGAGGCAAGCGTTTCAACAATTGAAGCCTATCGACGTTTTGACGAGACCCCAGCGCCTGCGGACAAGCCCGGAGCGATCGCATCTGCCCTTCACTCGGGAGATGCAGAGGTGGCCTACGCGCTCGTCCACAACAACCTGGGTGTCATTTCCGCGCAGATGGAGCCGCGGATTCAAACGGTGCTTGACTGGCTTCGTTCACAGGACGGTACCATTGCCGTAAACGTGTGCGGTTCGGGTGCCTGCTCGTTTGCTCTCTGCGATACCGCCGCCACGGCAGTCAATCTTGCGGCAGACGCTCAACAAAACGGCTGGTGGGCTTATGCAACGGAGCTCGTTTCCGACACGGTTCGCATTGAAGCGCCAAAGAAGTAAAAATATCTCTGGCACACGACGGAAATCTTTGTTACTATAGTCGAGCTAACGGGTTGTGGCTCAGTTTGGTAGAGCACTGCGTTCGGGACGCAGGGGTCGCTGGTTCAAATCCAGTCAACCCGACCAGAGCATGAGGAGGGACCGCTTCTTGCGGTCCCTTTTTTTAGCTATTGTTGTGATACCGCGATACCCGCGGTATACTCATTCGAGCTTGTCTCGCTGTATTGTGGAGGTCTACATGTTTGGACTGAGGGCTCCTGAGCTCATCATTATTCTCGTCGTTGTCCTGATTATCTTTGGGCCCAAGAACCTGCCGAAGCTCGGTAAGTCCCTCGGCTCTACCGTCAAGAATATCCGCGAGGGTATGGAAGGCGACGATAAGGGCGAAACCAAGCAGGCCGAGGAGGTTGTGGTCGAGGAGTCCAAGGAGGACAAGGAGATCGCAGAGCTCGAGGCTAAGCTCGCTGCTGCCAAGCAAAAGAAGGCAGAGGACAGCGACGCGGACGCAGAGTAGTCCCATCCCTTTGGGGTGAGCACCTGACCGGCTTGCCCGCAGGCTAGCCGGTCTTTTTCGTTTTTGTTGACAGTTGATCGTTACATCATAGTTGGGGAGATATCCGTATGGACGCAAGCCAGATCGTACTGACCGCTGAGGGCCGCCAGAAGCTCGTCGAGGAGCTCGCTTGGCGTGAGGGCGATTACGCCAAGGAGATCGTCGAGGACATCAAGGAAGCCCGCGCGTTCGGCGACCTTTCGGAGAACTCCGAGTACGATGCCGCTAAGGACAAGCAGGCCCAGAACGCCGCTCGTATCGCCGAGATCCAGGCCATCCTCGCCAACGCTCAGATCGCTGCCAGCATGGGCGACCTGACCGTCTCCATTGGCTCGACTGTTACCCTGGTCGACCCCAACGGTGAGCTCATCGAGGTCACGCTTGTCGGTACCACCGAGACCAACTCGCTTGAGCACAAGATTTCCAACGAGTCTCCGGTCGGCCACGCCATCATCGGTCATGGCGAGGGCGACTCCGTCGAGGTCGTTACGCCTTCCGGCAAGACTCGCGTCTACACCATCGCCAAGATCGCACGCTAGACCACGGTCCCGCGTAAAGGTATGTTTTCGCTCCCTGGGACCGAATCCTGGGGAGCGTTTTAGTTTGAGGAGCTAACTTATGGCAGAGAACCAGAACGCCGCCGATCAGGCATCGACGCTCAACGACGAGCGCGCCACCCGCCTGGCCAAGCGCGCCGCCCTGTTCGAGGCGGGCCAGAACCCCTATCCCGAGCACTCTGAGCTTGAGGACTACGTCGCCGACATCGAGACTAAGTACGCCGAGCTCGCCGATGGCGAGGACACCGAGGACGTCGTGAAGATCGGCGGCCGTGTGGTTGCCAAGCGCGGTCAGGGCAAGATTATGTTCATCGTCGTGCGCGACGCGACCGGCGAGATCCAGCTGTTCTGCCGCATCAACGATATGGACGAGGCCGCCTGGAACACGCTCAAGGCGCTCGACCTGGGCGATATCCTGGGCGTGGCCGGCGTAGTCGTGCGCACCAAGCGTGGCCAGCTTTCCGTTGCCCCCAAGAGCGCGACGCTGCTCTCCAAGGCCGTTCGCCCGCTGCCCGAGAAGTTCCACGGTCTCTCCGACAAGGAGACCCGCTATCGTCAGCGCTATGTCGACCTGATCGCCAACGACGACGTTCGCGAGACCTTCCGCAAGCGCTCGCAGATCCTCTCCACGTTCCGCCGCTTTATGGAGTCCGATGGCTACATGGAGGTTGAGACTCCTATCCTGCAGACCATCCAGGGCGGCGCTACGGCTAAGCCGTTCATCACGCACTTCAACGCGCTCGATCAGGAGTGCTACCTGCGTATCGCCACCGAGCTGCACCTCAAGCGCTGCATCGTCGGCGGCTTTGAGCGCGTGTTCGAAATCGGTCGTATCTTCCGCAACGAGGGTATGGACCTTACCCACAACCCCGAGTTCACTACGATGGAGGCCTACCGTGCCTTCTCCGACCTCGAGGGCATGAAGGCACTCGCCCAGGGTGTCATTAAGGCCGCTAACAAGGCTATCGGCAACCCCGAGGTTATTGAGTACCAGGGTCAGACCATCGATCTGTCCGGTGAGTGGGCAAGCCGTCCCATGACCGACATTGTCTCCGACGTGCTCGGCAAGCCGGTCACCATCGACACGCCGGTCGAGGAGCTTGCTGCCGCCGCACGCGAGAAGGGCCTGGAGATCAAGCCCGAGTGGACCGCCGGCAAGATCATCGCCGAGATCTATGACGAGCTGGGCGAGGACACCATCGTCAACCCCACCTTCGTGTGCGATTACCCCATCGAGGTTAGCCCGCTTGCCAAGCGCTTTGAGGATGACCCACGCCTGACCCATCGCTTTGAGCTGGTCATCGCCGGCCACGAGTACGCGAACGCGTTCTCCGAGCTCAACGACCCGGTCGACCAGGCCGAGCGCTTCGCTGCCCAGATGGCCGAGAAGGCCGGCGGCGACGACGAGGCCATGGAGTACGACGAGGATTACGTGCGCGCCCTCGAGTACGGTATGCCTCCCGCGGGCGGCATCGGCATCGGTATCGACCGTGTGGTCATGCTGCTCACCAACCAGGCTTCCATCCGCGACGTGCTGCTGTTCCCGCACATGAAGCCCGAGAAGGGTTTCCAGTCCGGTGCCGCTGCTGCCAAGGCTGCCGAGGCCGGCAACACCGCGAGCCCCTTCGTCAAGCCGCTCAAGGCCACGCTCGATTACTCCAAGATTGCCGTCGAGCCGCTGTTTGAGGAGTTCGTCGACTTTGATACCTTCTCCAAGAGCGACTTCCGCGCCGTGAAGGTCAAGGCATGCGAGGCCGTCAAGAAGTCCAAGAAGCTGCTGAACTTTACGCTCGACGATGGCACCGGTACCGACCGCACCATCCTCTCCGGTATTCACGATTATTACGAGCCCGAGGACTTGGTCGGCAAGACCCTGCTCGCCATCACCAACCTGCCTCCGCGCAAGATGATGGGTATCCCCAGCTGCGGCATGCTCATCAGCGCTATCCACGAGGAGGAGGGCGAGGAGCGTCTCAACCTGATTCAGCTCGACGCTTCCATCCCTGCCGGCGCAAAGATGTACTAGGGGGTTACGCGGTTCTACGAACCGCGTAACCAGTTGACGCTGCGCGCCGCCCAGGGCGACAATTTGTCATTCAAAAGGCAAGGCATGACCAGAAGGTCTATGCCTTGCCTTTTTCATGCCAACTTGTTCGCCCTGGACGTCGCTCGCTGTCCGTCCTCTACCTGCGGCGTTGACTTGATTGATACTTAGAACATCGATGTAGTCATTAGGGACGCTCTTAAACGACTATCCAACGGCTATTGCGCGCATGGCTCGCATGACAGCCGTCTCTTTTATGTTTCCTTTAGCCGTTGCTGCCTAGGATGGGGGTTAGTCGGTAGGAAGGGAGCGTCTATATGGACGACGCGAGCGAGCGTGCAATCGAAGAGGACATGCTCGATCAGTTCAATTACTTTGATGATGAGGATGAGGAGCTAATCGATCGTCGCGAGCCGGCATCGCTTGACTCATTTGATCTGGTCGATGAAGAGCCCGACGAGGACGAGGGCGAATTAACGGAGCCCCCACAGCCTTCGCGCCTTGACTCGCTGCTTTCGAGAGCCCCCATGCACCACGGTGTTCGTGCCGGCGCGCTCCATATGAAAACTGACTGGCACCAGATCGTGACGGCAGGCGATGAGCTTGCCGTCGATGCGCCGCTCACCGATAAATCATCCATCATCTGCCGCACCGGCATGCTTATGCTGGCAAGCGGAACGGGTGCCTGGCGCGTGCGCGATACCATGAATCGTGTTGCCGCCGTACTCGGTGTCACCATCCACGTTGACTTAAGTCTTCTGTCGTTTGAGTGCACCTGCATCGAAGATGGTCACTGCTTTAATGAGGTCGTCAGCTTGCCCACAACGGGCGTCAATACCCATCGCATTTGGATGATGGAGAGTTTCCTCAAGGAAATCGAGACCTATGGTCGTCGCTTCACGGTGCACGAGTATCACGAGATGCTCAAGACCGTTGAGAGTTCAAAACCTGATTACGCGCCTTGGCAACAGGGCCTTGCGGCGGCCTGCGCCTGTGGCGCCTTCGTTTTTTTGCTCGGCGGCGGCCCTATCGAGATGGCCTGCGCGTTCGTGGGCGCGGGTGTCGGCAACTTTGCCCGCTCCCATATTCTCAAGCAAGGCCTTGGTCAGTTCAGCGCGCTGACGACCGGCGTTGCGCTCGCTTGCGTTTCGTATCTGCTGGCATTGCTCGGCCTTGGCCAGGTCATACCGGGGGCAATGTCGCACCAAGAAGGCTATATCGGCGCCATGCTCTTTGTGATTCCCGGCTTTCCACTCATTACGGCAGGCCTCGACATCGCTAAGCTCGACATGCGAAGCGGTATCGAGCGCCTTTCATATGCCGTATCGATTATTGTGATGGCGACCCTCGTAGGTTGGATGGTTGCCGAGTGTGTTGGCCTGGCGCCGGACGACTTTGCCCCACTGGGCCTTTCGCCGCTTGCCCTTACGCTCCTGCGCGTGGTGATGAGCTTCGTTGGCGTATTTGGCTTCTCGGTGATGTTCAACAGCCCGGTAAAGATGGCCGCGGCAGCTGGGTTGATCGGCGCCGTGTCCAATACCCTGCGTCTGACCCTTGTCGATGCGCCGACGATGATTCCCTTCCTGGGCCTCAGCACGGGAATGCCTCCCGAGGCAGCAGCGTTTATCGGCGCGCTGGTATCGGGTCTGCTGGCAAGCTTGGCCGAAGTCAAGCTCACCTACCCGCGCATCGCCCTCACGGTGCCTTCGATTGTCATTATGGTGCCCGGTCTGTATCTCTATCGCTCTATGTATTACATGTGCACCTTCGACACGGTCAACATGCTCGGCTGGTTTGTGCGCGCAGTGCTCATCGTGGCGTTTCTGCCCGTTGGCTTGGGCGTGGCGAGAACCCTCACCGACCCTCGCTGGCGCCATACCAGCTAATTGGTGCAAGGGGGACAGGTTACTTTGCACCAAATGAGTTGCGGTGAAATAGGGACTGAATTGTTGCTTAAAGGGTCAAAACAGTCCGTATTCCACCGCAACTTATGGGGTCGGGGGGTTTGGTGCCCTGCATCTCCACAAACTCAACGCTTACGAAGCGCGCGCCGTTCGTGTTAGGGTAGTTCCACCACATAAGTAGTCGCAGACGCGCGTAACACGGGCGGGCGAGATGAAGTTCCAACAGCTCCATCTTGCCCGCCCGTTTTTGTTGCGTGGTGCCGCGGCGTAACACAGAGAGGAATCTGCCCTTTATGCCTATCAACAAACGAGAGAGCCTGCTGTTCACCTTTATCATGTGCTTTTGCATGGTGCTCTGGATGAGCATCTACAACGTTGCCCTGCAGCACGGGGCCATCAACGGCGAGGTCGTTGCCGCCGCGTGGCTCGGCTTCCCCGTTGCCTATATCTTTGCCATGTGCTGCGACTGGTTCGTCGCCAGCCCGCTCGCCAAGGGTTTCGCCTTTAAGTACTTGGTCACGCCGGGCAAGAGCTCGCCGCTTGCCATGACGCTCGCCGTCAGCTCCTGCATGGTCGTTCCCATGGTTATCATCATGTCGCTGTACGGTGCCTGCGAGGGTCTGACGCACATGCCCGGCGGCATCCTTGCGAACCTGTATTCCGTGCCCGCGATCTGGATGATCAACATCCCGCATAATTTTGTGATGGCGCTGCCGTGGAACCTTTTGGTAGCCGGTCCGATTTCCCACTTCGTCTTCCGTCGCGCCTTCCCTGTGGGGACGGTTTTCGAGGAGGAGCATGCCGAGCTCTTGGAGCAGGCTATGGCTCCTGAGTGCGAGTAGCTCGCTTAGGGATCTGCTGAGCGCGGGCGACTTGCTTGGTTGGAGCCCTAAGCGTGGATAGCTCTCTCGGCGACATCGCGGGCGTGAGCGGTGCGCATGACCGGAGGGCCCGTGCTGCTCCGTTGCCCGACGTGCTAGCGCGCAGAACAATCTGTTGGTGCATTCGGCGGCTGCTGAAGCGTTTCGGCAGCCGCTTTTTATACGGAGTTTAAATACAACAGTCTGTTGTATTACGTAGAGTGGTATATCTCTAGCGGGAAAAATGCGAGAGACGGAGCATTATGGCGTTGCTAGTAGGATTGGACGTAGGGTCGACGACGACCAAAGTTTACGCGATGCACGAGGATATGACCGAGGCGTGGTGGGGATATCGCCGCCACGGGGCGTGTCAGACAGCGAGCGTGCGCGCCATGCTCGGCGAGCTCGCCGAGCGCTTTCCCCATGAGTCACTGCGCGTTGCGGTGACCGGCTCGGGTGCGCGCGATATCGCGACCGCGCTGGGCGCCTCGTACGTTCAGGAGGTGGTCGCCAACGCGCTCGCGATCAGCAGGTTCTATCCGCAGACGCGCTGCGCCATCGAGCTGGGCGGCCAAGACGCCAAGATGATCTTCTTCCGCACCAACGATAAGGGAGACATCGAGGTTGCCGACATGCGCATGAACGGCTCGTGCGCAGGCGGTACCGGTGCATTTATCGACGAGATGGCAAAGCTCATGGGGGTCGGCACCGAATCGGGCGAGTTCGAGCAGCTCGCAAGCCGGGGAACGACCGTCCACGAGGTCTCGGGCCGCTGCGGCGTGTACGCAAAGACCGATATCCAGCCGCTGCTCAACGAGGGCATTCCTACCACCGACCTGGCGCTTTCGGCGCTTCACGCGGTCGCCCGCCAAACGATCGGCGGTCTGGCCCAGGGTATCGACATCGAGCCACCGGTAATCTTCGAGGGCGGTACGCTCGCCTACAACCCCACACTGGTCCGCGTGTTCCGGGAGCAACTGAATCTATCGGACGATCAGGTTATCGTCCCGCGCGATCCGCAGATCATGGTCGCGCGCGGTGCCGCCCTGTCGCTGACCGACATGTTCGCATCGTCCCAACCGATCGACCTTCCCGACGCTTTTGTCCGGCTGGATAAGCTCGAGACGGTCGCGCCCGCAAGCGGGGAGGGACGTCTTGCCCAGCCCTTTTTTGCCACACCTGCCGAGCAGACGGATTTTACGGCACGCCATGGCAAAGAGATGCCGGCAAAGGGTCCGGATGCGTATGCGCCCGGAGAGACGGTGCGTGTGGCGCTCGGTATCGATTCGGGGAGCACGACGACCAAGTTCGCCCTGGTCGATGAGGCGGGTGAGCTTGTCGATTCGTTCTACGCGTCTAATAACGGCAGACCGCTCGACGTCGCCCAACAGGGTCTTGTCAGCTTGAAGAACCGCTGGGAGACAGCGGGAGTCACGCTTGCGATCGATGCCGTGGGCACCACGGGATACGGCGAGGAGCTTTTCGCGCGCGCGTTCCACGCCGACTACCATACGGTCGAGACGGTCGCGCACGCCCGCGCCGCGTGCGTATGCGTTCCCGATGCGACCTTCGTGCTCGACATCGGCGGACAGGATATGAAGGCCATCTGGCTCAACCACGGCGTGCTGACCGATATCGTCGTCAACGAGGCGTGCTCTGCGGGCTGCGGCTCGTTCCTCGAGGGTTTTGCCAAAAACCTCGGAATAGCCGTTGAGGATATCGCGACCGAGGCATTTTCGTCCAAAGCCCCCGCCGTTCTCGGCAGCCGCTGCACGGTGTTCATGAACAGCAGCGTCGTTTCCGAGCAGCGGCGCGGTAAGGGTCCGGGCGACATCATGGCCGGTCTCTGCCGTTCGATTATCGAGAACGTGTTCACCAAGGTCATTCGCGTTTCAAATCTCAACCGTCTGGGCGACAAAGTCGTCGTCCAGGGCGGCACGTTCCGAAACGACGCGGTGCTGCGCGCATTCGAGCAGTATCTGGGCAAACCCGTCACGCGTGCGCCCCACCCGGGGCTGATGGGCGCTATCGGTATCGCCCTGCTCGCGCGCGAGGAATGCTGCAAGGGCGACGCCGGCACGTCGTTTATCGGGCTCGATGCCGTGGAGCGCTTCGAGCATCGCGAGTTCGGCGGCGTTACCTGCCGTCGGTGCAACAACCGCTGCCAGCGCGCGGTCGTGGCATTTGGCGACGGCTCGCTTTACGTCACGGGCAATCGCTGCCCGCGCGGCGGCGCCATCTCATGGGATGAGCTCGTGCGCGAGGTTCCCGCGGCGGAGGAGCTGCGTCCGCAGGGTGCTTGCGAGGCACAGGCACCCGGCACGGGGCGCGACCGGACCGCGGCTGCCCCCAATCTCTTTGTCGACCGCGAGAAGCTGCTGTTCGAGCCGTACCCCACGGTTCCCGTCTGCGGGGGGCGCGATGTCACGATCGGCATTCCCCGTGTGCTCGAGTTCTGGGACACCATGCCGTTCTGGTCGACGTTCTTCAGCACGCTCGGCTTTAAGGTGCGCGTCTCGGGACGCAGCACCAAGGCGATGTACGAGCGCGGTCTGGCGCACGTCACATCCGACACCGTGTGCTTCCCGGCCAAGCTCGTCCACGGGCACATCCGCAATCTCGTCGACGCCGGCGTCGACCGCATCTTCATGCCCATCATCACGACGGTGCCCACCGAAAACACCGCCTCTACCAGCGAGTGGATGTGCGCCGTCGTAAAGGGATACCCCTACGTGATGCGCAATTCCGATAACCCGGAGGAGCGTTTCGGCGTTCCGTTCGATACGCCGCTGTTCCACTGGTACGACGAGGGCGACCGAAACCGCCAGCTCAAGGCGTGGTGCAAGGAGACCTTCGATATCGATGCCGACCTGGTTGCCAAGGCGACCGAGCAGGCGGACCGCGCGCAGCAGACGTTTGAGAACCAGCTGCAGCTGCGCGGCAGGCAGGTGCTCGAGAACGTGCGCGAGGACGGCGGCTACGCGGTGGTGATCGCTTCGCGCCCGTACCACAACGACCCGCTGGTCAACCACGGGCTGCCCAAGCTCTTCTCTGAGCGCGGCATCCCCGTGCTGACGCCCGATGCGGTGCCGGGGGTCTGCAACGTCGATCTTTCCAACAGCCGCATCGACATCGTGAACAACTACCATGCGCGCATGCTGTCGTGCGCGGTCATCGTCGCATCGACGCCCGAGCTCGAGCTCGTGCAGATGGGCAGCTTCGGCTGCGGCCACGATGCGTATCTCACCGACGAGATCGCGCGCATGATGGGCGAGATGGGCTCCAAGGTTCCGATGATGATCAAGCTCGATGAGAGCGACGTCGCCGGTCCCATGGGCATTCGCGTGCGTTCGTTTATCGAGTCGGTCAACCGTCGTCGCGCGGAGGAGCGTGCCGAGGGCGCCCGGGTGCACGCGGTCCATCCGCTCGACGACCCGTATAAGGTCAAGTACACCAAGCGCGACCGGCACGACAAGATCGCGCTGGTCCCCAACACCTCCCATGCGTTCTGCAGGCTCATGACCGCGGCGATGCGCAATCAGGGCGTGCGCGCCGAGGCCCTTGATATCGGGCGCGAGGATGCCATCCGCCTGGGCAAACGCTATGTGCACAACGACATCTGCTTCCCCGCGCAAATCGTGATCGGCGAGGCGCTCGCGGCACTCAAGAGCGGTAAGTACGACCCGCACGACGTCGCCGTGGTGACTGGCAAGTATATCGGCGACTGCCGCCTGACGCACTACATGCCCCTGCTGCGCCGCGCGCTCGACGACGCGGGATACGACTATGTCCCGGTGCTCACCAACGACGACGTCGATGCCCACAATGCGCATCCGGGCTTCAAGCTCGGCCTTGGCCCGAGCATCCAGATCGCCTACGGTCTTCCCATGATCGATGCCCTCGAGGCCATGCTTAGGCGCATCCGTCCCTACGAGCTCGAGAAGGGCGCGGCGGACGCTGCGTTCGACCGCGCGCTCGATGAGGTTATCGAGGGCATGGAGCGCTCCGGGCTGAGAGGCCAGGCGACGGGCTTCAAACGCGCGCTTGCGATCATGGACGCCGTTCCGTACGACCGCTCGAACCCGCATCCGACCGTTCTCATCGTGGGCGAGTACCTGCTCAATTTCCATCTCGGCGCCAACCACGAGATCGAGCGCTACCTCGAGGACAACGGGCTCGAGGTCATCGAGGCGCGCATGACCGACGTGATCCGCAAGACCTATTTCTACAAGCATGCGCAGTCGCGCGAGTTCCACGTCGACCTGTCGCTGCCCGAAAAGGCCTGGTACGCCACGGCGGACAACCTGTTCGAGCTCGCGCACGACCGTTGCGACCGCCTGGGCGCGGCGAGCCCGCTCTACGAGTCGCCGACGCGCATGCCCGAGCTCGTGCGCGCGAGCGATAAGATCCTGCACCATACGTTCGATGCGGGCGAGGGCGTGCTGATTCCGGCGGAGATCCTCGAGCACGCCAAGCGCGGCTGCCGCAACTTCGTGATCCTGCAGCCGTTCGGGTGTCTGCCCAACCATGTCGTGGGGCGCGGGCTCATCCATGCGCTCAAGGAGCAGTATCCCACGGCGCAGTTCCTGCCGCTCGACTACGATCCCGACGTGAGCTTCGCCAACGTGGAGAACCGTCTTCAGATGCTCATCATGAACGCCAAGGCGCAGGGGTGCGGTGAGGCGCATGGCGAGACCGCGTAAGGACGCCGATGCGCCCGATGCACGCACCCGTATCATCGAGGCGTTTTGGGAGCTCATCGAGAACAACAGCATCTTCGAGCTGTCGGTTGGCGAGGTGACCCGCGCCGCCCAGTGCAATCGCGGAACGTTTTACTACTATTTTCACGATTTCGATGAACTCGTCGCCATCGCCATAGCCCAGCTGCTGCAGGATAACGAGCTCATCACCGATGCCCTCTGGCATTTTTCGAGCGAGGGCGACCTTTCGGCGTTCGACCGGCGCGACGTCCGCTGCCTGCTGCGGCGCATCGTCATCACCATGAGGGCGGGTGCCGCCGAGCAGGTCGTGCAGGGCATTCATACGATCATCATCGACCGCGTGAGAGAGATCGTCCACCCCGACGGAGAAGAGCTCAAGGCAGATTCGAGCTTTGCGGTGGGCTTTCTGGTCTCGGGCATCATGGGCTTTGTGATGGCGGTCGGCTTTGCCCGGGAGGGCGGCGAGGAGATAGACCTCGAGCAGCTGGGGGACAGCGCGTGCGCGTACCTGAGGGCGGTCGCCATGCAGACGGTGGAAACGGTCGCGCAAGTCGAGGGCGTCGATACATCCGAGCTGCTCGAACGCGTCTCCAAGGAGGCCGATGCCTATCGCGCATCGCGTGCGACGAGTCCCGACGTGGTGAAAGACGCCTAGGGTTTCTCTTGCGGGGCGCCTGTCGCGCATCGCGCGGTGAGTCCCGCGATGCGGTCATAACCTGCATTCATGTGAGCCGGGTTTATAGATATTCCTCCAGCTGTTAACATAGACAACCTGTGGGTAAAGAGACAAAAGCGCCGCCGACGGGCGGGCGTTTTGATTTCGATGAACTCATGTAAGGAAACGAGCATGTTAGATAGATTTACCGATCGCGCGCGTAAGGTCATGTCCATGGCCAAGCAAGAGGCGCTTGATCTTCATTCAAATAAGGTGGGCACCGAGCACCTGCTGCTCGCGCTTGCCAAGGAGGACGAGGGCATTGCCGCCGAGGCACTGCGTTCGCTCGACATCTCCTACGATGACATCATGGATACCCTCAAAGAGGTCCAGACCACGGTTCCCGAGCCCTGCGAGGAGACCGAGGCGGCCAAGCTCGCCTTTACGCCGCTCGTCATTAGCGTGATGGAGCGTTCATTCCGTGTGGCGCGTGAGAACAACCAGACCTACGTGTCGACCGAGCACTTGCTGATCGGCATCGTCGAAGAGGGCAACGGCATGGCCATGGACATCCTCATGCGCCTAGGTGTGTCGTCCGCCTCCATCAAAAAGGCTATCGAGAAACTCACCGCCAAGGACCAGGACAAGAAGCGTCCGCTCGCCGGCGCCGGTGCTGGTCGTCCCGGTGCGGGCCTGCCGTTCTTTAGCGGCTCGGATGCCTCTCAGCAAAAGGGGAGTGGCACCGATACGCTCAAGCAGTTCGCGACCAACCTCACACAGAAGGCGCGCGACGGCGAGCTCGACCCTGTAATTGGTCGCGAAAAGGAAGTCCAGCGTATGATGGAAATTCTTTCGCGCCGCACCAAGAACAACCCGCTCATTCTGGGCGACCCCGGCGTGGGCAAGACGGCCATCGTCGAGGGCTTGGCTCAGCAGATTGCAGCCGGCAACGTGCCCGAGAACCTCATGAACCAGAATATCTGGACGCTCGACCTGCCGGGCCTCGTGGCGGGTGCCAAGTATCGCGGCGAGTTTGAGGAGCGCCTCAAGAACGTGATCCAGGAGGCCACCGAAGCCGATGACGTCATCCTGTTTATCGACGAGATGCACACCATCATCGGTGCCGGTTCTGCCGAGGGTTCCATCGACGCGAGCTCCATGCTCAAGCCCGTGCTTGCGCGCGGTGCCTTCCAGATTATCGGCGCCACCACGGCCGAGGAATTCCGCAAGTACCTCACCAAGGACCCGGCCTTCGAGCGTCGCTTCCAGACCATCGATGTCGAGGAGCCGAGCGTCGAGGACACGGTCAAGATCCTGACTGCGCTCAAGCCGCGCTACGAGGAGCACCACCATGTGCGCTATACGCAGGGTGCTATCGAGGCCGCCGCGAACCTCTCCAACCGCTACATCCAGGATCGCTTCCTGCCCGATAAGGCCATCGACCTCATTGACGAGGCCGGCGCCCGCGCCCGCATCGCCGCCAACCGCGCGCCCGAGCCGGTGCGCGAGGCCGAGCATCGCATAGAGGAGCTCAAGGCCGCCGCGCAGGAGGCCACCGAGAGCGACGACATGAACAAGGCCGCCGAGATCACCGAGCAGCAGAAGGCCGCCGAGATTGAGCTCGCCGAGGCCAAGGCCGCCTGGACCGCCGAGCTCGACGCCAGCCCGCTCACCATCGACGTCGCCCAGATTGCCGACATCGTGTCCGTGACCTCTGGCGTGCCGGTTTCCTCGCTCACCGAGAGCGAGAGCCGGCGCCTGCTGCAGACCGAAAGCGTGCTCAAGACCCGCATCATCGGCCAGGACGAGGCTGTCGAGGCCGTCGCCAAGGCCGTGCGCCGCAGCCGCTCGCCGCTCAAGGATCCGCGTCGCCCCGGCGGCAGCTTTATCTTCCTGGGTCCCACCGGCACGGGCAAGACCGAGCTCGCCAAGACGCTCGCCGAGTACCTCTTTGGCAGCAAGGACGCGCTCATCAGCTTCGACATGTCCGAGTTCGGTAGCGAGTTTGAGGTCTCCAAGCTCATCGGTAGCCCTCCGGGTTACGTGGGCCACGACGAGGGCGGTCAGCTTACCAAGGCCGTTCGTCGTCACCCGTACTCGGTCGTGCTGTTCGACGAGATCGAGAAGGCGCACCCCGACATCTTCAATATCCTGCTGCAGGTGTTGGAGGAGGGCCGTCTGACCGATAGCCAGGGCAAGACGGTCGACTTCCGCAATACCGTGATTATCATGACGTCCAACGTGGGCGCCCGCGAGATCGCGCAGGATGCGAGCGTCGGTTTTGGCACCACCGGTGAGCAGGGCCTTACCTCGAGTGAGATCCGCGGCCGCGCGATGGGCGAACTTAAGCGCCTGTTCCGCCCCGAGCTGCTCAACCGTATCGACGACATCGTGGTGTTCCAGAAGCTTTCGGGCGAGAACCTGACCAAGATCGCGCACCTGCTGGTGGACGACCTGCGCCAGCGCCTGATCGCAAACGGCATGAACATCAAGCTCACCGATGCGGCCTATGACAAGATCGTGGCCGAGGGCACCGACCTCACCAACGGTGCGCGTCCGCTGCGCCGTGCTATTCAAAAGCTCATCGAGGACCCGCTGTCCGAGGAGCTCCTGGCCGGCGAGTGGGGCGAGGGCGATACCGTCCTGTGCGACGTGGCCGATGGCAAGTTTGTCTTTAGCCACGGCACGGGCGAGATCCCGGCACCGCGTCCGGCGGGCACGCTCGGTGGCGATACCGCCCCGGCGGCACCGCACACCGGCAACGCCGCGCCCGTGAGCGGCGGCGTGACCTCGGGCCCCGGCGGCATGATGCAAGCCGGTTCCGGCGCGCTGTAGGGATTAAACATACCTTGTATAACGGGGGCGTTTCCGATAAGGAGGCGCCCCCGTTTCTATTGAAATGTGCTTCAATCTGCCGTGCTATACTGAAATTGAGATTCAGTATAGCAAAGGAGTTGATATGCCTACATCAATACTCGACACGCGGCCAGTTCAGATGAACGTGCGTATAGATCGCCAGCTCAAAGAGGCAGGAGACGCCGTACTGACTCATATTGGCATGACGCCGTCACAAGCTGTGAGGGAGCTGTGGCAGTACTTGACCGAGAACGGTCATATGCCCGTCGCAAAAAAGAATGATGACGAAGTCCTGCCTGACGACATACGATCGAAGGCGAGATCGTCCCGCGTCTCGGAAGGGGCTGCGTTAATTTCGAATTTTTATGAGCGGTTCTCGATTCAGAGGCCGAGCCCCGATGAAGCCTTTGATTACGACGAGTTATACGATCAAATGATGAGCGAGAGATTCAGCGATTGGATCGAATTATGAGCGGCGTCGGAACGAAACGTGTGCTCAAGCTGTTGATCGACACGAACGTCTGGCTAGATTACTTTCTCGCTCGTACGAATGCGACCAGGCCGATAGTCGAGCTCCTTTCTCGCGCGGCGGAAGCGGAGGATATCGTCCTCTTCTCGTCCTCCCTGTCTGTCAAAGACGTCTATTACATTCTGGGAAGGACGATGAAGGCCGACGCCCGCCGTGAGGGGGCTCTCACTCCCGAAGCCATCGCCGGTGCCGACGAGACAGCGTGGGCGTGTGTTCGCCTGATTCGGCAAAAGTCGATTATTGCCTCGGTCGGTGCAGACGAGGTCTTCGACTCCTTTGTGTTCAAGTATCATCACAACGACTTTGAGGACGACCTGATGCTGGGCGTCGCCAATCGCATTGATGCCGATTACGTCGTGACAGAAGACAAAAATCTCATTAAACATACCAATGGTGTATGCATTAATGTTCAACAGGCGTTGAAGTTGGTTGAAGGGTCCAACGTCCCTTCGGCACGGCCCGTCTAACCTGCTTTATCTTGATAAAGTGGCGTTTCCTCGCCGTTAGCCGATGATGCGAGGGCGCTCGGCGTTTTCGACTGGTTTATGCACGTAAAGTCTGGGAATATACAAGGCGCATGTCTTACTGTCTAACCAGTTGCGCCAAGGAGGCACCATGGACTACAAGATTACCGGCTACGAGCCCGCCCAGCTGTTCCATTTCTTTGAGGAGGTCAGCGCGATCCCCCGTGGGTCTGGCAACGAGAAGGGCATCAGCGATTTCCTGGTTGCGTTTGCCAAGGAGCGCGGCCTCGATGTGTACCAGGACGAGGTCTACAACGTTATCATTCGCAAGCCCGCATCTGCCGGTGCCGAGAATGCCCCGACCGTGATGCTGCAGGGCCATATCGATATGGTGTGCGACAAGCTGGGTTCCGTCGAGCACGACTTTACGACCGATGGTATCGATCTGGTCGTCAAGGACGGCGTCCTCACCGCTAACGGCACCACTCTGGGCGCCGACAACGGTATCGCCGTCGCGCTTATGCTTACCGTGCTCAACGACGATTCGATTGCCCATCCGGCCCTCGAGTGCGTATTCACCACCGACGAGGAGACTGGCCTGGTCGGCGCCGAGACGCTCGACAAGTCCCAGATTAGCGCCCGCACCATGATTAACCTCGACTCTGAGGAAGAGGGCGTTGCCACCGTTAGCTGCGCCGGCGGCGTTGTCGTTACCTACACCTGCCCGATCGCGCGCGAGCACAAGACCGGTAGCACCCTCACGCTCGACATCTCCGGCCTGCTGGGCGGCCACTCCGGCAGCGATATCCACCTGGAGCGCGGCAACGGCAACCTCATCATGGCCCGCATCATCGACCGCCTGATGGTTGCCGGCGAGCCCGCCATCGTTAGCTTTAACGGCGGCACCAAGGACAACGCCATCAACCGTGAGTGCAAGGCTGTTCTGGTCTACGCCGACCACGCTGCCGCCGAGGCCGCGGCCGAGATCGCAAGGGGCATCATCGCCGACGTCACCGCCGAGCTCGAGGTCTTCGACCCCGGCTTTACCTGCACGGTTGAGATTGCCGACAACACTGAGGTCGAGGCCATGGACCAGAAGTCCGCGCTTGCCCTCATCCGCGCCCTGCGTCTTGCCCCTAACGGCGTGATTCGCCGCAACGTCGCCACTGACGGCTCCGTCGAGGTTTCCTCCAACATCGGCGTGGTTGCCACCTCTGACGACCAGGTCAAGATTATGCTGTCCCCGCGCTCCTCGATCACCTCGCTGCAGAACGAGTTCAAGGACCGCCTGCAGACGCTGGCCGATGTCTTGGGCTTCGACGCCAAGTTTGAGTTCGAGTATCCCGGTTGGAGCTATGCCGAGCATTCGCCGGTCCGCGACATCTTTGTCGAGAGCTATCGCGAGCTCTTTGGCTCCGAGCTGCGCATCGAGTCCATTCACGCCGGCCTTGAGTGCGGCCTGTTTGCCGAGGCCCTGCACGGCCTGGACGCCATCGCCGTGGGCCCGACGCTCTCCGATGTCCACACCCCGGACGAGAGCATGGAGCTCGCTTCTGCCGAGCGCTTCTACGAGCTGCTCATCGACGTCCTCAAGCGCCTCGCTGCGTAAAGGTTGCGCTAGCAGCAGTCCGAGCCACGTGCTAGCGGATTGCAAATGACATTATGAGAGGGGGCACCCGAGCTTTTGCGATGGGTGCCCCCTCTCTTCTTTCGGGAAATGGGAATTTGCCGCCACCTAGCCCATATCCGCCTTGATGAGGTCGAGGGTGCGCTGGCAGTTTTCACGGACGGGGCCGAGCATATGCTCGCGCAGGTCCGCCATGCCGGGCAGGTCGGCGTATTCGTCCATGACCTCTTCCATGCAAACGGGTACCTCGTAGGCGAGGTCCATCATGGTCGCAAAGCAAAACTTCTCGGATAGCCCGGCATCGGTGAGCGCCGCCTCCAGCGCGGGGTCGCCCATACCGTGGTATCGACGGATAGCGCCTGGACCGATGCGCCCCACACGATTTTCGCCGCCAACGCTCATGGCAAGGCGCGCTTTTCGCCGCATGCGTTCGTATGCCAGCCCCGATGCAACGTCATACATACGGGCCATCATAGCTGTGTCGCCGTTTCCAAGAAGCAGGGAATAGTTCTTCGCATGCGCGTCCGGTGCGCCGATGATGGCGTTAAAGAAGAGAATCTGCGTAAACAGATACAGGTTAAGTTGATGATGACTCGTATTGACGAGGAGTTCCTGAATATCGCGTGCGGTCGGGCCGCCGTCTGCTGTGTACTTTTGAGCGGGCATCACTCCAAGGGCCTGACAGAGGTCTTCTTGATGTAGACGCATGATTGTTCCGTCTTTGACTTTCACGCGGTCATATCGCTCAACAATGAGGGCGGGTTCGTCCTCAAATAAGCGATACTCAACGTTCGCCGTTGCGATACCCGCGCGCTGGGCGCTTTTCATGCAGACGAACTCATTAAGAGCCTCGAGTTTAAATCCGATAACACCATTTTTGAAAATATGCGTCGTGGGCGAGGAGCCTAGGCATTCGCACCAGCGACTGTCTATGAGCGCGAGTGCGAACTTGCCCTGGTTGCCTCCAAGTGACCAACTTTCATCTAAGCCCATCCACGATGTCTCGCGGTCATCCTTGATCGACTTGAGGCGCAAGGCAATCTCGTGGTCGTCTATAGGGCGGTATTCGCCAGTGCGATGCAAGACGGCGTCGATATCTTCTTCGGCGCAAAACTGCACTCCGCCCGGACAGTCGAGTCCGATATGGCTGAGCAGCGCAACGGCATTGTTGGGTCTAACGTCGAATTCGGCAGCAATCGCCTTTCGCTGATCCTCGCTGTCGGGTAGAAGACCAAACAAGTACGGATTCATGACCTGTTGGCCGTATGTGCGATTTGATACGGGAATGTTGGTCGATAGGGCTGGCCCGTCATAATCTTGATCGTAGACAAAACTGACCAGACCGCTCTCATCTTGCATGAGCGTTCCTGCGGGTACACCGCAAATAATAGTCCGAAGCGATGTGGTGGCCATTGGCTACCTCCCTTTAGGCCTGGTTTGGGTAGATGGGTTTGCGGCAATCGGGACTCCGAGATTGGACATGGCGAAATCGGCGAAGGCCTTGTCGTAGAGCTCGGACGTAAAGGGGACATCTGCGAGAGTCGGAATGGCTGCGCTGCGACGGTTGCGATGGTGAAAACATTGAGCGTGATGGCGCCTGGGGGTGCTACGAGGTTGCAAATCAGCATGCGGGGCGTCGACTGGTTGCTCGTTATTCGTTTTAGCGATATCCCCTTGAGCGGCGAGCGCCAGTCCGAGAGCATTGAAGATTGCCAATAGCTTGTCGAGTCGAATGCCGGTGGCGTCTCCTAGCTCGAGCGATGCAAGCAGGCGCTCCGAAACACCGGCTTTTTTAGCAAGGGCGGCACGGGTGATTCCCTGCGCCTCGCGTGCCTGGCGCACGTAGATGCCAGCTTGGCGCGGTGTGGTGATGGGAAGGGTATCCACGGCGATCTCCTAACGTGCAGACTTTTGCATATCAGTATGACATGCAAAAGTCTGCATGAAAAGGCCTCATGCAAAACTCTGCATGAGGCCTTGCGCTG
Organism: Collinsella sp.; assembly: GCA_048416615.1. Lineage (GTDB taxonomy): Bacteria > Actinomycetota > Coriobacteriia > Coriobacteriales > Coriobacteriaceae > Collinsella. Next base: position 146,365 of record DBFSET010000008.1, on the reverse strand, counting down.
GCGTTGAGTTTTGAGCGATTGTGCTTGGCGTTACAGCGCCAAAATCCCCAGATGCTCAAGCAGGATCTTAAGCCCGATGAGGATGAGTACGACGCCACCCACGATGGTGGCGGGTTTTTCGTAGCGCGCGCCAAAGGTGTGGCCGATCGCTACGCCGGCGACGGAGAAGATAAACGTTGTGGCGCCGATAAGCGATACAGCGGGAACGATGTCAACCGAGAGCGCCGCAAACGAGATGCCTACGGCTAGGGCGTCAATCGAGGTGGCAATGGCAAGAATCAGATATTCTGCCAGGTCAATCTTTTCGGCATCCTTGCCGTCGCCCCCATCCTCGTCTTCGGTAAAGGCTTCCCACAGCATTTTGCCGCCGATAAAGGCCAAAAGGATAAAGGCGATCCAATGGTCGATGGGTCCGATGATGCCCATGAATTGACTGCCGAGCGCCCATCCGATTACGGGCATGCCGGCCTGAAAGCCGCCAAAGAACAGGCCGAGCACTACGGCGACTTTAAGGTTGATCTTTTTCATGCCAAGGCCCTTGCAGATGGATACGGCAAAAGCGTCCATAGAAAGGCCGATAGCGAGCAACACAAGCTCTGCGAGTCCCATAGTCTGGCTCCCTCTCTGCGGGCGAGCCCGATTACGCGACTACTCCCTCATTTATATGAGACCCGATGCTACCACACGAGCAGTCAAAAGAACCCCGTCCCAAATGAGCTACCTAAGCGGTGTTCGCTCATTCTGTAAGCATCGGATTTCGCAAGCGCCGCAGGGACAAACCGTGAGAAACTATTTAGCGTTTATGGAGCGTATACGATGGGAGCGATGCCTTGGATAAGAACGAGCTGCAAAAGCGTATGGAACAGGCCATCCGCCTGACGGCACCTGGTCAGCCGATCCGCACCGCCCTCGACATGATCATCGCCGGTCACCTGGGCGCCCTTATCTGCGTCGGCGACACCGAAAACGTGCTCGCTGCCGGTAACGACGGCTTCCCGCTCAATATCTCGTTCACCTCGAACCGCCTGTTCGAGCTTTCCAAGATGGACGGCGCTATCGTTATCGATGGCGACCTCACCCAGATCCTGCGCGCCAACTTCCACCTCAATCCCGATCCCTCGCTCGCCACGAGTGAGACGGGCATGCGTCACCGCACCGCCGCTCGCATGTCGGTGCTCACCGATGCCATCGTGATCTCGGTCTCGGCCCGTCGTGCCGTCGTCAACGTGTACGTTCACGGCAAGAGCTACGAGATTCAGCCTGTCACCACCATCATGAGCTCGGTCAACCAGCTCGTCGCCACGCTCCAGACTACCCGTCAGTCGCTCGATCGCTCCCTGCTGCGCCTGACGGCCCTCGAGCTCGACGACTACGTTACGCTCGCCGACATTACCGGTATTTTCTCGAGCTTCGAGATCATGCAGCAGGCAAAGACTGAGCTTAAGGATTGCATTGTCAAGCTGGGCAACCAGGGCAAGCTCGTGCAGATGCAGCTCGAGCAGCTCGCGGGCTCCAGCATGGATACCGAATACGACCTGATGATCCGCGACTACGCGAGCGATTCCTCCGAGGCAAACGCCGAGAAGATTCGCGCCGAGCTCGCTCGCATGACACCTAAGGACCTGTCCGACCCACAGCATGTGGCTGCGGTTCTGGGTTACGACGACCTGGACGAGGACTCCGTCATGACGCCGCTGGGCCTACGTACGCTTTCGCGCGTGTCCGTTGTGCGCGACGGCGTGGCCGAGAAGATCGTCGACGAGTACGGCTCGTTGCAGGAGCTCATGGACGACATCAGCGAGGATCCGGAGCGTTTGGGCGACTTTGGCGTTAACAACCCTGCCATTCTTGCGGACTCCCTGTACCGCATGAAGGGCACCAAACAGGGGAACGCATAATGGCGCCCGTATGCGCCGTAGTCGTTGCCGGTGGCAGCGGCCAGCGCTTTGGTAATCCCGGTGGCAAGCAGCTCGTTAACGTGGCGGGCCGTCCGCTCATGAGCTGGTCCATCCGCGCGTTCGACCGGAGCGACAAGGTCGGCCACATCGTGGTGGTGTGTCCTGCCGAGCGCCGTGCCGAGATGCGCCGCCTGGCTATCGACCCGTTTGACTATGACACGCCCATCAGCTTTGCCGATGCCGGCGATACCCGTCAGGATTCCACCCGTGCCGGCGTGCATGCGGTTCCGGCGGGTTTCGAATATGTCGCTATCCACGACGGCGCCCGTCCGCTCATCACGACCGAGGCCATCGATCGTGCGATCGACGTGCTTGTGGACGACCGCTCGCTCGACGGTGTCGTGTGCGGTCAGCCCGCGATCGACACGCTCAAGATCGTCGACGGCGATAATATCGTCGAGACGCCGCCGCGCGAGCTCTATTGGGCCGCGCAGACGCCGCAGATCTTTAGCGTCGACGCCATGAAGCGCGCTCACGCCGCTGCTATCGCCGAGGGCTTTATCGGTACCGACGATTCATCGCTGGTCGAGCGCATGGGCGGGCGCGTCCGCTGCGTCCAGAGCCCGCGCGATAACCTTAAGGTGACGGTGCCCGAGGACCTGCGTCCTGTAACCGCTATTCTGCTTGGCCGCATGGCTGAGGGAGAGGACCTTCCCCATGTTCAGTAACCTGCGCATTGGCCACGGCTACGACGTCCACCGTTTGGTGGAGGGGCGTCGATGTATCATTGGCGGGGTCGACATTCCCTACGAGCGCGGCCTGCTGGGTCACTCGGATGCCGATGTGCTCGCGCACGCCTTAGCCGACGCCATTCTGGGCGCCTGCCGCGGGGGAGACATCGGCAAGCTATTTCCCGACACCGATCCCGCCTACGAGGGTGCCGATTCGATGGTGCTGCTCGCTCGCGTGATGGACTATGCGCGCGAGCTGGGCTTTGAGTTTGTCGATGCCGATTGCACCATTGCCTGTCAGCAACCCAAGATCACCCCGCACCGCGATGCCATGCGCGCCAACCTTGCCCATGCCCTGGGCGTTGACGTCGAAAACGTGGGCGTCGCCGCCACTACGACCGAAAAGCTCGGTTGGGAAGGCCAGGGCGAGGGGATCGGCGCCTGGGCCGTCTGCCTGCTACAGAAAACCGTTAAGGAGTAACGAATGCGTATCTACAACAGCGCTACCCATAAAAAGGAAGAGTTCCAGCCCATCGAGTCCGGCAAGGTCCGCATGTACGTGTGCGGCCCCACGGTCTACGACAACATCCACATCGGCAATGCCCGTACGTTCATCAGCTTTGACGTGATCCGCCGTTGGCTCATTGCGAGCGGCTACGAGGTCACGTTCGCCCAGAACCTCACCGATGTCGACGACAAGATCATTAAGCGCGCCAACGAGCAGGGCCGTACGGCCGCCGAGGTCGCGACGGAGTTCTCCGACAAGTTCATCGGCGTCATGCGCGCCGCCAACGTGCTCGATCCCGATGTGCGCCCCCGCGCCACCAAGGAGATCGGCCCCATGATCGCCATGATCAAGACGCTTATCGAGCAGGGCCACGCTTACGCAGCCGATAACGGCGACGTGTACTTTGCCGTGCGCAGCGATCCCAACTACGGCCAGGTCTCGGGCCGCAACATCGACGACCTTATGGTGGGCGCGCGTATCGAGGAGAACGAGGACAAGAACGACCCACTCGACTTTGCCCTGTGGAAGGCCGCTAAGCCCGGCGAGCCCAGCTGGCCGAGCCCCTGGGGCGAGGGCCGTCCCGGTTGGCACACCGAGTGCGCCGCCATGGTGCATCGCTACCTGGGCACTCCGATCGACATCCACGGCGGCGGCTCCGACCTTGCCTTCCCGCATCACGAGAACGAGTGCGCCCAGGCCACCTGCGCCTGGCACCAGGGCTTCTCCAACACTTGGATGCACACGGGCATGCTGCTGGTAGACGGCGAGAAGATGTCCAAGTCGCTCGGCAACTTCTTTACGCTGGCCGAGGTCCTCGAGCAGCACTCCGCTGCCGCCCTGCGCCTGCTGATGCTGCAGACGAGCTATCGCTCGCCGCTCGATTTTTCTTGGGAGCGCCTGGAGGGTGCCGAGAACTCGCTCACGCGTATCGCCGGTACGGTCGAGAACCTGCGCTGGGCCGCGAACCATGCGACGGCCGATGCCGATGCGGCTGCCGCCGAGGCGTTTGCCGCCAAGGCCGCCGAGACCCGTGCCACCTTTAAGGAGTGCATGGACGACGACTTTAACACCGCTGGTGCCATGGGTGCCGTCTTTGGCTTTGTGACCGAGTGCAACCAGTACCTGGAGCAGGCGGGCGACGCTGCCGACAAGGCCGCCGCGCTTGTCGCCGCCGACACGCTGGCCGAGCTGCTCGATACGCTTGGCGTTGAGCTCCCCGAGCCCAAGGTCGAGCTGCCGCTGGGCCTGCTGGGCGTTGCCGCCGGTTTGGTCGCCTATACGGGTGACGACGTGGACGAGGCCGCTGCCAAGATTCTCGAGGCCCGCGCCGAAGCCCGCGCCGCCAAGAACTGGGATCTGGCCGACGCCATCCGCGACCAGCTCAAGGACCTGGGGCTGACGATCGAGGATACTGCCGCCGGCACTCGTATTAAGACTCTCTAGTTATTTGTCGACCGTTCGAGGTGCGGCAGATTGCCTTGAAAGAGGAGGGCATAGACCTGGTGGTCATGCCTGACGATTGAAAGGCAAGGTGCCGTGGCTCGGACGGTCGATTCTTGTTCGTTATCTATTTAAGGAGGCCGCTTTATGGCCGACAATCGCAAGCGTGCACCGCATGGAGGCAAGCAGGCTGCTTCTGGCTCGCGTCCGATTCGCCGCAACGACCGCGCTGCCGCTCCCAAGGGCCAGCGCGAGCGCTCCCAAGCCCAGGCTGCGCGTCCGCAGCGCGATCGCAACCGCGACAATGCTCAGGTCCCCAAGGGCGAGTTTATCGAAGGTCGTCGTGCTGCCGCCGAGGCCCTGCGCACCGGTTTTCCCGTCAAGTGCGCGCTCATCGCTGAGGGCGGGGAGCGCGATGCCGCCTTGTCGCGCCTGGTCGACGACCTCAACGCTGCAGGCGTCCGCATTAAGTATGTGCCGCGCGCGCAGCTCGATGCGCTGTCGAGCCATGGCGCTCACCAGGGCATTGCGCTCGAGGTGGGTAATTTCCCCTATGCCGATGTTGCCGATATCCTCGATCGCGCGGGTGACGGACCGGCGCTCGTCGTCGTGCTCGACCATGTGACCGACGATGGCAACTTTGGTGCGATCGTGCGCTCTGCCGAGGTCGTGGGCGCGGCCGGCGTCATCATTGCCAACAAGCGCGCCGCCGGCGTGACCGTGGGCAGCTACAAGACTTCTGCCGGCGCCGTCATGCATCTGCCCATCGCGCAGGTGCCCAATATCGCCCGTGCGCTCGATGACCTCAAGGCCGCTGGCTTTTGGGTGGGCGGTGCTTCCGAGCACGCCGAGGGCAGCTGCTGGGATGCTCCCTTCGAGGGCCGCGTGGCGCTCGTCATGGGTTCCGAGGGCGATGGCATCTCGCGTCTGGTGCTCGAGAAATGCGACTTTTTGACCAAGCTTCCCCAGCGCGGCATGACCGAGAGCCTCAATGTTGCCCAGGCGACCACAGCGCTGTGCTTTGAGTGGCTGCGCCGCAACGCTGGCGAGCTCATGGGGGAGGAGTAGCGCATGTCCAAGAAGAACCGCGCCAAGTCCAAGGCCAAGCGCTTTGGCGAGGGCTCGGCCAAGCCGATTGTTTCGGCCGCGACCTACGGCGTGGGCGGTAATGCGTTTGCGCAGGCCATCGCCGATCCGGTCTCGACAGTGCACTCCAATAAGCCCGAGCTGCTGGTGGTCGACGGCTACAACGTGATTCACTGCACGCCGCGCTACGAAAAGCTCGTTTACGACCATTCCGACGATCCGTATTCCAGCGACGTTCACGATATGGCGCGCACCGCCCTCATCAACGACGTGGCGGCGTTTGCCCAGGGCCGCTACGAGGCTGTGATCGTGTTTGACGGCGCGGGCAATATCTCCAGCGAGCGCCCCAACCTGCCGGCCCGCGGCGTGCGCATCGAGTTTTCGCCGACGGGCGTCTCTGCCGATACCGTGGTGCAGAAACTCTGCATCGAGGCACGTGAGGAAGGCCGCGCGTGCTCCGTGGTATCGAGTGACGGCACAATTCAAGCCGTCGTCATGGGCAAGGGCGTCACGCGCATCTCGAGCCGCATGTTGGTGGACGAGATCAAACAGATCGACAACGACGTGCACGAGGCAGAGGAAGCTCCGCAGATTAAGATGACCCTGGGCAGCCGCCTGAGCCCCGAGGCCCTGGCTAAGCTCAAGGCCCTTCGCGGGAGGTAGGTAGACCTTCAATGGGGGCTGCTTTCTCGATTGACCAACCAACTGGTTTGTAATCAGTGGGTTGCAGGCCGGCCTCGCCAAAACGAATAGTTTTTGGTTCTGGCGAGCAGATAAAACTATTCGTTCTGACGAAGGGTTTTGAGATGTGGTCGGTCAAAGGGTCTGTTGCGCCTCGTCCGCAATTCCTTTATTCTTAACTGGCTTCGCGTGAAAGCGCCAAGTGTGCCAGTGTGGCGCAACGGTAGCGCAACTGATTTGTAATCAGTGGGTTGCAGGTTCGATTCCTGTCACTGGCTCCATGAGAGTTTCGGGCTCTGTTCCTTATGGGACAGGGCCCGTTTCTTTTTAGGTGGTGTGCCGTCGGGTCAGCGTCTATTCCGTTTTCGGTTTGTCTCAATCTGTAACACGAAGAGGCTGAAAACCCTCCTATAGTTACAGATTGAGACAATGCCAAGGGATGGCCGATAGCATCTCGATCTGTAACACGAAGAAGCTGAAAACCGTTCTTACTGTTACAGAATGAGACGTAAGCTGGGGTCTCTGCGTAATATCTCGATCTGTAACAGATGGGGGGGAATAACCCTCTTACTGTTACAGATCGAGACAAAGGCCGGACCGGTCCCAGTCATCCTGGTCGAGCGAGGATTTCCGGACATACGAGCGTGGATAATCTGCCACTTTGGACTCGATGGCGCGGCAAAGTGGGAGATTATCCACGCTCGATTTCAAACGGAAGAAAATCCACGCTCGATTTTGCCTGGGAAGAGCAATCTTCTGTCTGGGAAGCCCGATCTCGACCTATATATAGGTGCAAATGAGTCGTTATCGAAGTAATATTCTACAGGCTCACTCCACTACGCCAAAGTGTTCCCTCGGGAAATGTCACCGCAATATGCAAATTCACCGTCCTTCATATCCAAACTCAATAAAACCGCAGGTCACGGCTATATAGATACGCCCGGAACCGTGTATCTAGAGGTTTTCGTTGACAGCCCCCAAGGTTGCATCGTATTATCTTTTTCGTTCGCGGGGGCGGCGGTCCAAAAGACCAAAGGACCTGCGGATACTTGAACGATTGGGAGTTTGCCCGAGTGGTTAATGGGGACGGGCTGTAAACCCGTTGGCTCTGCCTACATAGGTTCGAATCCTATAGCTCCCACCCGTCAAGTGCCTGTATAGCTCAGTCGGTAGAGCACTTCGTTGGTAACGAAGAGGTCACCAGTTCAAGTCTGGTTGCAGGCTCCATCCGGCGGTGTAGCTCAGTTGGTTAGAGCACACGGTTCATACCCGTGGCGTCACTGGTTCGAATCCAGTCACCGCTACCATAGGTAACACGGTGGCTTCTCAATAGTATGTTGAGAGGCCACTATGGTATAAAGGCAAAGTCCCGTCCGGGGACGACCTGTTTAGAGGAGGGCTTTATGGCCAAAGAGAAGTTTGAGCGCACTAAGCCGCATGTTAACATCGGCACCATTGGTCACGTCGACCACGGCAAGACCACGCTGACCGCTGCCATCACCAAGGTTCTCTCCGAGACCGAGGGCTGCAAGGCTGACTTCACTGCGTTCGAGAACATCGACAAGGCTCCCGAGGAGCGCGAGCGCGGCATCACGATCTCCGTCTCCCACGTCGAGTACGAGACTGCTGCCCGTCACTACGCTCACGTTGACTGCCCGGGCCACGCTGACTACGTCAAGAACATGATCTCCGGTGCTGCTCAGATGGACGGCGCTATCCTGGTCATCGCCGCTACCGACGGCCCCATGGCTCAGACCCGCGAGCACATCCTGCTCGCCCGTCAGGTCGGCGTTCCCTATATCGTCGTCTTCCTGAACAAGTGCGATATGGTCGACGATGACGAGCTCATCGACCTCGTCGAGATGGAGACCCGTGAGCTCCTCTCCGAGTACGATTTCCCCGGCGACGACATCCCCGTCATCCGTGGCTCCGCTCTGGGCGCTCTCGAGGGCGACGCCAAGTGGATGGACGCTATCCGCGAGCTCATGAAGGCCGTCGACGAGTACATCCCGACGCCTGCTCGTAACAACGACCTCCCGTTCCTGATGGCCGTTGAGGACGTTATGACCATCTCCGGCCGTGGTACCGTTGCTACCGGCCGTGTCGAGCGCGGTGAGCTCAAGCTCAACGAGCCCGTCGAGATCGTCGGCATCAAGGATACCCAGAACACCGTCGTTACCGGTATCGAGATGTTCCGTAAGTCCATGGACTTCTGCGAGGCTGGCGACAACGTCGGTCTGCTGCTCCGTGGCATCAAGCGTGAGGACATCGAGCGCGGCCAGGTTCTCTGCAAGCCCGGTTCGGTTACCCCGCACACCAAGTTCACCGGCGAGATCTACGTTCTGACCAAGGAGGAGGGCGGCCGTCACACCCCGTTCTTCGATGGTTATCGTCCTCAGTTCTACTTCCGTACCACCGACGTTACCGGTACGGTCAAGCTCCCCGAGGGCACCGAGATGGCTATGCCTGGTGACCACATCACCATCGAGGGCGACCTCATCCACCCGATCGCCATGGAGGAGGGCCTACGCTTCGCTATCCGCGAGGGTGGCCACACCGTCGGTTCGGGCATCGTCTCCACGATCATTGAGTAAATTAGCTCTTTGATATAGCTGACTTAGAGAACCCGGCACTTATATGGGTGCCGGGTTCTTTTCTGCAATGGATATTGAGCCGTTGCTGGTGTCGAGAGGATCGATAATGGTCCTGGATGCACCGTCGATTAGCTCTCGATGGCTTCATTGATGTGTTCCAAATATGAATGGATCCACCGAGAACCAATTGACTCGAGGTTTTCATTGACAGCACTTACGTGGAGCTGATAAAGTAACAACTCGTGCCCGTACGGGGCGGAAATGAAAGGTTCAGGATACATGCGTACTCTAGTTACTCTTGCGTGCACTGAGTGCAAGCGCCGCAACTATACGACCACCAAGAACAAGTCGACCATGCCTGATCGTATGGAGATCAAGAAGTATTGCCCCTGGTGCCGTCACCACACGCTGCACAAAGAGACTCGCTAGTCTCTAGTCACATACGCCAGTAGTTCAATTGGTAGAGCATCGGTCTCCAAAACCGAGTGTTGAGGGTTCGAGTCCTTCCTGGCGTGCCAGTCATTATTCCGTAAGCTCCCAATTGGGGGCTTACGGTTTACTCATGTATAAGCGCATTGCGCGGAGGTAACCCAAATGGCCAACAAGAAGAACAAGAAGAAGGCTCAGCAGCCGGCACCTGCCAACAACGCTGCCGCCAACTCCAAGGTTGAGGCCAAGAAGGCCGTTGCCAAGAAGAACGAGAAGGCTGCGAAGTCCAAGAAGAACGAGAAGCCTGGTTTCTTCGCCCGCACCAAGAAGTATTTCGCTTCGGTCAAGTCCGAGATGAAGCGTGTCACGTGGCCCGATAAGAAGGAGCTCGTGAACTACTCGGTTGTTGTTTGCGCTTCTCTGATCGTCGTCGGCGTCGTCATCGCTCTGCTCGATGCTGGCTTTGGCGAGGCTCTTGCTCTGTTCTCTGGATTGAGGGGCTAAACCATGTCTAAGCGTTGGTACGTCGTTCACACTTACTCTGGATACGAGAACCGCGTTAAGTCCGATCTCGAGCATCGCATCGAGACTATGGGCATGCAGGACCGTATCTTTGATATCGAGATTCCTATGGAGCGCGTCACCGAGATTAAAGAGGGTGGCAAGCGTGAGACCAAGGATTCCAAGATCTTCCCGGGTTATGTCCTGGTCCGCATGGAGATGGATGACGATGCTTGGACGTGTGTTCGTAACACGCCTGGCGTCACCGGTTTCCTAGGCGGCAACGGCAAGCCCGCTCCGCTTTCCCGCGACGAGTACAACAAGATGACTCGTCGTCCCGGTAAGGGCGATTCGCCCAAGCGCACCTCGGTTGATATTGAGGTCGGTACGTCCGTCCGCGTCACCGATGGCCCGCTTACCGACTTTGATGGCAAGGTCTCCGAGGTTAACACCGAGGCTGGCAAGCTCAAGGTCACGCTGATGATCTTTGGCCGCGAGACGCCGGTCGAGCTCGACTTTAACCAGGTCGCTGTCATCGCTTAAGTTTTCGTCCGTTCGCGCGAGCGTGCTTCTTCTGTGACTGCTCATCTCAGGAGTGCTTCTAACACGTGCGTGCTTACGATATAGCAAGTACTTCACACTCGTGATTCGAAAGGAATGACCATGGCTGAGAAGAAGGTTGCCAACGTCATTAAGCTCCAGATTCCTGCTGGTGCAGCAAACCCCGCTCCTCCCGTCGGCCCCGCCCTGGGCGCTGCTGGCGTGAATATCATGCAGTTCTGCCAGGCCTTTAACGCCGAGACGCAGGACAAGAAGGGTGACATCATCCCCGTTGAGATCTCTGTCTACGAGGACAAGTCCTTCTCCTTCATCACCAAGACCCCGCCGGCGGCTCACCTCATCAAGAAGGAGCTGAACCTCAAGTCTGGTTCCGCTAAGCCCCAGGCCGACAAGGTTGGTCAGCTCTCCCAGGAGCAGCTCACCAAGATCGCCGAGATCAAGATGCCGGACCTCAATGCCAACGACATTGACGCCGCCAAGAAGATCATCGCCGGTACCGCCCGTTCCATGGGCGTCACCATCGCTGAGTAGCGATTTCTTATGGTAACGACGGGTGCTCCGACCGGGGCGCCCGTTAAATGTGTGCAATAGGGCACACGATACGATGTGGGAGGGCTCACGCCCGTTTAACCACAGGAGGTAATGCACATGGCTAAGCATGGTAAGAGCTATAACGCCGCTGCCGAGAAGATCGACCGCGCCACGCTCTACACCCCCCTTCAGGCTGCCAAGCTCATCAAGGAGCTCGACACCGCCAAGTTCGACGAGACCGTCGAGGCCCACTTCCGTCTGGGCATCGATACTCGTAAGGCTGACCAGAACATCCGTGGTTCCATCTCCCTGCCCCACGGCACCGGCAAGACCGTTCGTGTTGCCGTCTTCGCCGAGGGCGAGAAGGCCCGCGAGGCCGAGGCTGCCGGCGCCGACATCATCGGTTCCGACGAGCTCGTCGCCCAGATCCAGAAGGGCGAGATCAACTTCGACGCCGCTATCGCTACGCCGAACATGATGGCCAAGGTTGGCCGCATCGGTAAGATCCTTGGTCCCCGTGGCCTCATGCCGAACCCCAAGCTCGGCACCGTGACCATGGACGTCGCCAAGATGGTCTCCGAGCTCAAGGCCGGCCGCGTTGAGTATCGCGCCGACCGCTACGGCATCTGCCACGTGCCCCTGGGCAAGAAGTCTTTCTCCGAGCAGCAGCTCGTCGAGAACTACGCTGCCCTGTACACCGAGATCCTGCGCGTCAAGCCCTCTTCTGCTAAGGGCAAGTACGTCAAGTCCATCTCCGTGTCTTCCACCATGGGCCCTGGCGTCAAGGTCGATCCCGCTGTCCAGCGTGACTTCCTGGCTGAGTAACTGCTAGTTACTGCCTGAGTAAAGCAAGCATTGCTAAAGTAACCCGGTTCTGCCTCGTGCGGGACCGGGTTTCTTGCTATCTCGGGCCAAAACCACCACAAAGGGGACAGGCACCTTTGTGGTGGTTTTGGCACTTTGGCGTCAATGTTATGGCATCGCAGCGAGCCGGTTCCAAGTGCCCCAGGTCGTCCCGAAAGAGGAGCGACGCGTACTTTGGTACGCGAGCGACGGCTTGAGGGGCGAGATGGGGTGCTTGGGGCCGGCGCAGCGTCAAGCCTTAAAGGTGGTTACCAGGGTGTTCTGGCGGTAGAGGACTCGATGGCCTCGTGGCGTTTGAGCTCGCGGCGCATGGTTTGCGAATTGAGCCAGGCTGCCTGCCAGCCACGGATAGGGTAGCGCGCTTCGTCAAGTTCAAACTGCGTATAGCCGCAGGCGTTGATGATTGTTGCCCCGCATGCATGCTGACGCTCACGCTGAAAGTCGTGGCCATAGCATTGGTGCACATGCCCGTGCACCATATAGTCGGGATTCCAGGACTCGAGCGCCGTGTTAAAGCATTCGAATCCTCGATGTGGCAGATCATCCAGATCGCCCACGCCGGCGGCGGGTGCATGGGTGAGCAAGATGTCGCAGCCGCCGACCATCCTCACTTTGCGGGACAGCTTGCGCATGCGCTTGGCCATTTCGTGCTCGGTGTACATGTTGACACCGTCTCGGTAGCGCATGGAGCCGCCAAGTCCCGCGATGCGGACGCCGCGGTACACGTAGACGGCATCTTCGACACAGATGCAGCCGCCCGGTGCATGACGTACGTAGCGGTCATCGTGGTTGCCTCGCACGTAGATGAGCGGTTTGTTGATGACGGTGACCAAAAACTCAAGATAGTCCGGGTCCAGATCGCCAGCGGACAAAATCAAGTCAACACCCTCAAAGCGTTCCTTGCGAAAGCATTCCCAAAGGCATCGCTCTTCGGTATCGGCTACGGCAAGAATCTTCATAGGGCGTAGACTTTCGGCTCATCGTCGGGTTGTGGAATGGTGCCCACCACGTTGTCGGCCAGCCAGTTCATCTCGACGATTTGCGTGCTCGGCAACGGGGGAAAGCCCTCGATCTGCACCACGCCGTCTTGGCTATGGAGCTCGCCGCCAAATGGATTGATGGAGCCCTCGACGATGCCATTGCGGAGCAGCTGAACAAGCTTGCGCGTCTGATAAGGCAGGCCCGGAGCGTAGCGAATGTCGATAACGCCCGAGCTCATACCATACCAGTAGTTGACGGCGCGAACCTGGCTGTCGTCACTGGTCTCATCCCAGGTGCCATGCAGCAGGCTTCGCACGATAAGCTCGTAGTAACGGCCCCAGTTCCATACGGGCATGGCGATGCCGGTGACTTTGCCGTCGACCAAGCGGTGAAGCCCGTAGGCCGTTGGGTCTTCGAGCGACTTTGACATGTCAGCGCCGGTCATGACGCTTACGCCTTCGCGGCACATGGCTTCGGCAAGACCACCGGCGGGAACATCGCCCCAGGTGAGGATGACCTGCGCGCGGGGGTCGAGCAGCGAGGCGCCAATCGCAAAGGCGTTGATCTCGCTGAGTGCGCCCGAGGCGAAGACCGACGCGTGGTAACCGATGCGGTGGTTGTCCGCCATGCTGGCGGCAAGGGCGCCCAGGAGAAACTTGGCCTCGTACATCTTGCCAAAGTACGAACGGACGCTTTGATGGGGAAGGCCGATAGAGCAGTTGAGGAACCGAACCCGGGGATACTCAACGGCAGCCCTGAGCGTGTATTCCATCAGGCGGTGCGAGGTCGAGAAGATGACGTTTGCTCCATGTTTGACAGCTGTTTCCACGGCGGCGTAGAACACATCCGGATCATGACAGTCCTCGAACGCCTCGGTGCGCACGATACCGTCAAAGTGCTCATCGAGATACTGACGCCCTTGGTCGTGCAGGCTGTCCCAGCTCGACGTCGCACAGGGGAACTCATGGATAAAGGCGATGCGCAGGGGGTTGGCCGTCGAGTAGACGGTCTTGCCCATAAAGAAGTTGAGCACGCCAGCGGTGGACTTGGCGGGCGCCTCCTCCTCGTCGACGCTCGGTGCTTCGACAAGATCGACCTTGTCCTCGTCATTTTTGCCGGCAATGACCAGCTCGCGCCAAATCTTGCACAGGCGGTTTACGACGATATCCGTCGGCGTATCCAGCAGGCGGTCCTGGTTGTACACATTGAGGTACACGAGCATGGCGTCGGCAGGCGTAATGTCCAGGTGGTCGCCGCCTGCGCGAAGGTAGGCGCGCTTAAAGAGCAGGAAGGTGTGGCGCAGGTAGTCGACCTTTTTCTGCGGCCATTTTTCGATAACGTTCTGACCGAGCATCTTGGCGAGCGTTTCGTAGCTTCCCTCACGCGAGAAGTCGATCTCGTATAGGGGGCAGACGCGCCAAAACGCGCAGAATTCGCCGTATAGGCGGCTTTCGACGGAATCACATGTGCTGGGGTAGAGACGGGTGACCCTGGCCGAAACCGTTGGAGCGTCCAGGAATTTGAGGACACTGACGCGTTTGTTGCCTTCCTGGACATAGAACCGATGCATGAACTCGGTGACGATGATGGGGTCGCGATAGCCCTCGGTTACCTGGATGTCGTAGAGGTTGGACCACTTGCGGGCGAACTCGGTGCTAAACGGAAGCAGGGGCATAAAGTTACACGAAAAGGCGGACTGACGGCCTTTGGTGACCGTGCCGACGACCATTTCGAGCGGAATATCCCGCAGGCCGACATTCTCTCGCTGACCTAAGGGGAGCTGAGCAACCAAGCTATCGAGGTCCGTAAGGTATGGATGCTCGCTTTGGCTGATGGCGCGACGGCGTCCCTGCTCGCCGCGCTTGCGTGCTTGACGATAGGCCTCTTCCATGGTGTCTACTCCCTTAGTCGTTTAAACAACGATATGAACCATGGTACCACGAATGAAAACCACTACAAAGATGCCTGTCCCATTTGCGGTGGTTTAGGCGATGATGGGGGCGATGGCGCGGATGCAGGCGTCGGCTGCCGTGAAAGTAGTGCTGTCGTCGCTGACGATAAAGATGATCTTTCCTTTGATGCCAAAGTCGCCGATTTCGCTAAAGAGTACGTAGGGCTCCTTGTCAAAGCCCGAGATGGGCGAGACGGCCGTTTTGGTTGCGCTCGTGAGCTCGTCTGCCAGCACGTCAAGGGAAGCCCACTTAGACGTGTCCTTTACGGCAACGGGCACGGCCACGCGCCCAAAGGGCATCAAATGCACGAGCGTGTTCTTGGAGATGTTGGAGTTGGGCACAATGATGGTCTGTCCACAGGCATCCTCAATCGTTGTATGGCGCCAAGTGATGTCTTGGACCACGCCGGATACGCCGCCGACCTCGATATTGTCGCCGGGTTTGATGATGCCCATAAAGGTCACTTGCATGCCGCCGATAAGGTTTGACAGCGTGTCCTGAAAGCCGAGCGAGATGGCGATGCCGCCGACGCCAAGAGCGGCGACGAGCGCGTTTGCGTTAATGCCAAAGCAGTTGTCGAGGATAAAGCTGCCGCCGATCATCCAAATGACGGCGCGCGCGATGTTGATGAAGATACTCGATGCCGGAAGCGGGTTATCGTCTCGGTTAAGCAGATGATTCAGGGTCTTGGATACGACCTTGGCGGCGACGGCGGTGCCTATCGCCAAGATGACGGCCCAGATGATGTTGTGGACCCACCGCTGCTCAAAGAAATGAAGAATCGGCTGAAACAAATCCATGTAGGGAAAACCTCCTTATGATCGTCCAACCATGATACCCACCAAGAAGCCCGTCCGATCACATCGGACGGGCCGATAACTTGAGATGGGGTGGCCGCGGTGGCGTAAGCTGGGGCGCCGGCGAGCACGCCGGCAAGGAGTGCGGCGGTCAAGGCGAGACGGGGAAGAGAGCTTCTCGTGGCAGTTTCCTTAGTCCTTAACCAGTAGTTCCTGCTGACGCTGGATTATCGACATAATATGCGAAAACCGCCGCAAGGGCCTCTGTCCCCTTGCGGCGGTTTTGGCGTTTGTGCAGATAAAACCTGCCAAAATAAACCTGTCCCTTTTTGGCAGGTTTTAGCTCAACAGCATGCGGTCGTTGGCGAGCTCGCCGCCCGAGACCTCCTCGAACTTCTGCAGCAGGTCGGCCACGGTGAGCGACTTCTTCTCATCGCCCGCCACGTCGTAAATCACGTGACCCTCGTGCATCATAATTAGGCGATTGCCCAGACGGATGGCGTCGTTCATGTTGTGCGTGACCATGAGCGTGGTTAGGTGGTTCTCGTCGACGATCTCTTCGGTCAGATTGAGCACCTTAGAGGCCGTCTTGGGGTCGAGGGCCGCAGTGTGCTCGTCGAGCAGCAGCAGGCGTGGCTTGGTGAGCGTGGCCATGAGCAGGGTAAGTGCCTGGCGCTGACCACCCGAGAGCAGGCCGACCTTGGCGTTGAGGCGCGTGTCCAGACCGAGGTCCAGGCGCTTGAGCAGTTCAACGTACTCGTCCTTCTCGGCCTTGGTGACGCCCCACGAAAGACCGCGATGCTGGCCGCGGCGCTTGGCGAGGGCCAGGTTCTCGGCAATCTGCATGTCGGCTGCGGTGCCGCGCATGGGGTCCTGGAACACGCGGCCCAGGTACTTGGCGCGCTGCGACTCGCTCAGGCGCGAGATGTCGGTGCCGTCGAGCTCGATAACGCCCGAATCGAGCGGATATACGCCGGCGATCATGTTGAGCAGCGTGGACTTGCCGGCGCCGTTGCCGCCGATCACGGTTACAAAGTCGCCATCGTTGAGGGTGAGGTCGACGCCAGTGAGCGCGCGCTTCTCGGTGACGGTGCCCTTGTTAAAGGTCTTCTTGACGTGCGAGAGCTTAAGCATCTGCCTCATCCCCCTTCGTGTAGGAGCTGCGGAGCTTATAGCGCTCCCAAACCACGGGCACGCACAGGGCCACGGCGACGATCACGGCGGAGAGCAGCTTCATGTCGTTGGCGTCCATGCCCAACTGCAGCACGATGGCGCGGATAAGGAAGTACACCACGGAGCCAAAGACGGCGGAGGCAAGACGGACGCTAAACTGCGTGAGACCGCCGGGCAACAGGCGGCCGAGCACCTCGCCGATGACGATAGCGGCAAGACCGATAACGATGGCGCCGGTGCCCATGCCAATGTCGGCATACTTCTGGCTCTGGCAGATGAGTGCGCCCGAAAGGCCGATGAGGGCGTTGGAGAGCACGAGGGCGATCATCTTGGTGGAGTTGGTGTTGACGCCCAGGGCGC
Source organism: Collinsella sp. (assembly GCA_048416615.1). Classification (GTDB taxonomy): domain Bacteria; phylum Actinomycetota; class Coriobacteriia; order Coriobacteriales; family Coriobacteriaceae; genus Collinsella. The sequence goes on along the minus strand of DBFSET010000008.1, from coordinate 129,278 downwards.
GGATCATGTACTCGTTGTTGCCGGTGGCGCGCAGCGCCGAGCCGATCTCGGTGCCAAAGAACCAGTACAGGATGGCAACGATGGCCACAGCGAGCAAGATGCCCAGGATGATGGCGACGGTGGACTGTGGCAGGCCCGTCATGTTGCTAACAGACGAGAAGATGGTGCCCTTGGCAAGGATGGGCGTATTGGATTTGCCCATGATGCGCAGGTTGATGGACCACAGGCTGATCTGCGTCAGGATTCCGGCGAGGATTGCGGGAATCTCAAAGACGGTGGTCAAAATGCCCGTGACGGCGCCCGCGATGGCACCGGCGCACATGCCGGCCAAAACAGCGAGCAGCGGGTCGACGTTGTTATTGACGATGAGCACGGCGCAGACGCAGCCGCCAAGGGCAAAGCTGCCGTCGCAGGTCATATCGGGGATGTCGAGCAGGCGGAACGTGATAAACACGCCAAGCACCATAATGCCCCAGAGGACGCCCTGCGAAACGGCGCCCTGCAATGCAATAAGCATGCTTCATACCTCCTAGGATAGGGTGGACACATGAGTCACCATGATAGCGGTAACAATGCATAAAAGAGCTGCGGCCGGATGTTTTGTCTCATCCGTAACAAGCAGGGCGAACGCCGGTCTTTGGCGTTCGCCCCTGTGGCTCAGATATTGAATAACGCAGCTATGGTGCAAGTGCGTGCCCTAGCTGCGTTACCGCACATGGCGTTACTCGTCCAGAGCGGAAAGGTCGATGCCCAGAGCCTCGGCCATCTCATCGTTCTTGACGACGACCAGGTCCTTGCTCGAGAGGTGCTTGATCGGCATATCCTCGGGCTTAGCCTCGCCCTTCAGGATCTTGACGGCCATCTCGCCCGCGGCGTAGCCCAGATCCTCGTAGTTGATGGAGAGGGTGAACAGGCCGCCGGCCATGCACATGCCCTCCTCGCCGGTCACGTAGGGAAGTTTGTTCTCCTTGCAGATTTGGCCCACCTGCGAGGCGCCCGCGGCGATGGTGTTATCGGTGGGGGAGTACAGCGCGTCGACCTTGCCCACGGCAGATTCGACGACGGACTGGATCTCGTTGGAGCTCGAGACGGTGAAGTCGGTGTACTTCAGGCCCAGCTTGTCGAGCTCCTTCTTGGCGGCCTTGATCTGGACGTCGGAGTTGGACTCGGCGGTGCAGTAGAGCAAGCCGACTTTCTTAACGTCGGGCAGGACCTTCTGCATCATCTCGAGCTGCTCGGCGACCGGGGTGAGGTCGGAAGCGCCGGTGACGTTGGTGCCGGGCTTATCGTTGTCCTGGACCAGGCCCGAGGCGGCGTAGTCGGTGATGGCGCAGCCCACGATGGGGATATCGGCGGTGGCGCCAGCGGCGGCCTGCGCGGCGGGTGTGGCGATGGCATAAATCAGGTTGACGTTGTCGCCTACGAACTTGTCGGCAATGGACTTGCACGTGGACTGGTCGTTCTGGGCGTTCTTCTGGTCGATCTTGACCTTAAGGCCGCTCTTCTTGATGGCTTTGACAAAGCCGTCGTTGGCGGCGTCGAGTGCGGAGTGCTCGGTGAGCTGCAGAACGCCGACGGTATAGTCGGAACCGGCGGCTGCGGAGCCGGAACCAGAGTTGCCGCCGCATCCGGCGAGCGGAGCAAGCGCGAGCAGGCCAGCAGAGACCAGAAGGCTCCTGCGACTGATGGTGACATCCTTCATATCGTTACCCCCAGTATAGAAATGGCTGGAAACACTGCACTGGGACAAAGTGCAAGTGGAACTATAGTAGCGCGGATGTCCATTTTTACAATAACCTGGCGGGTTTTTTAATACAGAATCGGATGGGCGGTACGGGTAGTCGAATGGGCGGTGGAGGGTCTTATGCAGCGGAGGCGTCGTCCTCCTCGTCCAGGGCGGCGAAAAGCTTCTTGCCGTCGAGGAGACGCGTGGTGACGTTTCTCATGCGGCCAATCTCTACGGTACGCAGTGTGTCATCGGCGCCTCGGGCGTCATAGACCGTTCCCAGCAAATACGAGATGCAGTCTCGTTGCTTGATGGCAAAGGGGCGGAGCGTCATCCGTGCTACTTCGGTTTCGCCGCGTGCCGTGACGCTCGAAATATCAAAACTCACCGTGGTTCCGTGGTCGATGGCCTGCTCGACGAGCTCGCAGGTGTCGATGCGCTTGACGGGCGTGCGCCTGGCCTTGGTGGATTTGCTGTCGGGACTTGGAGCAGGCTCGGGTGCATCGAGGTAGCCGCGAACGTCGGCACTCGCCATGGCGACCAAGTGCTGCGCCATGCTCTTGCGGATAGCGATAGGTGTGGAGCGGTTGCGCATGACCATACCGTGGAGCCGGATGATCTCTTCATCGGTGAGCGGGCGGGTAAGAAGTTTGTAGCCCACGCCGCGTTTGTACTCAATTTCGTATCCGGCATGGCGAAGCGCGGAGATGGCGGTGTAGATGCTGCGCCGCGCCGCCGAGATGGGCATGCGGGCGGGGTCGTCGGGATGGGCGAGGCGCCGGATCAACTCATCGGAAAGCATGGCCTTGTCCTCGCCGGTGTTTTCGCTTAATAGTTGCAGGATGCGAACGGCGCGATAGGCCGCCATCGAGGCGGCGCCTCTCGTCGTGGTGTCGTAGGTTTCAACAGCGGCTTCGGTCATCGTGCCCACGTCCTTTCCGTTTTGGGTGGCGACGGTATGGAGCCTAGGACGTGGGGCTTTCCCAGGGGCGCAGGGCGCTCTGGGCGGTCGGTAGTCGTCGGCAAACGGCGGGTCGAGTTTTCAACAGCCCTGCTCAACTGACCAAAAACTTGCCAAAAGCTTGACGGATGCTGTTGAAAAAAGCGCCTCTCGACCGATGTCGAGAGGCGCTTGTGCGATGAGCGTTGGCGTGTGGCGACGCGAGCTAGCGTCCGACGATTAGAAGTCGGCGTTGCCCACGGTGCGCGGGTGCGGCAGGACGTCGCGGATGTTGCCCACGCCGGTCAGATACATGACCAAGCGCTCGAAGCCCAGACCATAGCCGGCGTGCTTGCAGGAACCGTAGCGGCGCAGGTCAAGGTAGTACTTGTACTGCTCGGGATTCATGCCCAGGTCCTTGATGCGGGCCTCGAGCAGATCCAGGCGTTCCTCGCGCTGGGAGCCGCCGATAATCTCGCCGATACCGGGAACCAGGCAGTCGGCGGCGGCGACGGTCTTGCCGTCCTCGTTCATGCGCATGTAGAAGGCCTTGATCTCGGCCGGGTAGTCGGTTACGAAGGTCGGGCGCTTAAAGTGCTCTTCGGTCAGGAAACGCTCGTGCTCGGTTTGCAGGTCGATGCCCCAGCTCACGGGATAGTCAAACTTGTGACCCGCAGCGACTGCCTGCTCCAGGATCTCGACGGCCTCGGTATAGGTGACGCGGGCAAAGTCGGAGTTGGCGACATGGTCCAGGCGCTCGAGCAGACCCTTGTCCACAAACTTGTTGAGCATATTGAGCTCGTCGGGGCAGGTGGCCATGACGTCCTTGAGGACATACTTGAGCATGGCCTCGGCGTTGTCCATGTAGTCGTTGAGGTCGGCGAAGGCCATCTCGGGCTCGATCATCCAAAACTCGGCGGCGTGGCGCGTGGTGTTGGAGTTTTCGGCGCGGAAGGTGGGGCCAAAGGTGTACACGTCGCCAAAGGCCATGGCAAAGTTCTCGGCATTGAGCTGGCCGGACACGGTGAGGCTTGCATGCTTGCCAAAGAAGTCCTGGCTCCAGTCGACCTCGCCGGACTCGGTGAGGGGCGGATTTTTGGGGTCGAGCGTGGTCACGCGGAACATCTCGCCGGCGCCTTCGCAGTCACTCGTGGTGATGATGGGGGTGTTGACGTAGACAAAGCCCTGCTCCTGGAAGAAGCGGTGGATGGCGGCAGCCGCGACAGAGCGGATGCGGAACACGGCGCGGAACAGGTTGGTGCGCGGGCGCAGGTGCTGCTGGGTGCGCAGGAACTCGACGGTTGCGCGCTTCTTCTGCAGCGGGTAATCCGGGGCGCTCGTGCCCTCGACCTCGATGGAAGTGGCAGAAAGCTCGAAAGGCTGGGGCGCATCGGGGGTCAGCTTGACGGTGCCGGTGCAAATGAGTGCGGCCGAGACGTTTTGATGGGCGATCTCGTCGTAGTTGTCGAGTGCCTCGCGGTTCATGACGACCTGCAGGTCGCGGAAGCAGCTGCCGTCGTTGAGCGTAACAAAGCCAAAGTTCTTCATGTCGCGGACGGACTTGACCCAGCCGGCGACGGTGACGGTTTGGCCGCCGAGCGACTCGGCATCGGCATAGAGCTGCGCGATTTTGGTGCGGTTCACGTATCCTCCCATAACGGTTGTACGGATTATTTCCAAACAGTTAACCATTCTAACCCGCGAGTGGGGGCGTAGCAAAACGTCAGGCGTGATGTATGGGCGTGACGTGGGCGCCGCGCAAGCGCCGATTTCGCGGTGTCTAGTGCCCGCAGATGGCTTGGCGTATGAGAGCAGCGTAGGTGTCGATTCCCGCCTGGGTGAGGTGTGTGCCGTCGTCGACAAGGTATTCGCTGTGGCCCTCTGAGGCACCGTTCCAGTCGATGACGCCGGCGTTGTCGTTTTGGGCGCAGACGTCACGAATCGTCTGGTTATTGCGGTCCTGTAGCTCGAGCGGTACGCGCACGGTCACAAAGTAGATGGGCTTGCCACCTACGGCATTGATCACGTCCTGCACCTGCTGGGGGTCGCGGATGAGGCCGTTGGTGCCAAGCGCGCAGATGACCACGCTTGGATCGTAGTTGGCGCTGTCCTGTGCATAGACATCCTGGAAGGTGTAGAACTGGCGGCTCACCACGCCGTCGATGTACGCGTTGGGAAGCGCCGCCTGAATGCCAGGTTGGGCACCTGCGGTGACCGAGTCGCCGATCATGAGTACGCGAGCGTCGCAGGTTCCGGTTGCCTCGTCGTAGGTAAAGCTCTTCCAGTCAAGGTTCTTGGGGACCTTTTCGGCGATAGGTCCCTCTTTGGGTTTTTGCTTGGTGGCGTCATCGGATGCGGTGTCGCTGGGCTGGGAATCTTTACCGGATATGGGCTCGACGTCCTTGTCGTTGGCTCCGTTGTCCTGGGACGAGGTCGCGTTCTGGGCAAGCTCGGGACGGAGCTGCTCGGCGCGGGCGGTGGCGATGCCTGCCCAGTCAAGCGGCGCGAAGGCAAGTGCGGCGACGCATGCGGCGCCAAGCGCGGGGAGCACCATGGTGGGCGCGAGGACGTGCTTTCTTGCTGTGCTGTCCTGTTGGGCCGGCTTGTGGGACCAAGGGCGTTCGACGAGGCGATAGAAAACCTCGGCTACCGCAAGGATCAGTACAAGCTGTAATGCCTGCTCCCACCAGGCGATGCGGGTAGTGCGGGTTGCGGGATTCATAAGAAGCAGTAGGGGATAGTGCACCAGATAGACAGAGAACGAGCGCTGGCCCAGCCAGACGAGCGGCTTGACCGACAACAGACGACGCACGATGCACTCCGTATTCTGCACGCAGATGATGAGGAGTCCGGTGACGAGGGCAAACAGCAAAAAGCCGCCGCGGTAGAGCCAGGCGCTCTCTCCGGTCAGCATGAGTGCGCCGGCTATAACGGCAACGAGCCACGCGATAGAAATCGCGTTGACCTTTGAGATGCCCTTGTTGGCTCCGGGGGTATGGATGTCACCGCTCAGTATCTCGCGCAGGCGCGGCGCTGCGATGGCGGCTAAGGCTCCGCATAGAAGCTCGGCGGCACGGGCGTCGGTTCCGTAGTAGACGCGCGATGTGTCGGCGGTGGGATTAAACATGAGGACCATGGCTGCCGTCGATACAAGCGCGAATGCGATCGTGATGCCGATGGCGGTGTTGCGCGACCTGGTTTTGCTGCACAGTGCCATAAGGATGACCGGCCACACCAGATAGAACTGCATAGTGACGCCGCAGAACCACAGGTGCGTGAGCGGCGAGGGGAGCCCCGCGGCGGCGAAATACGAGACGTTGCGGAAGATGTAGAACCAGTTGCTCAAAAAGAGTGCCGATGGCAGGGCGTCCTGCTGCACCTTAGGGAGTAGGCTCGGGGCCGCGATGTAGGTGGCGACGGCGGTAAGCGCGATGGTCACGACGATCGGCGGCATCATGCGCGCAATGCGGCGGCAGATATAGCGCGGGTACGAGAATCCGTCGCGTGCCGTGGCCCGCATAATGCTCTTGGTGGCGAGATAGCCACTCAGCGTAAAGAAGAGTGTAACGCCCAAAAAACCGCCGGTCAGGCGACTGGGGCGAAGGTGATATAGGACGACGCCGGCGATGGCGAGGGCGCGGAGCCCGTCGAGCGCGACGATGCGTTGGTTGCGTTGAGGCGCGGCATGTGCGGCGCCCGTGGGTGTGTTTTGCATCGATCTTCCTCCAATGTCGACCTAGCAGTCTAGCGCTCTGCGCGGACAAAGGAAGGGGGTTCGTGCGGTTGAACAACATGCCGCGGGGCGAGGCCTCGCTACGCAAAAGCCGCACCTGCGTTGATGCTCGGCTGTCTATATAGAAACGTTTCAGAACCTCTACATAGACATAGGCAAAAACAACAACACAGATGCGGCAAAGACGTACGGGTGGTTGAGCCTTTATGCGATGATGCTCGGCTACTTGGTCTTGGCAACCAGCAGCGGATCGCCAAGCTTGACGAGCGGGTTGCCGCCGATAAGCGTTCCAGACTCGCCGACATGGTCGATGCTCTTGAGGCGGTCGAGCTCGGAGACGATGACGGTCACGATGTCTTCGTGACCAGCGGCCTTAATGGCCTCGCGGTCGAAGCTGATGAGCGGCTGGCCTGCCTTGACCACATCGCCCATCTCGACAAAGCGGGCAAAACCCTTGCCGTTCATTTCCACGGTGCCCAGGCCAACATGGATGAACACGCGAAGACCGTCCTCGGTAATCATGCCGATGGAGTGGTTGGTGACGGTGGTGGCACCGATACGGCCGTTGGCGGGGGCGTAAATGGTGCCGGTAATGGGCTCGATGCCGTAGCCCTGGCCGAGCATGCCCGAGGCGATGGTCTCGTCGGGAACCTCACTCAGATTGACGAGCACGCCGTTGACGGGAGCGTAGATGACGCCTTCGCGGGTGGCGAAGCTTGCTGCGGGCGGAACGGACGCCTCGCCCGACGAAGTGAACGTGGACTTGAGCGAATCGAGCAGACCCATAGATGCCTCCAACGTATCAGGCGCGCATGTTGCACGCGTGTGGTTTGCCGGAAACGTTTCGTACGTGTTTCCCAGCACGGTCAGCGCCCCTATTTTACGCTGCCTAACGATACCTCTGAACAGCGATTTTGTGATATATCAGTTGAAGGCCAACTTATTGCGGGGTGTTTCTGCGCCGCGGGCTCAAGTGGGGTACGCTAAGGTGCGAAAAACGAGTGCGCACGAATCGCACGGAGGGAGCACCTATGATTATTGAGAACCATGCGCTGTGGGGCGAGGAGCCGACCGAGGATTATCCGGCGACGTTTACGTATCTGGGTGCCGAGCCGCTGCCCGACAAGCCCAATGGCCGCCGCCCCGCGGTGATCATCTGCGGCGGAGGCGGGTTTACGCATATCGCTCCGCATGAGCAGGACCCGGTGGCGTTTGCATTTTTGGACCGTGGCTACCAGGCCTTTGTGCTCAACTATGTGACGAGCGCCACGGGCGATGTGAGCTTTCCACACCCGCAGGCGGACCTCGCCAAGATGATCGCTACCGTGCGCGCCAACGCCGACGAGTGGCATGTCGATCCCAAGCGCGTGTGCATCGTGGGCTTCTCGGCGGGCGGCATGATTTGCGCCTCGTTGGCAACGCAGTGGAAGACCGGACCCTTCGCGGGCCTTGCCGGGGCTCGTCCGGGGGATATTCGTCCCGACGCCGTGGTGCTGGGCTATCCGTTGCTTGACCTTGCCTATGTGCGCGATATGCAGACGCGCGACCCGCGCATCGACCTGCGCGTGCCCAAGACGGGTGGCAAGACGGGGCGCGATTTGCTCAACGACTATCTGTCGATGGTGACGGGCGGCGAGGCGACCGATGAGCACCTGTCCGACATTTGCCCTACCACGCACGTTTCGCGCCAGATGCCCCCGACCTTTGTGTGGGGCGTTTCGGACGATAAGACGGCGCCGATCGCGCAGGTCTACCCGTTTGCGCAGCGCATGGCCGAGGAGGGCGTTGCATGCGAGATGCACGTCTTTGACCAGGGCGGTCACGGCCTTTCGCTCGGCAACGCCAATACCGCGGTCGACAACGAGGACAAGCAGGTTTCCGTCCGTCCCTGGATCCGCCTGGCCTTCCGCTTTCTGGAGCGCCATCTGTAAGAGGACGGACATCCCCTCAATAACTTGCGGTGAAATAGCCCCTATTTAAGGTCTCAACCAGCCCAAGCAGGAACTATTCCACCGCAACTTTGTTTTTGATGCCCCGCCCGGAAACTGCGTCCCGGTTTTGCCCTCGAAGGCGGGCCGCAGTTTCCTATAGGGCCTCGACTGGGAAAGCGCGTCCCGTTTCTAGCGGGGATTCCGGGATGTATTTTCCGCAAGAGGCCTGTTTGGGAAACCCCGTTTCGAGCCAGAATTCTGGGACGCAGTTTCCCCGAGAGGCCCCATCGGGAAACGGTATCCCGGAATCCGCCCGGATGGTGGGATGCGCTTTCCAAATGATCCCTCGGAGACGGAGGAAAACGGATCTTTTTGGGCGGCGGTGCCAAGAATTGGTCCGCTACCGCCCGCTGCTTTCCTACCAAACGGTGAACTGGGCGTTTTCTGTGTTCCAATGGACATCGCGAACGTAGTCGCGCACGCCCGTCGCATCTCGTGCTTCGAACAACTCAAGAATATGGGCATGTTCGCTGTTGGCTTTATTGAGCAGTTTGCACGCCGTCTCTTGGTCGACAGTCTCGTAATCGCGCTTGATAAAGCAGCGCTCGAGTTGCGAGATCATGTCGCGCAGACGGTCGTTGCCGCAGCGGTTGAAGTACGTAAGGTGAAAGTCTCGCTGAATATCGTCGTACTTTCGGATAAGACCGCCTTGGATCGCAAGGTCCATGGAGCCGACGAGAAATTTAAGCTGCGTAATGTCATCGTCGGTTAGGTTTGGGCAGGCGAGGTACGCCGCCTGCCCGTCCAGCGGCCCCATGATCTCGAAGACTTCAACGGCGTTTTGCTGATCGAACCCGCGGACACGGAATCCGCGGCGGGGGAGGTTGTCCAGATAGCCATCGCTTGCCAGCTGGATGAGCGCTTCGCGAACCGGCGTGCGCGACACGCCCATGGCATCGCAGATCGCTTGCTCGCTCAAACGGTCGCCGGCGGACAACTCGCCGGCGTCAATGCGGCTCGAAATGTAGTCGTATACGTGGTCCTTCAGGGGCCTTCTGAGTGTTTCCATGAACGTATATCCTTTAACTGTATATTTTTAAAACTAAATACATTTCACTTGAATAGCTCAGTTGAATTATAGAACGACCAGTTAAATCATGCTACTTCGTGCCGAAACGTGAGAGTACGCTCACCGAGAAATATCTACCGTTCATGATTGTATACAATATACAAAACAGGAAAACCGCCCTATGATTAAGCCATCGAAAGGAGGGCGGACACAAGGAAGTTCGCCCTCGGCTAGGAGATCCAAGGAGGATCATCATGACCAAGTTCAGCCACGTTATCATCCGTCGTCCCGGCAAGTCCCTGAGCAATGGCATCACGAGCGCACCCGAGCTTGGCCAGCCTATCTACGAGCGCGCCATTGAGGAGCACTACGATTATGAGCATGCGCTCGAGCAGTGTGGCGTGGACGTGTCGGTGCTGCCTGCCCTCGAGCAGTATCCCGACAGCTGCTTCGTCGAGGATCCGGCCGTCATCACTCGCTGCGGCGCCATTATTACCAACCCCGGTGCCGACAGCCGCAACGGCGAGAAGGACGAGATCGAGCCGGTCGTCCGTCGCTTCTTTGACGACGAGCATGTCAAGCACATTGTTTCTCCCGGCACGCTCGACGGCGGCGACGTCATGATGGTCGGCGATCATTTCTATGTCGGTCGCTCCGCTCGCACCAATGAAGAGGGCATTCGCCAGTTCTGCGAGATTCTCGAGGGCTGGGGCCTCGAGGGTTCCGAGGTTCCGCTGGAGGAGGTCCTGCACCTCAAGACGGGCGTCAACTACATCGAGGACAACAACATGCTCGTCTCCGGCGAGTTCATCGATAAGCCCGACTTTGCCCAGTACAACAAGATTGTCGTGCCCGAGGACGAGGCCTATGGCGCTAACTGCATCTGGGTCAACGGTACGGTCATCGTTGCCGAGGGCTATCCGACCGTGCTCAAGGCCGTGCGGGATCTGGGCTACAAGACGCTCGTCGTCGATACCTCCGAGTATCGCAAGGTCGACGGTGGCCTTTCTTGCCTGTCACTGCGCTTCTAACGCGATGGCTGTAACAGTCTGATGATCGCTTGACCGATGGCCCGGCAACCGATTCGGGACGTCCGGGCCATCTTTTGTTCGATCACATGATGAAGGGGGTGCACATACAATGGCCTCTAAAGCTCAAAACGATGAGATTATCGACCCTAATGGCCTCGATCTCTTTCGTCTGACCATGATGGTCATTACCGCCAGTATTTGTGGCGGTATCTTTTCTCTCGCCGGCGATATGGCAGCGGGCGGAGCCAATACCGGTGCGGTTATCGTCTCGTGGGGAATTTGTTTTATAGGCGTCTTTGCGTTGATGATGGTGTTCAACGGTCTATCTCAGGCTCGTCCCGACTTAACCGGCGGCATCTATGCATACGCTGCGGCAGGCTTTGGCGATTACATTGGTTTCAACTCCGCCTGGGGCTACTGGATCAGCGCATGCCTTTCCAACGTGAGCTTTGCTCTCTTGCTGTTTAGCGCACTGGGCTATTTCTTTCCCGCGTTTGGTGCGGGCAACAATCTGCTTTCCATCATCTGCGCCAGCGTATTTCTATGGTTCCTTACCGCTCTTGTACTTCGTGGCGTCAAGGAGGCCGCGGGCATTAACACGATCGTCACGTTGGCAAAGCTGGTGCCGCTGGGACTCTTTGTTCTGAGCATTGTGCTCCTGGGTAAGTTCAACGTCGATATCTTTATGGACAACTTCTGGGGAGAACCAGCTGGTCCTGGGTTTGGTGAGCAAGTCGTCTCGACCATGATCGCCCTTGTCTGGGTCTTCACAGGCATCGAGGGCGCTGTCGTCATCTCGGGCCGTGCAAAGTACGTGCGTGACGTCGGTCGCTCGACGGCACTCGGATTTGCTGCCGTGTTCACGCTGTATCTGATTATCTCGATGCTGTCGCTTGGCATTATGCCGCGCGAGGAGATGGCACAGCTCGCAACGCCTTCTATGGCGGGAATTCTTGAGCGCGCAATCGGTCCTGTTGGCGCTGCCATCGTAAACCTTGGCGTTATTCTCTCGTTGGTCGGCGCGATGCTGGGCTATGTCATCATTGCATCCGAGACGCCGTTCGAGGCAGCGCGCCAGGGATCCTTCCCTCTGGCGTTTGCCAAGACGAACAAGCACGACGCCCCGGTGGTAACGGTTCTCGTGAGCTCCGGTATCACGCAGCTCTTCTTGATTGTGTCGTATGTGGCGGCGAGCACCTACCAGTTCTTCTATAGCTGCGCGGTCAACACGATTCTGGTTCCGTACGTGTGCTCGGCAGCCTACTACATGGTGATTGGCTGGAAGAACGAGCATCTGGACGGGCCGCATGCGCCAAGCGTCGGCAAAGCCCGCTTCTTCGGTACACTCGGCTTTATCTACACGTTGTTCCTGGTGTGGTCGACGGGTCTTCAGGGCGTTATGATCACGACAATTCTTTTTGCTCCGGCCATTCCCGTCTATATGCTGGGTGAGCGAGGCCGCGGTAAGCCGGTGCTTCCGCATCTGCACGACAAGCTGATCGCAGCGGTGGTCATTGTCGTGGCAATTATTTCGCTGTATCTGCACTTTGCCGGCATTGCGCCGATTGTCTAGGACTGCGGCAAGCTTCATCGCTTGGTAAGTCGACTGAGGCATCGCGTGCCGGTGCCGTTCGGTAATCCATAACTGACGTGGGCCTCTGTAACGTACCTTTGTGAGCGCCCACTAAACCCGCGCAGGTGAATACGGTTGCCTGCGCGGGTTTTTGCAGTTGCGGTGAAATGCTGCCGGCAGCTGGGAACGTTCCTATTGTGCCGGCACTCTGGGACACTCCTTGGATGTTCCGCATACAACGGAGGAAAGCGGATGATTTTGACGAGGGGCGGGCGGCTGATTCGGCCCTTGGGGGAAACCGCGTCCCGTTTCGGGCACAGATTCCGGGCCGCAGTTTCCCCGAGGGGCTCGATCGGGAAAATACGTCTCAGTCTGAGTGCCTATTCCGGGACGCAGTTTCCGCTAGAGGCCCGTTTGGGAAATCGTGGCCCGTTTCGGCCGCCGATTCCGGGATGCGCTTTCCGCTAGAGACCTCAACCGGAAAGCGCATCCCGTTTTGACGTTTCAGAGTGGGACGCAGTTTCTCCGAGAGGCCCCATCGGGAAATTGGGGACCGGAATTCGTCTGAGTAGTGGGATGCAGTTTCCGCAGCAGACCTGTCTGGGAAACGGCGAACCGGACCCCCTCGCGCCTCGTTGCTCCGCATCCTGTCTATTTGCGAAAAGCAACCTGCCCCCCTTGCAACAATCTGTCGATTGAACATCGTTGTATGTTCGCGCTATCATGCATGGATAAATTGGTTAGCCATGGCAAACGGTTAGCCATGGTGAACATAAATACAACGCCCTGCGAGCGCCGGGGGAGGAACACGGACGTGAAGCTCGATACACTCGAGATTGGAAAGGACGCCGTTGTCGCATCGGTGGCATCGGACGATCAGGCACTCCGACAGCATATTTTGGACATGGGTCTAACGCCGGGCACCGAAGTCACCATGATGAAGTATGCCCCCATGGGCGACCCGCTCGAGATTCGCCTGCGTGGCTACGAGTTGACACTGCGTAAGGACGATGCCGCTCGCATCGAGCTCGTGGGTATTCACGACACCGATACGGGTCCGCGCGCTAACGCCGCAATCGGCACGACGGAGCATCCGGCCCTGGGCGAGGGGACGTATTCGCCCCGTGCGGCAAAGACGGCCGTGCCAGAGGGCGCGCCGCTGCACTTTGCCCTCGCCGGCAACCAAAACTGCGGCAAGACCACGTTATTCAACCAGCTGACGGGCTCCAACCAGCACGTCGGTAACTTTCCCGGCGTGACGGTCGACCGCAAAGATGGCACCATCCGTAACCATCCCGAGGCGAGCGTTACCGACCTGCCCGGCATTTACTCCCTGTCGCCGTACACAGGCGAGGAGGTCGTGAGCCGTCAGTTCATCCTCGACGAGCGTCCGGACGCCATCATCGACATCATTGACGCCACCAACATCGAGCGCAACCTGTACCTGACACTGCAGCTCATGGAGCTTGACCGTCCTATGGTCATCGCGCTCAACATGATGGACGAGGTGACCGCCAACGGCGGCGCCGTGGACGTCAACTTGCTCGAGAGCCTGTTGGGCGTGCCCGTTGTCCCCATTAGCGCTGCCCGCAACGAGGGCATCGGCGAGCTGGTGGACCACGCCCTGCACGTGGCGCGGTTCCGCGAGCGCCCTGGTCGCCTGGACTTTTACGCGCCCGACGGTCCGGACGGCGGTGCGCTGCATCGCTGCATCCACGGTATTGCTAACCTGATCGAGGACCATGCCGTGACGGCGCACATCCCGGTGCGCTTTGCGGCGACCAAGCTGGTCGAGGGCGATGAGCTGGTAACCGAGGCGCTTCACCTGGATCGCAATGAGCTCGACGCTATCGAGCACATCATCACCCAGATGGAGGACGAGGCCGGCACCGACCGCCTATCTGCGCTGGCCGATATGCGTTTTAGCTTTATCGGCGACGTGTGCGGGCGTTGCGTCGTCAAGCCGCACGAGAGCCGCGAGCACGTGCGCTCCGTCAAGATTGACCGCATCCTGACAGGTCGTTACACAGCCATTCCGGCGTTTCTGGTGATCATGGGCCTCGTCTTTTGGCTGACGTTTGGCGTGATCGGCGCGGCGTTGCAGGGACTTATGGAGGACGGTATCGCTGCCATCATCGCCTCGGCCGATGCGGGCCTCAAGGCGTTCGGTACCAACGACGTGGTGCGCTCGCTGGCTGTCGACGGCGTGCTAACGGGCGTGGGCAGTGTGCTGACCTTCCTGCCGATTATCGTCGTGCTCTTTTTGTTCCTCTCCATTCTGGAAGACTCCGGATACATGGCGCGCGTGGCCTTTGTCATGGATAAGGTGTTGCGTCGCTTTGGCCTGTCGGGCCGCAGTTTCGTGCCCATGCTCGTCGGTTTTGGCTGCACCGTGCCGGCTATCATGTCGACCCGTACGCTCCCATCCGAGCACGACCGCAAGATGACGGTCATGCTCACGCCGTTTATGAGCTGCTCAGCCAAGCTGCCGGTTTACGGCTTGCTGTGCGGGGCGTTTTTCCCGCAGGCGACGGTTCCCGCCATGGTCTCGCTCTATCTGATCGGTATCGTGGTCGGCTGCGTCGCGGCTTTGGTGCTCAACCGCACGGCATTTAAGGGCGACCCGGTGCCGTTTATCATGGAGCTCCCCAATTACCGCCTGCCGAGCGTCAAGACGACGGTGATGCTGGCATGGGATAAGGCCAAAGACTTTATTACCAAGGCTTTTACCATTATCTTTGCCGCGACCGTGGTCATCTGGTTCCTTCAGACGTTCGATATCCGCTTTAATGTGGTCGCCGATCAGTCGCAGAGTCTGCTTGCGGGCCTCGGCAGCATCATCGCTCCGCTGCTGACGCCGCTTGGGTTTGGCGACTGGCGTGCATCCACGGCGCTCGTCACCGGACTTATCGCCAAGGAGAGTGTCATCTCGACCCTCACGGTACTTTTGGGCGCGACCTCGCCCGCGGCACTGTCGACCATGTTTTCGCCGTTTACTGCCTATGTGTTCCTGGTCTTTACGTTGCTGTACCCGCCGTGCGTGGCTGCGATCGGCGCCGTCAAGAGCGAGCTGGGCGCGCGCTACGCCGTTGCCGTATTCGCGTTTCAGGTGACGGTCGCCTGGATCGTAGCGTTTGTCGTGCATTCGGCGGGCATATTGCTGGGGTTGGCTTAGTTATTTATTGACGGTGCAACCTCTGTGTATCGAATTGTTTTCGGCCCCGCATCTGTTGCTGACGGATGCGGGGCCGTTGCTATATAATCGCCTCCGCTCAAAATGATTGGAGACGTTATATATGAGTCGGGCAAGGCAAGACGGCATCACGCTCAGGCAGTGGCTCCCGCTCGTCGGGCTCACCTGCTGTGCGTTCGTGTTCAACACGTCGGAGTTTATGCCCATCGGCCTTTTGACTGATATCGCCGCGTCGTTCTCGCTCACCGAGGCCCAGGCGGGCATCATGATCTCGGTCTACGCCTGGGGCGTCATGCTGCTGTCGTTGCCGCTCATGGTGTTCGCTTCGCGCTTTGAGTTCAAGCGGATGCTGCTGGGCGTGCTGGCCGTGTTCTCGCTCGGTCAGTTCCTGTCCGCTGTGGCGCCGACCTATCCCATCCTGGTCTGCGCGCGCCTGGTGGTTGCCTGCGCGCACGCCGTGTTCTGGTCGGTCGCTTCGATTATGGCGTCGCGCCTGGTTGACACGCGTCACGGGGCGCTCGCCATCAGCATGATCGCCACGGGCTCTTCCATCGCACAGATCTTCGGCCTGCCGCTCGGCCGCGCCATTGGCCTGGCCGTGGGCTGGCGTATGACGTTTGCCGTGGTCGGGGTGCTGTCTACTGTCGCGGTCGTCTACCAGGCCACGGTCTTTCCTGCCATGCCAGCGGGCGAGCGTTTTACGCTCAAGCAGCTGCCCGAGCTGCTCAAGAACCCGTTCCTCATCGCGCTCTATGTGGTCACGGTGTTCATGGCGACCGGCTATTACGCAAGCTACAGCTATATCGAGCCCTTCCTGGCGCAGGTCGCGCACGTCGATGCGGGCGCCATCACTATGACGCTGACGGCGTTCGGCTGCTCTGGTCTGCTCGGAAGCTGGCTGTTCGGCCGCCTGTTCGATGGGCACCGGTTCCCGTTTCTCGCGATTACGCTCTCCGGCGTGCCGGTGGCCCTGCTGCTCATGGGCCCGGCCGCATCGTCGCTCGCCGCGGTTCTCGCTGTTTGCGCACTGTGGGGTTGCTGCGCCACGGCCTTTAACGTGGCGTTTCAGGCCGAGCTCATCAAGCACACGCTGGCGGACTCGTCGGCCGTCGCCATGTCGATCTTCTCGGGCCTGTTTAACCTGGGAATCGGCACGGGTACCGCGATCGGCGGAGCCGTGGTTTCGGGCCCCGGTATCGCCTGGATCGGCTGCGCAGGTGGTGCGATCGCTGCCGTGGGCGTCATCCTCGCTATCACGGTGATGTTCCCGGTCATTCGTCGCGCAAAGCCTGTCGCCTAACCACGTCCCCTCATCAGTTGCGGTGGAATAGTTCCTGTTTAAGGCCTCTGAAGGCCCAAGCAGGAACTATTCCACCGCAACTTATTTTGGGGAAGAGGATACAAGCCGGGCATACAATGGATGTCGTTGTGTTGAGCTTACCGGGAGGTTGCTATGTGGGCATACGAGACGACGTTCTATCAGATTTATCCGCTGGGCTTTTGCGGAGCTCCGCGCGAAAACGCCGCCCTCGTTGCCGAGGATGAGCTCGCCCAGGCCGCCGATGCCACAGCTAGCCCCGATGCCCCCATCATGAAGATCGCCCAATGGGCCGACTACCTGCAGGAACTCGGCGTTGGCGCCGTGCTCATCAACCCGCCGCTCGAGTCCGATAGTCATGGCTACGACACGCGCAGCCTGCGCCATATAGACCGTCGCCTGCGTGGGGACGCCGACTTTGCCGCCGTGTGCGAGACGCTGCACGCCCATGGCATCCGCGTGGTGCTCGATGCCGTCTTCAACCACGTCGGTCGCGGCTTTTGGGCCTTCCGCGATGTGCAGGAGCGCAAGTGGGACTCGCCCTACAAGGACTGGTTCCACATTAGCTTTGATGGCGACTCCTGCTACGGCGACGGCTTTTGGTACGAGGGTTGGGAAGGCCATTTTGAGCTCGTGAAGCTCAACTTGCAAAACCCCGCCGTGGTCGATTACCTGCTTGAGTCCGTGCGCCGCTGGGCCGAGGTCTTTGGCGTCGACGGCCTGCGTCTGGACGTCGCCTATATGCTCGACCGCGACTTTATGCGCCGCCTACATACTTTTACCCGTGAGCTCAAGCCCGACTTTGTGCTGATTGGTGAGACGCTCCACGGCGACTACAACCAGATCGTCAACGACGAGATGCTCGACTCCTGCACCAACTACGAGTGCTACAAGGGCCTGTACTCCAGCTTTAACTCGGTCAACATGTTCGAGATTGCCCACTCGCTGCATCGCCAGTTTGGCGGTGACCCGTGGTGCATTTATCGCGGCAAGCATCTGCTGTCGTTTGTCGACAACCACGATGTGCCGCGCCTGGCGAGCATCCTGACGGACAAGTCCTGCCTACGCCCCGCCTACGGCATGCTCTTTGGTATGCCGGGTATCCCATGCGTCTACTATGGCAGCGAGTGGGGGATTGCCGGCGAAAAGGGCGGCCCCGATGGCGATTGGGCGCTGCGTCCTGCGCTCGATGAGCCTGCGCCCAACGAGCTGACGGCATTTGTCAAGCGGCTCGCGCACCTGCGCTCGGCAAACGACGCGGCAGCCCGTGCCCTCAACTACGGTGCCTATCGCAACGTGGTGATCCAGAACAAGCAGCTGCTGTTCGAGCGCGCCTGCGACGATGCGACGGTGCTCGTGGCGGTCAATGCCGTGAACGAGCCCTACACCTTTGGAGCTGGCGAGCTCAGCGGCTCCTTCGTCGACCTGCTTGCCGACGATGCGCCCACGGTCGAGCTGTCGGGTGCCCTTGAGCTTGCACCCTACGAGGTGCGTTATCTGCTGAGGGCCTAGGCCATGGCAGCGTCTGACGAGGGCTATCAACATATTGAGCATGGGTTTGAGCCCGTGTTCGACCAGCACTCGCGCGTTTTGGTGCTCGGGTCGTTTCCCTCGGTGCTTTCGCGCGCCAATGCCTTTTATTACGGCAACCCTCAGAATCGCTTTTGGCGCGTGATGGCCGCGTGCCTCGGTGTGCCCGTGCCGCCCAACGAGGGCGATCCTTTGGCAAGCGGTGAGCCCGCGACGCTCGATGCCTCGATTGCCGCCAAGCGGGCCATGCTGCTCAACGGCGGTGTGGCCCTGTGGGACGTGATCGAGAGCTGCGATATTAAGGGTTCGAGTGACGCCAGCATCAAAAACGTTGTGCCGGCACATATCGAGCGCATTACCGACGCGGCTCCCATTGAGCAGGTGATATGCAACGGTGGTACAGCTGGCCGGCTCTACAAGCGCTATCTACAAGAACGCACCGGGCTGCCCGCCATCGTCCTACCCTCGACAAGTCCCGCCAATGCCGCCTGGCGTCTGGAGCGTCTTGTTGAGCGTTGGCACGAAGCCGTTGACTGGGCCGCTCTCTAATTTAGATATTTGATTGAAAATGGGCGCCCAGACGTTTCAGAACGCCTCGCCAGATCGGCGCGGGCACGGCTGGCTCGGCGCAAACCATGCCGTCGACGTCGACGCTACCGGCATTGCCGCCGCCAAGTCGCTGCGCATGCTCGACGGAGCAGCCCATGCGAACGGCGCCTACGAGCTTGTCCATCGCTTCGGAAAATGGCCGGCGCAAGAGGCCCATACGCGGGGAGTGGCGAAGCGCTGCGATGCCGCTGCCGGCACAGACGACAACGCCGCCACACCACAATTGGTCATGGCGCTCACATGCCTTGTGCAGATGAACGGCGGTCACGCGCGCCTGCTTAGCGCCCTCTTGTGCGGCTCGAATCGCGGCATAGACGCGCGTTCCCGTACTGCCAAAGCGCTCAAGCGCCCGCTCGATAGCTGCCAACGTCTCATCGTCAGCCACATCTTCAATGGCCAGCACGATGCCATCGACTGCACCGGCATCATCCGCTTCCAAATCGATCGGGCGGGGGAGCGTGGTACCAGAAAGTTGAGCATAGGCGGCGATGGCATCCTGCAGGTCCCAGAGCAAAAACTCAAGATCGGCGCTATCGGGAATGCTGATATACGCAATGGTTCGCAACGTTTTTGGTGCATCGCCGCGTGCAGTCGTCTCCATGCCGCCTCCTTTCCGGTTGGTTTCCGTTTAGGTTACACCGTCTGGCAGCGCCTCGCCGCGCTATCCTAGTGCAACCCTTACGAAAGGAACGCCATGCGCCTGCCCATGAATACCTCGCTTGCCACGCTCAAGCCCTCCGGCATCCGTCGGATTAACGCGCTCGCTGCCCAGCACCCAGGATGCATTGCGCTCGCGCTCGGCGAGCCCGATTTTCCTACACCCGATGTGATTTGCGCCGAGGTGACCGCCGCGCTGGGCCGCGGCGACACGCACTATCCGCCCAACAACGGCCGTCCCGCCCTGCGCGAGGCGCTGTCTGCCTACATGGGGGACGCGGGTCTTACGTTTTCGGCCGACGAGGTAATCCTGACCGACGGCGCGACCGAGGCCCTGTCGGCAACATTCATGGCTATGCTCAACCCCGGCGACGAGGTCATTATCCCCACGCCAGCCTTTGGCCTGTACGAGAGCATCGTCGTGGCCAACCACGCTAAAGCGGTCTTTTTGGATACGGAGCCTGCGCAATTCCAGATTGATGAAGACGCACTTCGTGCTTGCGTGACACCGGCGACCAAGGCCATCGTCATCTGCTCGCCCAACAATCCCACGGGCTGCATCCTCAACGCGGCATCGCTCGACGCCGTGGCGCGCGTGGCGAAGCGGGCGGGCATCTACGTGGTCTGCGACGACGTGTACAACCGTCTGGTCTATGTGGATGGCTATGAGCGCTTTGCCCAGCGCCACCCGGAGCTTCGCGATCAGACGGTAGTTATCGAGAGCTTCTCCAAGCCCTGGGCCATGACCGGCTGGCGCTTGGGCTGGCTGGCAGCGGCAGCCCCCGTCATCGCCGAGATCGCAAAAGCCCACCAATACCTAGTATCGAGCGCCGTCTCCTTCGAGATGGACGCCGCAGCCCGAGCCCTGACCGTCGACCCAACCCCCATGCTCAAAGTCTACCGAGCCCGCCGCGAACGCGTGCTCGCAGCCTTAAACGCCATGGGCCTCGACGTAGTGGAACCGGCAGGAGCCTTCTACGCCTTCCCCAGCATCAAACAGTACGGCCTAACAAGCGAAGATTTCTGCATCAAAGCCATCAAAGAGGCCAACGTAGCTCTAGTCCCGGGCGACTGTTTCGGCACCGAAGGCCACATCCGCCTAAGCTACTGCGTCTCCGACAAGGATTTGGACGAAGGTCTCCGCCGCCTGTCCAATTTCGTGTCAACCCTATAGCCCAACGGGACCCAAAACCATCAGCCCACCGACCCAAGCATTATGAGTGGGGCGCGTCGGCCAACGGACACGAGGATTCGCAGCAAAGGCAACGTAGCTCCGGCCGGGAGGGGCAGGGCGAGTTTTCCGTAGATTCCGCACGAGCCGAAGGCCACTTAATGTGGCCTTCGTGCGAGCCCAGGACTTGACCGAGCGGAAAACTCGCCCTGCCCCTCCCGGTCGGAGCGTATGCAGGGTTTGTGTACGAATCCTCGCGCCCGTTGACCGACGCCGGGGTCCCCGCCATAATACTTTCGGTTCACGCACGAATCCGCTGCCAGAGACAGCCGGTGCAAACGGGCATCGCCCGCGAGCTTAATGGGATATCCCGCCAGCCGAGGTGGTCGAGTAGATATGTCTTCTCGCCCCCGTCGCTCATGCAGCGCGGGGGCTTTCTTTTTGGACATGCCCCCGTCACGTCCTTGTGGCGGACCGTGCCCGGAAAGAATTCGAGGAGGTGTAATTCATGCCCCAGCAGTACAAAATCGACAAGGTTGCAGAGATCGAGTCCCGTATCGCCGAGAACGCCGGTCTGTTCGTCGTCAACTACAACGGTCTGACGGTTAAGCAGGCTCAGGAGCTGCGTCATCAGCTTCGCGAGTGCGGCGCCGAGATGAAGGTCTACAAGAACAACCTGGTCAAGATCGCTCTCAAGAACCAGGAGCAGCCCGAGCTCGACGAGATCCTCGCCGGCCCCGTCGCTTATGTGTTCTACGAGACCGAGCCGGTCGAGGCCGCTAAGACCCTTAAGGACTTCTCCGCTAAGTCCAAGGGTGTCCTTGAGATCAAGGGCGGTATCTCCGACGGCAAGGCCGTTTCCGCTGATGATGTTAAGGCTATCGCCGAGCTGCCCACCAAGGATCAGCTTCTCGGTCAGATCGCCGGTCTCATCTCCGGTTTCGCTCGCGACATCGCTGTCTGCGTCAACGGCGTTTCCTCTGGTCTCGCTCGTTCGATCCAGCAGGTCTCCGAGCAGAAGGCAGCCTAGTCGCTGTTTTCACCCGCGGCGGCAACGCCGCACCCCTGGCGCATTCGCGCCGTGTTTTAACTGATCTCCGTGCACAGACACGGAAACCGAAAGGACTTAGAAATGGCTAAGCTTACCACCGATGAGATCATCGATGCTCTTAAGGAAATGACCCTTCTCGAGGCTTCCGAGCTCGTCAAGGCTATCGAGGACACCTTCGGCGTTTCCGCCGCTGCTCCTGCCGCTGTTGTCGCCGCTCCCGCTGCTGGCGCTGCTGAGGCCGAGGAGAAGACCGAGTTTGACGTCGTGCTCGAGGGCTTCGGCGACAACAAGATCCAGGTCATCAAGGCCGTCCGTGAGCTCACCAACCTTGGCCTGAAGGAGGCCAAGGAGGTCGTCGAGGGCGCTCCCAAGGCTGTTCTCGAGGGTGCCAAGAAGGAGGACGCCGAGGCTGCCAAGGAGAAGCTCGAGGCTGCTGGCGCTGCTGTCACCCTCAAGTAATCAGGCTTTCTCGCCAGATTTCTTTGCAGACGGGGTTCGCATTGCGAGCCCCGTCTTTTTTGTTTTGGCCCTTCATTCCCATTGCTCGGCGCGCAGAACACCGTTGTCTTCGCCGTGCCAATCTCGTTACCGCTGGGGCGTAAAATTGCACCATTCGAGCAATAATTTGCGTTGACCTGCTGAAGAATTGCGTTTGCCTTACGGCGACGTATGTCTCCGGCGGTAAGATACTTCGGTATCGCAATTTGGTCTGCGGCCGCCGTGCCGCACGCACAGGGCGCATTCTGCGCCTGCGAAAGGATCCTTGAATAATATGAAGGCAATCATCCCCGCCGCCGGTCTTGGCACGCGTTTTCTGCCTGGCACTAAGTGCACGCCCAAAGAGATGCTGCCGGTGCTCGACAAGCCGGTCATTCAGTATGTCGTTGAGGAGGCACTCGACCCCGAGGAGGTCGATGACGCCATCATCGTTACCTCTCCCGGTAAGCCCGAGCTGCTGAGCTACTTCCAGCCCGACCGTTCGCTCGAGAACCTGCTGCGCGAGCGCGGCAAGAACGCCTATGCCGATGCCGTCGCCCACGCTGGCGGTATGCCGGTCGACTTCCGCTATCAGTACGAGCCCAAGGGTCTCGGCCATGCTATCCGCTCTGCTGCCGACGCCGTGGCAGGGGAGAACTTCCTGGTTCTTCTGGGCGACTACGTTGTGCCTAACCGTGATATCTGCGACAAGATGCTCGCCGTTTCCAAGGAGCACGGTGGCGCTTCGGTTATCGCCGTCGCTGCTTGCTCGCCCGAGGAAGTCAGCCGCTACGGCGTTATCGCCGGCGATCGCGTTGGCTCGCTCGAGGGCTTCGAGAATGCCGCCGACGACGAGCCCGGTGCCGTTTGGCGCATCGGCGGCCTGGTGGAGAAGCCTGCTCCCGAGGCGGCTCCGTCCAACCTGTACATCGTCGGCCGCTACCTGCTGAGCCCGCTGGTCATGGACCTTCTTGCCGACCAGCAGGCCGGTAAGGGCGGCGAGATCCAGCTGACCGACGCCATGGCCCGTTCGCTCGATCGCGAGGCCATGTATGCCGTCGTCATCGACCCGCTGTCGGGCTACGACACCGGTACCCCGTCTGGCTGGATGGCCACCAACGCCCTCATGGCTGCAAGCGATCCTCGTTTTGCAGGCGCCTTCTGGGATGCCATCGACGAGCGCGGCGGCTTGATGCGCAAGTAGGCCTTCGGGCAACGATATTTACGGGCGCGGACCTCGGTTCGCGCCCGTTTTTTATAAGAGCTGCGATTGCCGGCCCTCTGTTCACAGAAAATATATGAACAGATGTTCGATACACACCCATCTACCTGCACCTTTTCTGTCGAAAAACTTTGCTACTCCAAAAACTCAATCGCGTCAAGGCTTTTCTTGCCCAACGGTCGGTACCTGATAAACTATTAGGTTGCGATAACTGGCGAAGCCATGCCTCGCCAACCCACCGAGCATTTCCGTGAAGGAGGAAAAACCTGGTGACCTACGCATACACTGCCACTGAGCGCAAGCGCGTCAGCTTCGGGAAAATCCCGGAGGCCATGGAGCTCCCCAACCTTATCTCTGTTCAAAGGGAATCCTTTGAGCGTTTTAAGGACGAGGGCCTTCGTGAGGCGTTCAAGGAATCCAGCCCCATCCAGAGCCAGAACCATGTTCTCGAGGTTACCTTCGGCGAGCATCAGTTCGGCGACCCCGCGCACACCGTCGAGGAGTGCCGCGAGAAGGATATGACCTATCAGGCTCCGCTTCTGACCGACGTCCGTCTCACCAACAAGGAGACCGGCGAGATCAAGGAGCAGCTCGTCTTTATGGGCGACTTCCCCATGATGACCGATCAGGGCACCTTCATCATCAACGGTACCGAGCGTATCGTCGTCTCGCAGCTCGTCCGCTCCCCGGGCGTGTACTACAGCTCCGAGATGGATTCGGGCAAGCAGATCTACAAGGCCCAGATCATCCCGTCCCGCGGTGCCTGGCTTGAGTTTGAGGTCGACAAGCGCGACCAGCTCATGGTCTCCATCGACCGTAAGCGCAAGCAGAGCGCCACGATGTTCCTGCGCGCCCTTGGCATCGCCGTCACCAACGACGATATCATCGAGCTGCTCGGCAACTCCGATGTGATCAAGCGCACCCTCGAGCGCGATACCGCCCTTACCCGCGAGGATGCTCTTATCGAGATCTACCGTCGCCTGCGCCCGGGCGAGCCTCCCACCGTGGATGCTTCCCGCAGCCTGCTCGAGGGCCTGCTCTTCAACCCGCAGCGCTACGATCTGGCCCGCGTCGGTCGCTACAAGGTCAACAAGAAGCTCAACCTCACCACTGAGGAAGAGGTCACGGTGCTCACCGACGAGGATATCGTCGCTACGCTGCGCTACCTGCTGTCCCTCGCTGCTGGCGAGCAGGGCTTCAAGGTCGACGACATCGACCACTTCGGCAACCGCCGCATTCGCACCGTCGGCGAGCTCGTCGCCAACCAGTTCCGTATCGGCATGAGCCGTATGGAGCGCGTCGTCCGTGAGCGCATGAGCTCCCAGGACATCGACGAGATCACCCCGCAGTCGCTCATCAACATCCGTCCGATCGTGGCCTCTATCAAGGAGTTCTTCGGTTCCTCGCAGCTCTCGCAGTTCATGGACCAGGCAAACCCCCTGACCGGTCTGACCCACAAGCGCCGTCTGTCCGCACTCGGCCCTGGCGGTCTTGCCGGCCACAAGTCGGGCTCCAGCCGCCGCACCAACGTGCCGACGGCCGTCCGCGACGTTCACAACTCGCACTACAGCCGCATGTGCCCGATCGAGACCCCCGAAGGCCCCAACATCGGCCTGATCGGCTCGCTCGCCCTCTACGCCCGCGTCAACGAGTATGGCTTCATCGAGGCCCCGTTCCGTCGCGTCGAGAACGGCGTTGCCACCGACCAGATCGACTGGATGACCGCTGACGAGGAAGAGAAGCACGTCATCGCGCCGGCCAACACGTCGCTCGATCCCAAGACCAACGAGTTCATCACGACCGATGCCGAGGGCAAGATCGTTCGTCCACATACCGTGATCGCCCGTACCCGCGACTTCGACGGCTCCTTCGGCGCTCCCGCCGACGTGCCTGTCGAGGACGTCGACTACATGGACGTCTCGCCGCGTCAGATGCTCTCCGTCGCAGCCACGCTGATTCCGTTCCTCGAGCACGACGACGCCAAGCGTACGCTCATGGGCGCCAACATGCAGCGTCAGGCCGTGCCGCTGGTTCACCCCGCCGCTCCCTATGTCGGTACCGGCATGGAGCGTCGCGCCGCCCTGGACTCCGGCGAGGTTACCCTGGCCAAGAACGCCGGCGAGGTCATCTATGCCGACGCCTCCAAGATCATCGTCAAGCATGCCGGCGGCATGGACGAGTATCACCTGGCCAAGTACCAGCGCTCCAACCAGTCCACCTGCATCAACCACCGTCCGCTCGTGCGCGTCGGTGACACCGTTGAGCAGGGCGAGCCTCTGGCCGACGGTCCTTCGACCGATCATGGCGAGCTCGCACTGGGCCAGAACCTCACCGTGGCATACATGCCGTGGGAAGGCTTCAACTACGAGGACGGTATCGTCGTGTCTGAGCGCCTGGTGGCCGAGGACCTGCTGACGACCATCAATATCACCCGTCACGAGATCGACGCCCGCGACACCAAGCTCGGTCCCGAGGAGATCACTCGCGAGATCCCGAACCTCTCCGAGGACATGCTTGCCAACCTCGACGAGGACGGCATCATCCGCATCGGCGCCGAGGTCGGCCCTGGCGACATCCTGGTCGGCAAGGTCACGCCTAAGGGCGAGAGCGCTCTGACCGCCGAGGAGCGCCTGCTGCGCGCCATCTTCGGTGCCAAGGCTCACGATGTTCGCGACACCTCCCTTAAGATGCCTCACGGCGCTTATGGCCGCGTCATCGACGTCGTCCGCTTTAGCCGCGAGAACGGCGACGACCTGGCCCCCGGCGTTAACGAGCAGGTGCGCGTCTACGTCGCCCAGCGTCGTAAGATCCAGCAGGGCGATAAGATCGCCGGCCGCCACGGCAACAAGGGCGTTATCTGTAACGTTCTGCCGGTCGAGGACATGCCCTACATGGCTGACGGTACCCCGATCGACGTTATCCTCAACCCGCTGGGCGTTCCTTCGCGTATGAACGTCGGCCAGCTGCTCGAGTGCCACCTTGGCTGGGCTGCTGCCTGCGGTTGGGATACCGAGGATGCCGACTCCGACAAGTATGTCCCCGGTCCGTTCTTCGTCTCGACGCCCGTCTTCGACGGCGCCAAGGAGGACGAGATCGCCGAGGTCATCCGTCGCGCCAACAAGAACATGCTCAACAAGGCCACCGCTGCCTTTGGCGATCACATGCGCCCCGAGTTCGTCACCCAGCTTGACGAGCGCGGCAAGACCCGCCTGTTCGACGGCCGCACCGGCGAGGAGTTCCGCGAGCCCATTACCGTGGGTACGTCCTACATCCTCAAGCTCGGCCACATGGTCGACGACAAGATCCACGCCCGTTCGACCGGCCCTTACAGCCTGGTTACCCAGCAGCCTCTGGGCGGCAAGGCTCAGTTCGGCGGCCAGCGCTTCGGCGAGATGGAAGTTTGGGCACTGTACGCTTACGGTGCTTCCAACGTCCTGCAGGAGATCCTGACCGTCAAGTCCGACGATACCGTGGGCCGCGTCAAGACCTACGAGTCCATCGTCAAGGGCGAGAACGTTCCTGTCCCGGGTATCCCCGAGTCCTTCAAGGTTCTCGTCAAGGAGATTCGCTCCCTCGCACTGGACATCGAGCCCATGCACGATGCCGACGAGGACGCCTCCGCCCCTGTGACCGCCGAGGAGACCTCCGCTCTCGACGACCTGGCTGCGCTCGCCGGCGTTGACGCCGACGTCGAGGCCGAGGATGCCGAGACCGCCGAGGCGCCCGAGGCTGTCGCCGCCACGACCACTGATAAGGAGTAGTTGACTGTGGCAGATTTCGAAGCTACTGATTTTGACTCGGTAAAGATCTCCCTTGCCTCCGCCGACCAGATCCGTTCCTGGTCGCACGGTGAGGTCAAGAAGCCGGAGACCATCAATTACCGTACCCTCAAGCCCGAGAAGGACGGCCTGTTCTGCGAGAAGATCTTCGGTCCCGCCAAGGACTGGGAGTGCTCCTGCGGCAAGTACAAGGGCATCCGCTTTAAGGGCATCGTCTGCGAGCGCTGCGGCGTCGAGGTCACCTCGGCCAAGGTGCGTCGCGACCGCATGGGCCACATCGAGCTCGCCGCTCCCGTGTCCCACATCTGGTACTTCAAGAGCCCCACGAGCTTCCCGATGAGCCGTATGCTCGACATCAAGTCCAAGGACCTCGAGAAGGTTCTGTACTTTGCCAGCTACATCATCACCGAGGTCGACTACGAGGCTCGCGAGGCCGACGCCGACGACCTGCGCGAGGAGCTCGCCGCCGATCTGGAAGAGATCGATGCCGAGTGCGCCCGACAGATCGAGTCCCTCAAGGAGCAGGGCAACCCCGAGAACTTTGACGAGTTCTCCGACGAGGAGCCGCTGACCCCCGAGGAGATCGCCTCTGGCATTGTCGACATCGAGGAAGAGTGCAAGGACGAGAAGCAGCTCCGCACGGACGCCTTCAACGCCTTCATGAAGCTCAGCGAGCGCGACCTCATTTCCGATGAGCCGCTGTTCCGCGAGATGACCCGCTACTACTCCATGTACTTCAAGGGTGGCATGGGTGCCGAGGCCGTCCGCGACCTGCTCGCTGCCATCGACCTCCCCTCCGAGGCCGAGAAGCTCAAGGCCATCATCGCCGACGAGGACTCCCAGAAGCAGAAGCGCGAGAAGGCCGTCAAGCGCCTCGAGGTCGTTGACGCCTTCCTGAAGGGCGGCAACAGCCCCGCGAACATGATCCTGGATGTCATCCCGGTCATTCCGCCCGATCTGCGCCCGATGGTCCAGCTCGACGGTGGCCGCTTCGCCGCGTCCGACCTCAACGACCTGTACCGTCGCGTGATCAACCGTAACAACCGACTCAAGCGCCTGCTCGACCTGGACGCCCCTGCGATCATCGTGAACAACGAGAAGCGCATGCTCCAGGAATCCGTGGACGCCCTGTTCGACAACGGCCGTCGTGGTCGCCCGGTCTCTGGCCGTGGCGGTCGCCCGCTCAAGTCGCTCGCCGAGGCCCTCAAGGGCAAGCAGGGTCGCTTCCGTCAGAACCTGCTGGGCAAGCGTGTCGACTACTCCGGCCGTTCGGTCATCGTTACCGACCCCAAGCTGCTGCTGCACCAGTGCGGTCTTCCCAAGACCATGGCGCTGGAGCTCTTCAAGCCCTTCGTCATGAAGCGCCTGGTCGAGCTTGGCAAGGTCGAGAACATCAAGGGCGCCAAGCGCGCTATCGACCGTGGTGCCACCTTTGTGTGGGACATCCTCGAAGAGGTCATCGACGGCCGCGTCGTGCTGCTCAACCGTGCACCGACCCTGCACCGTCTGTCTATCCAGGCCTTTGAGCCGGTGCTGGTCGAGGGCAAGGCTATCCACCTGCACCCGCTGGTCTGCTCGCCCTTCAACGCCGACTTCGACGGCGACCAGATGTCTGTCCACGTGCCGCTGTCCAGCCAGGCTCAGGCCGAGGCCCGCGTGCTCATGCTCTCTGCGAACAACCTGCGCTCGCCGGCATCCGGCAAGCCGGTCAACATCCCCTCGCAGGACATGATCATCGGTGTGTACTACCTCACCCAGGTTCGCGAGGGTCTGCCGGGCGAGAACCACGTGTTCTCGAGCTTCGACGACGCGCTGCACGCCTATGACTGCCGCTCCGAGGTCGACATGCAGGCCAAGATCCAGGTCCGCGTGTCCGCTGCCGATGCCAACGTCATCAACGAGGACGGCACCCGTATCTTCCGCGTCAAGAACGGCAAGAATGAGTTCGTCGACTACGACGTCACCGGCAACAAGACCGCGCGCTTTGAGACCTCTATCGGCCGCATCATCTTCAACCGCCAGTGCCTGCCCGAAGACTACGAGTTCATGAACTACAAGATGGTCAAGGGCGACGTGGCCAAGCTGGTTGCCGACTGCTGCGATCGTTACCCCGAGGCCAAGGTCGGCCCGATCCTCGACGCCATCAAGTACTCCGGCTTCCACTACGCTACCCGCGCCGGCCTCACCATCTCGGTGTGGGACGCTCTCATCCCTGATGAGAAGCAGGAGCTGCTCGACCGCGCCCAGGCTAACGTCGACCAGATCAACGAGTACTTCGAGGAGGGCTTCATCAACGAGACGGAGCGCCACATCGAAGTCGTTAACGAGTGGACCGCTTGTACCGACAAGGTCGCAGCGCTCATGCTCGACTTGTTCGACGAGGAGAACCCGCTCTACATGATGGCCGACTCCGGCGCCCGTGGTTCTAAGACCCAGCTGCGTCAGCTCGGCGGCATGCGTGGCCTGATGGCAGACATGTCCGGCGAGACGATCGACCTTCCCATTAAGGCGAACTTCCGCGAGGGCCTGCTGCCGCTCGAGTACTTCATTTCGACCTACGGCGCCCGTAAGGGCCTGGTCGATACCGCATCCCACACCTCGGACTCTGGTTACCTGACCCGTCGTCTGGTCGACGTGGCCCAGGACG
This sequence comes from Collinsella sp., assembly GCA_048416615.1. Taxonomy (GTDB): domain Bacteria; phylum Actinomycetota; class Coriobacteriia; order Coriobacteriales; family Coriobacteriaceae; genus Collinsella. Next base: position 99,621 of record DBFSET010000008.1, on the reverse strand, counting down.
TCATCGTCCGCGAGGAGGACTGCGGTACGCACGAGGGCGTCACCTACAACCTCATCATCCCCGGCACCACCGACCTCAACACCGACCTCGTCGGCCGTTGCTTCATCGAGGACGTCGTGGCTCCCGATGGCACCGTGCTCTTTGAGCAGGACGGCTACATCGAGAAGGTTGCCGACATTCAGAAGATGGTCGATGCCGGCCTTAAGAAGGTCAAGCTTCGCGCGCTGCTCACCTGCCGCTCCAAGTACGGCGTGTGCCAGAAGTGCTACGGCTGGGATCTTTCCACCCGTCGTCCGGTCGCCATCGGTACCGCGGTCGGCATTATTGCCGCCCAGTCCATCGGCGAGCCCGGTACGCAGCTTACGATGCGTACCATTCACTCCGGCGGCGTCGCTGGCGTCGACGATATTACGCAGGGTCTGCCTACGGTCAGCCGTATGTTCGATATCGTCGGCAACGTCAACGAGAAGATCCTGGGTCGCGAGGCCGAGCTGGCTCCGTACTCCGGCCACCTCTCGATTAAGCCCGAGAAGTCCGAGTACGTGCTGACGCTCACCGACTCCGAGGATCACACCCGTGTCCTCGACGAGCGTCGCGTCCCCGCTTCGGTGCGCTTTATGCCCGAGATCGAGGACGGCTGCGAGGTTCGCGCCGGCGACCAGATCACCAAGGGCTTCGTCAACTTCCGCAACCTGCGCAAGCTGACCGACATCGAGTCGACGATGCACACCTTCGTCGAGAGCGTCAAGGACGTCTACACCAGTCAGGGCGTCGACCTGAACGACAAGCACATCGAGGTGCTCGCACGTCAGATGCTGCGTCGCGTTCAGATCACCAACCCCGGTGACTCCAAGTACCTGCTTGGTCAGTACGTCGACCGCTACGAGTTCGCCGACGAGGTCGAGCGCGTTGCCCGTCTGGGCGGTCAGGCTCCTGTGGCCGAGCCCGTCATCCTGGGTACGCTCAAGGTCGCGTCCAACATCGACTCCTGGCTGTCGAGCGCTTCGTTCATCCGTACCGCCGGCGTCCTTACCGAGGCTGCCATCGAGGGCAAGGTCGATCACCTGCTCGACCTTAAGTCCAACGTCATCGTCGGTAAGAAGATCCCTGCTGGTACCGGCCTCAAGCCGTACGCCAACGCCAAGCTGACGTATCGCACGGCCGACGGCTACGTGGACATCGACGGCCCGGCTTCGCCCAACGCCAAGTCGCTGCCCGAGTGGGCTCCTGTGGAGCTCAAGGACCTGGACGAGCAACTCCCGCAGCAGCTCGACTGGGCCGGCTACGACGAGTTCGGCGGTGCTGACGGTTCGTTCACCCGCAATGGTCACACCATCTCCGCCGAGAAGGCTCGTCTGTACCTGTTCGACGACCTGGGCGTGTCGCAGCGCTGGACCAACAAGTTCAGCGAGGTCGGCATCGAGACGGTCGGCGACCTGGTCGGCAAGTCCGAGGAGGATCTGCTGCGCATCGACGGCATCGGTGCCAAGGCGATCGAGGAGCTCCGTGACGGCCTGGAGGCCCACGACTTGCTCTACATCCTCGAGAACAACGACGACGTTGCCGACGAGGAAGACCTCTCGCAGCTGCTGCAGATGGTCTTTAGCCCCGACGGTCCGGACGATATCCTGCTGGGTACCTCCGCTCCGACGCATCACGCCGACGCCGACGAGGAGCTCCTGGGCGCCCCGATCGACGACAAGAAGGCTCCCGCCAACGGTGCCATCAACGAGGACATGGCTTCTCTCGATGAGCTGCTCAACCAGCTCGTGGACACCGACGACGCCGAAGAGGCCAAGGACAACGACGAGGAGTAACTAGTTCCGCCGTTCTAACGAACGGCGGCGATCTCCGTCGCTGCGCGGCCCCCAGAGCTACAATCTGTCATTCAAAAGGCAGGGCATGACCAAAAGGTCAATGCCCTGCCTTTTTCATGCCACCTTGTACGCTCTGGGGGCCGCTCGCTTGCGTATGCTCAACCTGTTGCGTTCCGTCGATCCCTTGCCAATAAGGGGCAGGGTTTTTTTGGTAGGTTATTCCTGCTTGAATTTGAAACATTTCGTTCGGTCAAAGCGTATCTATGGTGAGGACCTCATCAAGAATCATTACCGTCACCGGGAGGTGATTATGGAAGAACAGGCATTTAGACAGGCGGTCGAAGATCACCGGGATGTCGTGTTTCGAATCGCATTGACGTACCTGCGCGATCGTGCCGATGCCGACGATATTGCCCAAGATGTCTTTCTTAAGTTGCTTAAAAGCGATGGAAACTTTGAAAGTTGGGAACATCTTCGTCGATGGCTTATCCGGGTCACGATCAATGAATGCAAATCGCTCTTTCGAAAGCCATGGAGGCGTGTGGAGGATATTGAGAACCTGGCCGATTCGCTTTCGGCGGTGCAGGATGAGACCAAAGCGGTCCTGTCAGACGTCATGCGACTTCCGGAACGATTCCGTGTTCCCATCATGCTCTATTACTATCTGGGCTTTTCGACCTCAGAGATTGGCGAGTTATTGCATGTGCCAGCCGCGACTGTTCGAACGCGTTTGGCTCGCGGCAGATCGAAGCTCAAGTTCATCCTAGAGGAGGGCGACCGTGAAATCCAATCAAATCAAGCAGGCCTTCGAGTCCATCCAAGCCGATAGCGATCTTGCAGATCGTGTCCTAAATACCGCTGCGGGTGAGCCGCTTCATCGAAAGGGCCACGCGAAGCCTCTCTATGTTGCCGTAATCGGATGTCTTGCCGGAGTACTGGCGACCGGAGGGGTCGCCTACGCCGTTGTCAATTCCGGCTATTTTGCCTCAGCCTGGGGAAACCACGGCAATGGGGATTCCATTACCTGGACCAACGGTGGCTCATCGGGGACTAAATACACCTACACCAGAGAGTTTGGTGATGGTATCGCGCCCCAAAGCCTGGAGGGTGCAGTCCAGAAGGTTAATCTGTCCGTCGAGGGTAACGGCTATACGCTCGATATCCATGAGATGGCTATCGATCAAAACGGCTGCGGCGCCGTGACGTTTACGTTGTCCAATCCAAATGGAGTTAACTACTACAAGCCAGCAGCAGAGACAGGCGAACTTGTTCTCTATGGTGAAGAAGAACAAGGCATCGGCACGCCAAGCATGAACTTCGGCGAGGAATGGGCTGACACACGCTGCACAATTGATAAGGACACATCAAGCGACACAGTCATTAATGGCACGATGTACTTTGCCTCGTGGGATCGCGAGCGAGATTTGGGACATGCGGTCACCTGGAATATCAGCTGGACGGAGGGCAAAGGTGAGGATGCGAAGGTGATCGAGGTATCGACGCCAGAGTTTAACGTCGGAGCGCACGTCGATACAAAGGAACTCCGCTCCGATGACTCGCCTCTCGAGATCAGTCCGTTTTCCATCCAGACGCATATCGATGATCTGGGCTATGAAGCAGTTGATCATAAACTGACCGTCACCTACAAGGATGGATCGGAGCAGATTATCGAAGATGACGACGCAGGGGCGTACAACTTCTATGTTTCGATGGCACGCAATAGCGGAGAGAACATTTGGGTGCCAACGAAGTTGATTGATGTCGACCAAGTGGTTTCAGTAACGCTCGAAGGCACGAGGTACACGTCAACAGGAGAGACCGAAACAGAAGTACCCTTTACCATCGTCTATTCGTAAGGTCTGAGGCCGCTTCCTACTAGGGGAAGCGGCCTCTTTTGCGGTAAATGGGTGGTTAGACTGAGCGATATACTTCCGAAAACGCCGCCGATTTCCATGCGACAGATGAGAGCAGATCACCGCTGGAGCGCGACGTTTCCCCAGATAAAACCGACCAAAATAAACCTGTCTCTTTTTGGCAGGTAGCGTTGCCCCAACGAGCACGTCGGATTCCCGGGCCGGGCGGCCCAGGGGTTAAGTTTGTCGCGAGTTCCGCACGAGCCGGAGGCCACTTAATGTGGCCTCCGTGCGAGCCAGGACTGTAGAGCAGCAAACTTAACCCCTGGGCCGCCCGGCCCGGGAATCCGCCCCCGCGCACAGAAGGGGATTCCTTTTGTGTAGGCTTTGCGGAAATGTGGCTATTTTAGGATACGCCCGGTGGCGTGGTCTGTTGACGGCACAGCTAACGCCACGTATCCTATCGAACTGCGTGTTTCGTAGGGGGATGCTGACCCCTCGATTCAAGCCGTTGCACTTTACAGAAAGCTGGAATCATTCGAGAAGGAGTACGCTTTGCCTACTATTAACCAGCTGGTTCGCCAGGGCCGTCGTTCCGTGCCCAAGAAGTCCAAGAACGCTGCTCTGCAGCACAACTCCCAGAAGCGCGGCGTGTGCACCCGCGTCTTCACCACGAGCCCCAAGAAGCCGAACTCGGCTCTTCGTAAGGTTGCCCGTGTTCGCCTTGTCAACGGCATCGAAGTTACTGCTTACATCCCGGGTGAGGGCCACAACCTGCAGGAGCACTCCATCGTGCTCGTCCGCGGCGGTCGTGTCCGTGACCTCCCTGGTGTCCGTTATCACGTCATCCGTGGCGCCTACGACGCTGCTCCGGTCCAGAACCGTATGCAGGCCCGTTCCAAGTACGGTGCTAAGCGCCCCAAGGCTAAATAAGTCAGATAACGTTTTGATACTTTCGCCGTGTGCCGCCTAAGCGCCGCACGGTAGACACTTAAGGAGATTTCACATGCCGCGTCGTGCAGCAGCTAATCGTCGTGAGGTTCAGCCTGACGCCGTTTACAACAACCGCCTGGTGACTCAGCTCATCAACAAGGTCCTTCTTGACGGCAAGAAGGCCACCGCTGAGCGCATCGTTTACACCGCTTTCGAGATCGTTGCCGAGAAGTCCGAGGGTGGCGACGCTCTCGCTACCTTCAAGAAGGCTATGGACAACGTCAAGCCCACGCTCGAGGTTAAGCCCAAGCGTGTCGGTGGCGCTACCTATCAGGTCCCGATGGAGGTCAACTCCCGTCGTTCCACCGCTCTGGGTATCCGCTGGATCGTCAACTTCTCCCGCGCTCGCAAGGAGAAGACCATGGCCGAGCGTCTCGCCAACGAGATCCTCGACGCTTCCAACGGCCTGGGCGCTTCCGTCAAGAAGCGTGAGGACGTCTTTAAGATGGCCGAGGCCAACCGCGCGTTCTCTCACTATCGTTGGTAAGTTAAGGTAAGGAACTAACATGGCTAAGCCTAAGTACAAGCTTTCCGATACCCGTAACATCGGCATCATGGCCCACATCGATGCCGGTAAGACCACCACGACCGAGCGTATTCTTTACTACACCGGTAAGACCCACAAGATCGGTGAGGTCCATGAGGGCGCTGCCACCATGGACTGGATGGTTCAGGAGCAGGAGCGCGGCGTAACCATTACCTCCGCTGCTACCACGTGCTTCTGGAACAAGGACGGTAAGGACTACCGCATCCAGATCATCGACACCCCGGGCCACGTTGACTTCACCGCCGAGGTCGAGCGCTGCCTGCGCGTCCTCGATGGCGCTGTCGCCGTCTTCGACGCCGTTGCCGGCGTTCAGCCCCAGTCTGAGACCGTTTGGCGTCAGGCTTCTACCTTCAACGTTCCCCGCATCGCCTTCATCAACAAGTATGACCGCGTGGGCGCTGACTTCTTCAACGCTATCGAGACCATGAAGGATCGTCTCGACGCTAACGCCGTGGCCGCTCAGGTCCCGATGGGCGCCGAGGACAACTTCTGGGGCGTCATCGACCTGGTCACCATGACTGCATGGGACTTCAAGGCCGACGAGAAGGGTATGACCTACCCCGAGCCGATGGACGAGATCCCGGCTGAGTTCGCCGACATCGCTGCCACCAAGCGCGAGGAGCTCCTCGATGCTGCTGCCAGCTTTGACGATGAGCTCATGGAGAAGATCCTCATGGAGGAGGACTTCACCGTCGAGGAGCTCAAGGCTGCTCTGCGCAAGGGCGTTCTGGCCAACGAGCTCAACCTCGTCTTCGTGGGCTCCGCCTACAAGAACAAGGGCGTCCAGGAGCTGCTCGACGCTGTCGTCGACTACCTGCCCAGCCCGCTCGACGTCGAGGCCGTCACCGGTACCGATCCGGACACCGGCGAGGAGATTCAGCGTCATCCTTCCTTCGACGAGCCCTTCTCCGGCCTGGTCTTCAAGATCATGACCGACCCGTTCGTCGGTAAGCTCACCTATGTCCGCGTTTACTCCGGCCGTGCCGAGTCCGGCTCCTACGTGGTCAACGCTTCCAACGGTCAGCGCGAGCGCCTCGGCCGCATCCTCGAGATGAACGCCGCCGAGCGTATCGACCGTGACGACGCTGCCGCCGGCGACATCGTCGCTTGCGTCGGCTTCAAGAACTCCACCACCGGTGACACCCTGTGCGCCGAGGGCAAGGAGATCGTCCTCGAGAAGATTGAGTTCGCTAAGCCCGTTATCGACGTTGCCATCGAGCCCAAGACCAAGGCCGAGCAGGACAAGATGTCCCTGGCTCTGACCAAGCTCGCCGAGGAGGACCCGACCTTCCAGGTGTCCACCAACCACGAGACCGGCCAGACCATCATCGCCGGCATGGGCGAGCTGCACCTCGAGATCATCGTCGACCGTCTGCTCCGCGAGTTCAAGGTTGACGCTAACGTTGGTAAGCCCCAGGTTGCCTACCGCGAGACCGCTGGTCACGACGTCGAGAAGGCTGAGGGCAAGTTCGTCCGTCAGTCCGGCGGTCGCGGTCAGTACGGCCACGCCGTCATCAAGCTCGAGAAGATGGAGGAGGGCTTCGGCTACGAGTTCGTCAACGCTATCGTCGGCGGCGTCGTGCCCAAGGAGTACATCCCGTCCATCGACAAGGGCATCCAGGAGGCCCTGAACACCGGTGTTATCGCCGGCTTCCCGGTCCTCGACGTTAAGGTCACCCTGTTCGACGGTTCTTACCACGAGGTCGACTCCTCCGAGGCCGCCTTCAAGATCGCCGGTTCCATGGCTATCAAGGACGCCCTCAAGAAGTCCGATCCGCAGCTGCTCGAGCCGATCATGGCTGTCGAGGTCGAGACCCCCGAGCAGTACATGGGCGACGTTATGGGCAACCTCTCCGGTCGCCGCGGCAAGATCGAGGGCATGGAGGATCGTAAGAACAGCAAGCTCATCCGTGCCAAGGTGCCGCTGGGCGAGATGTTCGGTTACGCTACCGACCTTCGCTCCCAGACCCAGGGCCGTGCATCCTACACGATGCAGTTCGACTCTTATGAGCCTGCGCCCAAGTCCATCGTGGACGAGGTCATGAGCAAGAACGCCTAAGTTCGAGCTCCCTGTTACGTAATCCTGCGAGAACATCTCTCGCACTCTTTGGAGGTTTAAGTTGGCTACCCAGAAGATCCGCATTCGCCTCAAGGGCTATGATCACGAGGTCGTCGATCAGTCCGCGAAGCTCATCGTCGAGACCGCTCAGAAGACCGGCGCTCGCGTTTCCGGTCCTGTCCCCCTGCCCACCGAGCGCAACCTGTACACGGTTATCCGCTCGCCGCACGTGAACAAGGACTCCCGTGAGCAGTTCGAGATGCGCACCCACAAGCGCCTCATCGACATCCTCGACCCCACCTCGGGCACCGTTGATTCGCTCATGCGTCTCGACCTCCCCGCTGGCGTCGACATCGACATCAAGCTCTAAGCGATATCGCTCATAGCTTAAAGGGCCCCGCTGCCGTTACGGTAGCGGGGCCCTTTTGTTTTGAGTTTAGATTTTGGGATAGCGAATTCGTCTGCCGAGCCGGCGGCTGCGGCGCCCTATTCGCTCAGGGGGCGCAAGGATGCTTCTTCGAAGTGGAAGACGCACAAGCCGCTCTCGGTCTCAATGCATGCGCGGCCGCAATCGTCGACCGTTCTAAATATGCCTCGTGCCAGCTCGTCTCCAGCGGGGGAGCGGGCGATAACGTGCTTCCCGATCCAATTGAGGTGAGCGATATATTCGTCGTGGACGGGCGCGAGCGGACCGGCGTTTTCTTCCATGGCGTTGAGGCGCTCTGCCCAGGTATCTACAGCGTCTATAACTGCGTGATAGACCTCATCGAGGAGCATGTCGACGGCGGGAACGCTCTCGTTGAGGTCCGAGAGGCCAATTGCCGCCAGGCCGCCATCGGGCACCTCTTGGGGCGTGTAGTTTACGTTGACACCAATGCCGCAGACGGCGAAAGGTTTGCCTTCGTTATCGCGTGCGGCCTCGACCAGAATGCCGCCGAGCTTGCGTCCTCGCGCGACCAGGTCGTTGGGCCATTTGAGGCCAATCTCGTTTGCAAGACCCTGCTTTTCGAGTGCTTCGAGCACCGCTAGGCCGCTGACGGCGGCAAGACCAGAGTACTTTGCGGGATTAACGCATGGACGCAGGACAATCGAAAGCAATAGGTTGCCGGCGGTTGAATCCCACTTGTGGCCGCGCCGGCCGCGTCCTGCCGTTTGCGCGCGGGCGGCAAGTCCTGTGCCGTGCGGCGCACCCTGTTTTCCTGCCTCGAGCAGGTCATCGTTGGTCGATCCGGTTACGTCGACAATCGTTAATTGGGCATCCATAGCGGCTGCTACCTCCTTATTGAATAAGTGAATGACGCAATGGTGTCGAGAGATAGACACAATGTGAAGCCTTTGTCGCATTTGGACAATTTAATGTTAACACGTCAACAAAGACTGAAATGCGTTATCCTCTCTTGGTCGATGTAAACACGTCAACAACTCAAAGGAGGTTAGTGATGGGTTTCACGATTCTTGGAACAGGTTCGGCACTTCCTGAGCGCAGTGTTTCCAATGACGAGCTGTCTGAGTTCCTCGATACCTCGGATGAGTGGATTTTTACTCGCACAGGTATCAAGAGCCGCCACGTCTGCACCACCGAGTCACTTGACGACCTTGCGGTAGCGGCGAGCGAGCGGGCACTCCAGGTGTCCGGAATCGACGCGAGCCAGCTGGATCTGATCGTCTGCTCGACGACGACGGGTGACCACCTTGTTCCCGCTGAGGCGTGTGCCGTTGCTGAGCGACTAGGCGCGACGTGCCCTGCCTTCGATGTCTCGGCGGCTTGTGCCGGCTTCGTATTTGCGCTCGATGTCGCCGAGGGCTATATCGCCCGCAGCCGTGCCGAGCGCGTGCTTGTTGTTGCTGCCGAGCAGATGACGCGCGCGCTCGACTGGACCGACCGTGCCACCTGCGTGCTATTTGGCGATGGGGCAGGCGCCGCAGTGATTGAAGCTGGGGGAGACAACCCCCTTGCCGTTGAGCTTTCGACGGCGCCCGACGTCGAGACGTTGCGCGTTCCCGGTCTGGTCGGTACCTCGCCGTTTAAGGCTTCCGCAGATAGCGCGAGCGTGCTGTCCATGAATGGCCGCCGCGTGTTCAAGTTCGGCGTCAACGCCATCTGCGACACGGTCCATAAGCTTGCGATCGATGCGGGCATTTTGGTCGAAGACATCGATCATTTTGTATTCCATCAGGCTAACGAGCGAATCCTGAGCCAGGCGGTCAAGCGCCTGGGCGTGCCGGACGAGCGCGTGGTTCGCACGTTGCGCGAGACCGGCAACATTTCGAGCGCATGCATTCCGCTTGCCCTCGACCGGCTGGCAAACGCCGGTGCACTTCACACAGGCGACACCATCGCCTTGGTTGGATTTGGCGCCGGTCTGGATATAGGTGGCTATCTGCTTCGTTGGAAGTAGTCGCACATAGGAAATAAAAACGCCCTAGGGCACAACCAAAGGAGAACTACCATGGCAGATCAGAAGACCTTCGAGCGCGTTTGCGACGTTATCCGCGAGACCGCCGGTCTTGACGATGTCGAGATGAAGCCCGAGTCCACGCTCGAGGAGATTGGTCTCGACAGCCTGGGCACCGTCGAGATCCTCGTTGCCGTCGAGGACGAGTTTGGCATCCAGCTCGATACCGAGGAGAACCCCAAGACGGTCGGCGAGTTCGCCGATACGGTCGAGGCGGCATTGGAGAAGTAGAGATGCTCAAGACTCCTCTCTGTGAGCTGCTCGGCATCGAAAAGCCCGTGTTCCAGGGCGGTATGGCCTGGATTGCCGATGCCTCGCTGGCGTCCGCAGTGTCCGAGGCGGGTGGCTTAGGCATCATCGCGGCCATGAACGCCGACGCCAACTGGCTTCGCGACCAGATTCATGAGCTGCGCGCCAAGACGGATAAGCCCTTTGGCGTGAACGTCATGCTCATGAGCCCGTTTGCCGACGAGGTTGCACAGGTCGTGATTGACGAGCGAGTGCCGGTCGTCGTGACGGGCGCCGGCAATCCCGCCAAGTACATGAAGGCGTGGAACGAGGCGGGCATCAAGGTCATCCCGGTCGTTGCCTCGGTGGCGCTGGCGCGCCTCGTGGCACGTCGTGGAGCCACGGCGGTTGTTGCCGAGGGTACCGAATCGGGCGGCCATATTGGCGAGACCTCGACGATGGCACTGGTGCCGCAGGTCGTCGATGCGGTTGACATTCCCGTCGTGGCCGCCGGCGGTATTGCCGACGGCCGCGGCGTGGCGGCCGCCTTTATGCTGGGCGCCGAAGGCGTGCAAGTGGGTACGCGCTTTCTGGTCGCAGACGAGTGCACCGTCTCGGAGCAGTACAAAGAGATGGTCCTGAAGGCCAACGACACTTCAACGCGTGCGACCGGTCGCTCGACGGGACATCCAGTGCGCGCCCTCAAGAGCCCCTTCACCAACGCCTATGCCAAGAGCGAGGGTTCCGGCGCGAGTGCCGAGGAGCTCGGTGCTATGGGAACCGGTGCGCTGCGTAAGGCCGCCAAGGACGGCAACTACGAAGAGGGTTCGTTTTTGTGTGGACAGATTGCCGGCATGGTCAACGAGCGCCAGAGCGCACGCGAAATCGTTGACGACCTGGTCGATGGCGCCGAGCACGTCCTGAAGGGTGCGTGCGCATGGGTGGCGTAGCGTTTTTGTTTGCCGGCCAGGGTGCCCAGCACCCCGCGATGGGCGTCAACTTGATCGAGACATCGCCGGCGGCCGCCGAGGTGTTCGCCATTGCCGACGAGGTGCGCCCGGGGACGAGCGAGCAGTGCCGGAGCGCCTCCAAGGAGGAGCTCTCGCAGACCGAGAACACGCAGCCTTGCGTGTTCGTGCACGACTTGGCTGTCGCCGTCGCCCTGCGCGAGCGCGGCGTGGTGCCTGCCGCCTGTGCGGGATTCTCGCTGGGCGAGGTCGCTGCACTCAGCTTTGCGGGGGCATTCGATACGCGAGCGGGTTTTGAGCTCGTGTGTGAGCGCGCGGCATTGATGGCCACGGCGGCCGAGCGTCACCCTGGCGGCATGCGTGCCGTCATCAAACTTGATGCTGCGCAAGTCGAGAACCTGGCTGCGCAGGCCGGCGAGGACTGCTGGCCGGTCAACTACAACAGTCCCCAGCAGACGGTTGTGGCCGGAGCGCCCGATGCGCTGCAGACCCTCGACGTCCTAGTAAAAGAGGCTGGCGGCCGCGCCATGAAGGTCGCGGTGTCGGGTGCATTTCATAGCCCCTATATGGCCGAGGCGACCTGTGGCCTTGCCGCATATCTTGAGGCCGGTCACGCGCCGTCCCCGTTGCTCATTCCTGTTTTGGCAAATATGACAGCGGCGCCCTATCCGGCGGACCCCCAGACGGCATCGGATGTCTTGGCCAATCAGGTGAGCAATGCCGTGCGCTGGGTCGATACGCTGCATGCTCTGCAGGATCAAGGCATCGACACATTTATTGAGGTCGGCCCCGGCAAAACGCTGTCCGGCCTGATCAAGCGTACGTTGAGCGACGTTCGTGTGTATTCGTGCGAGACGGCCGAGCAGGTCGCAGCTATTGCCGACGAGCTCGCATAGTCCACAGGGCTGTAACCCGAAAGGAATGACATGGGCAACTTGAACAATGGCGCGCTCGAGCGCAACGACTCACGTCGCGTGGCACTGGTCACGGGCGGCTCGCGGGGTATCGGCCGCGCCTGCGCTATCGGTCTGGCGGAGGATGGCTACGATATCGCCGTCGTCTATGCCGGCAGCGTCGATGCGGCGCGCGAGACGTGCGACGCCTGCGAGGCGGCTGGCGCCACGGCGCGCTCATATCAATGTGACGTGGCCGACCCCGCTGCCGTCAACGCGTGCGTGGAAGCGGTCCTCAACGACTTTGGCTCCATTTGGGCGCTCGTCAACAACGCTGGCATCACCCGCGATGGCCTGCTCATGCGCATGGGCGATGACGCCTTCGATCGCGTGCTCGATGTCAATCTTAAAGGAACGTTTAACACGACGCGTGCGCTCACCAAGACCTTTATGCGCCAGCGCGGCGGCTGCGTCGTCAACATGAGCTCGGTTGTGGGCCTGATGGGCAATGCCGGGCAGGCCAACTACGCTGCCTCCAAGGCGGGCGTGATCGGCCTGACCAAGGCGGTGGCGCGCGAGCTTGCGCCCCGCGGTGTACGAGTGAACGCGGTCGCCCCCGGGTTTGTCGAGACAGATATGACGGCAAAGCTCTCGGAGAAGGTGTGTACGGTAACCGAGGAGCAGATTCCCCTTAAGCGTATGGCGCAGCCCGAAGAGGTGGCCGGTGTGGTGCGATTTTTAGTGAGCGATGCGGCTGCCTACATTACGGGCGAAGTCATACGCGTCGACGGCGGAATGGCGATGTAGAAACCAGGGCCGAAGAACGGCTTGGATGAGGAGACCATGATGGAACAGAGAGTTGCAATCACCGGCATAGGTGCCGTATCGCCGCTCGGCAACACCGCGCTTGCCACCTGGGCGGCAATGTGCGCTGGCACGTGCGGCATCGGCCCGATTACGCACTTCGATACCGATGCGTTTGCCGTCAAGGTAGCGGCCGAGGTCAAGGGCTTTGACGGCAACGAGTACTTTGGCAAGCGTGATGCAAAGCATCTGGACCCCTGCGTTCAGTTTGCGATGGCGGCTTCGGACGAGGCCATGCGCGATGCGGGCTTTGATGTCGAAGGCGCCATCGATCGAGAGCGCCTGGGCGTCTACGTGGGCTCGGGCGTGGGCGGCATGACGACGCTCGTCGACAACGTCCATACGATTGCCGAACGTGGGCCCCGCCGCGCATCGCCCTATATGATCGCGATGATGATCCCCAACATGGCATCGGGCAATATCGCAATCCGCCACAAGGCAAAGGGCCCGACCCTGCCCGTGGTGACCGCGTGCGCAACCTCGGCCCATGCGGTGGGCGAGGCGTTCCGCGCCATCAAGCACGGCTATGCCGACGCGATCCTCGCGGGCGGCGCCGAGGCTGCAATTATCCCCGATGCCGTTGCGGGCTTTACGTCCTGCCGTGCATTGACCACCAACCCCGATCCCGCGACGGCCTGCCGTCCGTTCGATGCAGACCGCGACGGCTTTGTGATGGGCGAGGGCGCCTGCGTGCTCGTGCTCGAGAGCATGGAACATGCGCAGGCGCGCGGTGCGCACATTTATGCCGAGGTCGTGGGCTACGGCAACACCGATGATGCCTATCACATCACGAGTCCTGATCCCGAGGCTGCCGGCATTGCCCGCGCGATATCGCTGGCGGTGACCGAGGGCGACGTCAGGCCTTCCGAGGGTCTCTACATCAATGCCCACGGCACCTCGACCAAGCTCAACGATTCGTCCGAGACGGCGGGCATTAAGCGTGCGCTCGGCGAGGACGCGGCGCGCGCCGCGCACGTCTCGTCGACTAAGTCGATGACCGGCCACATGATCGGTGCCACGGGCGCCATCGAGGTCATGGCCTGCGCCATGGCGCTCGAGCAGGGCGTGGTGCCGCCGACCATTAACTACCGCACGCCCGATCCCGCCTGCGATCTTGACTACACGCCCAATCGCGCAGTTCGCGCCGACCTTACCTGGGCGCTTTCGACCAACCTAGGCTTTGGCGGGCACAACGCCGCCATCGCGCTGCGTAGATATACGAGGAGCTAGAGCATGGATTCCAAAAGACTTGCCGAGATAGCCGATGTTATGGAGGACCGCGGCCTCACGCGCGTGCGCGTTGAGGAGCCCGATGGCACCGCGGTCGAACTCGAGCGCGCGAGCGCCGCACAGCCGGTTGCCGTGCCCATGCCCATGCCGAGCGCTATGGCCGCTCCAGTTGCAGCTCCCACAGTCGCGCCTGCCGCACCGGAGCCCGCCGCGCAGACACCTGCCGCCGCACCGGAGCCCAAGGGCACCGAGGTGACCGCTCCCATGGTCGGCGTTTTCTATGCTGCCCCGGCGCCGGGCGACGAGCCGTTTGTGCACGTGGGCTCTAAGGTCAAGGCCGGCGAGACCCTCTGCATTATCGAGGCCATGAAGGTTCTCAACGAGGTGACGGCCGAGGCAGACGGCGAGGTGCTCGAGATCTGCGTGGCCGACGGCGACCTCGTGGAGTTCGGCAGCTGCCTCATGAGGATCGGATAGGTGATATCCATGAACAAAGAAGAGCTCAAGAAGCTGTTACCGCATCGCGAGCCGATGCTTTTGCTCGACGAAGCCGAGCTGGTGGGCGACGAGGCCCACGGCAAGATCACGATTACGGGCGACGAATACTTTTTGCAGGGGCATTTTCCGGGAAACCCGGTGGTCCCCGGCGTGATCCAGTGCGAGATGCTCGCCCAAAACTGCTGCGTGCTGCTGATGGGCGATGAGGAGGCGCGCGGCGCGACGCCGTTCTACACGAGTCTGGACAAGGTGCGCTTTAAGCGTCCGGTGCGCCCGGGCGATACGGTGGATCTGGTGTGCTCCATCACGCGTGCGCGCGGGCCGTTCCGCTTTGCGACGGGTACTGCAAGCGTCAACGGTGAGGTCTGTTGCCGCGCCGACATGTCTTTTGCACTCATGCACGAAAGTTAAGGAAGGCTTCATGTTCGACAAAGTGCTCATCGCCAACCGCGGCGAAGTCGCGGTCCGTGTTATCCGCGCGTGCCGCGATATGGGCATCAAGACCGTCGCCGTTTATTCCACGGCCGATGCGGACGCGCTGCACGTGCAGCTTGCCGACGAGGCGTATTGCATCGGCGGTCCGCGTCTTGCCGAGAGCTACCTCAACGACGATGCTGTGCTCACCTGTGCCGTAAAGTCGGGAGTTAAGGCAATTCATCCCGGCTATGGCTTCTTTTCCGAGAAGGCGAGCTTTGTACGCGACTGCGACAAGTATGGCCTGGCTTTTGTCGGTCCTTCGGCCGAGGTGATCGACAGCATGGGCGACAAGGACGCCGCACGCCGAACGGCTGCCGCGGCGGGCGTGCCCATCGTGCCGGGCTGCGATTTGCTCAAAAGTCCCGAGGAGGCGACGGCCGAGGCCGAGCGCATTGGCTGTCCCGTGCTCATTAAGGCGCGCGCGGGCGGTGGCGGTCGCGGCATTCGCAAGGTCGAGCGCGTGGAAGATGCGGCAAAGGCGTTCATCGAGGCGCGTGCCGAGGGCGAGGCCGTTTTTGGCGACGGCGAGTGCTACATGGAGAAGTTCGTCGCGCCGGCGCACCACGTTGAGGTGCAGATTATGGCCGATAAGCAGGGCCATGTATTTTCGCTCGGCGAGCGCGAGTGCTCGGTCCAGCGTCGCAACCAAAAGCTGATCGAAGAGAGTCCCGCGCCGTGCCTCGACGGACACAACGACATTCGTGCTCGCATGCACAAGGCAGCGCGTGACCTGGCTCGTGCCGTCGGCTACGAAGGAGCCGGTACCATCGAGTTTCTGTATTCGGACGACGGCAATTTCTACTTTATGGAAATGAACACGCGCTTGCAGGTGGAGCATCCGGTTACAGAGTTTGTGACCGATACCGACTTGGTCAAGTGGCAGCTGCGCGTGGCAGCCGGCCAGCCTCTGCCCTTTGAGCAGGAGGACATGCCGGTCCGCAACCACGCCATGGAGTGCCGCATCAATGCCGAAACGCCGGACTTTCTGCCGTCATGCGGAACGGTCACCGCGTTGCGTGTGCCGGGTGGTCCGCGCGTGCGCTGGGATTCCGCCATGTTTACCGGTGCGAAAGTTCCGCCGTACTACGACTCCATGCTCGGCAAGCTCATCGTGTGTGCGCCCACGCGTGACGGCGCCATTCGCAAGATGCGCTCGGCCCTGGGCGAGCTCGTGATTGAGGGCGTGAGCGAAAACAGCGAGCTTCAGCTCGACGTGCTGGCAAACGACGAGTTCTTGTCGGGCATGTACCACACCGATCTGATGGGGCATCTCTATGCTGATGAATAGAAAAGCAAAGACGGTCAACGTCCTCGAGGGGCCGATGACCGAGTCGTGCGCCGAGTTTCCCGCGCGCCACGTGTTTATCAAGTGCCCGGAGTGTCGCCGCGTGATCGATGAAGCACGCCTGCACGACAACCTCGAGGTCTGCCCTCGTTGCGGCAAACACTTTCGCGTGAGCGGTCGCGCGCGCATGCGCATGACGGTCGACGAGGGCACGTTTGAGGAATGGGATGCCAATCTGGCGTCGGAGGACTTCCTCTCGTTTCCCGGCTATGCCGACAAGCTTAAGAGCGTGTGCGAGCGTTCGGGCGAGCGCGACGCCGTTGTGTGCGGCAGGGGCAAAATCTGCGGTTGCGATACCGCGCTCTTCTTTATGGACGCCAACTTTATGATGGGCTCGATGGGTTCCGTGGTGGGCGAGAAGATCTGTCGCACATTTGAGCGAGCGACCGAGCTTGGATTGCCAGTTGTCGGCTTTACCGTTTCGGGCGGCGCGCGCATGCAAGAGGGCGTGACATCGCTTATGCAGATGGCCAAGATTTCTGCGGCGGTTAGGCGCCACAGCGAGGCGGGCGGTCTGTATATCACGGTGCTCACCGACCCCACGACCGGAGGCGTAACCGCGAGCTTTGCCATGGAGGGCGATATTATCCTGGCCGAGCCCGATGCCCTGACGGCATTTGCCGGCCCGCGCGTGATCGAGCAGAACATGCACAAGCGCCTGCCCAAGGGATTCCAGCGCTCCGAGTTTTTGCTGGAGCACGGCTTTTGCGATGCCGTTGTTCCGCGTGGCGAGATTGCGCTCACGGTAGGCGAGCTGCTGGCACTGCACGAAGGGCACGCGCCCGGCCTGGGGGCACCGCACGAGATTGTGCATACGGGTCGCCACGGCAAAAAGCTGGGACACTTGTTCAAGCGCTCGGGCGCACCAAAAACCGCGCTCGAGATTGTCAAACAGACCCGCTCGGCAGATCGCGCCACGGCAGGCGAGATGATCTCGCTGGGCCTGGATGGATTTGTGGAGCTGCACGGCGACCGCTACTTTGGCGACGACGCCGCTGTGGTGGCTGGCATTGGCTGGAAAGACGGGCGCCCCGTAACGGTCATCGCCATCGAGCGCGGCACCACGACCAAAGAGCGCATGCGTCGCAACTTTGGCATGGCACATCCCGAGGGCTACCGCAAAGCGCGTCGCCTTATGCGCCAGGCCGAAAAGTTTGGTCGACCGGTTCTGTGCCTGGTCGATACTTCGGGCGCGTTTTGCGGCATCGGTGCCGAGGAGCGCGGCCAGGGCGAGGCGATTGCCCAGAATCTCATGGAGATGAGCGGCCTTAAGACACCGATTGTCTCGGTGGTGACAGGCGAGGGCGGCTCTGGTGGCGCGCTGGCGCTGTCCGTGGCCGACCGCATCCTGATGCTCTCGAGCTCGGCCTATTCAGTCGTGAGCCCCGAGGCCTGTGCGTCGATCCTGTGGAAGGATACCGAGCGTGCGGATGAGGCCGCCGAGGCGCTTAAGCTCACGGCCCCCGATCTGCTGGCGCTCGGCATCATCGACGGCATTGTTGACGATAAGGGCCTGTCGCATGAGGAGATCGCCGGTGCCGTCATGTCCTCGGCATTTGATGCCTTCGATACGCTTGGGCAGCTCGACGACGCGACCCTCACAAACCTCCGCTACGAAAAGTACCGCGCAATCGGTCGATACCGCACGATGTGACAAAGGGACAGCCCGCATGTCATATTGGGAAAGGCGTTCCATGCTACAAGTTTCTAACACCTCGTTTACAACGTCGGTTTCATCAAACGCCATGGCCGTGGTGGACTATCTGTCCAAAAGCATGATGTCGGCGCTGCCGTTTATTGTCTGCGCGGCGTTGTTCCGCACCGTCGCCGTCATTATGGGCGAAGGCATGCTGGGCCTGTGGTCTGCCGATTCCGATATCTATCGCCTGTTCTACAGTTGGCTCTATAACGCCGGCTACTACTTTTTGCCCATTTATCTTGGTTGGGCGGCCGCCCGCCAGCTCGGTTGCTCGGAGCAGCTAGGCATGATGCTGGGCGGCGTATTGATTGCGCCCGATCTGCTTAAGCTCGTCGATGCCGCATCGACGACGGGGGCATCGATGACTTCCGTGTATGGTCTGCTTCCCGCGCCGGTCAACGATTACACGACGACTGTTATTCCGGTTCTCATCTCGGTGCCCGTGCTATGGCGAGTGGAGTGTTTCTTTCAGCGCGTTATCCCTAAGGCCGTGGCGTTTTCGTTCGTTCCGTTTGCGACCATGCTTGTCATGGTTCCGGTTTCGCTGTGTATTACGGCGCCGGCGGGCAGCTATCTGGGCATGCTGTTGGGCCAGCTTATGTTTATGCTTGGCAATTCCGGTGGCATCGTGTCGCTGCTCACGCTCATGGGGCTTGCCGCGGGTTGGGAGTTTCTTAAGATTGCAGGCGTCAGCAACGTTGTCCTATCGCTTGCCTATGCTCAGTTTATGAGTGTGGGAACGGATTCGTGCATCCTGATCGCCGCGACGATGGCGACGTTCGCCGTTTGGGGCATGCCCTTTGGCGCGTCGCTCCGCGTTGCGGATAAGGACGAGAAGGCACTCATGCTGGGCTATTCAATCTCGGGTATTCTTGGCGGCGTAAGCGAGCCGGCGCTGTACGGTTGCGGCTTTAAATATGGCAGGTGCCTGACGTACATGGCCATTGGCGGCGCCGTCGGAGGCCTTGTTGCGGCCGTGGGCCACGTTACGGCCTATACCATCGGCATGACGAATGTCCTCATGGTCATTGGCTTTGCCACGGGCGGCATCTCGAACCTGCTGTGGTGCTGCGCTGCCGGCGGCACGGCATTTGCGGTGTCTGCGGCGCTGAGCTACTGCTTTGGCGTGGTGCCGGCGAAGGGGCGGGCGGCGGGGGATGGAGCCGATTTGCCCGAAACCTCGAAGAGCGTGGCCGAGGCAAGCGCATAAATCGATCGACAAAGGGGCAGTCCCGTATGTCACATTCCAAGGCCGCGGCCCGTGTGGGCGCGGCCTTTTTGTATCTGGGGGACAAAGTGGCTACACTACAATCCGTTTGAGCAATAGATATATAAGTAGTACCGTGGGGGCGGATGCAGATGGTCGAGTGGATTGTTAGGCGCGCACAGGGCGATCGTGCGCGTGTGGGCACGTTAGCTGGCATGGTGTGTATTGTCGTCAATGTTGCGCTTTGTGCTGCGAAGGGTGCAATTGGTGTGGTTTCGGGATCGGTTTCGATTGTGGCGGATGCCATGAACAACCTGTCCGATGCCAGCTCGAATATCGTGAGCGTGCTGGGCTTTAAGCTGGCGAGCAAGCCGGCCGACCCCGAGCATCCTTACGGCCACGGTCGCTACGAGTATCTCTCGGGTCTGGTCGTGGCGGCACTCGTGCTGCTGATTGGCGTTGAGCTGGTGAAGTCCTCGGTCGAGCGCGTCATCCACCCCGAACCTGTCGAGTTCTCGCTTGCCCTGGTGGCAGTTCTAGTGCTTTCGATGGTCGTAAAGCTCTGGATGGCGGCCCTCAACCAAAAGCTCGGCGATCGCATTGAGTCCGAGACGCTGCATGCGACCGCGCAGGATTCCAAGAACGATGTCCTTGCCACGGGCGCCGTGCTGGCGTGCGCAATTGTTTCGCAGGTGACGGGCATCAACCTTGACGCTTGGGTCGGCCTTGCCGTTGGTGCCTATATTGGCTGGAGCGGTTTTGAACTCATCCAGGATACGGTGAGCCCGCTTTTGGGCCAGACGCCCGATCCTAAGCTGGTCAAGCACATTCGAGACAAGATCATGAGCTATCCCGGCGTTTTGGGCGTTCACGATCTGATGGTTCACGACTATGGCCCGGGCAGGAAGTTCGCAAGCGCTCACGCCGAGATGGCGGCCGAAGCCAGCCCGATGGAAAGTCACGACACGCTCGATAACATCGAGCAGGCGTTTAGGGACGAGGACGGCATGATTGTCACGCTCCATTACGATCCCATCGTGACCGACGATCCCAAGGTGGCGAGCATGCGTTTGCGCATTAACGCAATGGCTCAGGAGATCGATAGTCGCCTCTCGATTCATGACCTGCGCTGTGTGCCGGGTCCTACGCACACCAATGTGATTTTCGACTGCGTGCGCCCCTCGGATTTGGCGATGAGCGCCGAAGACGTAAAGCACGCGCTGGCACAACGAGTCGAATCGGAATACCCCAAGTCGATTGCCAAGATTACGATCGACGAAGACTACGTAGGCCATACCCACGAGTAGGGCTGCGCCTGCAAAGCAAGTTATACAGAAGGGGAGAATATGAAGCGTCTATATCTACTCCGCCACGGCCAGACGGAATTCAACGTTATAAAGCTGGTCCAGGGCCGCTGCGATTCGCCGCTGACCGACCTTGGCCGCAAACAAGCGGGAATGGCAGCCGCATGGCTCAAGGCCCACGACGTTGTCCCCGACAAAGTGGTCTCGTCGCCTTTGGGTCGAGCCATGGACACAGCTCAGCTCGTCGCAACCGAACTCCTTGGCGCGGACGCAGCAGTCGAGCCCTGCGAAGGCATCATCGAGCGCTGCTATGGAACCTTCGAGGAAGGCCCGCACGACGCGCTGCCCACCGACGTCTGGGATCCAGGCGAAGATCTGGTCCCCTTTGGAGGAGAGGGAAGCAAAGCGTTGCAAGAACGCATGGTAGCCACCCTCACCAATCTCATGGGCGCCGAGGGCATAGAAACCCTCCTAGCAGTAAGCCACGGCAGCGCCAGCCGCCAATTCATCAAGGCTGCAGCCCCAGAGGGCTTCGAGCTCCCAACAAAACTCCCCAACTGCGCCATCATGATCTTCGATTTCGATGAGGCAAAGCCACAAGCAGAAGGCGAGCCAATGCAATGCAAGTTCACCCTCCAGCAAATAGTGGACCCCCAATAAAGTAATTAGCTGAGCGAGCAGAGTTAAGCAGACATCAACGTGGCGTTCCCAGTGTGCGGCGGAGGGGGCGGGCCTGAGACATATTAAGGTTGTCGCGAGTTCCGCACGAACAGGAGAGCACTTAATGTGCTCTCCGTCGTGAGCAGGACTGTAGAGCAGCAACCTTAATATGTCTCAGGCCCGCCCCCTCCGCCGCACACTGGGAACGTGCCACGCACTTTACCTGCGTAAACAATGTGAGTGAAATATGAATCTCGATGGATACGCCCGCAGCCGTGTATACTAAACAGCTGTGTGAAACCAGGGGAGTATTCTGGCTGGACAAAATGCCTGCTTAATAGGGTTGTCAGGTAGTCCGGACGCAATACAAGGCTGGGGAGCACGTCGTGTAAGTAGTGGTCCTCTAGGGGCGTACGCTCGGTGGTGTACGCATTGTCCCAAGACCACGCGAGAGTTGGGATCATATCTTGATCAGCATGATTCTCGGCCGCAAGATTGGCATGACCCAGGTTTGGGACGAGGACGACAACGTCGTTCCCGTCACGGTCATCCAGGCTGGCCCCTGCGCTGTCTCGCAGGTTAAAACTCAGGCAACCGACGGCTATGACGCCGTCCAGATCGGTTTCGGCGACATCAAGGCCAAGAACGTGAACAAGCCCATGGCTGGTCACTTCGCCAAGGCTGGCGTCGAGCCTGTCCGTTTCCTTCGTGAGGTCCGCGTCGAGAACGGCGAGGAGCACAAGGTCGGCGAGGTCGTCACCGTCGCTGATTTCGCTGATGTCGAGAAGGTCGACGTCATCGGTACCTCCAAGGGTAAGGGCTTCCAGGGTCGCATCAAGCGCTGGGGTCAGCGCCGCGGTCCTATGACGCATGGTTCTCACTTCCAGCGTCACCCCGGTTCTATCGGTCAGTGCGCCTATCCTGCGCGCGTCCTCAAGGGCGTCAAGATGGCCGGTCACATGGGTAATGAGCGCGTTACCGTCAAGAACCTTTCCGTTGTCCGCATCGATGCCGAGCAGAACCTCATCTTGGTCAAGGGCGCTGTCCCGGGTGCCAAGAATGGTCTCGTCGCCATCCGTATGGCCTAAGGGCCCAGCCCATTTAGCCCAGCGTCATACCAAGGAGAACACTTAAATGGCAAAGTTTGAAGTAAAGAACAGCGAGGGCAAGAAGGTCGCCGAGGCCGAGCTCGCCGCTGAGGTGTACGGCATCGAGCCGAACATCCACGTTATGCACCACATCGTCAAGTGCCAGATGGCCTCTTGGCGTCAGGGCACCCAGTCCGCTAAGGGCCGCTCTGAGGTTTCCGGTGGCGGCAAGAAGCCTTGGCGTCAGAAGGGCACCGGCCGTGCCCGCCAGGGTTCCATCCGTGCTGCCCAGTGGCGTCACGGTGGCGTTGTCTTCGCCCCCAAGCCCCGTTCCTACGCTAAGCGTATGAACAACAAGGAGGTCAAGCTGGCTATGCGCTCTGCGCTGTCCGCCAAGCTGGCCGATGGCGAGCTTGTGCTCGTCGACGACTACGGCTTCGAGAAGCCTTCCACCAAGGCTGCCGTTGCCATGCTCAAGGCTCTCGGCCTTGAGGGCAAGCGTCTGACCATCATCGTTCGCGATGAGGACGTCAACGCCTACCTGTCGTTCCGCAACATTCCCAAGACGTTCATCATCACTGCCGACGAGGCCAACACCTACGATCTCGTCAACAACAACGCCGTGCTGATGCCCGCCGACATCGCCGCTCACTTCGGGGAGGTGCTTGCTTAAATGACCGCCCACGAGATCATCATCCGTCCGATCGTGTCCGAGCGTTCCTTCTCCGGCATGGAGCAGAACAAGTACACGTTCGAGGTCGCCAAGGATGCTAACAAGTATCAGATCAAGGACGCTGTCGAGGAGATCTTCGGCGTCAAGGTCGTTCGCGTGAACACCCTGACGGTCAAGCCCAAGACCAAGCGCGTGCGCTATGTCGCCGGCAAGACCCGTTCTTGGAAGAAGGCCATCGTCACGCTGGCCGAGGGCGACACCATCGAGGTCTTTGGCAACCAGGCCTAAGACTCGCTGCTGTTGAGTGAGCTCATGCCTCCCAAATAGGGGAGGCGAGAGCTCAAGGTTTTGGGCGTATAAAATGGACACGCCCGGAGCCGTGTATACGTCCGGTGTCATCGCACCCGAGGCAGAACCTCGAATCCCTGTCTGCGATGGCTAACGGATTCCTATTGAAAGGGATTGTAATGGCTGTAAAGCACCTTAAGCCGACCTCCGCTGGTAGGCGTTGGCAGACGATCTCCGACTTCTCCGAGATCACCTGCACCAAGCCCGAGAAGTCTCTTCTCGAGCCCCTGCCCAAGAAGGCCGGTCGTAACAACAACGGCCGCATCACCACCCGCCACCAGGGCGGCGGCGTGAAGCGTCGTTACCGCGTGATCGACTTCAAGCGCAACAAGGACGGCGTGCCCGCCAAGGTTGCCACGATCGAGTACGATCCGAACCGTTCCGCTCGCATCGCTCTGCTGCACTACGCTGACGGTGAGAAGCGCTACATCCTGGCCCCCAAGGGCCTCGAGGTCGGTCAGACCATCATGTCCGGTTCTGACGCCGACATCAAGCCGGGCAACGCTCTGCCCCTCGCCGACATCCCCGTCGGTACGCTCATCCACGCCGTCGAGTTCCAGCCGGGCAAGGGCGCTGCTATCGCCCGTTCCGCCGGTAACTCCTGCCAGCTGATGGGTAAGGAGGGCAAGTACGCTATCGTCCGTATGCCTTCCTCCGAGATGCGCCGCATCCTCGTTACCTGCCGCGCCACCGTCGGTGAGGTCGGCAACGCCGATCACTCCAACATCGTCATCGGCAAGGCCGGCCGTAAGCGTCACATGAACGTGCGCCCGACCGTCCGCGGTACCGTCATGAACCCTGTCGACCACCCGCACGGCGGTGGCGAGGGCAAGAACCACACCTCTGGTCGTCCCTCCGTTACCCCCTGGGGTAAGCCGACGAAGGGCCTTCGTACGCGCAAGAAGAAGAAGGTCTCGAACCAGCACATCATTCGTCGCCGTAAGAAGTAATTTCGGATACCGAGTTTTAGGAGAAAGCACTTATGAGCAGAAGTCTCAAAAAGGGCCCGTTCGTGGAGACTCGCCTTCTCTCGCGTATCACCGCGATGAACGAGGCTGGCAAGAAGGACGTCGTGAAGACCTGGTCCCGCGCGTCCACCATCTTCCCCGAGATGGTTGGTCACACCATCGCCGTCCACGACGGCCGCAAGCATGTGCCCGTGTATGTTACCGAGTCCATGGTTGGTCACAAGCTCGGCGAGTTCGCGCCGACTCGTACGTTCCGTGGCCACAAGGCCAAATAGGGGGTTAACCGTAAATGGCAACTAAGTCTATTGAAACTGAGGCCACCGAGGTTCGCGCCGTCGCTAAGTACGTGCGTGTTTCCCCCAGCAAGGCCCGCCTGGTGGTCGATCTGATCCGCCGCAAGCCTGTCGCTCAGGCCTTCGACATCCTCCACTTCTGCGACCGCGCCGTCGCCGTGGATGTCGAGAAGGTTCTCCGTTCCGCCGTTGCGAACGCCGAGAACAACAACGGTCTGCGTGCCGACAACCTGGTTGTCGCCGCTGCCTATGTTGACGAGGGTCCGACGCTTAAGCGCATCCGTCCCCGCGCCAAGGGTTCCGCTTCTCGCATTCTGAAGCGTACTTCCCACATCACCGTCGTCGTTGCTCCTCGAAAGGAGGCGTAAAGCTGTATGGGTCAGAAAGTCTACCCCACCGGCTTCCGTCTTGGCATTACCGAGAACTGGCGCTCCCGCTGGTTCGCAGAGAAGGATTACGCTAAGACCCTCGGTAACGATCTCGAGATCCGCAAGTACCTCGAGAAGCGTCTTTCCCGCGCAGCTGTCTCCCGCGTCGAGATCGAGCGCGCTGGCGACAAGGTGAAGGTCATCATCCTCACCGCTCGCCCCGGCGTTGTCATCGGTAAGAAGGGTGCCGAGATCGATACCCTCCGTACCGAGCTCGAGAAGGTCGCTGGCGTCTCCAAGGGCCAGCTCTCCGTCGACGTTGTCGAGATCAAGCGCCCCGAGCTCGACGCCAACCTCGTTGCTCAGTCTATCGCCGAGCAGCTCGAGGGCCGCGTTGCCTTCCGTCGCGCTATGCGCAAGGCTGTCCAGTCCGCCCGCAAGGCCGGCGCTAAGGGCATCCGTATCCAGTGCTCCGGTCGTCTCGGCGGCGCCGAGATGGGCCGTCGTGAGTGGTACCGCGAGGGTCGCGTGCCTCTGCACACCCTCCGTGCCAAGATCGACTACGGCACGGCTGTCGCCAGCACCACCATGGGCGCTTGCGGCGTGAAGGTCTGGATCTACCTGGGCGAGAAGCTCCCGGGCCAGCCAGTTCCCAACCCTGCACTCGAGGGCTCTTCCCGTCCTCGTCGTCGTAACTCCGAGAGGAGGGGTCAGTAGTGCTTGCCCCTAAGCGTATTCTTCACCGCAAGGTGCAGCGTGGCTCCATGAAGGGCCAGGCCAAGGGTAATACCGAGCTGCATTTCGGCGAGTTTGGTATCCAGGCTCTCGAGGCCCATTGGATCACCAACCGTCAGATCGAGGCCGCTCGTATTGCCATGACCCGCTACATGAAGCGTGGCGGTCGTGTCTACATCACGATCTTCCCCGATAAGCCCATCACCAAGAAGCCTGCCGAGACTCGCATGGGTTCTGGTAAGGGTAACCCCGAGGAGTGGGTGGCCGTCGTCAAGCCCGGCCGCATCATGTTCGAGGTCAAGGGCGTGCCCGAGGAGGTCGCTCGCGAGGCTCTGCGTCTTGCACAGCACAAGCTTCCCATCAAGACCAAGATTGTTGCTGCCAAGAACGCTGAGCAGCGCATCGAGAAGGAGATGGCTGAGGAGGCCGCTCTCGAGGCCAAGTGGGCTGCTGAGGACGCCGCCGCCGCCAAGGAGGAGAACTAATGAAGCCCGCAGAGATTCGTGAGCTCTCGGACGCTCAGCTCGTTGAGAAGCTGAAGGAAATGCGCGCCGAGCTCTTTAACCTTCGTTTCCAGATGGCCACCAGCCAGCTGGACAACACCGCTCGCGTCAACACCGTGAAGAAGGACATCGCTCGCGTCCTCACGGAGCAGCGCGCCCGCGAGATCGCAGCGGAGAAGTCCGCTGTCGCCGAGTAGGACCTAAGGAGAGAACATGACTGATTCGCGTAACTCGCGTAAGGTCCGTACGGGTGTCGTTACCTCCGTCTCCGGTGCCAAGACCATCGTTGTCACCATCACCGAGCGCAAGCGTCACCCCAAGTACGGCAAGATGATGACCAGCTCCAAGAAGCTGCACGCTCACGACGAGGAGTGCACGGCTGGCGTGGGCGACACCGTCCGCGTTATGGAGACCCGTCCTATGTCCAAGATGAAGCGTTGGCGCCTCATCGAGGTCGTCGAGCGCGCTAAATAAGCAGTCGCTCTTACGACTTGTACGTTTCCGAAGATGTGCGTATGCCTGGCTTGCATACCACGGGCCGCATAAAGGCTGCGCACCTCTCTTCGGTTCTTAGTTCGGAGGAACATCTACCATGATTCAGATGCAAACCATGCTGAACGTCGCCGACAACTCCGGCGCTCGCAAGATTCGCTGCATCAAGGTGCTTGGCGGTTCCAAGCGTCGTTATGCAGGCATCGGCGATGTGTTCATCGGTGCTGTCCAGGAGGCTACCCCTGGCGCCAACGTCAAGAAGAAGGACGTTGTCCGTTGCGTCGTCGTTCGCACCGTTAAGGAGATCCGCCGCAAGGATGGCTCCTACATTCGCTTTGATGAGAACGCCTGCGTTGTCATCAACAACGATGGTTCGCCCGTCGGCACCCGTATCTTCGGGCCTGTCGCTCGCGAGCTTCGTGACAAGAAGTACATGAAGATCGTCTCGCTCGCTCCCGAGACCCTGTAGTTAGGGGAGATATATGTATATCAAGAAGGGCGATAAGGTCCAGGTTCTCTCTGGTAAGGATCGCGGCAAGCAGGGCGTTGTCCTGCGTGCTCTCCCCGCCGAGAACAAGGTCGTTGTCGAGGGCGTTTCGGTCGTCAAGAAGGCCGTCAAGCCCAACGCTGCCAACCAGCAGGGCGGCATCGTTTCGCAGGAGGCTCCCATCGACGCCTCCAACGTCAATCTCGTCTGCCCCGAGTGCGGTAAGGTTACCCGCGTCGGTCACGAGAAGGACGGCAAGAACAAGCTGCGCGTCTGCAAGAAGTGCGGCCACAAGTTCTAAGCTGCCCGCAACATCAAGTTGCCAGCAAAGGCCCGGATGCCACGGCACCCGGGCCTTTTTCTATCCCTACTCATTGGGGACAGACTTAAATGAGTGGCCGTTGAAATGCCGGCACCTGGGGGCGTTCATTTTCTGTCGGCAGCTGGGGACGACCATTCATTGGGGACAGACTTAAATGACCAGTCGTTGGGGGGACAGTCTCTATGTGCCGGCAGTTTGGGACGATCCTTTGATGTCTGATGCCCCCAGAGGGGTGAAGTAATACAGCTGGGTCTGTCTTTTAGGGCTTTGGTGTTCCGTCCCTTTATGTTTCACAAGGATCGTCGCATGCGCATTTACGCGCATAGCCTTGCGCGACAATGCGCATAGCCGCGCAAACATCTGCCAACTATGGCTAAATAATGACCGATAAGCAAATAAATACGCAAACACGAGCAGATACGCGCGCAATTGTGCGACTATAGGGTTGTTAGAAATGAAGGACTTCCGATGACTCAGGAGGCACATCATGGCAGATTCCAAACAGGCTCCGCTCGACGCCGAGGCAGCCGCAAAGGCGGCGTTTGCCTCGGTCCAGAATCAGCCGTTCCCAAACGACATTTTTACGGCTCCCGAGCTTCGCTGGGCAGTGATCGGGTGCGGTGTTATCGCCAACCAAATGGCCCAGTCCCTCGCGCTGGCCGGCCGCAAGCTCGCGGGTGTCGCCAACCGTACGCTTTCCAAAGCCCAGGCTTTTGCCGAGCAGTATGGCGTCGAGAAGGTGTACGAGACGGTCGAGGACCTCTACGCCGATCCGGACATCGACGCCGTCTATATCACCACGCCGCACAACACGCATATCACCTACCTGCGAGCCGCTCTGGCAGCTGGTAAGCACGTGCTCTGCGAGAAGGCCATTACCCTCAATTCCGCTGAGCTCGACGAGGCGCGTGCCATCGCCGACGAGCACAACGTCGTCCTTATGGACGCCACCACGGTGCTTCACATGCCGCTGTATCAGGAGCTGCGCCGCCGCATGGATGCGGGCGACTTTGGTCGCATGAACCTCGCCCAGCTCAACTTTGGCAGCCATAAGGAGTACGGGGACCTGACCAACCGGTTCTACAACCGTAGTCTCGCCGGCGGCGCCATGCTCGACATTGGCGTGTATGCCCTGTCTGTCATGCGCCTGTTTATGGCCAGTCAACCCGTGGAGGTCGTCTCTCTGGGCAACACCTGTGAGACAGGTGTCGACGTTGCGGGCGGCATTGTCTGCCGTAACGCCGAGCAGCAGCTGGGTGTTGTGAGCCTTACGCTCCACTCCAAGCAGCCCAAGCGCTCGGTCATCAGCTTCGACAAGTGCTATATCGAGGTCAACGAGTATCCGCGCGCCGATCACGCGACGATCGTGTGGACCGCGGACGGTCATCGCGAGGAGGTCGCCGCGGGCACCGAGGCTTATGCCCTGTGCTACGAGATGGCTGACCTCGAGCAGGCCGTTGCCGGCGACGACTCCAAGTGCGAGCTGCTGGATTATGCTTCTGATGTAATGGAGCTTATGACCAAGCTCCGCGCCGATTGGGGAGTCGTGTACCCCGAGGAGGAGTAAGCGATGCTTGCGGAAGATAGGCTCAATGCGATCGTGTCGATGGTGCAGCAGGCCGGCTCGGTTACCGTGCCGGAGCTTGCTGAGGCCCTGGGCGTGACGGCGTCTACCATTCGGCGCGACCTGCAGACGCTCGACCGAGCGCACCGTATCGCCAAGGTCCACGGTGGGGCGACGAGTCTTGAGCGCGCGCACGTGACGCGCGACCTAACGCTTAATGAGCGCAGCGACCTCCATAACGACGACAAGGAGCGTATCTGCGCCCGTGCGGCGGCGCTTGTGGAGCCTGAGAGCTTTGTATACATCGACTCGGGCTCGACGACGCTCAGGCTCATCGAGCATCTTCCACACCTTGAAGATGTCACCTATGTGACCGATTCCGTGCTCCATGCTCAGCGCCTTGCTTTGCGCGGCATGCGTACCGTGGTGCTGGGCGGCGAGCTCAAACCCGAGACCGAGGCGCTCGTTGGCCCCGATGCCTTGGCAACCTTAGACCGCTACAACTTCAACTGTGGCTTTTGGGGCTCTAACGGCATTGCAGCCGAGCAGGGCTTCACGGCGCCCGATATCGAGGAGGCGCAAGTAAAGCGTATCTCGATGCGCCATACGGCCAAGCGCTTCGTAATCTCGGACGCCAGTAAATTTGGCATGGTGGCGCCCATCAAGTTCGCGGACTTCCGCGACGCAACGATTATTACCGCAGGCGAGGTTCCCGCCAAGTACCGGGCAATGGACAACGTCATCACGGTCTAACAGCAGGGGACGGGCTAAGGCCAAAACCACCGCGAAGGTGCCTGTCCCCATTGTGGTGGTTAGCAACGGAAACCGAGTAGTTTTCTCAATAGAAAAGCGGCAACGTCCATCACGGGCGTTACCGCTTTCGTTGTCTACCGGTTTGTCTACGTCTGTAACAACTGGACCGTTAAAAGTGGGCTAGGTGTTACAGATTGAGATACTTCCGAACCGCGCCGTCCCTTTGTCTCAATCTGTAACATCTGGGACTGATTTTGCCGAGTTACTGTTACAGATTGAGATTTTTCCTTGAGGGGGATTCGAATGTCTCGATCTGTAACAGATAGACCGGAAAATGGGTTCTAACTGTTACAGATCGAGACATTTTGGGACCGTGGCTGGGCCATTGCGGCAAAACCACCACAAAGGTGCCTGTCCCCATTGTGGTGGTTTAGGGCTCCCAGGGGCAGGGGGCTTCGATGTGGATGTGCTCGCCGGTTACGGGATGCGTGAAGGACACGCTGTGGGCGTGGAGCATCAGGCCGCAGGGGCGCGGCGTTCCGTACAGGTCGTCGCCAACCAGGGGGTGACGCTCGCTGGCCAGGTGCACACGGATCTGGTGTTTGCGACCGGTGAGCAGCTCAACATCGATATACGAACGCGTGGGCAGGCCACGACGGCTCTTAAGGCGCTTGAGCACCTTCACGCGCGTCTGCGACGGCTTGCCGCTGGCACCGACGCGCATCTTGCGGCTGTCGTGGCGGTCGCGGGCGATGGGCTTGTCGATGAGCTTTTCGTTCCAGTCGATCTTGCCCTCGGCGAGCGCCAGATAGTGCTTTTCGAAGGCGTGGTCGATGACCATCTGGTCAAAAGCGGGTTGCGTCTGCTTGTCGAGCGAGAACAGCACAACGCCGGTGGTGTTGCGGTCCAGGCGGTTGAGCGGCTGCATGTCGGTCGCGGCAAAGCCGTCGCCCATCGCCAGCAGCAGGTCGCTGGCGTAGTCGGTAAGTGTGCGTTCACCGGTGCCGTCGCCGTGGACGATCATGCCGGCGGGCTTGTCGATGGCCATGAGCCAGGCATCGCAGTAGAGGACTTGAGGTTCTTCGTTCACGTGTAAGCCTTTCGGTTAGCTGATTCCCACAAACATGCAGCCCGAGGTGGCGCCGCGCAGGCGGGCGGCGGGCTTGCGGCCGGCTTGAGCCGCCTCGACGGCGCGACGGACGCGAGCGACGGCACGGGCGATCTCATCGGCCTCGAGCAGGGTTCCGTCGACCATAAGACGGCGCACGCCGGCATCGAGTAACTGTGGAACCTGAGGCGTGAGGTCGATGGGGTAGGCGTCGTACAAGCGAGAGCGGCCATGGATGTCGGTGCGTACGGGCATGACCTTGCCGTCGATATTCTTGAGCGAGAGCTTGCGGGCACGCAGGCGGCAGTTGGCGCAATCGTGGATGCAGCCGTTGGCAACTTGCAGAATGCAATGCTCGCTTGTCATGACGCGCGGGCGGCCAAAGACGGTGATGCCCAGAGTCGCGGGCGCGGCGGCGCCGAGCGAGACAATCTCGTCGAGCGTGATCTCGGGCGAGAGCCAAAATGCACCGGCTCCGCGCTCGGCAAGCGCCTCCATGCAGGGCGTGTTGTGCACCGGCAGGCAAGAGCGAATCTCGGCCGTGGCGCCAACCTGGGCGGCCAGGGCAAGCTCAGAGATGTTGCCAATAGCGACCGTAGCGCCGGCAACAACCCACGGGTCGACGCGTACGTGGTCGACGGCGCGGCAGACCTCGTCGAGTACGGGCACGATACCCTGGTCAAATGCATCGGCAGGGGAGAGTCCGACAGCCTCGAGCGCATCGGTGGTCATATAGATGCGCGTTACACCCTCGGCGCGAGCGGCCTCGGCGGCCTCGAGCGAGGTGGCGGTGGCGCAGATTTGCGGCTCATCGCGGTAGTGCTCGGGCGCGGGGCGGGAATCACTGGTTACAATCGCCGGCAGCTCGAGCGTTTTCGCGCGCTCCTCGTACGGCGCCAGAATGGCCTCCTCCAATGCTTTACAGGCGGCGGCGCGCACCTTGTGCACGGCGGAGAAGCCCATACCGCAGCCGGCGTCGAGCGAAACGTCAAAGCTCGCGGCCTCAAAGGGAGAGGAGCCCATGCGGCCCACATGCTCAACCAGGTCTGCCGCCTCGACGGCGCGGGTCTTGGCGGCCTCGACGATGAAGCCCGTGGCGGTAGCGGTGAGCATGGCGTTGTCACAGCAGGTGAGTGTGACAGTAAACGGCTCGCCCAGACGTGCCACAACGGACACGTCTACGGCGCGGCGGCGCAGCACATCGCGCTTGAGCGCGGCGCCGGCGGCGTCAATGGCGCGCTGGCTTCGAATCACGCGCACGCGGCAGCCCTCGGGCATGCTACGGGGCACGCGACACTCGATAACATCGCCGGCAGCGGCATCATCGGCGGCGATGGTGGTCAGGAACTGGTCAAACTCGTTATCGTGGCGGAGCTCCAGCAGGTCGCCCTTGCCCACGGGCTCAAACAGCTCAATGCGGGCGATGGCGGCGCGGCGACGGCGATCGTCGGGCTTGAGTCCGCGTACATCGCGGTTGGCCAGGCGGCTGCCCAGCACCGTGCCCACAATCTGGCCGCGGTTGTTGGAGCGCTCGTAGCTCATCATCTCGTCGCCCGAGGTACCGTCTTGGTAGGCGTGCGTAAAGTCGCGGTTAAAGCAGCGCTTGAGCTGTCGCTGGCGGGCGGCATCCTCATCCTTAGAGGTCGAAACATCGGCAAGCATGTCATCAATCTGATGACGGTACACGTCGACGATGGAATACACGTAATCGGGAGCCTTCATGCGGCCCTCGAGCTTGAGCGATGCGGCGCCGGCGTCATACAGACGGCGAACAAGCTGCGAAGTGTTGGTGTCGCGCGGGCACAGCGCGCGCTCGCGACCGGCAGGGGAGAGCGAGCGGCCGTTCTCGTCGATCAGCTCGTAAGGCAGGCGACAGGGCTGAGCGCACATGCCGCGGTTGGCCGAGCGGCCCGCCATGGCAAAGCTCGACAGCAGGCATAGACCCGAGTAGCAAAAGCAGATGGCGCCGTGGCTAAAGACCTCGAGGTCCACATCGGGCGCGGCGTTGTGAATGGCGGCGATCTCGTCGATGGAGAGCTCGCGCGAGAGAGTCACGCGGTCGGCGCCCTGCTCGCGGCACCAGATAGTTCCGCGGTCGTCGTGGATGTTCGCCTGGGTCGAGATATGTGTCTCGATGCCGGGCATGGTGCGCTTGGCCTCAAAGAACAGACCCCAGTCCTGGATAATGAAGGCATCGGCGCCCAGCGTGGAGCAGCGATGAATGAGCTGCAGTGCATCGCCCATCTCGGACTGCTTGATGACGATGTTGACCGTGACGTAGACGCGCGACCCGGCTAGATGCGCGGCGCGGCAGGCTTGCTCAAAGGCCTCGTCGGTAAAGTTGGTTGCCTTGCGGCGGGCGTTGAAGCTGCCCATGCCGCAGTAGATGGCGTCTGCCCCGGCGGCGAGCGCGGCGGCAAAGGGCTCCGGGCCTCCGGCGGGGGCCAAAAGCTCGGGCCTGCGGTTAGTGGTTCGGCTGGCGGTTGCGGTCATATCCTGCCTTTCAAAATGCTCAGATATTCAAAAGTATAGTGGCGTCGCTGCGGTGGGCGACGCCCGCAGCCTAAGCAGGACAAAGTCTTCAGCAGCTTGGACTGGCTGCTCCACATGAGAACCGTTCAGCGGTTCGGGGAAACCGTTGGGCGATAAAATATTCTCGCAAGCTGATAATATTCTTGCATCAAACAGAAACCTTGAGTACTATCCCAATCAAGCGCGGTGTTCAGACCGAACTGTGCCTCCCGGTGTGAACACCGCGCTCACGCTCTCTCAATTGATCGTAAGGAGAAAAACATGAGCAAGACCGTCGTGTCTTCCGATAACGCACCCGCAGCCATCGGCCCGTATTCCCCCGGTATCCAGGCCGGCAACATGGTGTTCCTGTCCGGCCAGCTGGGCATCGATCCCGCGACCGGCAAGATGCCCGAGGGCGTCGAGGCCCAGGCCAAGCAGTCCCTCGCCAACGTCGAGGCCCTGCTGACCGCTGCCGGCGCTACCTTTGCCGATGTCGTCAAGACCACGGTCTACCTGGCCGACATCGCCGACTTCGCCGCCGTGAACGAGATCTACGCCTCCAAGTTTGAGGCCCCGTTCCCCGCGCGCAGCGCCTTCCAGGTTGCCGCCCTTCCGGCTGGCGGTCTGGTCGAGATCGAGGTCGTTGCCGCTCTCTAAGGCGTTGGCCACAACTAAACATGACATGCAAAAAGACCCTGCAGCGCGTGCGAGCTGCAGGGTCTTTTATCAAGTGACGGATCGCTTGTGGAGCCGCACTCCATTTTGCTCGTTAGCCTTCCTTGCGGACTTTTTGCAGGTAGCGGTAGACGCTGGGCTCAGAGATGCCCAGCGCGGCGGCGGCGCAGGCCACGGCGCCCTTGAGCATGAACACCCCGTTACCGTTGAGGTGGCGAATGACGTCCACGCGGTCGCTCTGACCAAGCGACGCTACATCCAGCCCGCGCGCGCTCAGCAACTCGGCAATGCTGCGGTCGATGAGCTCCTGTGTAGACTCCGAAAGGCTTTCGACCTCGATAGGGGCGGGCTCCGTGCGCGTCGGCGCCGCGTCGAAGCACGCCATGAGCTGCTGCGCCATGGCGTTGATGGAGCGCACAGTCGAGAGGTCGGTGTTAACGCAGAGCATACCGACGATCTCGTCATTCTCGCGGATAAAGTACGTCGCTGACTCCAACGTCTTGCCGCCGGCACCGCGCCCCTCGTAGCCCGTAATAAACGGCAGGTCGCGATACTTGGCGTCGTGCATGATCTTGAGTGCCAGATCGGTGGCGGGACCGCCGACCTTGCGGCCGCTCACGATGCCGTTGCGAATATCAACGATGGCGTGGTCGGGATCCGAGAAATCGTGCAGCACGATTTCGCTGTTTTTGCCGAGTATCTGCTCCAGAAAATCGACCATCGGCAAAAAGCGACGTACGGTCTCGTTCACGGGCAACTCCTTTGGGTGAAATCGGAAATGTTCATAACAATTTTTTCTCATGGTAACACGCTGCCCATCATCTCGTATATCCGCAGGTACATTGCGTAATGCAGACGAACGGTAGGAATTTAGCGGTAAACGGTTGACCAAAAGAAAAGTTAGATGCTATTTTGACCAGACACTTTCCTGACCTGCGGAAATGCGTTATTTCAGCTGAAGAATAGTCTGATAACAAAAAATTATTATTGAGAATGAGAATCATCTTTAATACGATATGCAATGAAGGCACAACCTCAACCCCGCACTGCGTCACAATAGAGCGTTAGATGCGAAAACAACTACTTCGAGGATTGGTGGTCAAATGACCCAGGAGACGGTTACGAACGGCACTGAAGCCCTGTTCACTCGCGAAGGCATGCCTCCCGTTAAGGAAATGATCCCGTGTGCCCTTCAGCACGTACTGGCATCGTTTGCCGGCATCATTACCCCGGCGGTCATCATGGCCGGCGTCTACGGCTTTAATAGCCAGCAGAGCACCGACATCATCCAGGTCGCCCTCATTCTTTCGGCGATCGATACGGCCCTTCAGGCCTTCGCTCCCTTCCGTCGCATCGGCGGCGGCCTGCCCATCGTCATGGGCGTTTCGTTCGCGTTCCTGCCGGCCCTGCAGGCCATGGGTGCCTCGGGCTTTAGCTTTGGTGCGCTGCTGGGTGGCGAGATCGTCGGCGGCGCCGTCGCGGTCCTCTTTGGTCTGGCCTACAGCAAGATCAAGTGGCTGTTCCCGCCCGTCGTGACCGGTACGGTCATCTTCTCCATCGGCGTTTCGCTGTATCCCACGGCCGTCAAGTATATGGCCGGCGGTATGGGTACGCCGCTGTGGGGCACCCCGCAGGCCTGGTGCGTTGCTCTTATCACCTTCGCCGTGGTCTTTGCGCTCGCCAACTTTGGCAAGGGCACGCTCAAGCTGGGATCCGTGTTCTTTGGCATGATCGTTGGCATGATCGTCTCCATCCCCTTTGGCATGATCGACTTCTCCAGCGTCGCCACCGCTCAGGTCTTCGCCCTTCCCAAGCTCATGCCCTACGCGCTCGAGTTTGATCCCGAGGTCTGCATTACCCTCGCCGTCGTGTTCCCCATGGTCGCCATCCAGGTTATCGGCGACGTCTCCGCTGCCTGCCTTGGTTCCATCGACCGTATGCCCACCGAGCGCGAGCTCTCCGGCGCCATCGTGTCCCAGGGCCTCACCTCTATGGTCGGCGGCCTGCTGGGCGGTCTTCCCACCAGCGCCCTTGGCCAGAACGTGGGCATCATCTGCTCCAACAAGGTCGTCAACAAGTGGGTCTTTGTGATCATCGCGGCCGTCTTTGCCATCGCCGGCCTGTTCCCGCAGCTCTCTGCCGTCCTTTCCGCTATCCCGCAGCCCGTCATCGGCGGCGCGACCGTCGGCGTCTTTGGCACCATCACCATGAACGGCGTGCGCATGTTCACCCGCGAGGGCCTCACGCAGCGCACTACCACTATCGTCGGCACCTCCGTCGTCTTTGGCCTGGGTATCTGGATGGCCAGCGGTTGCCTTGCCGGCGAGGGTATGCCCGCCTGGGTGTCCACCGTCATCGGCTCCAATGCCGTAACCCCCACCGCCATCATGGCCATTGTCCTTAACCTGATCCTTCCGCAGACGCCGGTCGTGGCTCAGCACATCGATGCTGCCAAGGACGCTGCCGTGGATCTGGTCTTGCCCGAGAGCAAGAAGTAACCAATTCGGTGCTATTCGTCGGCGGACGCATCGCCTCGTCTGCCGACGCCATGCGGCGCCAAGCCGCACTTCAAAGGGTTTGTCCCTTTGGTGAAGCGTTGACGGGAGAGGGCCCGTTTCCGGTGTAGGCCGGCGCTTCGCACTCCGCCATGTCAGAGGTGTCAAACCCCGCCTCTGATGTTGAAGGGAGCATCCATGCTTCTGGTCGCTAACGGTTCCGTTTTTACCCGCAACGCTCAGACCCCGTTCATTCCAAACGGTGCGGTCGCCATTGACGGAGATACGATCGTCGAAGTGGGCCCCGAGCGAGAGCTCAAGGCCAAGTACCCGGATGCCGAGTACGTCGATGCCCAGGGCAACCTCATCATGCCTGGACTCATCAACTGCCACACCCACATCTACTCGGGTCTGGCCCGCGGCCTTGCCATTAAGGGCTGCAACCCCACCAACTTCCTGGAGAATCTTGAGCAGCAGTGGTGGAAGATCGACGACAACCTGACGCTCGACGGCACCAAGGCCAGCGCCTATGCCACGATTCTGGACTCCATCCGCGATGGCGTCACTACGATCTTCGATCATCACGCGAGCTTCTGTGAGATCCCGGGAAGCCTCTTTACCATTAAGGATGCGGCTCAGGAGCTGGGCATGCGTTCGTGCCTGTGCTACGAGGTTTCCGATCGCCGTGGCCAGGAAAAATGCGACCAGGCCATTGCCGAGAACGCCGAATTTGCCCAGTGGGCCGCCAAGGAGCGTCGCGATAACGACAACCACATGATCGCTGCCATGTTTGGCGGGCATGCCACCTTTACGCTGTCGGACGAGACCATGGACAAGATGGCCGAGGCCAACAACGGCCTGACCGGCTTCCACATCCATGTGTGCGAGGGCATGAATGACGTGTGGGACTCCCGCCTCAACCGCGGTGGCATCAGCCCCGTCGAGCGCCTGCTGCAGCACAACCTGCTTGGTCCCGACACCATGCTGGGCCACTGCATCCACGTGACGCCTGCCGAGATGGATATCGTCAAGGAGTCCGGCACCTGGCTGGTCAACAACCCCGAATCCAATATGGGCAACGCCGTGGGCTGCGCCCCCGTGCTCGAGTTCTTCCGCCGCGGCATCCCCGTGTGCATGGGTACCGACGCCTACACCCACGATATGCTCGAGAGCCTTAAGGTCTTCCTGATCATTCAGCGCCACAACGCTGCCATGCTCAACGTGGGCTGGTGCGAGGCCATGACGATGCTGTTTGAGAACAACGCCAAGATGGCGAGCAAGTACTTCGATCGCAAGCTTGGTGTGCTCGAGGCCGGCGCTGCCGCCGACGTTATCGTTATGGACTACAAGCCCTTTACGCCGCTGAGCGAGGAGAACATCGACGGCCACATGCTCTTTGGCATGATGGGCAAAAACTGCCGCACCACCATTATCAACGGCCGCGTCCTGTACAAGGATCGCGAGTTCGTTGGGATTGATGAGGACAAGATCAACGCGTGGACCATGGCTGAGTCCAAGAAGCTCTGGAGCACGCTCAACGATCGCACCTACTAATTCACAAGTAGATTCACGCGCGTCGGATGTTTCGCCGCATCCGACGCGCGTATAGGCGACCTCCGCGGGGTCGCCGGCGCTGTGCTAGCGCTACACCGTATTTGCGCCCGTCGCGCGGTCTCGCCGGGCGTTACAGAGAGGAGCTCATTATGAGCGACATCATGAGGCCGATCCCGTTTTCGCAGCTGATGAACTGGATCATCGAGGAGCACAAGACCCAGGGCGCCGTCTTTGGCGTGCGCAAGATGGTCACGACCAACCAGGAGGGCGCGCTTCCCATTTTTGACGAGCGCATCGAGACTCCGTTTGGCCCGGCCGCCGGTCCCAATACGCAGCTTGCCCAAAACATCGTGGCATCCTACGTGGCCGGTTCCCGCTTCTTTGAGCTCAAGACCGTTCAGGTTATGGACGGCGAGGAGCTCTCCAAGTGCGTCAACAAGCCCTGCATTGTGGCGCAGGACGAGTGCTACAACTGCGAGTGGTCGACCGAGCTCGAGGTTCCGCAGGCTTTTGCCGAGTACGTGAAGGCATGGTTTGCCTGCCACCTGATCGCTCGCGAGTACGGCCTGGGCAGCCCGGACGGTTTTGTCTTTAACATGTCCGTGGGCTATGACCTCGAGGGCATCAAGAGCCCCAAGGTCGACGCCTACATCGAGGGCATGAAGGACGCCAGCGGCTCCGAGGTTTGGAACGAGTGCCGCACGTGGGCGCTCGCTAACCTTGACAAGTTTGAGCATGTCGACGCCGCATTTGTCGAATCCATCCCGGCGCGCGTCTCCAACTCCATTACCGAGTCCACGCTGCATGGCTGCCCGCCGGCGGAGATCGAGCGCATCGCGACCTATCTGATCACCGAGAAGGGCCTCAACACCTACATCAAGTGCAACCCCACGCTACTGGGCTATGAGTTTGCCCGCCAGCGTCTGAACGAGCTGGGCTTTGACTACATCGTCTTCGATGACACGCACTTCCGCGAGGACCTGCAGTGGGCCGACGCCGTGCCCATGTTCGAGCGCCTGATTGCCCTGTGCGCCGAGCGCGGCCTGGAGTTTGGCGTCAAGCTGACCAATACCTTCCCCGTCGACGTGACGAGGAACGAGCTGCCTTCCACCGAGATGTACATGTCCGGCCGTTCGCTGTTCTCGCTGACCATCGAGGCCGCCCGTCGCATTGCCGAGCAGTTTGATGGCAAGCTGCGCATCAGCTACTCCGGCGGCGCCACGGTCTACAACATCCGCGCCCTGTACGATGCCGGCATTTGGCCCGTTACCCTGGCGACCGACGTGCTCAAGCCCGGTGGCTACGAGCGCTTTAGTCAGATGGCCGGCGAGTTTACCGACCTGGATGGCAAGCCGTTCGCGGGTGTCTCGCTCGAGGCCGTAACCGCGATCCAGGCCGATTCGCTCACCAACTCGCTCTACAAGAAGCCGTTGCGCCCGCTGCCCGACCGCAAGGTCGCCGGCAAGAGTCCGCTTTCCGACTGCTTTACCACGCCGTGCCGCACGAGCTGCCCCATCCAGCAGGATATTCCCGCCTACCTGGCGGCTGTTGACGAGGGCCGCTACGAGGATGCGCTCAACATCATCATCGAGCGCAACGCCCTGCCGTTCATTACCGGCACCATCTGCCCGCATCCCTGCGGTCGTGCCTGTGAGCGTGCGTTCTACGAGCCCGAGGGTGCCCAGATCCGCGCCAGCAAGCTCAAGGCCGCCCGCGAGGCCATGACCGCCGTGCTGCCCAAGCTGCGCGCCCAGGCCATCGCCAACGACGGCGAGCGCAACGTTGCCGTTATCGGCGGCGGCCCGGCCGGTCTGGCGACGGCGTTCTTCCTGACGCGCGCCGGCGTGCCCGTCACCATCTTTGAGGCCCGCGATTCGCTCGGCGGCGTGGTCCGTCACGTGATCCCCGAGTTCCGTATCGCCAGCGACGATATCTCCCACGACGCCGAGCTCTGCCTTGCCTTTGGCGCCAAGGTTCAGCTCAACGCCCGCGTGGAGTCCATCGACGATCTCAAGGCCCAGGGCTTCACCGACGTGGTCGTGGCCACCGGTGCCTGGATGCCCGGTTCTGCAGGCTTAGGCGAGGGCGCCGAGCTTGACGTGCTGGAGTTCCTCGAGGCCGCCAAGAAGGGCGAGAAGCTCGAGCTGGGCGAGGACGTCGTAGTCATTGGCGCCGGCAACACCGCCATGGACGCGGCTCGCGTGGCCAAGCGCCTGGCTGGTGTGAAGAACGTGCGCCTGGTGTATCGCCGCACCAAGAAGCAGATGCCCGCCGACGAGGAAGAGCTCGATCTTGCTCTTGCCGACGGCGTTGAGTTCTGCGAGCTGCTGGCGCCTAAGGCGCTCAACGGCGCCGTGCTGACCTGCGACGTTATGGAGCTTGGCGAGCCGGATGCAAGCGGCCGTCGCAGCCCCGTCGCCACGGGCGAGACCGTCGAGCTTCCCGCCACCACGGTGATCTGCGCCGTGGGCGAGGGCATCGACGTCAGCCTGTACGACGCCGCGGGCGTCGAGCACGACCGTCGCGGCCGTCTTGCCGCCACCTCCACCGGTGTTGAGGGCGTCTGGGCTGCAGGCGACTGCCGTCGCGGTCCTGCCACCGTGGTTGAGGCTATTGCCGACGCCGCCGAGGTCGCCCGCGCCATCGCCGGCGTGGACTTTAACAAGTACGCCGAATGCAACGAGCAGGCCGGCCGCGAGGACACCTGCTACGAGCGCAAGGGGTCGCTGTGCCGCGACAAGCGCAACTGCACCAAGACCCGCTGCCTGGGCTGCGGCTCGGTGTGCGAGGTCTGCTGCGACGTGTGCCCCAACCGCGCCAACGTTGCCATTAAGGTGCCGGGCCTGGCCAAGCATCAGGTCGTTCATGTCGATGGCATGTGCAACGAGTGCGGCAACTGCGCCGTGTTCTGCCCCTACCAGGAGGGTCGTCCCTACAAGGACAAGCTCACCCTGTTCTGGAGCGAGGAGGACATGGAGAACTCCGAGAACGAGGGCTTCCTGGCCGTGGACGAGGATCACTTTAAGGTCCGCGTCGCCGGCACGGTCCGCACCGTCTCGGTCGATGCCGTCAACACCGGTCTTCCCGAGGCCGTCCGCCTGACCATCAGGGCTGTGCGCGACAACTATTCGTACCTTCTTAAGAAATAGGCGAGTCTCTTATGGCCAAATCCATTCAACATAACGTGGCCTACGTTGCCTGCGGAAGCGGCTGTGCTTCCGCAGGCGGCGACGCCCGCTGCAGCGAAGGCTGCATTGGCTGTGGTGCCTGTGTCGCGGCCTGCCCCCACGGTGCCATCGTACTGGGCGACGGCGTCGCCCGCGTGGACCGCTCCAAGTGCACGGGCTGTGGCCTGTGCGGCATGGCGTGCCCGCAGCGCGTGATTGCCTTCGTTCCCGGCTACCAGAACATCCTGGTGCGCTGCAACAACACGGATAAGGGCGCCATTGCCCGCAAGATCTGCGACACGAGCTGCATCGGTTGCGGAATGTGCGCTAAAAAGTGCCCCGCCGGCGCTATCCGCATCGAGGACAACTGCGCCCATATCGATGGCGCGGATTGCCTGTCGTGCGGCATGTGTGCGGTTGTGTGCCCGCATGGCGCCATCCACGACCGCACCGGCATCGCCGCCGGCGTGTAGAAGGGAATCACCATGGCACAGGAATTCACTTTTACCGTTAACGGCGTCGAGCGCACGACGACCCAAAATAAACCGCTGCTGCGCTACCTGCGCGACGACCTGCACATTCACTCCGCCAAGGACGGCTGCTCCGAGGGCGCGTGCGGCACCTGCACCATCCACGTGGACGGTGCGGCTGTGAAGGCCTGCGTACTGACCACCGCTCTTGCCGCCGGCCGCAACATCGTGACCGTCGAGGGCCTGCCCGAGGACGTGCGCGAGGCCTTTGTGTACGCCTTTGGCGCCGTGGGCGCCGTGCAGTGCGGCTTTTGCATCCCCGGCATGGTCATGGCGGGTGCGGCGCTCATCGCCGAGGACCCCGAGCCCACCGAGGAGCAGATCAAGTACGCCATCCGCGGCAACGTCTGCCGCTGCACCGGCTACAAGAAGATCATCGAGGGCATTTCGCTGGCGGCCGCGGTGCTCCGCGGCGAAAAGCAGATCGACGAGGGCCTGGAGCGCGGTGATGACTACGGCGTGGGCAAGCGCGCCTTCCGTATCGACGTGCGCAAGAAGGTTCTCGGCGAGGGCAAGTATCCCGACGACATCGACGAGCTCGATCAGCCGGGCCTGACCTATGCCAGTGCCGTGCGCTCCAAGTATCCGCGCGCCCGCGTGCTCTCCATCGATACCTCCAAGGCCGAGGCCCTGCCCGGCGTGGTGGGCATCCTGCGCGCCGAGGACGTGCCGGTCAACCAGGTCGGCCACCTTATCCAGGACTGGGACGTCATGATCGCCCAGGGCGACATCACCCGCTGCGTGGGCGATGCCATTGTGCTGGTGGTCGCCGAGGACGAGGCGACGCTCGAGAAGGCCAAGAAGCTCGTCAAGATTGATTACGAGCCGCTGGAGCCCGTGCGCAACATCGCCGAGGCCAGGGCTGCCGACGCCCCGCGCCTGCACGATAGCTTCTTTGCCTTTGGCAACACGGTGGAGCTCAAGGACAACGTGTGCCAGAGCCGTCACGTGACGCGCGGCGACGCCGCCAAGGCGCTGGCGGAGAGCGCGTTCACCGTGACGCAGCGTTTTACCACGCCCTTTACCGAGCATGCCTTCTTGGAGCCCGAGTGCGCCGTCGCCTTCCCGTACAAGAACGGCGTCAAGGTGCAGTCGACCGACCAGGGCGCCTACGACACGCGTAAAGAGTGCGCTCACATGTTTGGCTGGGATAGCGAACCCGAGCGTGTGGTCGTCGAGACTATGCTCGTGGGCGGCGGTTTTGGCGGCAAGGAGGACGTGTCCATCCAGCACCTGGCCGCGCTCGCCGCATATAAGTTCCAGCGTCCTGTGAAGTGCAAGCTCACGCGCGCCGAGTCGCTCGCGTTTCATCCCAAGCGCCACGCCATGGACGGCACCTTTACACTGGGCTGCGACGCCGAGGGCAACTTTACCGGCCTGGACTGCGAGATCAACTTTGACACCGGCGCCTACGCGTCGCTGTGCGGCCCGGTGCTCGAGCGCGCCTGTACGCATGCCGTCGGCCCCTACAAGTACCAGAACACCGACATTCGCGGCTTTGGCTACTACACCAACAACCCGCCCGCGGGCGCGTACCGCGGCTTTGGCGTTTGCCAGTCCGAGTTTGCGCTCGAGAGCCTGATCGACTTGCTGGCAGAGAAGGTCGGCCTGGATCCGTGGGAGATTCGTTACCGAAACGCCATCGAGCCGGGCGAGGTTCTGCCCAACGGCCAGATTGCCGATTGCTCCACGGCGCTTAAGGAGACGCTGCTCGAGGTCAAGGATGCCTACTACGCGCATCCCGGCCACGCCGGCATCGCCTGCGCCATGAAGAACGCCGGCGTGGGCGTGGGCCTGCCCGATGCCGGCCGCTGCAAGATTCGCATCGAGAACGGCGTGGCCGTGGTCTATGCCGC
Source organism: Collinsella sp. (assembly GCA_048416615.1). Lineage (GTDB taxonomy): Bacteria > Actinomycetota > Coriobacteriia > Coriobacteriales > Coriobacteriaceae > Collinsella. The sequence continues at coordinate 56,030 of DBFSET010000008.1, read as the reverse complement.
CACGTCCGACATCGGCCAGGGCTGCAACACCGTCTTTTTGCAAGACGTTGCCGAGGCCTGCGGTCTGCCGCTTCGCTGCATCGCCAACGGCGAGTGTTCCACCGAGAACGCTCCCGACTCCGGCACTACGTCTGGCTCGCGTCAGACGGTCGTGACCGGCGAGGCCGTACGCGGTGCCGCCTTCCTGCTGCGCGATGCCATGCTTGACGTCGAGGCTGGCAAGCCTGCGCCCGCCGCTCCCGTGAGCGCGCACGGCGACGGCGTCAAGATCGAGTATGACGACGGCCGCGCCTATCAGCTGCGCACTCAGGAGCTCGTCGCCGGCCAGGGCATGTATCCTCAGGATCCTGCGGCCGCCATCAAGGCGCTCGAGGGATGCGAGTTTGGCTATGTGTATCTGGAGCCGACCGACAAGCTGGGCGCCGACGTGCCCAACCCCAAGAGCCACATCTGCTACGGGTTTGCCACGCATGTGGTCATTCTGGACGATGACGGCCGCGTGAGCGAGGTCTATGCTGCGCACGATTCCGGCAAGGTGGTCAACCCCATCTCCATCCAGGGCCAGATCGAAGGCGGCGTGCTCATGGGTATGGGCTATGCGCTTACCGAGGACTGGCCGCTCAAGGACTGCGTACCCCAGGCCAGGTACGGCACGCTCGGGCTGTTCCGTGCGCCCGAGATTCCGGATATCCATGCCATCTACGTGGAAAAGGACGAGCTGCTGCCCGTGGCATACGGCGGCAAGGGCATCGGCGAGATCGCAACGATCCCCACGGCGCCCGCCGTACAGAACGCCTACCGCGCGTTTGACGGCAAGCTGCGTCCAGATCTGCCCATGGTGGATACGCCGTACAGCCGCGCCCGTCACCGCGGGTAGGGTAGGGCGCAGACGGCATTGCTGATGGGCTGTTCGCGCTCAGCATCAACTACATACGCTGCGCCTTTGGCCCCGGCTCCATCGCGAGCTGGGGCCTTTTGTTTGGAGCGGAGACAGCATCCCGGAATTCGGGCAATCCGGTGGTCAGGGGTTGAGCGAGCGTCGCGCTAAGGATGCCAAGCGTAAAACCTTCAATGAAAATGGCGTAAAAACTACATCTGTCATGGCGTAAAAACTACATTGAAAGTAGCGTAAAATCAGCATTGAGAATGGCGTAATTTCGCATATCGCGTGATAGAGAGGGACGGCCGTCTGTGGATGCACCAAAGAGATTGACCCAAAAGGGATATAGGCCCCGGCTCATAGAGGAGCGCCTCGACACCCTTATGCGGGCGTTTGGCTGTGTGGAGATCAACGGCCCCAAATGGTGCGGCAAGACCTGGACGGCGCTCTCTCGCTCGGCGAGCGTCTCCAGGCTCGATGAGCCTGCGCAGCGTGCGGCGGCAGAGGTCGACCCAAGCCTGGCGCTCATCGGCGATGCGCCACACCTGGTCGATGAATGGCAGGAGGTGCCCGAGGTTTGGGATGCCGCCCGGCGTTTCGTGGACGCGAGCGGCAACGAACGGGGGACACTTTTGCTCACGGGCTCGACCGCGCTCAAAAGCGAGGAGCGCAGCCATGTTCGTCATTCCGGCACGGGTAGGATCGCCCGTCTGTCAATGCGCCCCATGGCCCTGTGTGAGTCGGGCGACGGCGAGCCGCTCGTGTCACTGGCAAGCCTCTTTAAGGGCGAGGATTTTGCCCCTCAGCGTCGCGAGAGCACGGTGGATGACGTCGCCCGCTGGTGCTGCAGGGGCGGTTGGCCTGCAAATCTTGGGCTTTCGGAAGATCTTGCGCGAGAGACGGCAAGCCAGTACGTGCACTCGGTGCTCGACGTCAACGTGCTGGACGAGGGCATGTCGCCCGAGCTTGCACACGGCCTTTTGCGAGCTCTTGCCATGAACGAGAGCCAGGCTGTCACGTACAAGACGCTCGTAAAGGACGCCTCGTACGGTGAGGCGGGCCCCGACGAGAGGACCATCGCTGCGTACTTGGACCTCTTCAACAGGCTCAAGCTGACCGAGGACCTGTGCGGATGGGAGCCGCCCATGCGCTCGAAGGCCCGCGTTCGCGTGCGCCCCAAGCGCTACTTCTGTGACCCGTCACTTGCGGCGGCGTTGCTGGGGGCTACCCCTGAGCGGCTGCTTGGCGATATGCAAACGCTGGGGATGCTCTTTGAGAATCTCGTCCTGCGCGACATGCGCGTGTTCCTTTCCACCTACGGCGGTGTCGACAACAGTGTCCATTATTTCCGAGATGAGAAGGGCCTTGAGGTCGATGTGATCGTTGAGCACGACGGGCGCTGGGGAGCCATCGAGGTCAAGCTGAGTGATGCGAAAGCAGACGATGGAGCGAGAAATCTCAAGGCGCTGGAGAGGAAAGTGCTCTCCAATCCTGCCGCCCAGAATGCCGCGCCGGCGTTTTTGGCGGTCGTGGTTGGAAAGGGGAGCATTGCCTACACACGCGACGACGGCGTGGCGGTGATTCCCATGGCGGCACTTGGGGCGTAGTGGTTTTGCGGGCGTGCCGTGCTTCCTTTACCGAAAATCCATTTGGTAAACCAGATGCTCGCGGATAGAATAAAGTTGACGGCGGCCCAAGGGTGATAGCTGGGCAGCGCCGTTGCTTGGTCAAGAGGTCAGCGCCTTAATGGCAGCGACTTGTTATGCTTCGAATGCTGCTTGAGTGTCTCGGAAAGTTCGATAAGCGCCGTGAAGAGCGAGACCAAAGCAACCAAGAGCTCTACGAGCTCTGATGGGCCCGGGATGACCGCTGATTCAAGTCACCGGGCCTAAATCTTTTTCATGCATTTGAATAGAGCGGGCGATTCTCTTGGGGCCGTCTGCATGGCGTGCGACCAGCGCATGGTATTGCGCCCCACTTTCATGTCCGCACGGGCGCCTATCCTTACGGCAATGTAGCCGCCTATGTAGCAAGCGGCAGTTGACGGAGAAAGGCCCTAACCGTGTCAGCTGAAAAGACGCCGTGTATCTCGGCTATCGATACGACGAACTTTGCGCGCCAGATCGTGCTGGACTTTGAGTTTGCGCCGGTGCCAAAGCAGCGCCAGCGCCGTGGACTGCGCAATGAGATTATCGAGGTCGGTGCCGTCAAGCTCGATTACCACGGCAACGTTATGGGCGAGTTCTCACAGTTTGTGCAGACGGAATTTACCGAAGGCGTTGCGTTTCCCGTTCGCGAGCTTACGGGGATATCGGCGGTGGATACCGCGATGGCCGATCCGCTCTATGTGGTGATCAAAAGGCTCAGCGATTGGATCGGTCGCTACTCCGCCCAAGTGGTCTGTTGGAGCGGGACGGACCGTCGACAGCTTTTGACCGAGTGCCAGGCAAAGCACATCGACCTTTCCGCATTTCCTACGGACTGGGCCGACCTGCAGGCGTTTTACACCTCGATCATGGACATTGGTAGCCACGGGCGCGTCTCGTTAGGCGACGCGGCAACGTGGTTTGGCATCGAGTTCGACGAGTCAACGGGCCACGCCCACAGTGCCCTGGCCGATGCGCGCGTGACCGCCAAGCTGCTCAAGCAGGTGATGGACGGGGACTATCACGTGAGCCCGTGCGCCCAGGAAGTCCGCCAGCGGTGGGGGATGGGCGAGCGACCCCAGACGCGCCTTTCCAACAAGTGCCCCGAGCTGGGAGACCTGCTGCTGAGGCTGAAGGCAGAGGGGAGGTAGGAGGCTCATTTGGCGACAAGCAGACGGAATGGTTGCGCGAAGGATTCTAGGATCAGCAGCAGAAGACTGCGTTTGGGATCCTACTCAAGGACGCGCTGACACTCGCTGGGACCAAGCAGGTCAAGAGCGTGGACATCGAGATGGCTTCCATTATTGAAGAGCGGCTTGCTAACATGATTCGCTGAACAGATAGGCAGAGACCCGTGACGCTGTGTGCGTCATCGTGCACAATGAGGTGTATAGGCTGCCAGTGGCGAACTATCCCGACGAGGTTCTGAGCAACTGCATCACCGAGATTTTCGAATACTTCTACGAAGAGGGATTTGGCGGCGTAGAGCAATCTGATTTTACGCGTTTGCAGGAGGAAGCCGATATGGCAGACGAACTTGTTTTTAGTGCTGGCGAGATAGTTTACGCCATGCCTCAACTGCCCAAAGTTACATCTGTGCCGCTGAACGGTAGCGCCGTGCTGGTTGGTTTTAAGGACGCTCCCGATGGGGAGGAGGTCCTCTTTGATTTTGACCCTCAGGCTGAAAAGGCTACGAAGCTCGACTATGAACTTGCAGCCGTTAGCGGGCTCCTCACGGGCGCGTTGAATATCCTTTGGCAGAAAGACTTCAACCTAGAGGGTGCCAAAGAGTGGGGCGACGAGAAGGTTGGCAAATTCGTTCTTACGATTGCCAAGTCTGCGGGTATGACAAAGGCGGATGCAACTCTAGAAGACGCTATTCGCTTTCTAGAGAAAGAGTTTCCTCTTGCCACGGACAAGCTAACTGCTGAGTTTGGCGGCGGGCTCCAACATCATCTGCGGGATTTCTCGCACCACCCGAGCTTGGTTGGCCTTGCGTGTTCGATCCTCTCGCAATTCACGTGCAAAGGCTATGGTACCGATACGGCCGGCAGGTTTGTCGCCTTTGACCTGCCTGCCGCCGCCTTCGATCCCGACTGCCCTCTTGTAGGCAGGAACGTTCCAGAGAAGATCGCGTTTGGCACTCTGTTCTGGGCGATGCATCTCGTGAGCGACATGGCGGGGTCTAGTTCAAACCCCGGTAAGGGGACGGGCATTCCCGGCGTCGTGCTGTCCCTGCTAAAGGAGCTCTCCTCCCTGCCCGTTTTTCAAGACATGCAGATTGCCTATAAGGGCGAGGATATTCGCATTCAACAATGGATCTCAAAGCTGTTTAACGGAACGGCGTTCAAAACCGAGGACGGCAAGCCCATTCGCTTCGACCTTCGGACGGAAGTCGGTCTTCTCGATCAGGCTTTAAGCCAGGTGCCAGCAGTCGTGGCCAACGAGGTTATCGTTCGTTGTCTCTACATGCTTTCAAGGCTCAAGGCCGAGCTAGAACGTTGCGAAGTGAGTGATGCCTCCGGCTTGCGCAAGCTCCAGGCTTCGCATTTCATGCCCTACAACAGCAGGGCCCTCACTCGCATGGTCACGGTTGCGAGCACTTCGTTCGTTCTGGCAAATCTGGCGACGGCAGCAGTTAGGGCGGGTATCGAATGCGAGGGGAACAAGGTCGTTTTCGCCCAGAAGCTCTTCATGAGAATAAACTACGTCGGAGTTGGACGCCTTGCGTTTGCCCTCCATGCTGACTGGGGCTATATGGCGGAGGAAATTTCCGAGGCCTGGGCTGAGCGCGCCAGGCGCCGCCAGGATATCTTCGATGGATTCCACTTTTATAGCCTAGATAGAGAAACGACGAGGATTGCCTTCTCGCTGAAGCTTGTCGCCATCAACTACGATTGCAGGAACGAGAAGAACGAAGTGCGCAAAGGGCAAAAGAGGAGCTGGGCCCGCGCGTGGCAGGATTCGCTCGCGGATGGCCTAGGCATTGATGCAGACGGCTACTTTTTGAGCGAGGAAGACGCGTACGGAGCCCTTGAGGCTATTTCGCGGCAGCGAGGCGGTAGGGTACGCGCCTTGCTGGTTGCGCAGGAGTTAGTCGAGTTTCGCCTCTATTCCCAGATGGGAGATGAAGAGAAGAAGGAATATAAAGGTTTGAAGGAGAGTGGATCTTGGGTTAAACACGAATTTCCCAGGAGACAAGACGCGGTTGATTTGGATGCCATACGTTCTCTCGAGAAACGTTGCGGGACACGCTTCCGCGAGCTTTCAGGTACATTGCCAAAGCTTTTGGTGGGTGGCGTCATTGTCGTGGCGGCGGCCGTAGGCGCAGGAGGGGCGGCCGCGGTACTCGCTCCGGATATTGCTGTCGGTATCTTCGGAGGCTCGTTTGTCGGCCTTCACGAGGCTGCGCTTGTCAATGCGAGCCTTGCTGCAGCTGGCGGTGGGGCCTTGGCCGCCGGCGGCATGGGCATGGCCGGTGGCACTGCTTTGATTACGGGCGGCGGCGCCGCGCTTGGTCTATTGGGTTCCGGCGGCGTTGCCTTGGCGGCATCGATGGGGGAGAACTACGCGCAATTCGTGCTCGTCGAATGTTCGAGGCTCCTTGCTTTTCTTGATGTAGCAACTGACCGTTGTCCGCATGAAGGGGCCATTTTGGTGCGGAAGGCGGCCGAGGCCGTGCAGCGTAGCATCGCTGGTGTTGAGGAAGATGTCGAGAAGGAGAATGGAAAGGGGGACCGCAGGGATGACAGGTTGCTTAAGCAACTGAAGAAGGGTCTCAAGTATTTGTCCTCAACACTTGAACAGATCGAGAAGATGCAGAAGCGCGTTGGCGCCGCTGCTGAGCGCGAGTCGCTCAGCAGCTTGTTAGCATCGGGCGGCGAATAGGTCCGGGCGATCTGGCTACAATTCCCTGCCAGTATCGCCATCGATCAAGATGACGCCGTGCTTGCCCATCTTTTTGTGAGGCGCGATGAGCGCGACGGTGACTTGCTCGATGTCTTATTTGCCCTTCGATCAGTTCTTGTCAAGCTCCTTTAGGCGGGAGAGGCAGCGATCCAGAAGTCCGCTCTTGGCATATGAGGCAAGATGCCCGTAAGACTGTGGCAATGTCAAAAGACATACACAAGTGTCGGTCTTTTGATATCGGATGATTTTGGGGAGTGGCGTGCAACGATTGCGCGCCACCATGACGGCGTCAGCGTTTGCCTACGTTGTAAAATCTAGTGATATGAGCATCCCGGTTGCTTCAGCGCTTCGATGCTCTCGTCTTTAGCGCCCTCCGTTCAGTGGAGGACTGACGGTAGGTGACGTAAAACAAGAAAAGGGAGCAAGCGCAAATGAAAGCAACCGAGGCAAATCTACTCGACCTTATGGGCGTGGCGAAGATGCAGTTCGTCATTCCTGTGTACCAGCGAGTTTACTCGTGGAGCGTAAAAGAGTGCGAAGTGCTTTGGGAGGACGTTATGCGAGCGGGTCGTGATGGCGTGTCGCACTTCGTGGGGTCGATGCTCTATATCCCCGAGTCCGAGAGCTCTGCCACGAGTATTTCGCGCGTGCTTCTGATTGACGGGCAGCAGCGCATGACGACGTTTTCGTTGATGATTGCAGCTTTGGCTGACTATTTGGAGAGCAACCCCGACAAGGCCGGCTTCCTTGGCGATCTCAAGATTTCAGCGCTGCGGAAGAACTACCTCTTTAACGATGATGACTACAACGGTCTGGCGCGCTACAAGCTGGTGCTCTCGCAGGACGATAAAGAGACGCTGTTCTCCATCGTGTCTGGGTCTCCCGTGCCAGATGAAAAATCGGATCGGATCGTCGAGAACCATGCGTTCTTCCGCGAGAAGATGCACGGGAAATCATTCGACCCTGCAAGGCTTTGGGCGGGGCTAAACCGCGTGCAGGTCATCGACACTAAGCTCACCGCTGGCGTTGATAATGCCCAGCTCATATTTGAGTCCATGAATTCCAAGGGCAAGCCGCTCACGCCTATTGACCTCATTCGTAACTACGTTCTTATGTCGCTTCCCAACGACGAGCAGACCAAGCTTTACGAGGGCTACTGGCATCCGCTCGAGTGTTTGTTCGGAAAAGGCGGCGAAGAAGAGTTCAATGCATTTATCTGGTACTGGCTGTGGCTCAAGGTTCCCAATAGGATGCCGAAAGAAAACGAGGCCTACCACGAGTTCAAACGCTATTTCGCTGATGACTACGATGGGGATACCGAGGGCCTGCTGAAGGAGCTTCGCGAATATGCGCAAAGATATGCCAGGCTGTTCCTTGGCAAGGAGAAGGACGAGGGCCTGCGCCGAGTGTTCGGCAGGATTGCCTGTCTTTATGTTAAACCGGTCAGGCCTTTGCTGATGCTGCTTTACTCGGTTTATGAAGGAGACAGGATTGACCGCAATGCGTTTTTACGTATCTGCGAGACTATTGAGTCGTTCCTGTTCAGGCGTGCGGTTTGCGGCAGGCTTACCACGGGCCTAAATAATTTCTTTGCCGGCATGTATCGAAATCTCGAGCAGCAGGACGATATAGAGGAGTACGTTACGGCGATGCTCCTTATCCACAGCAGCGGTATGACCGCGTACTTCCCGACAGACGAACATTTTGTCGAGGAGTTTAAGACGCGTGACTGCTACAACCGCTTTTCCAAAAAGCGCTATTACCTGGAGCGCATGGAGAACTGGCACCATCCGAAGGAGCCCATCTCGGCTGACGATTACCAGATCGAGCACGTTATGCCCCAGACGATCGATGATGAGCACGACTGGAAGGAATCGCTTGGCGAGAACTGGGAAGACATTCACGACGGGCTATGCAACAACTTGGGAAATCTTACGCTGACGGGCTACAACCAGGAGTACTCGAACCGTTCGTTCTCAGACAAGCTCAGTCTTCCTAACGTGGGGCTTAAGTGCAGCCCGCTCTACCTGAACAGGACGATTGCCTCGCATGAAAAATGGGGCGAGGAAGAGATTAGACAGCGCGCTAACGAGTTGGCGAAAGAGGCGTGTGAGATATGGAAGTATCCCGACCTTCCGGCAGATGTAGTCGACAAATATCGTCCTTCTCGCGGGGAGTCTGACGAGGCTCCTGTCTGGACTCTGCAGGAGGATCACCCCACTTTTGCTGAAGGCGGACTCAACCAGAAGCTTTTCGATGAGGTGTGCGAGTCTGTTCTGAGTGGTAACCCTTCGTGGGAGTCCTATATAGCCAAGTACTATGTAGGCTTCAGGTCGGGCAAGCGAAAATTGCACGCCGTGCTAGAAGGCAGGACCAGCAACGGTGGCTGGATTGCCGTCGGCCTGGCAAAGAGTGTGGACGAGCTGATTGACCCAGAGGCCATGTGCCAGGACAAGCGCACACAGGGCGGATTTGGGCCGGGTATGCCGACCTATGTTGCACTCCGTAGCGCTGACGATATCCCCGCAGTGCTCGATCTCATAAAGCAGTGCTAGGTTGAAGGCCGGGAATCTAATTCCCGGCCTTCGCTGCCTTCAACATCCTTTTACACCAGGTATCTACCTGCAACATCAATCCCCAGCCCGCTCTTTCGCCAATCGGGCGCAGGCGCGTTTGATCTGATTCACATTCATCGGCGTCCAGGCCTTAAAGACAAAGGCATCCTTGCCGTCGACGGAGATGGGCTCTGCATCGTAGAACTTGCCTTCGCGGCCCGCTGGCATTTTGTCGCGAAGCAGCGGATGACTAATACCCAAGGTGTCGAATGAGCACCGCTGGTCGTAAAGTGCGCGTCTGTCGGGCGTTCTGTCGATAATCTGGAGCAGCATGCGGCGAACTTCGGCAGTGTCTATTGCCGGCCCGGCGGGGCGCTTTGGCTTAGCCTTGCTCTTCGGTTTGCGCTTCTTCTCCTTTTTGGGCTTAGCAGGCTTGTCGGGCTCAGTGGGATTGGCTGCGCCAGCTTCCTCCGCGGGCGCCTTGACCGCATCGGTTGCCTCTACCACAGGCTCGGCTTCAACGACCGCCGAGACCTCGATGGACTCCTCGGGTTCCGGTTCCGGTTCGCGCGCAGGCTCTGCAGGATCAGGCTCCACCACTTGTTCAATTTCGACCTGAACAGGCACCGCCGGATTCTCCGGCATCGCCGAAGTTGCAGCAAACGGTTCCCATTGCGGCTCAGGACTTACCTCAACAACCTTCTCGGCAGCCTGCATGACATTCTCGATCGTAGCGCCCTTCGCAATTCCCAGGCACTGCATCATCTGGTCAATAGAGTTACCAAAGGGGGAGAGCGCTGCCAGCCCTCCGATAGGGGGGATGCCCTGCTGACGAGCCCAAGACATCGCTCCCGTTGGGACGCACGTTGGCTCGGGCGCCTGGCCGCAGAGGAGCCACACGCTATCGATGGGCATGCCGTTGGAGCGGATGGTCCGAAGACGGTATTTGGTAAAGCAGGGGTTAAAGCGCTGCTCTTTTGCATTCTCGATAGACGTAAACTTGGAGTCGAGCAAAAACAGGGAATCTCGCCCCGTGTCTTTAATGCTCAGCGCAAAATCGGGCGTCCAATACGAGTCGTTTGGCTGCTGGTCAAATAGGTCGTTTGGCAGCAAGCGATGAGCGCCAAGGCCGGCGAATTCTTGGTCGCCTCCATAAAGCACGGGCTGATACCACAGCGTGACTTGCTCGCTTCCGCGCTGCAGTCGGTAGATGTTTGCCACCTCTCTTTCGTTGTCGGGCATTCCATATTCCTGAGTTCGCTCAACCCGCTCAAAGGGAGTTTCGTACGAACTGTCCGGCGTGTATCCCTGACAGTCAAACCAGCGTAGCAGCGAGGCGAGCGAGTACAGCTCGTAAAGGCGCGAGACACGATGCATGCTCAAAATGAGGCCTTCGCGCGCAAAGTCAAATTCACCAAAAGCGTCCCACATGCGCATGAGTTGAAAAAGACGTGCGTAATGGGGTATTTCCTGGAAGATCTTGGTTTTGCGGGGCATCCTGAACGTATTGGAAACGGCGACGGGCATGGCTTCGGAAAGAAGCCTATAAAAGCGCTGAGCACGAGTGCGTTGCGCTTGGAGCTTTGACAGCAAGGGTTGGTCGCGTTCGATCTGCGCATCGATAACCATGACAGGGATAAGGTGCCCCTCGGTGCCCTGTATCCCAGACAGCCTGTTTTTCGCTTCGTGAAGGGCATCCAGCTTTTGATTGATGCCCGCAATTACCTGCGCGAGCGTGCGGGAAACATGCGAGATAAAAGAAACGACGGCCCTGTTCTCGTACGTGTCGCACGAGCGGACGGTCTGCTTCGTTTGAATTTTGCGGCTATACCAGTTGCGTCCCTGCATGTGGATGGCGGTGTTCTGGCGCACCGGGAACAGCCTGTCGGAGTTTTTGTAAAGCCATTCGATTTCGTTTCGACCGATTTGTCGCAGCTTTTCGGCAGCGACGAGCTGCTCCGAGCGATCGGTTTTGGTGCATGGCCGTGTTTTAAAGTTGGGAAGCTCTGCTTCAATACCAGCAAGGATCGTCTCGGTGAGCAAAACGAACGATTGAAGGCTATTCGCCTCAGAACCCTCCGCATCGCCAAGAGAGTCGCTGTCCTGCGTGTTTCCTGCCGATAGCATCCACCCGATAGGCGTGGCAAGCTCCTGCCCGGCAAGTTCATCCAACAATTTCACGACATACTGACGTTGGTTGCTTATGGTGCTGGAACAAGGGATTTCTTTTGTCTTTACAGTGAACGGCTCAAACAGGCGTTGGCACGAATGAATGCGGGCTTCGACGGTGGCAAATCCGTAGGTATCCGAGAACGGTCTCCAATTGTTATTCTCATTGGTGGGGACAAGTCTATAAACATAGCTGCTGCCAGCCTGCTCCGGCATGATGCAGCGCCACTGGTGCTCGTCCTCGTTAATACGCAGCATTATCTTGACTGCGCCCAGGTTGCAGTCGGTAAACAGTGACAGCTCATACTGGGCGCGGTCGACGATCGCCGCGCTGTAGTCTATTTCACCCAAGCCAGGTGTCCTGCGACCCTCGTGCATCTCAAACGACAGGGGAGCGGAAGGGTTACGGGGGTCGCGCAGGATAAGCCGGATCGAGCAGGCTTTAAGCGAAGAACTGGTAGAAGCCACTATCTCCACCAACCTCGAGAATGTGCTCAATACGCTGCTTTGTCTTGGGAAGGCCGGTTATGGCTCCCAGGCCATCGAGCAGGTTCCTCACGCGATCCTCTGTTCCGCAGATCTGAGGCAGGACCTTTTGGGCGACGGCAAAATCGACCGGATCATAGGTGGTCGATGCCGAGGAGGTATCCATAAGGTTGCTCGCGGTAACGATGTAATTGCGCATCATGAGCTGGGAGCGCGGGCTTACGGGATGATTGGATGTAGCGCAGCACGTGAGCACTTCCTGGAATTTCGCCGCAAGGCCAGCGGGCATCTGCGTATCGCGGACTCCAAATGCGGATTCGATCGTCGAGAGGGGGATAGCGGGCTCGTCGGAAAAGTCGTGATCTTCGCTCTGGATGTCATCGATATCCAGGGGGGTGTCCTGCGCGTCGAGCATAATGACCCAGCTTCGGTCGAGGAAGCGGGGAGAGAGCTCTTCGGTTGTGTGGTCGAAGTTGACCGTCGCGATAAAGCGCAGCCAGGAAGGGGTCGTAAAGGCATGCCCGCCTCCAAGGGAGAGCGCCGTGGGACGGGTCCTAAACTTGTCGCATGCCAGGAGGAACGGTGACCAGTAATGCTCAAGCGAGCTAAGGTTTGCTTCGTCTAGGAGCATGATATAGGGGATAGGGGTGAGGCCTTCGAGCTGTTGCTCGACATCGAGCTGCTCAAATGCCTGGTAAGCAGCGGCGTTTGCAGGCTCCACGCGCTCCATAAAGGGATTGTAGAAACCGATAAAGTCCTTGTAGCTGGTCCATCCGCGCTCGACCGAGACCTCGCAGAAGCGGTTTGCCTGGGGTTGCGTAAGGCCAAGGGCTCCGGCGAGTATTCCCGCGAGGCTCGTCTTGCCCGTGCCCGGCATGCCGGCAAAGGTAGTGATATAGCCTTGCGTAAGGCAGATCATAAGGTTCGCAATATCGTTGCGGGTGAAGTCGCGTCCGGCCCGATTGATGACGGTATCGCTCACGCGGTCCAAGAGGTCAGTTGCCGAAAGCTTGTCGGCGGACAGTATCGCCGGCGCTGCCGGAGCAGAGGCCTGCACATCTTCGTGCTGAGGGGTCGTCGTGGGGGCAGCTCCTGTCGGTGCGGGATTGACCGCACCCAGAATCTCACGCACGACGGTCGACTCGAGGAGTTTCTCGCTTGCGGTCATCTCATCCTTAAACGACTCAACGACATTTTTAATGGCTCGCTTGGCAAGGACCTTGCCTTCTTCTAGGTTTTCGAGATCTGCTTTCGCGCTCCTGAGGTCCTCGAGCGTCTTATCGAGCTCCGCTTTGCGTCCGGTGAGTTCCGCTTCCGTCTCGGCGACGATTCGTTTTTTGACCTCGTCGCGGCTGGCTTCCGCCTCATCGGCGGCCGCCTTGGCGTCACGAGCTCGCTGCTCTGCTTGAGCAGTTTCTTCTTGGGCTTTTTGGATTTGTTTTTCCAGGTCAGCCTGACGGCGCGCGACTTCTTGGCGGATTTGCTCGTTCTCTTTGACCTTGTCATAGAACTCTGCAAAGTGCTCGTCATCTAGAACGTACTGTGCGAGCTGCTCGCTAGAGACGGTATCGATAATCTCGCGCTTGCGGTTGTCGGAAAGGGTCGACCACTCTTCGTACTTGCTCAGCGCGGCAAGCATACGCTTGCGTCGCTCTGGGGTCGTGACGATCTTCGTTTCCAGGTCGGTGCAGGCTTCGATTGCCGTCTTAAGATTACGGGCTTCGTTTTTTGAAAGGCCGACTTCCGTGGTGCGTGATACTCGAGCGATGGCGCTTAAAACCGTTTCATTGGGCATCCAGTCATACTTGCGATTGCTGGATGTAAATCGAGTTTTGATTTCGTCGATGTCGAGAAGGCGTGCATAGGGATTACCCTCCCCATCGTTTACGGTGAGCTTAAAGGCAAAGCTCGATGCCTTTTCGGCAAAGATGTACTCGTCAAAAGACTGAACGGCTTTGATGGAATAGACGCCGGGTGCCTTTTGCTCAATCTCGAACGGTCCATAGAGGTAAGGCTGATCGTCAATTTCCTGACGCAGCATGATGTACTTGGTGAGCGGCATTGCCTGTAAGGCGGACGGATGAATGGTGCTGATGAGCGGTTGGCTAAAGTCGATTAGCCCGTCATCCGCCGTGATGATCTGAACCAGGCGCGATGAGATCTGGCTCTTCCTGAATTCGATGAAGTCGATGTTGCTGCGACCCGGCTTCCAGTTGTAGTTGGCAATTGAGTTATAGCGATGGTGTTCCAGATGGGGATAGTATTTGTTTTCTATGAACTGGTCGACATCAACGTTGGTTTTCATAACGATGAGTCGGCCGAAAATACCTTCGTATTCTTCTTTTGTCTTACTTTCAAGCGTTACTGATAATCCGCCAACTTCAGGAAAGGCGGTGGTGTCGATTCGCGTTATTTTGTCTTCGTCTACGAGGTATTGAGGATAGGTAATTGCTCGTTTTGGAGATAGGCCACCGTACTCCACGTAGGTGATCATTTCCTTGCGAACGCATTCCGAGATACTCGTAACCTTACGCGATGCGAGCGTGAAGCCCATGAGCGGCTCCTTTCAACACTGTCAAAACAGATGATCGACTAATATTCAATTTTACGGGCGCCACCAGCCAATTTGTTGAGCAACAAATTCGATTACGCGAACGGTCGGTTATATGAGGTAGGTGTCAGTTAATCGACTTGTCGCCATGCCGCATGGGCTTTCGACGAGACCAGCGCGGCATGGTGGCCAATGCTGCCTACACCACCGCAATCCCGCGGGCCACACTCAGCAGCTCGTACTCCCTCTGACTCCACTGGCGCAGCTTGGCCGTGCGTACGGCGTCGCGGCACAGGTCCAGGAATACCTCGGCTCCCTCGTAGAAGCACTCGCGGGCAAAGGCACCCGATCCGTCCGCAACGCACACGCCGCCGGCAAAGAGCTTCCAACTCGACGGCTCACGCGAGTCATCTCCAAGAAGCTTGATCTGCAACACATGCGGATTGCCGGCAGCACAGAGCCCTTCCTCGAGCACCTGCACCGTAAAGCACATCTGGTGGGAGAGGCTGCTCTTGACCATGACCGAGGCATAGCCGCTCGGCTCGTCCAGAAGATGCATTCGTTTTGGCTTGGCTGCCAGGTTGTGGAAATTGCGCTCGCTGCGCACGGAGAAATTGTCCATACGGACTCCTTTCATCGATGTTGGCAGGGCCACCGTGCCTCTTGGCCGGTTGGCGTCGGGATTGTGGAGCCAACTCTCTACCCCGACTCTGGATAAAACGCGCCCGCTCCTTGCGGGCACGATGGAGTCTATCAGCGCACGCGGACAGAAATCAAGCGCCGCGTGCGAAATGACGCGCGGACGGCGCTTGATTTCGCCGGCTGCTGCTAGGCTAAATCCGAAAAAGTGTCGAAATCTCCTGTGTAAAAGTACGGAAAAGTGTCGAAATCGGCACCTCAAAAGTACGGAAAAGTGTCGAATCTGACGGTCTCAACATCCGGAAAAGTGTAACCGGATGACAAAACAGCACGTAGAAGCTGGTGCTACATACGGACGCTTCAGCCGCCCCCAACCCCCGCTACTCGTCTCCGTCGTTGGGGTCGCCCTTGAGGGTGTTGATGTCCAGGTGCTGGTTGTCGTTCTCTTTTTGCTGCGTTGCCGATTCGGACGCGGTGGGGCCGCGGAATAGCTGGAATCCCTCAAATGCGATCACGCCGAGTAAGGCCACGATAATCGCGATAAAGACAATCTTTGCCGCTTGGGAAAACTCGGAGAAGTGCGGCGGCTCTTCCTCGGTGTAGTAGTCGGCAAAGCGCTCGTCGTCGGTGCCATGGGTATACGATGATGTCGATGCAGCCTTTACGCTCGCTTGGTTGTAATCGGGGGCGGGCGTGGCAGCAAACGGGTCACGAGAATAGCCGCGCGACGCTTGGCCGTAATCCTCGGTTTCGATGCGGCTGGCGCGAGGCTGTTCGCTCGGGCGGTTGGCGTATGCTGCGGTGCTGTCGTATGCGGAGTCGCGTTCCTCGGCAGCCGCAAACAGGGGGTTTACCGGAATGTTGAGCGCCGGCATACCGCCCGAGGTCTCGTCCAGATCTGCCGCCGCCCAGGAATCGAAGGCAAACTGGCGGTTGGAAAGATCATCCAGATCCATGACGGGCGGCTCGAGCTCGGGCTCGGGAGCCGTGTATGCCGACTGCTGCGGGGCAGCATGGCGAATCGTGCTGTTTGCCGTGGGGCACTGTGCCGCTGCAGCGAGAAACGCCGCCGTCTCGGACGGATCGCTAGCAGGACGGGGTGCAGGGGCGGCTTTACGCGTCGCCTGCACGATGGGACGGGTGGCAAAGTCGTCCGCGGGCACGGATGCCGGCGCGGGCGTGGCGGAAGGTGCGGGCTTTGCACTTGTCGGGCGAGCTCCGCCGCCCATGAGTTCCTCGGCGGTCCAGGGGCGGTCGCTCATCACGTCGTCGAGGCTCAGCGCAAAAAGGCCCTCTTCGCCCTCGTCAAACGCGTGTTTCGCATGCCTGGCGCCAGAAACGGTGCCTCCGCGGCCGTTGCGTGATGCGTTGCTCGACCCCATCTTGTTCCATCCTTTCGAAATGCTCACATTCATCGATTATATGGAACTTGCCTAGCGGCCGACTCTCGGATTCGTGCATTCCAGAACTCGCGCCCAAAAGGGGAGGGGCGATCCGGCCGAGTTGCCTACTTGTCGCCGGCGGCAGCCTTTGCCTCGTTGAGGTAGCTATAGAAGCTGTACTTGGAGATGCCAAAGAACTCGCAGGCACGCTCGCTCGACTTGGAAATGAGGAAGGCGCCGCGACGGTCGAGGTAGCCAATGGCGCGGATGCGCTCGTCTTTGGTCATGAGCGCCGCGGGCTTGCCCACAAACTGTTCGCACTCGCGCAGCAGGTCTTCGAGCAGGTCGCCGATGTTTTTGGTAATGGGCTCGGGCTCGGTGTAGCCCGAGCCGCCGGTGCCGGTAAAGGCATCGAGCGAGCGCTCAAAAGCCTTCATGAGCGTAATGTCAAAGTTAATGCCCAAAATGCCGACGGGCTTGCCCTCGTCGTTGCGGATAAAGATGGTCGAGGACTTGAGCAGCTTGCCATCGGCGGTTTTGGTGAGGTATGGCTCGCGGTCGTGCACGTCGGTGGTGCCATCGTGCATGGACTCAAGCACAATATGGCTGGGGCCGTCACCGAGTTTGCGCCCGCTGACGTGGCCGTTTTCGATCACTACGATGGAGTGGTCCACGTCCTCGGTCTCCAGGTCGTGGACGACGACTTCGCAGTTGGGGCCAAACTGGAGCGCCAGGCCGTGTGCAAGGCGCTTGTAAAACTCTATCTGTGCGGGGGTCATGGGTGCCTTCCTAAAAATTAGTTTGGGCTCACTTTGCCATAAACCCCACTTGTTCGCAAATAACGAAAGCGTCGCTGCGTTATGTAACCGTTCGGCGGCGAAAAGGTACCGATTACGGCAACAAACAATTTGTTAGGTTTGCCAATCAAAAAGTGTGATAGAACAGTGCTAACAAACTTTTTGTTTGGCATCCACATAAAAGTTCAGTCGCATGAATGGGAATGGGCTGAAACGCGTATGCGGGGGCCGGCAAGAGAGGACTTAAGGAGTTCACCGTATGGCCGATAAGATCCAGTGGGCGGGCAACACGATGCCCAAGAGCGATGACAAGCACTTGGGAATCATGAGCCTCGACCACGTGAAGAAGGCCCGCGCCTTCCACCAGTCGTTCCCTCAATATACCGTCACTCCGCTTGCCCGCCTGGACGGTCAGGCTGCGCGCCTGGGCCTGTCCAACCTGTGCGTTAAGGACGAGAGCTATCGCTTTGGCCTCAACGCCTTTAAGGTCCTGGGCGGTTCGTTTGCCATGGCCAACTACATTGCCGACGAGACCGGCAAGGACGTTGCCGAGTGCACCTTCGATTACCTGACCTCCGATCAGCTTGCCAAGGACTTTGGCCAGGCCACCTTCTTTACCGCCACTGACGGCAACCATGGCCGCGGCGTGGCATGGGCTGCCAACAAGCTGGGCCAGAAGGCTGTCGTGCACATGCCCAAGGGTTCCACCAAGCCCCGCTTTGATAACATCGCCGCCGAGGGCGCTACGGTGACCATCGAAGAGGTCAACTACGACGAGTGCGTGCGCATGGCCGCCGCCGAGGCCGATGCCTGCGAGCGCGGCGTCATCGTTCAGGACACCGCCTGGGAGGGCTACGAGAAGATCCCGTCTTGGATCATGGAGGGCTACGGCACCATGGCTTCCGAGGCTGCCGAGCAGCTGCGCGAGATGGCCATCAACCGCCCGACGCACGTCTTTGTCCAGGCTGGCGTAGGCTCGCTGGCCGGCGCCGTGGTGGGCTACTTCACCAACCTGTATCCCGATAACCCGCCCACCTTTGTCGTGGTCGAGTGCGCTCCGGCCGCCTGCCTGTACAAGGGCGCTGCCGCCGGCGACGGCGACCCGCGCATCGTGGACGGCGACATGCCCTCCATCATGGCCGGCCTGTGCTGTGGCGAGCCCAACATCCTGGGCTGGGATATCCTGCGCAACCACGCTACCGCTTTCGTGTCCTGCCCCGACTGGGTCACTGCTCGCGGCATGCGCACCCTGGGCGCTCCCGAGAAGGGCGACCCGCGCGTCATCTCCGGCGAGTCCGGCGCGGTGACCACCGGCCTGGTCGAGACCCTCATGCTCGATCCCGAGTACGCCGAGCTCAAGGAGCTCATCGGCCTGGACAAGACGAGCTCCGTGCTCTGCTTCTCCACCGAAGGCGACACCGATCCGGATCAGTACCGTCGCATCGTCTGGGAGGGCGAATACCCCACTTGCTAATACTGGGTGGAGTAAATAGGTATCGCTCCGCCACCCCACAGGTAGATTCCTTCGTTTGAAAGGTTATGAACAATGGCTAAAGAACTCGATTTCGACGCTATCAAGGCTGCTGCTGAGTCTCATCGTGCTGATATGACTCGCTTCCTGCGCGCTATGATCTCGCATCCCTCTGAGTCTTGCGAGGAGGGCGAGGTTGTCGCCTGCATCAAGGCCGAGATGGAGAGCCTCGGCTATGACGAGGTCAAGGTCGACGGCCTGGGCAACGTTATGGGCTTTATGGGCGAGGGCGACAAGATCATCGCCATCGACTCCCACATCGACACCGTCGGCATCGGCAACATCGAGAACTGGGACTCCGATCCCTATGAGGGCTACGAGACCGACGAGATCATCTACGGCCGTGGTGGCTCCGACCAGGAGGGTGGCATGGCTTCTGCTACCTACGCTGCCAAGATGATGAAGGACATGGGCCTCATCCCCGAAGGCTACAAGATCATGGTCGTCGGCACCGTCCAGGAAGAGGACTGCGATGGCATGTGCTGGCAGTACATCTACAACAAGGACGGCATTAAGCCCGAGTTCGTCATTTCCACCGAGCCCACCGACGGTGGCATCTATCGCGGTCACCGCGGCCGCATGGAGATCCGCGTCGACGTTCATGGCACCTCCTGCCACGGCTCCGCTCCCGACCGCGGCGACAACGCCATTTACAAGATGGCCGACATCATCGCCGACGTCCGCGCCCTCAACAACAACGGCTGCGACGAGTCGACCGACATCAAGGGCCTCGTCAAGATGCTCGACCCCAAGTACAACCCCGAGCACTTCGAGGACGCCCGCTTCCTGGGCCGCGGCACCTGCACCGTCAGCCAGATCTTCTACACCAGCCCCAGCCGCTGCGCTGTCGCTGACTCCTGCGCCATCTCCATCGACCGTCGCATGACCGCCGGCGAGACCTGGGAGTCCTGCCTGGACGAGATCCGCAACCTGCCGGCAGCCAAGAAGTACGGCGACGACGTGAAGGTCTCCATGTACATGTACGACCGTCCGTCCTGGACCGGCGAGGTCTACGAGACCGAGGCTTACTTCCCCACGTGGATCAACAAGGAGACCGCTCCGCACGTCAAGGCCCTCGTCGACGCCCATAAGGCTATGTTCGGTGACGAGCGCATCGGCTGCGAGCCCAGCATGGACAAGCGCACCGGTCGTCCGCTGTGCGACAAGTGGACCTTCTCCACGAACTGCGTTTCCATCCAGGGCCGCTATGGCATCCCCTGCGTCGGCTTTGGCCCGGGTGCCGAGTCTCAGGCTCACGCTCCCAACGAGGTCACCTACAAGGACGACCTGGTCACCGCTGCCGCCATGTATGTGGCTGCCCTGAACCTCTACGATCCGAGCCAGGCCGATGGCGATGCCACCGTGTTCCGCGCCGGTCTGACCAACAACAAGATCGACTAGTCCCATTCCTCGATCTTGTTGAGCCGGGGGCAGTTTATGCCCCCGGCGCCTCCTGTTGACTTGGGGCCCGCGGTCGTTATCTCCCATGCTTCCTCGACGGTGGCGGGTCCTCGTCATAGCGCTCTGCATGTTCTAGCCACACGCGCATGCCGGAGCGCATCTACTCATTGCGATCGTTTCACCTTTAGAAAGGACATTTACATGGACGCCAAGTTTACCGAGCTCGTCGAGCAGCTGAACGGCCTCGATTTTAAGGGTATGTACGGCAGCGACTTCCTGCACACCTGGGATAAGACCACCGATGAGCTCAAGGCGCTCTACATCGTCGCCGACGCTCTGCGCGAGCTGCGCGAGAACAACGTTTCGTCCAAGATCTTCGATTCGGGCCTGGCCGTCTCGCTGTTCCGCGACAACTCCACCCGTACGCGCTTCTCCTTCTCTAAGGCCGCCAACCTGCTCGGCCTTGAGCTGCAGGACCTGGACGAGAAGAAGTCCCAGATCGCTCACGGCGAGACCGTCCGCGAGACCGCTACCATGATCTCCTTCATGGCCGACGTCATCGGCATCCGCGACGACATGTACATCGGCAAGGGCGACGCCTACATGGCTGAGGTCTCCGAGTCTGTCCAGCAGGCCTACGAGGACGGCGTTCTGGATCACCGTCCCACGCTCATCTCCCTGCAGTCCGACTCCGATCACCCCACGCAGTCCTCTGCCGACATGCTCTACCTCATCAACGAGTTTGGCGGCCTCGAGAACCTCAAGGGCAAGAAGGTTGCCGTCACCTGGGCCTATTCGCCCTCTTACGGCAAGCCGCTGTCCTGCCCGCAGTCGCTGATCAGCCTGCTGCCCCGTTTTGGCATGGACGTCACCCTGGCTCACCCCGAGGGCTACGACCTCATGCCCGAGGTCGTCGAGCGCGCCAAGAGCTATGCCGCCGAGTCCGGCACCACCTTTAAGCAGGTCAACACCATGGCCGAGGCCTTCGAGGGCGCCGACATCGTGATCCCCAAGAGCTGGGCTCCGTTTGCCGCCATGGAGAAGCGCACCAACCTGTACGCCGAGGGCGACGACGCCGGCATCGCAGCGCTCGAGAAGGAGCTGCTCGCTCAGAACGCTACGCATCAGGATTGGTGCTCCACGACCGAGCTCATGGAGAAGACTGCCAACGGCCAGGACACCATCTTTATGCATCCGCTGCCCGCCGACATCTCCGGTGTCTCCTGCGAGCACGGCGAGGTCAACGCCGACGTCTTCGACATGCACCGTGTGGGCATGTACAAGGAGGCCAGCTACAAGCCGTACGCCATCGCAGCCATGATGTTCCTGCAGAAGGTTGCCGATCCCGCCGCTACCCTCAAGGCCCTCGACGAGCGCAACACCGCCCGTTGGTTCCAGGCCTAAAGCTGGGCTGAGGTAAACCATGTAAAGGGGGCGCTCTGCCAACCGGCGGGGTGCCCCCTTTTTGCATCGGGGGCATGCGGGATAAGCGCTTTCGATGTTGATGCCCCGCGGCGCGAGTTATGGGTACGATGGTTTCAGGGGAGGTATCGCCATGAAACTTGGTTGCGTCATTATGGCTTCGGGCGAGGGCAAGCGGTTTGGCTCTAACAAGATGCTCGCCGATATCTATGGCGAGCCGCTGATTGTCCGGACCATCGATTCGGTTCCCCGGGGCTTTGACGTCGTGGTTTCGACGCGTTGGCCCGAGGTCGCTAAGAATTGCGAGGACAAGCATTGCCCGTGTGTGCTGCACAATGGCGAGCTGCGCAGCGAAAGCGTCCGTGCGGGCCTTTCGTGGGGAGCCGAACGCAACTGGAAAGGTTGCCTCTTTTTGCCGGGCGACCAGCCGCTCGTGAGCGCGGATTCTTTTGAGGCCATGGTTCGCGCGTTTGACGAGCGTGACCGCAAACATCCGGTGCGCTTGGCGTGCAACGGTGAGCCTTCGAGCCCGGTGCTCTTTCCGGCGGAACTGTTCGATGCGCTCATGCGTCTTGAGGGCAAGGACGGCGGCGGTTCGATCCTCAAGGACCGTACCGACGTGGTGCTGGTCGAGGCGCGTGCCTACGAGCTGTGGGACGTCGATACCGCCAAGGGACAGCAACGCATAACGGAGCATATCGCTGCCTGCTCGTATTTTGATCGCGTGGCCAACAGCATCAATCAATAAGGAGCAATTATGATCATCATAAAAAACGGCGCACTCGTGACGCCACAGGGGCTTCGCCGTGCCGATCTTGCCATGGATGGCGATAAGATCGTGCGGATCGCCGCGGCGATTGAGCCGGCCGAGGGCGATACCGTCGAGGACGCCGCGGGCTGCTGGGTGTTTCCCGGCTTTATCGACGGCCACACGCACATGCAGTGCTGGACCGGCATGGATTGGACAGCCGATAGCTTTGAGACCGGCACGCGCGCGGCTGCCTGCGGCGGCACGACGACCATCGTGGACTACGCGACGGCCGATCGCGGCGTGACCATGCCCGATGCCTTGGCCGAGTGGCATCGCCGCGCCGACGGAACCTGCACGGCCAACTACGCCTTTCATATGGCACTCGCCGAGTGGAACGAGCGCAACCGCGCCGACCTTTCGGCCATGCGCGAGGCGGGCGTATCGTCGTTCAAGACCTACTTTGCCTACGATCACCTGCGCTTGGACGATGCCGAGACGCTCGAGGTGCTCGAGGAGCTCAAGCATATTGGCGGCATACTGTGCGTGCATTGCGAGAACGGCACGCTGGTGAATGAGCTGCAGAAGCGCGTGTTTGAGCAGGGTATCCACGGGCCCGAGGGCCACGCGCTCAGCCGTCCGGACGTGTGCGAGGCCGAGGCAGTGAGCCGTCTGCTATATCTGGCGCACCTGGCCGGCGACGCACCGGTCAACGTGGTGCACCTTTCGACCAAGCTGGGGCTCGAGGCCATTCGTGCCGCCAAGGCGCGCGGGCAGAAGAATATCTATGTCGAGACCTGCCCTCAGTATCTGATGCTCGACGATACGTGCTATTTGGAGCAGGGCGAGGACGGCTTTGCGGGCGCCAAATATGTGATGAGCCCGCCGCTGCGCCATGCGGGCGACCGTGCGGCACTGCGCGAGGCGCTTGTGGCCGGCGAGATCGATACGATCGCGACCGACCACTGCAGCTTTAACCTGCACGGGCAAAAGGACCGCGGGCGCGACGACTTCCGCGCGATTCCCAACGGCGGACCCGGTGTGGAGCATCGTCCCGTCGCGATCGCTACGAGCTTTGAGGGGCAGCTGGGCCCCGAGGATCTGTGCCGCTTGATGAGCGAGAACCCGGCGCGCGTCTTTGGCATGTATCCGCGCAAGGGCTGTCTTGCCGAGGGCTCCGATGCCGACGTGTGCGTGTGGGATCCCAAGGCGCGCTGGACGATCAGTGCCGCGACGCAGCACCAGGCTGTGGACTACACGCCGCTCGAGGGCTTTGAGGCGCATGGTCGCGCCAAAGCCGTGTTTGTGAACGGCGTGCTGGCCGCGCGCGACGGCGAGCCCACCGGAGCCCAGCCCGGCCGCTACGTCCCCCGCTAACAGGAGGGGGTGCCGGACCCCCGCAGTTGCGGTGAAATAGTTCCTGTTTAGCCACCAAATAGGCCGTTTCAGGAACTATTCCACCGCAACTTATAGGTCTGTTGGGGCAGCGCCGGCTATTTGAGACTGGTGGCGATGAGGGAGCGGTCGAGGACTGCCTCGAAGCGATCTGCCATCGTTGGGTCGGCAAGCGTGTCGACTTGGTTGAGCATGATGCGGGCATTGTTGAGGTTCAGCATCCGCAGTTCGGCATTGAGCACCATGGCGACGCGCTCGGGCGTGGCGATATCGGTGAGCTCGCAGCCGCAACGCTCGCAAAAGAGCTCGGGGCGGTGGACGGCTTCGTTGATGGGCTTGCCCAAGCCTGAGGCGCCGACGATCCAGATGACGTTGGCAGTGCCGGCAGGAATAACCGGCTCCCAGGCGGCATGCGCCTTGAGCGGGAGTCGCTTGCTGCCATCTGCCTCGGCCAACACGTAGTCAAAGCGCTGCGCCAGCTGGTCGAGCGGTTCGGCAGGGGAGGAGAGCTTGCCCGTCTCGGGGTCCAAGACGCCAGCTTGGCAGATGCTTCCCCGCACAAGCCCTGCGCAGGCCTCGCAGGTGCAGCCGGGAACATGCAGGGTCCCCGGCTTCCAAGGTGCGGCATCCAGACGACGGCTCGACCCGTCCCACGGCACGCCGGCGACGGGGAACATGTGCGTGGTGGTGCAGAGGAGCACGCGGCCGCCGGCACGCATAAGTTCAAGGCCGAGCGTCTTTAGCAGGGTCGACTTGCCACCGCTGCCGATGATCGCGGTGATGCCCGGCTCGATCTTGAGCGCGGAGGCAAGGTTTCCGCTCGTCGTTTCCATCTGTTCACCGCCGTATAATACTGTGATAATAAATAATCATCAGAGTAGCGGTCGAACCGCTTTTGCTCTGCTCAAACCGTAGCACAGGGAGGTGCCCCGGGAATGCTCGTTTATGTTCGCGGCGCTGGCGATATCGCCACGGGCGTCGCCGCTCGCTTGGTTCGCGCCGGCGTGTCGGTCGTTATGGCCGATATCGCGGTTCCCACGTGCATCCGCCGCACAATCAGTTTTTGCGAGGCCATTCGCCTGGGCGAGGTCGAGGTCGAAGGCATTCGCGCTCGCTTGGCACAGACGCCGGCAGAGGCGCTTGCGATTACCGAGGCTGGAGACGTCGCCGTTGTGGTGGACCCCCAGGCCAAGATGCTCGGCGAGCTGAAACCCGCGGCTGTGGTCGACGCGATTTTGGCCAAGCGCAACCTGAGCACCACGCGCGACATGGCGCCTGCCGTCATCGCCGTGGGGCCGGGCTTTACCGCGCCGGTTGACTGTGACGCCGTGGTCGAGACCATGCGCGGGCATTTTCTCGGCCGCGTCATCACCCAGGGTTCGCCCCAGCCCAACACGGGCGTGCCAGGCATTATCGCCGGCTATGGCAAAGAGCGCGTTATTCACAGCCCCGCCGCCGGCGTGTTTCGGTCCGACCGCGCAATCGGCGACATCGTGAGTGCCGGAAACGTGATTGGCTACGCGGGAGATATGCCCATGCGCACGCAGATCGATGGCTGTCTGCGCGGGCTTTTGGCGAACGGCGTGCAGGTGACCGAGGGCTTTAAATGCGCCGATGTCGATCCGCGCGGCGATGCCAGCTATATCAACTACATTTCGGACAAAGCGACGTCGGTCGGCGGCGGCGTGCTCGAGGCACTCGCTATGCTCACCGATGTCTTTAGAGGATAGAAGGCGGCAATGGAAAAGCTCGATGTGGTGAATGCTGCGCTTGGCGCTCTGCGTGCTGGCGAGACGTGCGAGCTGGTGGTCGTGGCCGGCACGGCAGGGTCATCGCCGCGCGGCGTGGGCGCCTGGATGGCCGTCTTTGCCGATGACAGCCAAGCGGGTACCATCGGCGGCGGCAAGATCGAGCTCTTTGCGCTGGACGAGGCGCGCGAGCTCCTGAGCGCGGGACAGTCGCGTCTGGTCCGCTACACCATGGGCGGCGAGAACTCCGATACCGGCATGATCTGCGGCGGAGCCATCTGCCTGTGCTACCTGCATCTGGATGCGACTCAGGCATCGTTGTTCCAAGAAATTGCCAACGTCTTGGCCTATCGGCGCATCGGCGACTTCGTCATCGACTTTGAGCCGTTTATCGCGAGCGCACTCGAGGGCGATGTGGCCGAGTACCATGGCGAGGAATCGCGCCGCACCATTGCGGGCTGCCCCGGGCTTTCGCTGGTGGAGGAGGGGAGTAAGGTCACCTACACCAACGCCGCCTCCGAGATTCCCCCGGCGCACATCGAGACGCTCTGCCCCGAGGGCCTGACCTATATCTTTGGCTGCGGCCACGTGGGCGCTGCGACGGCGCGGGTGCTCACGGCGGCGGGCTTTGCCGTCGTGGCTTGCGACGACCGTCCCGGCACGCTGACCCCCGAATGGGTGCCCGGGGTCTATGACCGTCGTCTGGTCGATTACAAGATCCTGGGCGAGCAATGCCCCATCGGCCCGCGCGACCTGGTGGTGGTCGCCACAGCGGGTCACAAGTCCGATATCGACGTGGTGATCCAGGCCATGCGCGCCAAACCTGCCTACCTGGGCTGCCTGGGCTCGCGCCGCAAGACGGCCTTTGTGCGCGCCCGCCTGGAGCAGGAGGGCTTTACACAGGACCAGATCGACGAGCTGCACCTGCCGATCGGCGTTGCCATTCAGGCCGAGGATCCCGAGGAGATCGCCATCTCCATCGCCGCCGAGATGATCCACCTGCGCCGCACCAAACTCGTCCCCCGCAAGCGCTAATCGCATCCCCACCAATAAGTTGCGGTGAAATACGGTTTGTTTAAGCCTGTTAGGCCGCCAAACAGTCCCTATTTCACCGCAACTGATTTTTGGGACGCATTTGTGCGGGGGAGTTGTGGAGTTGTGCAGGCAGACGAGGTTTTTCTGGAAATACGCACCCAATGCGCGTATAGTACCGATTGTTTTGTCGGCTCCTGCTGCGTCGAGTCCAAACCGCGAAATGCCATGAGTGGCGCGGATGCAGCCAGGAGGCACGAGGACAACCCATCGTGGCCACGCCCCGTGCTTAAAACCCCAAGAAGGAGTGAACAATGGCAGAAGAGAAGTATGTGCCGCGTCTGAAGACCAAGTACAACAACGAGGTCAAGCAGCAGCTTCAGGACAAGTTCCAGTACGAGAACGTCATGATGATCCCCAAGTTTGAGAAGATCGTCGTGAACATGGGTGTCGGCGAGGCCGCTACCGATTCCAAGGCCATCGACGGTGCCGTGCGCGACCTGCGCGCCATCACCGGCCAGCAGCCGATGATCACCCGTGCCCGCAAGTCCATCGCTACCTTCCGCCTGCGCGCTGGTATGCCGATCGGCTGCAAGGTTACCCTGCGTGGCGACCGTATGTGGGAGTTCTTCGATCGTCTGACCTCCGTCGCGATCCCCCGTATCCGCGACTTCCGCGGCATCTCCGCCAAGAGCTTCGACGGCCGTGGTAACTTCTCCATGGGCGTCACCGAGCAGCTCATCTTCCCCGAGATCGACTTCGATTCCGTCGATCACCAGCGTGGTATGGACATCACCTTCGTGACCACCGCCAACACCGATGAGGAGGCCAAGGCCCTTCTGGACGCCTTCGGTTTCCCGTTCAAGAAATAGGTTCACCTGCCCTATAAGCGCCGTTCCCACAAGGGGGCGGCGCTTGGGGCGAACAATACTCTATGTGAGGAGGATATAAGTGGCTAAGACATCGATGATCGTCAAGTGCAATCGCAAGCAGAAGTTCTCTACTCGTGAGTACACGCGCTGCCAGCGCTGCGGCCGTCCGCACTCTGTGTACCGCAAGTTCGGCCTGTGCCGTGTCTGCTTCCGCGAGCTTGCACTCAAGGGCGAGCTTCCCGGCGTTAAGAAGGCCAGCTGGTAAGTCACTACCAGCGTTTCAAGCATCCGTTTGGAACAGGGAAAACGCGCTAGTTAGGCTTTGCCGTTAAGGGCGGCGAAGAACCAAGAGCACGTGTTCATCAAGAACGAAGGAGAATCTGTATGAACCTTACAGACCCGATCGCAGATATGCTTACGCGCATCCGTAACGCTAACTCTGTGAACAAGGCCACGGTCTCCATGCCGAGCAGCAAGAAGCTCGTCGAGATCGCTCGTGTTCTGCACGAGGAGGGCTACATCGAGGGCTACGATGTCGAGGACACCGTTCCCCAGAAGACTCTGCACATCACGCTTAAGTATGGTCCCAAGAAGGCTAAGGTCATCAACGGCATCCGCCGCATTTCCAAGCCGGGCCTGCGTAAGTACACCGGCGTTGCCGACATGCCCCGCGTCCGCGGTGGCCTTGGTACCGCCATTATTTCCACCAGCCATGGCGTCATGACCGACCGCGATGCTCGCAAGCACAACGTCGGCGGCGAGATCATCGCTTACGTCTGGTAATTCGCTCGGTAGGTAGAAGGAAAGGAGATCACCGTGTCTCGTATCGGTAATAAGCCTGTCCAGATTCCCGCCGGAGTCGAAGTGGCAGTCAACGGCAACAACGTTGTCGTCAAGGGCCCCAAGGGCCAGCTCGAGCTCGATGTCTTTGAGAAGCTCGCTATCAACGTCGAGGACAACGTCCTCACCGTTTCCCGTCCCGACGACGAGCGTGAGACCCGTGCCCGCCACGGCCTCACCCGCGCCCTCATCCACAACATGGTTGTTGGCGTTTCCGAGGGCTTCGAGAAGAAGCTCGAGCTCGCCGGCGTCGGTTACCGCGTGCAGCAGAAGGGCAAGAACCTCGAGTTCTCCCTGGGCTTCTCGCACCCCGTGATCGTCGAGGCTCCCGAGGGCATCACCTTCGAGGTTCCCGACAACACCCACGTGAACGTCAAGGGTATCAACAAGCAGCAGGTCGGTCAGATCGCCGCTGAGATCCGCGGCCATCGTCCTCCTGAGCCTTACAAGGGCAAGGGTATCCACTACGTTGGCGAGCACATCCGCCGCAAGCTGGGTAAGGCCGCCAAGTAGTCGTAACCGACTCACTCGCATAAGACCAGCACCCCGTCAGGTGCTGGCAAGATCAACCTTTTTAGGAGTTTACGTATGAACAAGCATAAGGCGAAGCTGGAAGGCCTCAAGCGTCGTCAGCGTCGTGTTCGCGGCAAGGTCTCGGGTACCGCCGAGCGTCCGCGTCTTCGCGTGACCCGTACTAACGCCAATATCTATGCCCAGATCATCGACGACAGCAAGGGCTCCAGCCTGACGCTCGTCTCCGCCTCGACCCTCGAGGCCGAGTTCAAGGGCACCCACACCTCGAACAAGGAGGCTGCGGAGAAGGTCGGTCAGCTCGTTGGCAAGCGTGCCATCGAGGCCGGCATCACCAAGGTCGCCTTCGATCGCGGTGGCCGTATCTACCATGGCCGCGTCAAGGCCCTCGCCGACGGTGCCCGTGCCGCCGGTCTCGAGTTCTAGGAGGTATGTAGCACATGGCTCGTAATCAGAAGCAGCAGCGCGAGGCCTCCGAGTTCGAGGAGCGCGTCGTTTACATCAACCGCGTGTCGAAGACCGTCAAGGGTGGTCGTCGCATGAGCCTCGTCGCTCTCGTCGTCGTTGGCGACGGCAAGGGCAACGTCGGCGTTGGCATGGGCAAGTCCGCTGAGGTGCCCCTGGCCATCTCCAAGGCGTCTCTCGATGCCAAGAAGAACATGTTCCACGTGCCGGTGACCGATCAGGGCACCATCCCGCACGAGGTTCTCGGTCACTTTGGTGCCGGCCGCATCATTATCAAGCCCGCTGTCGAGGGTACCGGCGTTATCGCCGGCGGCGCTGTGCGTCCCCTCTTCGAGCTTGCTGGCATCAAGAACGTCCTGTCCAAGTCCCTCGGTACCGACAACGGCCTTAACATCATCAAGGCTGCCGTCGAGGGCCTCAAGGAGCTCTCCAGCCCTGAGGACGTCGCGGCTCGCCGTGGCCTGACGGTCTCCGAGATGTTCGTCGGTAAGGAGAACTAAGCATGGCTGACACCATCAAGATCAAGCAGGTCCGCAGCACCAATGGTTGCAAGCAGGACCAGGTCCGTACTGTCCGTGCCCTCGGTCTCCACAGGATCCGCGAGGTTCGCGAGATTGCTGACAACGAGTCCGTCCGCGGCATGATCTTCAAGGTCAAGCACCTTGTCGAGATTGTAGAGGAGTAGCAAATGCAGCTTCACGATCTTACTCCCGCGCCCGGTTCCACCAAGAACCGCAAGCGCGTCGGCCGTGGCAATTCTTCGGGTCACGGCACCACTTCTGGCCGCGGCCAGAAGGGCCAGGGTTCCCGCTCTGGTGGCACCAAGGGTGCCGGCTTCGAGGGTGGCCAGACTCCGCTGGCTATGCGCCTGCCCAAGCTTCCGGGCTTCCGCAACCCCCGTCGTATCGAGTACACCGCTGTCAACGTCGAGCGTCTCGAGCGTAAGTTCGAGGACGGCGCTGTGATCGACGGTGCTGCTCTTAAGGCCGCTCGCATCACCAAGAGCGAGTTCGAGCCCGTCAAGGTGCTCGGCAATGGTGAGCTCACCAAGAAGTTCACGGTCAAGGTCGACAAGGTCAGCGCTTCTGCGCAGGCCAAGATCGAGGCCGCCGGCGGAAAGGTCGAGCTGCCGTGCTAAATGGTCTTAAGAATGCTTTCCGCATCAAAGAACTGCGCGAAAAGATTCTTTTTACCATAGCTATGCTCGTCGTGTACCGCATTGGTGCGCACGTTCCTGTGCCCGGCATTCCCTTCCAGGGGATGCTGGGCCTTTTCTCGACCGGGAGCAACTCGGTCGCCGCAGGTGCTATGGCCCTCCTGAATCTTTTCTCTGGTGGCGCGTTGAGCTATGTCTCGGTCTTCTCTTTGGGCATCATGCCGTACATCACGAGCTCGATTATCCTCCAGATGCTCCAGGCCGTCGTGCCTTCCCTGCATGAGCTTGCCCGCGAGGGCGAGGTCGGTCAGACCAAGATTACGCAGTATTCGCGTTACCTTACCTTGGCTCTGGCAATCCTCAACTCCGTGGGTTACCTCTTCCTCTTTAAGAGCTTCGGCATCAGCTTTAATGGCGCCGGCGCTCCCGAGATCATCTTTGACCTCATGATCGTCGGTACGCTCACCGCGGGCGCCATGCTGATCATGTGGATTGGTGAGCTCATCACCCAGCGCGGTATCGGCAATGGCATGTCGCTGATCATCTTCGCGAACATCATGGCCGGTCTTCCGCAGGCGATCTTCTCCAGCACCGAGGGTAACGTCGGTGGCATCATCACCATGGTGATCATCTGCGCCATCATCTTGCTGGTCATCCCGCTGATCGTTTTCCTTGAGCGCGGCCAGCGCCGCATCCCGGTCTCCTACGCCAAGCGCGTCGTGGGCCGTCGCATGATGGGTGGCCAGACCACCTACCTGCCCATCAAGGTCAACACCGCGGGCGTCGTGCCGATCATCTTCGCTTCGGCGCTGCTGTACTTCCCGGCCCAGATTGCCGTGTTCTTCCCCGGCATCGGCTGGATCCAGGCAGTTGCCTCCGCGCTTTCGACCGGTTGGCTCAACTGGGTGCTTAACGTTGTCCTCATCGTGTTCTTCGCGTACTTCTACACCTCCATGGTGTTCAACCCCGATGACACGGCCGACAACCTTAAGAAGCAGGGCGGCTTTATTCCGGGCGTCCGTCCGGGCAGGGCTACCGCGGCCTACATCAAGAACGCGCTCAACAAGATTACGCTTCCCAGCGCTGTCTTTTTGGCGCTCATCGCCATCGTGCCTTCGATCATCTTCTCTTTCACGGGTAACCATCTGATCCAGGCATTTGGCGGCACGTCCATCCTCATCATGGTCGGCGTCGTGCTCGACACGGTCGATAAGCTCGAAGGCCAGATCAAGATGTATGATTACGATGGATTCTTTAAATAGGCTAGAGGAGGATTGCTCATGAACCTCGTATTGCTCGGAGCTCCGGGTGCCGGTAAGGGCACCGTCGCACAGGAGCTCGTCGCCGAGTTCGGCGTCGCTCACATTTCCACGGGCGACCTGCTGCGTGCTGCCGTCAAGGGTGGCACTGAGCTTGGTATTCAGGCTAAGAAGTACATGGACGCCGGCGAGCTCGTTCCCGACCAGCTCGTGATCGACCTTGTCAAGGAGCGCCTTGCCGCCGATGACGCCCAGCAGGGCTTCATCCTCGACGGCTTCCCGCGCAACACCGCCCAGGCTGTGACGCTCGATTCCGAGCTCTCCGCCATGGGTCGCGAGATTGACTGCGCCCTTCTGGTCGACGTGGCCCCCGAGGTCATCATCGACCGTCTGTCTTCGCGTCGCACCTGCCGCGCCTGCGGTTACACCGGCACCGCTGCCGATGCTACCTGCCCCAAGTGTGGTGGCGAGATGTATCAGCGCGACGACGACAAGCCCGAGACCATCAAGAACCGTCTCGACGTCTACGAGAAGTCCACGAGCCCGCTCGTCGACTACTATCGTGGCCAGGGTCTGCTCAAGTCGGTCAACGGTGACCAGGCTCGCGAGACCGTGTACGGGGATGTCAAAGAGGCTCTCGGTCTATGATCAAGATTAAGTCTGCGACGCAAATCGAGCAGATGAAGAAGGCAGGAGCGCTATCTAAGATGGCGCTCCGCCACGTTGGAGCCATGGTTCGCCCTGGTGTTTCGACCTTTGAGCTTGATCAGCTTGCGGAGCAGATTATCCGCATGCATGGTGGCACCCCGGCCTTTAAAGGTTACGGCGGGTTTCCCGGTACCATCTGTGCATCGATTAACGATGCCGTGGTGCATGGTATTCCCAACCCCGACATGATTCTGCGCGATGGCGATATCATCTCCATCGATACGGGAGCTGTTGTCGACGGTTGGGTCGGCGATAACGCTTGGACGTTTTTCGTCGGTACCCCCACGCCCGAGGCCAAGGCCCTGTGCGAGGTTACGCGCGATTGCCTTAAGGCTGCCATCGAGCAGGCTGTTCCCGGTAACCATATTGGGGACATTGGTTATGCCGTCCAGTCCCTCGCCGAGTCTCACGGCTATGGCGTGCTTCGCGATTATGTGGGGCACGGTATTGGCCATGTGATGCACGAGGACCCCAACGTTCCGAATTACGGAAAGAAGGGGAGGGGCGTTCGTCTCCAGGCCGGTATGGTCATTGCCATCGAGCCGATGGTCACGATGGGGTCCAATCATGTGAGCACGGGCTCCGATGGTTGGATCGTTACGACCAACGACCACCTGCCCGCCGCGCACTACGAGAACACCGTCGCCATTACCGATGACGGTCCGGTGATTCTTACCACCGATGCGCAAGGATCCTGGTGTTCGCTCCAGGGCGGAGAAATGTAACAAGTTCCACGTAGTTGTGGAGCCATTACGAAGTTATTACGATGCGTGCATACGTGTTGTAGAATACTCAATCGCTGTCGTTTTCTAGAGAAAGATGATTGCTTGTGAAGAAGGAAGACGCAATTGAGCTCGAGGGTACGGTAAAGGAGCCGCTGCCCAACGCCATGTTTAAGGTTGAGCTCGAGAACGGTCATTCGGTTCTGTGCAACATTTCTGGCAAGATCCGAATGAATTACATCCGCATTCTCCCCGGTGACAGGGTTGTCGTGGAGCTTTCCCCGTACGACCTGACCCGCGGTCGCATCACCTATCGCTATAAATAGCGACACACATACACGCTCTTTTCCGACTGCAGGCTTAGCTCAACCTACGGTCGGTTTGCGTGTGAAGACCAGCCATAGTTTTAAACGCCTGCGGCTGGGCGAGTAGATAGTAGGGAAGTAGTTTGAGCGCTACCGAAAGGAAGAACGATGAAGGTACGTCCTTCGGTCAAGAAGATGTGCGATAAGTGCAAAATCATTAGGCGCCATGGCAAGGTCCTCGTCATTTGCGAGAACCCCCGTCATAAGCAGCGTCAGGGTTAAGAGAGGAGACTACGTTGGCCCGTATTAATGGTGTCGACCTCCCGCGTGAGAAGCGCGTTGAGATCGGTCTGACCTACATTTACGGCATCGGCCGCACCACTGCGACGAAGATTTGCGTCGAGTGCAACGTTAACGTGGATACGCGCGTTAAGGACCTCACCGAGGATGAGGTTAACGCCATCCGCGATTATATCGACAAGAACCAGATCATGGTTGAGGGCGACCTCCGCCGTGAGCGCAACCAGAACGTCAAGCGCCTTATGGACATCGGCTGCAACCGCGGCCTTCGTCACCGCAAGGGCCTCCCGGTCCGCGGCCAGCGCACCCACACTAACGCTCGTACCCGCAAGGGCCCGAAGCGTCAGATCGGTGCTAAGAAGAAGAAATAAGGAGCGCTAGATAGATGGCTACTGCTAAGAAGAACGTTCGCGCTGCCCGTCTGAAGCGCGCGGACCGTAAGA
Organism: Collinsella sp.; assembly: GCA_048416615.1. Classification (GTDB taxonomy): domain Bacteria; phylum Actinomycetota; class Coriobacteriia; order Coriobacteriales; family Coriobacteriaceae; genus Collinsella. Next base: position 22,138 of record DBFSET010000008.1, on the reverse strand, counting down.
ACATTTCCGTGGGCCAGGCTCACATTCGTTCTACGTTCAACAACACGATCGTTTCGATCACCGATCCCCAGGGCAACGTCATTTCCTGGAAGTCGGCTGGCCAGGTGGGCTTCAAGGGCTCCCGTAAGTCCACGCCGTTCGCTGCCCAGATGGCTGCCGAGGCTGCTGCCAAGCAGGCCATGGAGCACGGTATGAAGAAGGTTTCCGTCTTCGTCAAGGGCCCCGGCTCCGGTCGTGAGACCGCCATCCGCTCCCTCCAGGCTGCTGGCCTCGAGGTCTCGAGCATCCAGGACAAGACCCCCATCCCGCACAACGGCTGCCGCCCCAAGAAGCGTCGCCGCGTGTAACTGAAAGGATCGTATCAATATGGCAATCGACAGGACTCCTGTTCTTAAGCGCTGCCGTCAGCTCGGGATCGATCCCGCTGAGCTCGGTTATAGCAGCAAGAAGGAATCTATCCGTCAGCCCAAGCGCCGTCGCAAGGAATCTGAGTACGGCATGCAGCTGCGCGAGAAGCAGAAGGTCAAGTTCATCTATGGCGTTCTGGAGAAGCAGTTCCACGGCTACTTCAACAAGGCCCGTAAGATGAACGGCGTCACCGGTGAGAACCTCATGATCATCCTTGAGTCTCGCCTCGACAACGTCGTCTTCCGTCTTGGCTTCGCCCGCACCCGCAAAGAGGCTCGTCAGTCCGTCCGTCACGGTCACTTCACCGTGAACGGCAAGCGCGTGGACATCCCGTCCTACCGCGTCAAGGCCGGCGACGTCGTCGCTGTCGGCGAGAAGTTCCGTGACCTCCTCCCCATCAAGGAGGCTCTGATTTCCTCCGAGCGTTTCGAAGTCCCTGGCTGGCTCGAGGTCGATATCGAGAAGCTGTCTGGTAACGTGCTCGCTCTGCCGACGCGTGAGCAGATCAGCGGTGATATCAACGAGCAGCTCATCGTCGAGCTCTACTCTAAGTAGTCCATCCGGGCTGCTGAGGCTGGAGGTAATACATGTCAGAATTCATTAGGCCTCAGGTTCAGGTCGAAGAGATTAACGAGACGTCTGCTCGTGTCTCCGTTGAGCCGCTCGAGCGTGGCTACGGCGATACGCTGGGTAACTCCCTTCGTCGCGTTCTTCTGTCCTCGCTCGAGGGTGCCGCCGTCGAGGCTATTCAGATCGATGGCGCGCAGCACGAGTTCATGACCATCCCTAACATGGTCGAGGATGTCACCGACATCGTCCTGAATGTCAAGGGTCTTGTCTTCAGGGCTCTCGGCACGACCGACGAGGCGACCGCCACCATTTCGGTTGACGGCCCCTGCGAGGTCACCGGTGCGGACTTCTTTATTCCGTCCGAGTTTGAGCTGGTCAACCCCGAGCAGCACATCGCTACGCTCACCGAGGGTGGCCATCTCACCATGAGCATGCGCATCGGCTATGGCCGCGGCTATGTCTCTGGCGAGGCTAACAAGCGCGACAACGATCCCATCGGTGTGATCCACGTCGACTCGCTTTACTCGCCGGTGTCCCGTTGCGCCAAGCTCGTTGAGGCTTGCCGTGTCGGTCAGCACACCGACTACGACCGCCTTGTCCTTGAGATCGAGACCAACGGCTCCATCGCCCCGCGCGACGCCGTGGTCCAGGCTGCCAATATCATCAACCAGCATATGGCTGCCTTTATGAACCTTGCCGAGACCCCCGAGGTCGAGGAGGAGGCTTCGATCTTCGCTCCCGAGGTCACCAACGACAACGCCGAGCTGGACAAGCAGATCGAGGATCTGGACCTTTCCGTCCGTTCCTACAACTGCCTTAAGCGCGCCAGCATTCACTCGGTCCGTCAGCTCGTTGAGTTCTCGGAGAACGATCTGCTTAACATCCGTAACTTCGGTGTTAAGTCGATCGAGGAAGTGAAGGACAAGCTTGAGTCCATGGGCCTGAGCCTGAAGGCTTAATGCTTCGCATATTTGAGGAGAAACTAGACCATGCGTCACAACGTTAAGAAGGGCCTGAAGCTCGGCACCGATGCGAGCCACACCAAGGCCATGAAGAAGAGCCTGGCCAAGGCCCTCTTCGAGAACGACCGCATCAAGACCACCGAGACCCGCGCTAAGGCGCTGCGTTCGGTCGTCGATCCGATCATCACCTGGGCCAAGAAGGGCGACCTGCACTCTCGTCGTCTGGCCATCGCCAAGCTCGGCGATAAGCAGCTCGTTGCCGAGATTTTCGACAAGGCTGCTCAGGGTATGTGGCAGGACCGCAACGGCGGTTACACCCGCATCATGAAGCTCGGTAACCGTAAGGGCGACAACGCTCCTATCGTTATCATGGAGCTCGTCACCGAGCCTTGCACGCCTAAGGCCAAGAAGGCTGCTCCGGCCCCCAAGAAGGCCGCTGCTCCCAAGAAGGTCGAGGCTGTCGAGGAGACCGCTGCCGAGGAGACCGCTGAGTAGACAATCCGTCTGCATAGGCTATATTCGAGGGGTACGTTCGCGTACCCCTCTTTTTTTGTCGCGATACCGTTGATTGTTTGTTGGGAGCGCCCATGACCGCGCCGTCTGATTTCAATTCGATTCCAGAGCTCGATGCCACGCTCGTATTCCGTGTCGCCTACGATGGCTCGTCCTATAGCGGATTTGCCGAGCAGCCGGGCCAGACGACCGTTGCGGGCGAGTTGCGCCGCGCTATCGAGACGCTGCTGCGCCGCCCAATCGATCTGACGTGTGCGGGGCGTACCGATGCCGGTGTGCATGCGGTAGCGCAGTATATTAGCGTGCCCGTAACGGACGCTGAGCTGGCTCTGACGCGCCGTAGATGGCTGAGGGCTATGGATGCCCTCCTGCCTAAAGATATCGCCATAAACGAGGTCTACAAGGCCCGTAAGGGCTTTTCTGCGCGCTTTGACGCGCGGTCGCGTACGTATACGTACCGCATTGCCGATCGCGATGCACGCCCCGTGCTCTCGCGCGGTGCGGTGTGGTGGCATCGCTACCCCTTGGACGTCGAGGCTATGTCTGCGGCCTGTCCTGCGCTGCTGGGCGAACAGGACTTTAAGAGCTTTTGCAAGGTCGCCTCTGCCGTGGGCAAGCCTACGCACCGCTGCGTGATGCGCGCCGAGTTTGGCCACGAGGTCGCTTTTGGTGAGGATATCCTGACGTTTACCATCGAGGGCAACGCATTTTTACATTCGATGGTGCGCACTATTGTGGGCACGCTCGTCGAGATCGGCATGCATCGCCGCGAACCCGAGTGGATGCGCGAGGTCATTGATGCCTGCGACCGTACCGCTGCGGGTCCCACGGCGCCTGCCTGCGGCCTTACGTTTATGGGCGTGGATTACAACCCCGCCGAGCTTGTCGTGCTCGGCTAGGGGAGTGCTCGGCGCGTCCGTGCCTGGCATATACTATGTGTGAGCTGCGCGTGTGCAACATCTGTTCTTGGCGTGCAACATGTTAGGCGGCTCGTTGCTTTTATAGCTCGGGTGTACCATGAACGACGGTTTGATTTGGCGCTGTCGAGAGGACGGAAAACTTGGTTCGACGTGGTTCGCATCCGCGACTTTCGGTGATCCTTATTGTTGAGGGTTCGCCCAGCTATGCGATGCGCGCACTCGAGAGCGTCCAGAACCAAGACCTCTATGACCTGCAAATTGTCGTGGTTTGTCGCGACGTTGCGCCGGGCGTGCGCCATTCGCTCGAAGTTGCCGCAGGCAGGGATATTCACATCGATTTGATTGACGTCGAGGATTCGGCGCGCGGAGCATGTCTCAAGGCCGGTTTTGCCGCCTCGCGCGGATTGCAGATTGTTGCCATGAACGCCGACGAGTGGTTTGCCCCACAGTCCCTTTCCAAGATGGTCGATGTTGCGTGCGATGCTGCGGCAGGCATGGTGATTCCCACGGCATCGCTTGACCGCTACGATGCTCATCGTGAGCGTCATTCGCGCGTACTGGATGCCACCTCTCTTGCGATCGATGACCGTGCTTCTTTGGCGGCTGGTCTGCCTCAGATGATTTCCGGCGGCTTGATTACCCAGACTTCCGGTGTGATGTACGGCCGCTCGTTGTTCGAGACGTGTTTGTCGCGCGACCGTGCGCTTCGCTCGATTGGGTTTATGACATGCGCCCTTTCGCAGGCACAACGCATATCCGGGTGCGGTGGCGCCTGTTTCCATGCGGTGGCGCCACGGCTTACAGATGCTTTTGACCCCACATTGTTTGCCAAGCTGACCGATGACGCCCGGGCGCTCGACGAGCTTACTGATTCGCTTGTAGAGGCGGGCGGTGACACGCAGCTAAAGGTTGCGAGCCATATGTTTTACTTCGACGGGCTGGTCGCCTGCATCGAAAATTTGTGCTTGAGCCCGCATGGGGTTTCTTCAATTGAGCGTTCCGCTCGTATGCGTGATATGCTCGAGGCATCTCGAACTCGTCAGATGGCCGCGGCACTCAAGGATAACCATCGTGGACTCGGCCTGCTGTTTGGACCGATTGCCAGTGCCAAGCCTGCGCGCTGCGTGATGTATACGCACCTGGCTGCTTTTTTTAACCGGACGGGCGTCAAAACTGCTTAAGACGGCTATGTTCGAAACAATCTTGCATGGAATTGTTTCGAAATGCATTCTTATTCACAAATACCATCAAATAGCGCTAAACTATTCAATCACTGATTGATTGTCTCCGCCATCTATGGAGTGAGGTTTTGTATGGCTAAAAAACGCAATGGGCGCCAGGATGCCATCAGAGATATCGTGCGCAACAAGGATGTTCGCACGCAGCGCGTGCTGGTGGATGAGCTTCGTGCCATGGGGTTTGATTGCACGCAGGCAACCGTTTCGCGCGACATTGCCGATATGGGTCTGCGCAAGCTTCCCGAGGGTATCTATGTTCTGGCCGAGGACTTGCATCTGCAGCGTATGGTTTCCGAACTGGTAACGGGCGTTCTGCGCACCGACAACCTGGTTATGATCAAGGCTCAGCCCGGCACCGCTTCGGGCATTGCCGCTGCGGTCGATGCCGCCGAGCTGCCCGACGTGCTCGGCTCGCTCGCCGGTAACGACACCATCTTGGTTATCGCCCAGACCGCCGAGGACGGCGAGCGCCTGGAGGCGCTGATTAACAAGCTGAGCAACTCTCGCAAGTAGGCGAGAACCGCGTCGTGCAGGCGGCTACAGAGCCTTGTAAGGGGGCGTCGACGATGGTCGGCGCCCTTTTTTATTTCCGTATCGTGTTGAGGCGCGTGCAAGGTTTCTCGTGACAAAAAGGCGCTCGAGCAGCTTTCGATCTGCTCGGGCGCCTTTGATTGGCTATGGCTGGGTTCCTACTGACCCGTGGAGGGATCGGGCGTGGGCGTAGGCGTTGGAGTGGGGGAACCGCCCTCGCCGCCGCCCTCGCCACCGCCACCGCTACCGTCGCCGCCGGTCGAGCCGCCGGTCGAGCCGGTGCCACCCGTGGTGCTGCCGCCCGTGGTCTCGGTGGTCGTGGTCGTAGTCGTGGTTGTCGTAGTCGTGGTCTCTTCCTCGTCTTTGTCCTCGGTGTCGCTTTCCGTCTTCTTGGTGTTGCTGGTGCCGTAGAACTTCCAGACGTTGTTGTTCTTGTACGTGGGGGCCGTTCCGGTCGGGAACTCCTCGCGCTCGGTGCCGGCCAAGACGGTGTCCATAAACTTTTTAAAGACGGGCAGGTTGGTCTGCGAGCCAAACAGATCGGCCCCGTACTTTTGGATGGGGATTTCGCCTGCGGAATAGCCGGTCCACAGCGCGCACGCCAGCTGCGGGGTATAGCCGCAGAACCACAGGTTGGTGTTGTCATCGGTGGTGCCGGTCTTGCCCGCATAGGGCTGTTTGACACTTAGGGCACCGTCGACGCCCGTTCCGCTGCCCTGCATAACGCCGGTCAGGACATCGGTCACCGCCGCGGCCTCGCCCGCAGAGAGCACCTGTTTGGGGTTGTCGGTGTGCTGGTAGAGTACCGAGCCGGTGCGCGAATCAATTTCGGTAATGGCGATCGGCTGACGATAGTAACCGCCGTTGGCAAACGTGCCGTAGGCAGAGGCCATTTCGAGCGGCGAAATCGAACCAGGGCCGAGCGTCATGACGGGGACGTCCTCGATATTTCCGTCGGAGGTGTCGATGCCAAGCTTTTTGACGAGCGAGAGGATCTTGTCGTTACCGATGGCGTCTGCCACCTGGATATACGCGGTGTTGGACGATACGGCCGTTGCCTGTTTGAGCGAGATGTTGCCATAGCTCGTGTTGGCGTAGTTTTGCACCTTGGTTGTGGTGCCCTTTACCGTAAGCGGCGAGTTGCAGTTGAGGGTGACGTTGGGGTTCATACCGTTTTGGATGGCAGTGGCCAGCGTAAAGGCCTTAAACGTGGAGCCCACGGGGCGCTTTGCCGTAGCGTGGTTGACGTGGCTCTCGTCGGCGTTGTAGTCGTAGCCACCCACCATGCACTTGATATAGCCGGTCTTGGGGTCGACAACGACCATGCCCATGTCCAGGCCGTCGAGCGAAAGCGTATCGAGCTGGGTGCGGACGGCGTCCTCAGCTACCTGCTGCATGGTCGGGTCGATGGTAGTCTTGACGGACAGGCCGCCCTTAAAGAGCACGTCGGTGGAGAACTCTTGCTCCAGAAGCTTCTTAACATAGGCCACAAAGTAGGGCTGAGAGTAGACGTCGACACCGCTGCCCGAAATCTCGGTCACGTTGAGCGTGATGGGCTCGGCCTGCGCGGCGTCGTGCTCCTCCTGCGTGATATGGCCCAAGCGCAGCATGTTGTCGAGGACCTTGTTGCGGCGGGAGAGCGCTAGGTCGGGGTTGACCGTGGGGTCGTACTGCGAAGGCGAGTTGGGAAGGCCGATGAGCAGCGCGGCCTCGCTCAGGGTGAGGTCGGCGGCGCTCTTGGACAGATAGGTCTCGGCTGCGGCCTCGATGCCGTAGGCACCGTGGCCGTAATAGATGGTATTGAGGTACATCATGAGGATCTCGTCCTTGGAGTACATCTCCTCCATCTTGATGGCGATATAGGCCTCGCGCACCTTACGCTCGATGGTCGAATCGAACTGCTCCTCCTGCAGGATGGTGTTGCGTACCAGCTGCTGGGTGATGGTCGATGCACCCTCGTGGCCACCGGAGACGGTTGCCACGGCAGCACGCGCGATACCCCACAGGTCGATACCGCCGTGCTCGTAGAAGCGCTCGTCCTCAACGTCGACGGTGCCCTGCGGCACGTACGGGGAAACCTGGTCCTTGGTGACGGACTTGCGGTTTTGCGTGTAGAAGCTCGCAATCTTGTTGCCGTTGCAATCGACGATCTCGGTGGGTTCACTCACCAGATAGGCGTTGGCGTCGGTATAGTCGGGCAGATCGGACAGCCAACGATTGACGTTGCCGATCATGCCGATGCCAAACGCTACGCCCGCGATGAGCAAAAAGCCCAAGAACGAGAGCAGGATCATGGGCAGGGCATGCGTCTTGGAACGACTGCGTCCCTGTCGTTGGCGAGGACCCATATATTGACCTCCAGGTATGTCGTGCCGGGCGACGGGTGCGCCGCTGGGGCAGGATGGACATAAGTTATTACACGATAAACCAAACGAGGCGCGCGAGGCCTCGTGTATGCTGGATGACGGCATTTTTCAGAGTGAATGCATACCTTGTTGGTAAGGAGTTTGCCGATGGCGATTCGGACGATGGGGCCGAGTGGACAATGCGATAACGAGCCGGGGGCTGCCGAGGCGGCGCTGCCCGAGCTGCTGGCGCCTGCCGGCGGACTCGATCAGATGCTCGCGGCGATTGCAGCGGGCGCCGATGCCATCTATGCGGGCCTGGGCGGGTATAACGCCCGCGTGAGCGCGCACGGCTTTACCGACGACGAGTTTTTGCGCGGCTGCGCCGTGGCGCATGCGCACGGCGTGCGTGTATACGTGACGCTCAACGTGTTTGTGTTCGATGACGAGTTGGCCGACGCGGTGGCGCTGGGGGCGCACGCGCATGAGTTGGGTGCCGATGCCTTGATCGTGGCGGATGCCGGTCTGGCCTGCGCGTTGCGCGCGGCGATTCCCGGGGTCGAGATTCACCTGTCCACACAGGCGGGCGTTCATAGCGAAGGCGCCGTGCGCCTGGCTGCCGACGAGCTCGGGGTCGAGCGCGTGACGACCGCCCGCGAGCTGGCGGTCGACGAGATTGCCGCCCTGTGTGCTACCGGCGTGCCTATCGAGGTGTTCTGCCACGGCGCGATTTGCATTGGATATTCGGGCGCCTGCGAGTTTTCGGCCCTGCGGCGTGGACGATCGGCGATGCGCGGCGACTGTACGCAGCCGTGTCGCCTGGCGTACGACCTGGTGGACGCGGCAGGGGAGAGCGTCGTTTCCGTGGAGGGCGATCGTCTGCTGTGCCCGCGCGACTATCTGGGCATTGCGCACCTGCCCGAGCTTGTTGGGGCCGGGGTGGCGTCGCTCAAGATCGAGGGGCGCATGAAAAACCCCGACTACGTGTTCAACGTGGTGCGGGTGTGGCGTCGTGCACTCGATATGCTGCGCGATGGCGCGTGGGATGCCGCTGCCGTGTCGGTGTTCGAGCGCGAGCTGGGCAGGTCGTTCAACCGCGGGTTTACCGATGCGTATCTGCGGGGGCGATCGGGTGCTGAGCTCATGAGCTTTGAGCGTGCGATTAATCAGGGCGTGCGCGTGGGTCACTTGGTGGCGGTGGGTCACGAAGAGGTGACCGTCGAGCTCGATGCCGCTGTGGCCGCGGGCGACACGCTCGAGATCCGATTCTATCCGGGTGCCGACGCGCGTCCCGATGTGCCCAAGCGCTGGCCCCAGGTGCCCTGCCCGGTGGGTGCCGCGGCGGGGGAGCGCGTTGTCGTGCACTGCAAGCGTAAGGTGGATGCGGGATGCGAGGTGTACCTGATTCGCAGCGCCGGCGTGCTGGAGCAGACGGCGACGGCGCTGGAGCACATGCGAGTCGAGGCGGACGCGGTCGTACCCGTTGCACGAGCCGTTGAGATACTGCCCTTTGAGGACGCCGTGACTGTTGGCGACGTGCCCGAGGCGGCGTTGACGGAGCCGACGGAAAAGGGGGCTTCCGCTCGCATGGTCTTTGCCTGGCAGCTGATGGATGCCGACCCGTGTGGCGAGCGCGATCTGTCCAATGCGACCGTGGTGCTCGACGAGGTCTGTCGCGCAGCCGATGCCTCGCGTACCCGTTCGCTTGTGCGGCGTGCCGGGCGCGTCGTCTGCCGTAATCTGGGACAGGTGGCGATGGCGCGTGAGCTGGGCGTGGCGTTTGACGTCGCGGCACCGGTGTTTTGCGCGAACCGGGTTACGCTTGCCTGGCTACGCGGGCTCGGCGCGGGCCGTGTGTATTTGCCTGCCGAGCTTGTCGCCGACGACGCGGAGCGTGTTGCCGAGCTTGCCGCTTGCCCCGGTGTCTTGGGGCCTGTCGACGCCGATCGTCCCGAGCTCATGGTGTGCGAGCACTGCTTGCTGACTGTCGAGGGCGCCTGCGCCACCGATACGACGGGGCAGGTCCGTTGCCGTGACTGCTCGCGCCGTCAGCAGGCGCGCTTTTTGGTCGAACGTGACGGCACGCGTTTGCCGGTCGTTATCGACGTGTGCGGCAGGACGAGGATTTTCCTGTCGTAGGTGTTCGGCCGCGCCGTTTTGGTTATTATTAGTGGGTTTATGAACTTCGAGCACCGCCGTATCCGGTGAGGGTGCTATAGCAAAAGGAGGATACCCAATGCTGTCTGTCGACGAGCAAATGCGTATCATCACCTCGGGCGCAGCGCAGATCGTCCCCGAGGCCGACCTTCGCAAGAAGCTTGAGAAGGGCGAGCCCCTCAACATCAAGCTCGGCGTCGATCCCACCAGCCCCGACCTGCACCTGGGCCATGCCGTGCCCCTGCGCAAGATGCGTCAGTTCCAGGACCTGGGCCACAACGTCACCCTCATTATCGGTAACGGCACCGCACTGATCGGCGATCCTTCGGGCAAGAACTCCACCCGCCCGCAGCTTTCGCAGGAGCAGATCGAGGCCAACGCCGAGACCTACGTGAGCCAGGCCATGAAGATCCTGGATCCCGAGAAGACCACCATCGTGCACAACGGCGACTGGATCCTGTCGATGGATCTGGCCGGCCTGCTGCAGGTGTGCTCCAAGTTCACCGTCGCCCGCATCCTCGAGCGCGATGACTTTACCAAGCGCTACCAGTCCCAGACGCCGATCGCCCTGCACGAGTTCCTGTACCCCGTGATGCAGGCCTTCGACTCCGTTCAGATCAAGGCCGACGTGGAGATGGGCGGCACCGACCAGCTCTTCAACCTGCTCGCTGGTCGCGAGCTCATGGAGAAGATGGGCATGGAGCCGCAGATCGCGCTTACCATGCCGCTGCTCGAGGGCACCGATGGCGTGCGCAAGATGTCCAAGTCCTACGGCAACTACATCGGCCTGACCGATGCTCCCAAGGATATGTTCGGCAAGACCATGTCCATTCCCGATGAGATGATCGGCAAGTACTATCGTCTGGCCAGCTCGCTCGCCCCGGCCGAGGTCGACAAGATCGACGCCGCCTTGGCCGATGGTTCCGCCGACCCCTACGAGCTCAAGCGCGCTCTGGGCCGCGACCTGTGCGACACCTATCACGGCGCCGGTGCCGGTGACGAGGCTCAGGCCGAGTTCGACCGCGTGTTCAAGGAGGGTCAGCTTGCCGACTTCCCCGAGAAGCATGTCGAGCTGACCGTCAACGACGAGGGCCAGATCTACCTCGCAGGTCTGCTTAAGGACCTGGGCCTTTCGGCGAGCGCCGGCCAAGCCCGTCGCGACATTGACGGCGGCGGCGTCAAGATCAACGGCAAGGCCGTGGCTCCCAAGAGCTACAACATCGACCCGAGCGCCCTCAAGCTGGGCGACACCCTCTCCGTAGGCAAGCGCAAGGGCTTTAAATTGGTCTAGCAAGTAGGTCAACCTAACATGTGCAATAGGGCCGCAGCCGGGGTTCCCGACTGCGACCTTTTGAGTTGCGGTGAAATAGTTCCTAAAAATGCCATACGGGCGCCCAGGCAGGAACTATTCCACCGCAACCTTTTTCCTCCGTCCCCAAGGGATCATTTGGCGGTGCCGTTAAGCGGAGAGGTGTGCCGCCGCTCCTTCTTTTGGGCATACAATGGCTATTGGCTTGCTGCGGTGAAGGTTTGTCCGCTCCGCAGCTATTTCAAACGTTAAAGGAGTATGTATGTCCGTTGAGGTCATGAGGTCTGTGATCGAGGCTGCCGAGGGTCGCGTGCCCGTCGACACGCTGTTTACCAATGCGCAGATTGTCGACGTGTACGGTCAGCGCGTGGCGCCCGGTAGCGTTGCCGTCAAGGACGGCGTAATCGTCGGCGTGCTCTACGACGGTCGCGACGATGCCGCCGGCACCTACGAGGCTGCCGAGGTCATTGACTGCCAGGGTCGCTATATCGCCCCCGGCTTTATCGACGGACATCTGCATATCGAGTCCTCGAACATCCGTCCCGCCGAGTATGCGCGCATGGCGGCGACGCGTGGCACCACCACTGCCATTGCCGACAGCCACGAGATCGCCAACGTTTCCGGCCTGGACGGCCTGCGCTTTATGATCGAGGACGGTCGTCGCGCTCCTATTTCCATCAAGTACATGATGCCCTCGTGCGTGCCCGCACTGCCCGACGAGCAGGCCGGTGCCGTCATCACCGCTGCCGATATGCAGGCGTTTTTTGCCGAACATCCGGGTGATGTTTTTGGTCTGGGCGAAATGATGAACCTACCGGGCGTCTTTATGGCCGACCCCGAGACCTGCGCTCGCATCGATGCTGCCGACCAGACGCCGTCCAAGCAGGTCGACGGCCATGCGCCGCTCGTTGCCGGCAAGGACCTCAACGCCTATGCCGCGGCGGGCATTATCGCCGACCACGAGTCGACGATTCCCGAGGAGGCGCTCGACAAGCTGTCTCGTGGCATGTACGTGATGCTGCGCGAGGGTACGTGCAGCCATGACCTGGCCAATCTGTCGCCGATGCTGCTGGAAAACCCCGCCCGTGCCCGCCGCTGCTGCTTTGCGACTGACGACCGTGCCCCTTCCGATGCGCTTGCGACCGGCATGATCGACAATGCCTGCCGCGTGGCGATTGAGGCCGGTATCGACCCCGTGGTCGCTATCTCTATGGCGTCCCTCTCCACGGCCGAGGCGTTTGGCCTGGATCACGGCTGCCGCGACCCGCACGAGCTCCGCGGTGCGATTGCCCCGGGCAAGCGTGCCGATCTGCTGGTGCTCAACGACCTGACGTTTGCCACGGCTCCGCATCGCGTATATGCCGCCGGTACTCTGGTGGCGCAGGACGGCACCTTTGTGGGCGAGATCGCACCCGAGATGGCCGAGGTCGCGGCCCTTGCCGATGAGCTGCGCGCCTCCGTTAAGCTGCCGAAGCTATCGCTCGACGTGTTCGACTATGCCTTTAAGCCGGGCGAGGCCGTGATTGACGTGGTGCCGGGTAAGGCCATCACGGGTATGGCTCGCCCTGAGAGCGCCGAGGGCCTGCGCCGCATTATGCTGATCGAGCGCCACGGCCGCGGCGTGTCACTGCAGGCCGAGGGCGCCGACGGTGATGGTCCTGCGGGCCTGGGTCTTGTTGGCAAGCACATCGGTCGCGGCTGGGTGCGCGGCTTTACCATCACGGGCGGTGCCATCGCCTCGACGATTGGCCACGATTCGCACAACGTGTGCGTCGTGGGCGACAACGCCGCCGATATGATGGCTGCCGTCGAGGCTGTTGGCCAGGGTGGCCACGTGCTGGTGCGCAACGGCGAGGTCGTAGCGCGCATTCCGCTGGCGCTTGGTGGCCTGATGAGTGAGGGCGCGGCCGAGGATGTCGCCGCGCAGCATGACGACTTTATGGTCAAGGCGCGCGCCATGGGCATCGAGCCGCCGCTCGACCCCATCATGGGCATCATCTTCCTGCCCCTGCCGGTGATTCCGACGCTCCGCATCCGCCCCGAGGGCATGTTCGACGTCACCACCTTCACCTACGCCGACTAGTCATCGGGGACGTTCTTAAACGACTAGTCGTCGGTGACACTCTTTGGCGTGTCGCCTGACGCCGCGACCGTGAGACCTCTGGCACGCGTGAGTTATTTGCTAGGTCCATGTAACGTTTATGACTGCGGAGTCTTATTTGAGCTCCCTTTGGGTACGTTGGAATCGGATACACGTTCGATTCCAACAAGCCCGAAGGGAGCTTTTCTATGTTTAAACTGATTGCATCCGATATGGACGGCACGTTGCTTGACGAAAACGGCCAGGTGCCTCCCGAAACCTATGAACTGATCCTGGCGTTACGCGAGCATGGCGTGCATTTCGCCGCATCGTCAGGTCGTCGCTACGATCGCCTGTGCGAGTTCTTTGCGCCCGTTCGCGACAAGATGGACTTTGTCGCCGCCAACGGCGCCCAGGTCTTCGCCGACGGCAAAATGGTAGACCGTGAGGTGTATTCACACCTGGCGATTCGAAGGCTCGCCCAGGCTGTCGCGACGTTTCCCAATCTGCATCTTGCGCTTTTTGACCGAACCAAGTCCTTCCTGCTCGATGACGAGTGCAAGTTCGTGCGTGAGGTCGATAAGGACCTTCCCAATGCCGAGCGCATTTGGGAGCTGCCCGATCCCAGCGTAAATATCATCAAAGCGAGTATCTTTTGCGACGACGGTGCCGTTATGGACAGTGCGTACGTGCTGCAGCGCGAACTCGGTCAGCTCTTTACTTTTGCGCCTTCGGGTAACGCGTGGATCGATGCTATGCAGCCCGGCGTGTCGAAGGCTTCGGGTATCGCACAGCTCGCGGAGCATTATGGCATTGGGCGCGATGAGGTTATGGCGTTTGGCGACTCGATGAACGACTACGAGATCATTCGCTTTGTCGGCACGGGTTGTGCGATGGAAAATGCACGCCCCGCGCTCAAGGCCGTTGCCGATCGCGTGGTGGGGCGCAACCGCGACCACGCCGTCCAGCAGGAGCTCCGCCACGTTTTGGAGAGCCTCGCCTGATCCGGCAGTTGGGGACGTTCCTTTTCCGCCGGCAGTGGGGGACAGTCCTTGCAACTTTTTCGCGAAGAGTGTCCCCAACGACTAGTCGTTTAAGAACGTCCCCAATGACTAGCCGATGACTAGGCGAGGGTTGCCATGATGGTGCGGGCGACGCCGTCGTGGTCGTTATCGTATTCGGTGATGGCGTCGGCGGCCTCGCGGTCCTCGGGCTCGGCGTTGATCATGGCCATGCCGTGGCCCGCTGCCTGCAGCATGGGGATGTCGTTGATGTTGTCGCCGAACGCCCAGGCGTCGGCGAGACGCTCGCCCAGGTGCTCGCATAGCCACGTGAGGGCCGTTCCCTTGGTGGTGCCCGCGCCCATGACCTCGATATTCATGGCGTACGAACGCGTGACCTCAATGCCTCCGAGCGTGTCGAGCTCCGCCGCGATGGCGTCGCGATCGGCTGGGTCGTGCCAGTACATGGCGATGCGTTCGAGCGTCTCGACCTCGTCGATCTTGCTGTCGATATCTATGTCGATTGGTGTTCGCGTGCGCTTGAGCGAAGCCGCGATGTGGGGGTCGCCGCCGCAGAATTCGTCCAGGCGCGTGTAGAGCGAGCGGGGGAGGAAGCACTGCCCGTCCGCGAAGATATCGAAGGTGACGTCATGGCCGGCGGCAATGCTATGGACGCGGTGGGCGATGGCGCGGTCGAGCGGTCGGCTCAAAATGCGCGTAGCACGTGAGGTATCGGTGGGCACATCGTCGTCGAGCTGCCAGACGCTGGCACCGTTGGCGCAGACGGCATAGTGCACGGCGGGATGGGCGAGGATGGGCTCAAAGACGCCCGACAGCGGACGTCCCGTGCAGGGCACAAATTCAATCCCGCGTCGAGCGAGTTCGTCGAGCATCGCCCAGGTGGCGTCGCTCATCTGCTTATCACTCGTCAGCAGCGTTCCATCCATATCGGAAAACACAATCATTCGCTGCGATCCTTTCTACTGGCATAAAAAGCGTGGCCGAGGGCGGTGATGCCCTGGCCACGCTCGGGTTCTATAACGGTCCGCGTCCTAGCGATCGGCGAGCGGCTTGTACTCCAGCGGCTCGATAACCGGGCGATACGCGGGACGGATGATGCGATGCGCGCAGAAGAGCTCTTCCATGCGGTGCGCCGACCAGCCGGCCATGCGGGCGACGGCGAACAGCGGCGTAAAGAGCGTCTCGGGCACGCCGAGCATCTTGTAGATAAAGCCCGTGTACAGGTCGATGTTGGCGCAGATGGGCTTGGTCATGCCGTGATCGCGCATTACTTGCGGGGCCAGGCGCTCGATGCGCTCGATGAGCGCGAACTCCTCGCCCAAGTCCTTCTTGGCGGCAAGCGAGCGCGCGTAACGGCGGCAGACCTCGGCGCGCGGGTCGCTCAGCGTGTAGACGGCGTGGCCCATACCGTAGATGAGACCCGTGCCGTCGAAGGCCTGCTTGTCGAGGATCTTGCCCAGGTAGGCTGCGACCTCGTCCTCGTCCTCCCAATTGGAGACATGCGCACGGATGTCCTCGTGCATGGACACGACCTTGGCGTTGGCACCGCCGTGGCGCGGACCCTTGAGCGAGCCGATAGCCGCGGCGTAGGCAGAATACGGGTCGGTGGCCGAAGAGGACAGCACGCGGCAGGCAAACGTGGAGTTGTTGCCGCCGCCGTGCTCGGCATGCAGCATGAGCATAACGTCGAGCAGCATCGCCTCATCGCGGGTGAACGCCATGCCGCCGCGCAGGACCTGTAGGATGGTCTCGGCGGTGGAGAGACCGGGCGTGGGGTGCGGCACGTGAACCTCGGAGCCGCGAAGCTTGGCGATCGAGGCCATGTGTGCGAAGGCGGCGATGCGCGGGAGACGTGCGAGCATGGAAATAGCGACGTCGATTTCGTGCTCGGGCGTGATCACGTCTGGTTCGGCATCGAAGGCGTAGAGCAGCAGCACGGCGCGCTGGAGCACATTCATGATGCTCGACGACACCGTGGTCATGGGGAACTCTTTGACGTACTCGTCGCTCAGATGCCTAAAAGCACCCAGGCGTCCGCAAAAACCGTCGAGTTCCTCTTTGGTGGGCAGCGAGCCCGTGATGAGCAGATAGGCGACCTCTTCGTAGCCATAGCGATCCTCGGCCTGGGCGTTGTTGACCAGGTCCTCGATGCTGTAGCCACGAAGCGTGAGCTTGCCCTGATCGGGCACGACCTTTCCGTCGACCTTGTTGTAGCCGTGCACATCCGAGATACGAGTGAGGCCCGCGACCACGCCCGAGCCGTCGGCATTGCGCAGGCCGCGCTTGACATTGTGCTCGACAAACAGGCCCTCGTCATAAGGGTCGGTCGGCAGGCCGTGGTAGAGGTTTTCGCTCTCAGGCGAAATCTGGCGGCTTGCTTCGTAATCCAGAACCAGGCGGCTCAAGTGGTCATCGAAGCGGTAATAGATTTTCTTGGCGTCGTAGGCCATGCGCGCTCCTCTCCGGGCCGCATCGGGGTGACTTGCATGGGCATGCGCGCGTCAGGCTATCCCCAGCGGCTTGCTCGCTACAGGCGGTACATAAAGTTGAAGACGTCCTCGCGCTGGATGGACACGTTGACGCCCGAAAGCTCGCCGGCCTCGGCCAGCGCCTTCTGCAGCTCGGCGAAGTCGAGCTTGGACTCGGCGGTATCGGCCAGCATGGTCATGGTGAAGATGTCCTCGATAATGGACTGCGTGATGTCGCGGATGTCGACGTTGGCCTCGCCCAGAACGCGGGTGACGCCGGCGACGATGCCGGGGCGGTTCTTGCCAAGGACGGTGATGACGATACGGGAGGACGAGATCTCGGCCATGGGAAACCCTTTCGCGTGATTGCGGCGCGCGCGGGGCGCTCCGCTACGGTACAGTGTTCATCATTGTACCTGTCTGGCGCAAAAAAGGCGCGCTCGCTGCGGCGTTACATGCCTGCAACATGAGCGTAAGGGGGAAGGCCGTACGGGGAAGAGCCGTCTGGCGCGTGTCCGGCTCGTGTTGGGTTGATTTCCGATCTCAGCCGAACACATTGAGCGGACAGGCCGTTCCCGCAGTCAGCCGAACGCCTCCGACGGCTGATTCCGAACTGGAAGCGGAGGGCATCCCCGCCCTTCGGTAGGGGATACCGCTCCGCGGCGCATGCCGCGGGCGGCGCCCCTATCGGACCACCGTGACCTCAGTTGGGATGGGCCCAGCACTGCCGCGTACTCGGTGAGCTAGAGCCAACTGTTCGTCTTCACGTCGCGTATGGCGATATTTCGGTCGTCCGGCTCGGTGATGCCGTAGCCGAACGCCTGGAGCGTCTCGATGGACTCCTGGATCCTCTGTTGGAACATGGGACCCGGATCGACCCTCGGCCCGAGGTGCCCGCGCCAAAGGCACGGCGTGGCGCGCAGCATGTTATGGATTTTGGAGATGGGCTCGATGTCGGCGTAGACGTTGAGCGTCGCCATGGCGTCCTTGTGGCCGAGGATCGATTGGAGCGCCTTGATATCGCCGCCTTGGCGGATCCACTGCGTTGCGAACGTGTGGCGAAGGCCGTGGAACGTGATCAGCTCGTCGTTGGTGCCCATGAGGCCGTTGGCCTCCGAGAACGTCTTGAACGCCCTGCGGATATAGCTTGTCGTCGCGAAGGTCGCGCCCGGCTCCGACAGGATGTAGCAGTCCCCGATCTCGACCGCCCCGGTAAGGCCGCGCAAGCGCAGCTTTCCGCAGTCGATCTCGTGGGTCTCCTTCAGGAAGGGGAGTAGGCCGACCGGGTCGATGGGGATACCCCTGGCGTCATGGGTCTTGGTGTCCTTGATGAACGAACCCATTCCCTTCGCGTACGCCACCGAGTGTCTGATCGAGATCAGGCCCGTCTCGAAATCCACATCGCACCACCGAAGGCCGCAGACCTCGCCGATTCGCATCCCCGTGTGCAGGGCGAGTACGACCGCCCTCTAATCCTCGGCGGACCAATCGAGTCCGAACTCCTTTCGGGCATCCTCTTCGCTCATGACTTCGAGAAGGTCTCCGGGTTGGCAACGAAGGGCGAGGCATAGCTGCTCGAGTGTGTTGAAGCGAATGCCGCGAATATGCCCTTTTTTAATACGGGACAGGTTCACGGGCGTGGTTCCAATCCTTTCGGCAAGTTCGTTCGAGGAAATCTTTCGCTCGGCCATGATCTTGTCGAGGCGAACAATTACGGGCATGGCGTTTCCTTACGCAATCTCGTCGGAGTCGAGGTACAGCTCTCGGGCGTACAAGAAGAGCTGGGAAAGCATGAACAGGACGATGCCGAGAACCAGAGAGGTCCAATCGAATGATGAAGCGATCTCTTGGGCGCCGACGGCCCCCTCGCCGCCAAACATCGAAACGGAGGTTTTGAGTGAGCCGGCGTAGAGGCTGGTGGCAGCTTGAACAACGAAGAGAATGCCGAGCACCTTCAAGCATGTCGCAGACCCTTTCTTGAAGGGGTCTCCGCTCTTGATCGTCCACACGAGAACGGCGCTGAGGATGGTCGTAGCGATACCGATGACGGCAGGGACCAATGTCGAGATCGCAAGGGCTGGATACGCGGGGGAGTCTGCAATTACAGGGTTGTCGAGCACTTCGATTGCTGGCTTTAAGGAGAACGCCACTTGTGCGATGGCGGTGGCGCAAAGGGTCGCAGAGGCTATCGCACATGCGATGCGGAAGGAATGAAGCCGGGGAGTGCGATTGTCGGAACTCATAATAACCTCCGAAGAATTTAAAAAACTCAGGTTACTTTTTAACAGTTTATGTTAAATTGACTTTGCCGGCAAGTAATAAGGGCCGAGCATTTTGTTCGGCCCCTCTGTTCCGACTGGATGAGGTTAAGGTTGGCGATGAATATGCTCAAAATCTCGAAGGCGATCTTTAGGTCGCTTCTCTCCTCCAGGTCGCTCTGTGTTGTCGTTGTTGCGTTGATGGTTCTTTGTGCTCTGCCCGTCTTCAGGAGCGCGGCTGGCATCGACGGACGGGTCGAATACCTCGAGTCGGGAATAACCCGTGTTGAGCAGGAATTGTCAGCATCCTATGCGGATGCGCTTGTGAATGCGGGGGAGGACGGTGTCTATACCTCTTCATCAAGCATGCCCGCGCTTCTGTACCCTCTTGCCGCGGGACGTCTTATCTTGGCACCGCTCTCTCCCCTACTTCCGTTTCTGCAGATATCGGATGGAGAGTACACCTATTATGACGGATCGAAGGAGTACTTGCTATGGGTCGCAACGGCCGTTGCCGTCTCGTTCCTTGCCGCGCGTCTTAACAAACGTGAAAAGCTCATCATCCAGGCACCGATGGGCGAGCTGGGTAGACTTGTTGCATCGAGCGTATGGGCGAGTGTTTTTGCAATGCTTGCCGTCCTCGCCATCAATCTTCCAGGGATAATCGCCGCGCTTGTGAAGAATGGCCCGGGCTCGCCGTTCTATCCGATAGGCTACATTCAATATGCGACTCCGGTTATCAAACCGGCTTGGCTGGTGTTCGCGCAGACGGCCATCTTGCAATTCTTGGTGGCAGCGTTCATCTCGCTTGTCGTTCACCTTGCCGTGAAGATTGCCAATAACCCTACGCTTGGAATCGTGTTCGTATGTGCCCTGATGGGGGTGACGATGGTTCCCGGGTATTACGGAAGATCCATCGCTTTACGTGAGTTCGCCCTGTTGAATCCCCTTACGTATGCGAACACTGAGTTGACCGTCGGCGCCTATAACCCGTACCCGACAACGCAGATAGTGAATCTGCCTGGACTTTGCTTCGAGCGTGGCGCGATTGCCCTCGTATGCGCAATCGGGATCGAGGTGCTGGCAATTAGCCTGCTTTGCGTTGCTGGAAAGAGCGGCTGCGCGTGCCCGATATCCCCGATTTGTCTTGAGAGAGGTTCCTTCACTGCATCGAGAACGGCAACTCGTTCGAGCGCTTGTGCCTCCGCCGTTGCATACGTAAGAACGATGGGGAAACTGCTCCTGCGTTCTCCTACCCTCACCGTATGCGCGATTGCAATGTCGACGACGATGCTGGCCCCGGCTCTGGTCGAGATGTTTCCTGACGCTGATAACGTTTCCGCTGTTCGGTATAGGGATGGGGAGCTCCGTTCAATAGATCGGTATCTAGAGCAGAACGCTGCGAATATGGACGTCGAGGGCAAAGCGGCCCTGGAAGACATGCGGGATGCTCTTTCGGGTTTCGTGTACGCGCCTATGCCTGCGGAGGGGTTTCGAAGCCTTGCGACGTACGAGCGCGCTCGAGGTGAGCTGGGCGCGGCAGATGCGACTCTCCTGCAATCGATCGGAATCGAGCCGGAGACTCCTTCTCGTGCGGAGGCGCGCGCCCTTCTGCTTGAGTCGATCGCGAGCTTGCCGGACCCCAAGGTTTACGAGTTAAGTACGAAGATGCCCCCATTAATCCTCCTTTCGTATCTCCAGGCAGCGCTTCCCTCCTTATTTTTGCTGTTGCCCGTGGTTGTCACATCGCTCGCGTGCACCACCTGCAGTGTCGTTCCCTTCTGGTTCTCCAGATCCCCGCAACAGCGCATGTGCGTTTTCTGACGGCTGTTGCGCTGGCTCTCCTGCTTGGCTTGGTGCTGCTTTTGGTGTCGATGGTTCCCGCTGTCGTTGTGTCCGTGATTAAGAACGGTGCGGGTGGATCGGAGTATCCCGTCGCTCTCATTCGGGCGGGAGCTTCGACAACGTCCACGGTGGGGGAGGCGGTGTTGTGCAGTATTCCGTTGCTGGTCATGGCATACGGCGTGATTTCCGTCGTCGCTGCGTTGACAGCAGCGATTAGCCGCAACCCCGTTGTCACCGGAATGGTTTGCGCGGTTCTCTTGGTGTTGGGTTCGTTGAGCGCTCATGTTGAAAGCGTGGGTATGGGCGTCGCGCTGCTGGCTCCATTCGCCTCGTTTGATCCCGCTTCCCAGGTGGGGACGATTGGGTTCCTTGGGCGAGGGACGAACGCGATGCCTTTTGGAGAGGTCGTCGGCGCATCGGGCGCTCTGCTGGTGGTCTTGGGCGCCGTATCTCCGTTGATGGTGCGCCTGAGTGTTCCAAAGATCGAAAGGGGATGATCTCGATGATTGACCTTCAAACGCTGACGATCTCTTATGGAAAGAAGGTGCTCGTAGATTCGGTGAACGCTGAGTTTGCCCCGGGTACGGTCTACGGTCTCGTCGCTCCGAACGGGCATGGAAAGACGACGTTGCTGCGTGCGATGGCAGGTTTGCCGGGTCCTCGCGTGGACGGGAGCATCGTTCTGGATGAGGTGCAGGGTACGGGTGCGAGAGAGGTCCGTTCTATGATCTTCTATGCACCTGGTGAGGGGACGCTGCTGTATCCCGGATTGCGTGCGGAAGATCACCTCAAGATGGTTTACGATATGTGGCCGCATGCTCGCGATATCGAAGAGATAGTGGAACAAACGCAGATAGGCGAGTTCGCGAAGATGAGGATCCGCACTCTGAGCCAGGGCATGAAGCAGCAGCTTACCCTGGCGATTGCGTATGCGACGGGCGCGCGGTACCTTCTATTAGATGAGCCCATGAACGCGCTCGACCCCAGCAGGGTGGACTTGCATTCCGAGATTCTCAGGAAGCTGGCCGATTCTGGTACGTGCATCATCATGTCATCCCACATCTTGGATTCGGTCGATAGGCTGTGCGATGAGATTCTGTTTTTGAAGGATGGGAGGCTCATTAGAAGCATTCCGCAAGATGATGCTGCGCCGAAGTCTCCTGGATCCCATTTCGCAAAGCCTGCCGGACGCGCCGAGGGTGCGCTAAGCACGTATCGGCGACTCTACGAAAAGGGCGGGTAGAAATGCAAGTTAAAAATCTATGTGGCCAATGTGATACCGTTGAACCCGCGTATCGATACCGTTCAGCCATTCGCCTCGCCCCCATCTTACGCATCTTCATCCGGTCTGTTACTTTTAATCTAACGATGCTTTGAGGAACGTAGGTGCTTCTAGATGTACTGTCGACTTCTTCTCAAACTAATCCTAAGAGACAGGGCCGTATGGATTTCCACGCTCGTTCTTGCTGCAGCCTTTTCCGTCCCCATTGCGTTCAATTCACCCATCTACGG
>DBFSET010000007.1:0-108979 GCA_048416615.1 Collinsella sp. | reverse complement strand
CGTGCGCGTACCGCGCAGCTTGGCGGGTCCGACTACGGCGGCGTCGATCACCGCGCACGGCGTCCGCCAAGTGCCTCACACTCCCGTGCTCAAATGAATACGTCGACGGACCACCCGCCACGTTCGGCGCGCCCGACGCATGCTCAGCGCCCCTCGGCTCAAACGCACGAAAATTCGACCAGGCCCTCGAACCGTCTTTCGGGCTCGGACTTTATGCACTACGCCAACGACAACGCAGTGGTCAAGGCAATTTACGACTTTACCCACGGTCCTCAGCGAGGGCTATTCATCGGCATTGTCGTTGCTCTGGTGCTCGTGAGCCTGTATTTCCCCGTGCGCGATCTGTACGTGGCAAAGCGTTCGAGCGATATCTTGGCCAAGCAGGTCGAGATTCGTCAGCAATACAATGATGAGCTGCAAAAAAGCGTCGACAAGCTGCTCTCGGAGGAGGGTATCAAGGACGCGGCATCCGAGGACTTGGGCCTGGTGATGCCCGGCGAGAAGAGGATTGAAGTGCAGGGCCTGGACGACGATTCGGATTCGTCTTCGAGCAAGAAGTCGTCGAACGCCAAGAAGGCCAGCGAAGTTGCCAAGGAAATCGAAGAAGTCGGTAAGGACGCGCCGTGGTACATCCAGGCGCTCGACATGCTGTTTGGGTTTAACGGTGTCGAGGGCCAGACGGTCGTGTCCAACGGCAAATAGCGCCCGGAGGGGAGCCCGCAATGACAAATTGCAAACGCTATAAGGTGGCCGCGATCGACCTGGGAACGGTATCGTCGCGACTGGTGTTGGCCCAGGTCGAGGGCGGGGCGATCGTGGAATCGTCCAAGCATACCGAGATTACCGATCTGGGCGAGGGCGTCGACGCGACAGGTCGCTTTTGCGAGGCGGCTGTCGAGCGCGTGCTCGCTGCGTGCCGGATGTTTGTGGACGAGGCGCATGCCTTTGGGGCCGTGTGCATCTGCACCACGTGCACGAGTGCCGCGCGCGATGCGTCCAATGCCGCCCTGCTGTTGGACGGCCTGTGCGAGCTGGGGCTCGAACCGCAGGTGATTCCGGGCGAGGTTGAGGCGCGTCTGACGTTTTTTGGCGTGGCGCACGACTTTGCCGACGAGCGCATCATTGTTGCCGATTCGGGTGGCGGATCCACGGAGCTCGCGACGGGCGTCTATGCGCCGGAGCGCGGCGTCTTTGCACTGGAGGGAACGCGCTCGCTGGACATCGGTTGTCGCCGCGTGACCGAGCGGTTTTTCTCGGCGCTGCCGCCTGCGGACGGCGAGCTTGCTGCCGCTGCCAACTGGGCGGGCGAGCAGTTCGCCGCCTATTTTGAGGGCCTGCCCAGCAATTTTGAGCGTGCAGAGCGCCTGGTCGCGGTGGGTGGCACCGTCACCACACTCGTGGCGCTGGTTCACGAGCTGGAGCCGTATGATTCGAGCTTCGTGCACCTGCGCGAGCTTTCGCTGGAGCAGGTCTCGGCCGCTATCGAGCGCATGTCTGTGTTGGACGCGGAAGGCATCGCCGCGTTGCCAGGCGTGCAGCCCAAACGCGCGGGCGTGATCTTGGCTGGCGCCGTGGTGATCCGCGAGCTCATGCGAGCCGGCGGCTACAAGACGCTCACCGTAAGCGAGAACAGCCTACTCGCCGGCATGGCCGCCACCATCAACGAGACTCTCGACGGCGCCGCCCCCACCATCGGCTGGACCCCAGAGCTCAGTACCCTCTAAATAAGTTGCGGTGAAATAGTTCCTAAATGGGCCGGTAAACGGTATAAACAGGATCTATTCCACCGCAACTTCTAAGGGGCCGTAGCAGTCTTTTTAGCTCGTCCTAAATTAGCTGACTTTCTGAAGCGCGGGGCGGTGGGACGTCCGCGTATTTGCTGCGCAAATCCGCACCGGCTTCGGCCGCCTGCCGGCGCCCTCGCCGGCTCGCTGCGGACGCTGCGCGTCCGCTTGACGCTTGCCCCTTCGCGGGCTCGAGCTCCATCGGCATCCAAAAGAAACGAGCCCGCATCCCTGGGGGACACGGGCTCGAAAGCTCCATATGGTAGGGGCGGTGGGACTCGAACCCACAATCCTTGCGGCGAGAGATTTTAAGTCTCCTGCGTATGCCAATTCCGCCACGCCCCCGTGAGACTAGAAGTCTAGCACAAGCCGTCCGTTACGCGTTGACGGCCATCGAGTGCCGGCCCGACTTCTCCAGGAACTCCTGGAACTTGGCTTCGTCACCCTTGTTCTTGTACTGCAGGGCCAGCAGGTATTCCAGGCGGCAGCTCTTGACCTTGTCGTCACCGGCCTCCTCGAGCATGCGCTCCAGCTCGGGAATGTCGTTGTGGCGCTTGAGGATCATCGTGTCGTACATCAGTTGGCATTCGTGCGCGACCGCCTCGGCCTGACCGCCCTCAAAGCCCTTGATCTCGTGCAGCAGCTCCTTGGACTTTTTGCGGTCCTCCTGGCCAACGTAGTAGTTAAAGGCCTTGATCACCAGATCGACGCGCTGCATTTTGGGCAGATTGAGTCCCAGCAGCAAATCGAACATCTCGTCGGCGCGCTTGTGGTCCTCGCGCAGCAGATAGGAGTTCAGGCGCAGGTAGTCGCGGTTGTAGCGCGGGTACAGCATGCTGGTGAGTTTGCCATCGAGCAAGCGATCGAACTCGTCCCACTGCTTGGCAGCCATAAGCTGCTGCAGGCGCTTAAACGTGGTGCGTTTTTTGACGCTAAAGAACACCGACACGGCGATACAGATGATGACGACGGCGGTCCAGAGGGTGCGGGAATCGGGCATATTGGGGTCCTTAGTCGCTCATAAAGCGAGCGGTATGACAACACGTACTAGATGTATTATACGCAGTGCGCAAGCAAACTGGCATAAAAGCTCATCGAGGCTGAGTGCCATCGCTCGCTGCGGTACACTTACCTAAAGTAAACCACGAAGGGAGACATTACCTATGAAGAAGATCGTTTTGGCTTGCGGTGCTGGCGCTGCTACTTCCACGCTCGTTGCCCAGAAGGTCGCTACCCTGCTCGACGCCAACGGTTACGCCGACAAGTACGAGATCGTGCAGTGCGCCATCTCCGAGGCCAAGGACGTTTGCGACGAGGGCGCCGACCTGCTGATCGCCACCACCGTTGCCCCCGAGGGCCTCACCTGCCCGTACGTGAGCGGCGTACCCTTCATGACCGGCATGAACCGCGTCGCTGCCGAGAAGGCCGTTCTCGACGTCATGGCACAGTAGGCGCTGACTTCATGAGTGAGCAGAACGCCAATCCGGTAGAGCTCTTTGGTATGCGCGTTGCCCATGTGGGCATTAACGCCGACGACCCGGCAGACGCCTTGGAGATTGCGGAGCTGTTCTCGACGATGATGGGCCTGCCCGTCATCGAGACCCCGGTTTCGTACTTTAACGATTCGCTGGTCGAGGTCATGAAACAGAACGGTCGTGGCACCAAGGGCCACATTGGCTTTGCCGTCAACGACATCGATGCGGCCGAGAAGTGGTTTGCCGAGCGCGGGCTCGAGGTCAACGAGGAGTCGCGCGTACTGCTGCCCGACGGCGGCACCAAGCTCGTGTACTTTAAGCGCGAGTTCGCCGGTTTCGCCGTGCACCTGTGCCGCGAGTAGCGCACAAGCTGCCATAGCTAGCAAAAAGGGATAGGGCCGCGTGGCCTTATCCCTTTATTTATGCCGAGGGGTTGACTTTTGCAACGGTCAAAAAACCGAAGTCTAATACTTTTCCGAGAAGTGAACGAGACAAATCGGACCCCCGAAGCATCGACACTTTAAGGGCGTCGTTTCCTGCGGTTTCGATACTAGAATCCTGCGATTTTGCCGACGAAAAATGTGGATGCTTCAGGGGTCCAAAAACAGACGTTCACTTCGCGGAAAAGTATTAGACCTCGATTCACGAGGGGGCTTCCTACCGTGGCAGGCGAATCGTAAAGCGGCTGCCGACGCCCTCGACCGAGGTCACACCGATGACGCCGCCGTGGCTGTCGACGATCCACTTGGCGATAGCGAGCCCCAGGCCCGAACCCTGTGCACCGACATCGCGCGCGTTGTCGGCACGGTAGAACCGCTCGAACGCGTGAGCTGCGGATTCCTGGTTCATGCCGATACCCTCGTCCTCAACACTTATGTCGATCGTGCCCATGCCCGCATCGGGTGTTATGCCAAATGTGACGGTCGTTCCCGCACTCGAGTACTTGGCGGCGTTTTGCACGATCACGCGCAGAGCCTGCTTCACGAGCGCGACATCGACGGATGCGTCGCAGCGCGGGTCACTGGCAAACGCAGTATCAAAAGCCAGTCGATACGCGTGCGCAGCATCAATCATCTGCGATTCTTCGCATACCTCGCCGACCAGTGCAGCCAGGTTGGTATTCACGCGCCGCAGCACGGTGCGGCCGGCATCTCCGCGTGCCAAAAACAGCAGTTGTTCCACGAGCTCCTGCATATGCTCGCTTTCGGCCTTGAGCGAGGCGATGGACTCTGCCAGCACGTCTGGGTCGTCTTTGCCCCAGCGGTCGAGCATGTTTACGTAGCCCTGAATCACCGCGATGGGCGTGCGCAGTTCGTGACTCGCGTCGTTGACAAAGCGCATCTGCTGCAGCTTGGCCTCTTGCATCTGGCGCAGCAGGCGGTTGAGCGCGACCTCGATGCTCGCCAGGTCGGCGTCGCCGGTGGTGACGCTCGGCGAGTCGACGCTTGCGCGCTCGATGGCCTGCTCCAGCGTTTCCATCTTGCCGCCGGAGAGCTGCATACGGCCGAGCTCGTCCACGCGTAAGGCCAGGTCGTTGAGTGGTGCCATGGTACGGCGCACGCGGCGGGCGCCGCCGAGCATGTTGAGCACGCTGATGACCTGCCAACCCACAACGACAAGGTAGAGAGGCCATAGCGCGACGAGGTCCTGCGCGAGCGGGAAGGTCTTGCTGGTGTGCGCAAGCTCGACGGTATAGGCGAGCGTTGCCAGGTCCCAGCCGCGCGCGGGCGTCAGCGACATGCCGTGAACGGTGGCGCCGGGAATCCATCCCGCGGTAAACGCGCCGTCGGGCAGCGTCTGGTTGTATCCATAGACGAGAATCGCCGCCGCAATCACCACCAGTAGCAGGTCGAGCCAGACATAGCTCAACAGGCGACGCCACATATAGCTCCAGTTGATGGCGCGGGCGATGGAGGTGACGCGCTTGGCCTCGGCGTTACGCACGGCAGACATAGCCCACCCCGCGCACGGTCTGGATGATGCGGGCACCGCCGGCGTCCTCGATTTTGGCACGCAGGTGCGCGATGTGTACGTCGACGTTGTTGGTGTCGCCCGCGTATTCGTAGCCCAGCGCTTCGTGCGCGATGCGCTCGCGCGTGAGCACAGTCTCGGCATGCGCCATAAGCAGGGCGAGGACGTCGAACTCGCGGGCCGTGAGTGCGATGGGCGAGCCGCCGACCGTGACTTCGCGGCGGTCGAGATCGAGCGCGACCGAGCCCACGGCGAGCGTGGCGGGGGAGGGAGAGGCAGAAGCCTGGGTCGAGTCGCTGACCGGGGGTATCGCAGCGGCGCTCCCGGTCGCGCCGCCCGCCATGCCCGTCCCGGCACCGACGCCGCCAACGCCCGAAGCCGCCCGCACGGCCTCCGAGCGCTTCAGCGCCACACGGATCCGTGCGAACAGCTCCTCAATGGCAAACGGCTTGGTCAGGTAATCGTCGGCGCCGGCATCGAGCCCTGCCACCTTGTCCATCACGGCATCGCGCGCGGTGACCATAATCACCGGCACATCTTTGTGCTTGCGGACGCGCCGCAGCACCTCCATACCGTTGAGCTGCGGCAGCAATACATCGAGCAGAATCAGATCGTAGTTGCGCTCCAGCGCCAGGTCCACGGCGGTGCGGCCGTCGGCGGCATGTTCCACCTGGTAGCCCTCGTGCTCCAGCTCGAGCGTCACAAAGCGGGCGATTTTCTCCTCGTCCTCTACAATCAGGATCCGTGCCATACGTGCCCCCGTCTGCGATTACTTGTCGTCGTTCAGATTTTGCTTGATATCGTCCGCGGCGTCGGCGGCATGATTCATTAGGTTGTTGATGCTGCCAGGTACGTCACCGTCGCTGTCGATGCGGTAGCGCATGCCAAAGAACAGGCCAAGCAGCATCAGCCAAATCGTGGCGCCCCAGGCAAACAGGGCGACGATGGGGATCAGGATGGGGATGTTGAGGATGATTGCATCGCGGCGCGTGGCGATAAACTTGGTGTCCAGGCTCAGGCGGAAGAGCTTTTTGAGGTACTCCCACACGCTGTCCATCTTCTTGGAGAAGTCGGTCTTTTCGCTCGACTTCTCGTAGGCGGCCTGCGCGGCGACCATCTCGGCCGAGGGTTCGTCGACCGGCGCGGACTCGGTGGCGGCGTGCGCCGACGTGGTCTGGGTCTTGCCTTGCGACTCGAGCCAAATGATGGCGTCCAAAACGTTGCCGTCGGCGGCGTCGAGCGCGGCTTTGGCATCGGTGTAGCTCACGTTGCACTTGGTGCGGATGGTTTCAACTTTTTCGAGGTCGTCCATGACCTGTCCTTTCGTTCGATGGGCGCGACGCCGGGCGATCTGCCCGGGCGCGAGCGTTGCGTTCGGCGGCCTGCGTTGCGCGGCGCCGCCCCGCCCTTGGTCGAACTCTATAGTGCAGGTTATAGATTAAGCGATTCTTGAGCCAAGATTAATGTTGGATGAGTTTTTGGGTGGCGAAGCGTGTGACGCGGGGCGCGCAGGCAAGGGGAAGGCCGGTTTTGCGTGGCGTGAAGGAGGGGCGGTCTGATCTTTGGGATAGCTGATAGCGAGGTCTAATACTTTTTCGAGAAGTGAATGAGTGAAAACGGACCCCCGAAGCATCGACACTTTAGAGGTGCCGTTTCCTGCGGTTTTGATACCAGAATCCTACGTTTATGCCGTTGAAAAATGTGGATGCTTCAGGGGCCCAAAAACAGCCGTTCACTTCGCGGAAAAGTATTAGACCTCGATAGCGGGGGATGGTGAGCCGGCATCAAGCCGGCGGCAGAAATGGGATAAGCAAGGCGTATGGATCGCATGGATCAAAATCACGTTACAAAAGTATGAAAATATCCTACAATTGCAACATGAAGTACTTTAGCAACATAACGGCGATAAGCGAGCTTTCCGAGAGCGAGGGCGTGTTCACCACGGCCCAGGCGGCTCGCATGGACATCTCTCGAGATGCACTGGCGCACTCATGCCGCGCAGGGCGTCTTGAACGGATATGCCACGGCGCCTACCGGATGTCTGGAACACAGCGCCGAGACACCGACGAGCTCAACGCCTTTTGGAAGCTCACCAATCCCTCCCTTTGCGCGTGGGAGAGAAAACGCCAGTGGGATGGCATCGCCGTGAGCGGTACGACGGCGGCGAACCTGCAGCAAATGGGCGATTTCTATCTGTCCCCCTACAGGATGACCGCGCCTATGCGTATCAATACAAGAAACGAATCCCTTTCTTTTGTAAAGCGCGAGATCGCTGAGCGGGACATCGTTTGGCTCGACGGCCTGCCGGTAACTAAACCCGAGCGCACGCTTGTTGATCTTTGCCTCGATTGCGAGGACCCCTCATTAATTATTGATGCCTATCACGATGCGCTGGGGCGTGGGCTCGATATGCAGCGGCTGAAAGAACTCGTAAAGGAGAACTCTAAAACTGCCAAACGACGCGAACTAATGAGGCCTTTGCTGATGGTACTGAACGGTTAATGCGAAACGGAGAACATGGTGAAGTACAAAACGCCTGCCGCATTGGAGATGGCTGTTAGGAATGCCGCAAGACAGTCGCAGATGGATACCAATCGGGCGATTGTCGGTTTCTACTTTCATCGGCTTCTATGTCGCATTTTTTCAGAAGATGACTGCTGCTTTGTGCTCAAAGGCGGTCAAAGTGTCCTGGCGCGAACACTCGATGCGCGTGTCACAAGGGATATTGACTTGGTTGCTCAAGAGGAAAGTCTCGAAGAGGCTATTGCCGATCTGGCGCGGGCGGCTTCGATTGATCTGGAGGATTTCGTTTCGTTTGTCTTTGATCGTGCAGAGCAGATCAAAAAAGAAGATGAGTATCGGTGTGGTG
Organism: Collinsella sp.; assembly: GCA_048416615.1. Lineage (GTDB taxonomy): Bacteria > Actinomycetota > Coriobacteriia > Coriobacteriales > Coriobacteriaceae > Collinsella. The sequence goes on along the minus strand of DBFSET010000007.1, from coordinate 100,880 downwards.
CGAAGGTGTGGTTCACCCCCTTTATGGGAACCAAGAAGCTGCAGCCAATTTCAATTGACTTGGTAATTGATGAAGTGCGGGGACTTGAGCCTGAGGTTCTTGCGCCGATCGATCGTTTGAATATTGAGGGGCTCCCAGTCTGCGACTATCGAGTATGCCGAGTGGAGAGTGCCCTTGCAGATAAATTGCTCGCAATGGTAGAGATGCATGAGGGCCGTGCCTCTTCGCGAATCAAGGATATAGTCGACATCTTGGTGTACGCGAAAACTTGCTTCGTCGATGGGACTACGCTTGTCGAGAGGGTCGAGAAAGAAGCATCTGCCCGCAAGGTGGCAATGCCGGAAGAGTTCGTGGCGCCTCTCTGGTGGAAACAAAATGGTTCTGCGCAGTACATAAAGATGGCGAGGCAGGCGGGGGTACTTGATCTCGCGGGGAACATTGCTGGGGCAGAAGGGGTCGTCAATCGGTTGTATACACCGTGCTTTAATCATTCGGCGAATGTGCGCAAATGGAATCCTCAGACCACGGGATGGGAATAGGCTAGATAGTTAAGCCGGCGGCAGGATTAGTTCCTGCCGCCGGCTTAAGACGTTTCTACTGCCTATGTATGCGCTACTCACAGGCCTGGTCGACCACCTGAGTAACGGCCTTCTTTGCGGCTTCGAGGTTGCGCTGGGCTTGGGCGACAGCGGCCTCGGCTTGTTTCTTGGCCCTTACGACCTCGGCAAAGCGATTGATGGATTCGCTATACTCGCGCGTACGCGGGTCGAGTGCTGGTGGGACTTCGATCTCGAACAGATCGGTAGGGCGGATGGCGTGGCTGTACTGATTGTCGGACAATACCTGCAAAACTATGGACCCATGGCCGTCGGTGAGGTACGCCGCGACCATCTCTGCATACACCATGCGCTCCTCGTCGGTCATCGTTGGAATCGCCGGGCGAATGGCGGTGGTGTTGTGCGAGGCAACTAGATGCTGCTTTGCATCATCGATGCCGACCACAAGTAGGTTCGACGCGCCGTAACGACCGAGTATGCGCGGCATGACGATATCGCCGCAACGAAGCTCGTAACGAGCCAACACGTCTGGACTTACCTTTACAGGTTCGGAATCCAGCTCCGACGCGCCTTCCGCAACATCCTTGGGCAGCAAATAGCCGTTGCGGAAATCCTGAGATGAAATGCGGCGCACCTCGACAGCGTCGATGTCATCCGAGGTGGTGCTGTCTCGGGGCATAAACGGCACCACGCGCATAAAGCTGTCGCCGAGCGTTGCGCTGTAGTTTTGAGCTACGGAGATCAGGCCAACCCTGCCTTTGGAGAGCGCGGCGTGGTGTTGGAGTAGCTTGCGCGTTTCGAGCTCGACGGTTTCAATGGAAACCGTTTTGCGTGAGTCGCACTCGATGCCGCTCCAGTCAGGGGAGAAAGCCAAGGGAAGATTGGGGTAGCGAGCCCCGTCGGCAAACCGAAGGCGTGGCATGGGCGTGGCGGCATTGCGGAATGAAACGCTGCGATTTCCCGTCGACAATACAATAAGTGCGTACATGCCGTGCATCGGAGATTCGGCGAGCGGGTGATATAGGACGCTTTCGACGAGCCCCTCGCGCAACAGAATCGCGCGTGCCTGCTCGGCGTTGTCCAAAGACTCGAACGGCAGCAGTACGGCGGCTCGAGTACGACCGGAGAGGGCTAGTGCATACAGGCACCAGAGATAGGCCTCCCAATCGCAGAAGCCCAGGTAGCCAGGCTCCAGATCATTAATGAGCGCCTCACATGCGCTGTTGATTTCGCGAAAACGTTTGCGAACGCAAGCTGTGGCATCGATAAACACCGGCGCCGCGTTGTCATTGCCCGTGTTCTGCTTGCCGGGCTCAAGTTCGCAAATATTAGGTACGCCGTTGCCGTTCAGCCTGAAGCATTCACGAAGCGCCTCGCAGCCGATGGCGCCAGGTAGGCGAACGGTGAGTAGGCGGCTGCCTTGTTCTAGGTTAAGCGCGCGCGAGAGGGCGGCGGCGGTGAGACGTGGCAATGATGTTGTTTCACGCATGTATAGAGCCCTTTCTTCTTAGTGGGCTATATAATAGCAAAAAAATATAAAAAATTCTAATGACGAGAACAGCCTACTGTGCTATCCTCGAAGCAATCCAAAACCAACTCAATACCAACTGCTTGATGCAATCGCTACACAGCCTTTAGGCAAACCGCGCTATCAAGCAGGGTGATTTCACTAACGAAGCTGCAGGTTAGGTCGATTGTCATCATCCATACCTCAGAGCATTCTAAAACTTAGAACAGACTTACACCAAACACCCGAAACCGGATAGAAAGAAACATTCATGAAGAAACGGGACAACATCTACGAGGCATTCCTCAGTGCGATCGACGAGGATCTCCGCGACATGTGCGAAATGAACGGAAAGGTAGAACGGTCTCTTCCGTGTCCGTACTGCGGCGAGAAGAACGTCGAGCGCCTGGCCAAATCGCTCGTTGGCGTGCTGGAAGAGCGCTCGCCCGATATTCCCGGGCTGGTGCCCGAGCAGTATCGAGCCGATGTACACGAGGCCCGCGAACTTTTGACTGCCGCGACACTCGCTTTGCTGCCACTGTATTTTCCCCCGCGCGATAGTCGCATAGGCAGTGTAGCGACTGTGGTGAGTATGTTTAGGCACGGGCGTACTGCGGGCTTTAAATCGGCTGGTGTTCTCTTGTTCGAGGAAGTTGCGACAGGGATGAAGTACAGCACCAAGCAGGGTGCCTATATCCCGTCCTCCTTCGTGCGCCATACCGATGGCAGAAAGCCATGCGACCGGCTGCACCGCGATGGATCGCGTGGCTTTACGGCGGATGAAGATGATGCCGTCATGTTTTATAAGCGCTACCTCAAGGTGCAGCGACGCGTGTTCGATACGAGTCCGCGTTTCAACTTTGAGTTATGCGTCAAACGCCCGTTTGAGGCACTTTTGGACGAACGACACACTTTTTATTACATGGAGGAAAAGATGGAAATCGATTTGACCAACAAAGTACACGGACTCGAAAATCGCTATCTCCTCAATATCAAGCATCATAAAGATTACGACCTGCTTGACAAGCTGATGATCCATGCACTGCTTGCGTACCTGGGCGACACAACGGTCTCAACTGCTGCTCGCGAGAGTTATCTGGCGCAGGCCGAGCGCCTGATCGGTCACGCGACCAAGTCGCCGCACTCGGCACAGCTCAATGAGGACGACGGCGACGATCGCATTGCTTAACAACCACTAACGCCACGGACAAGAAAGGGGTCACGCCATGCCAGTCATCAAGATGTACGGCTACGAGGCCGCGCAGCAAACGGAGTATCAGACCAAGAAGTGGGCGACTAAGGAGGAGATGTGGGCGCTGTCGTCCGGCGATGAGCAGCGCGACGTGATCCTGGCGCAGGGTGCCACGGTGGCGTTCTACGAGGACGACAAGCATTGGGAGACGAGTGTGTCCAACAATGTTTTTGCCTTTGGAGGTACCGGCAGCGGCAAAACGGCGAGTTTCATTTTGCCCAACCTGCTCAATCACCACGAATGCTGTTATGTGGTCACAGACACCAAGGGTGAGCTGCTGCGCCGTACGGGGAAAGGCTTTGAAGAGGACGGCTACGAGGTAACGGTTCTCGATACTGTTAATCCCGAGCAGTCGGCCGGATACGACCCTCTGCGTTACGTGATGGATGTCGAGGATATCCCCACCACAGTGGCGGCAATCATGGAGGGGGTCGATCCTGACGGCCGTAGCCTTAGGTATGATCCGTTCTGGAATAACGCGAGCGACCTGCTGCTTCGAGCGATTGTTGGAATCCTGTTCCTCCTGGAGACCCTTGCCGGCACCCTTACGCCGGGTGAGGACCCCAATGCCCCGCGCCGCTACCTTAAGATGAACAACGTCTTTAAACTGGCTGCGCTCATCAAGGTTACGGGAGATGGTGAGGGGCGATTCCCGTTGGACTACCTTGTAGAAGAGGTGGAGTCCAGGGAGTTTCTCGATAAGTTTGGTGCGGAGAACGCTGATCTGTATGGCGTTGAGCAGTATCGCGATTTTCGAGGTGCGGCAGATAGGACGCTTAAGAGTATTCTGATCACGCTCAATGCAACTATCTCGCGGCTTAAGACGCCTCAGCTCATGCGCGTTTTTGAGAATGACGAGATGCGTCTTGATCGTATTGACGAGGGCAAGCGCATGATCGATCTTAAGGTGAGCGACAACGATTCGGCTAATGCATGGCTTGCGAACGTTGCCCTTAAGCAGCTGTTTAACCTTGCCCAGCGCCGTGCCGATGCCAGCCCCAGCGGCCATTTGCAGCGTCGCGTGCAGTTTGTGCTCGATGAGTTTCCCAATGTGGGCCGCATCCCCGATTTTGAGCGCAGCATTGCGACTGTGCGCAGTCGCGGCATTAGCTTTTTGATGTGTGCGCAATCGCTGAGCCAGCTCGATGTCGTGTACGGCAAATCCACGGCGCTTGCCATCCTCGATAACTGCGATAGTTTGGTCTATATGGGCGGCGGCAGCAACATCGCGACGCAGAACTACATAAGCGAACTGTGTGGCGAGTCGGTTTTGGGCACCAAGTACGTGGGCGCCGAGCGCACTGCCGTAGATGTGCGCGGTTGCGTGATGACCCCAGGCGAGGTTGGGCTTATGCCCCGCACCGATTGCCTGGTCAAGGTGACCGGCATGCGTCCCTTCCGCGCCAAGAAGTACTTTTGCGCCGATCATCCCAATGCTGCCAAGTGGCTGAGGGATTAGCCCTTGCAGCTTTGTGTACCCCATCTTGCATGTTTTGTCGCACGGCTTCCGTTAGTCGTAAGCCGTGCGGTCCAGTTTTTGCCTCCTTACCGATTCCGTTTAGAAGGGAATTGCCATGCCCGTTATGTATCGTGAGCCCAGCATCATAAAGAAGTCCAAGGACGGCCGTGTTGCCGCTGTCGATATGGCAAGCGAACTGCTCAACAGCCGTGTGCTGCTGCTGGAGGGCGAGGTCAACGATGCGACCTGCAACGGCCTTATTAAGTCCATGCTGGTGCTGGAGCATCAAAGTGCGACCGAGCCCATCACCCTCATCATCAACAGCCCGGGCGGCAGCGTCACGGCGGGGCTGGCGCTCATCGACACCATGCAGTCGCTCGATTGCCCCGTGATCACGGTGGGCGAGGGCGTCGTGGCCTCGATGGCCGCGGTGATCTTGGCCTGCGGCGACCACCGTCAGGTGTACCGCCACACGCAGGTGCTCATCCACCAACTGATGGGCGGCACGGGCATGGCGCAGCAGACCGATATCGAGATCGTGGCCCAGCATACAGCGGCCATGCGCGCCGAGCTGGACGAGCTGCTGGCCGAGCATGGCAACCTGAGCGCCCAGGAGTTCCACGAGCTCACCGAGCGCGACTGCTGGTGCAACGCCAGGCGCGCTCTGGAGCTGGGCCTGGTGGACGAGGTGATTGCGCCCAGCAAGAAGGCGCTCTAGCGGGGCGCATGCCTTACAAGTACGTTGTGCAGGGCGAACAAGTGCGTAAATTCACAGCCAGAAAGAGGTTGAACATGAACAGGATTTGGGACGTCGATGGCATTGAGTGGGAAGACCTGCCCACCGTGAGCGACCTGCTGTGCGCTGCGGACACAAAGATCCTGGCGCGTGAGGTTGCCCTTCGATACGGCGGCAAGCCGGACGGCCGCGGCCGTGGCGATAGCGAACGCAGCCTAAAGCGCGCCCGCCGCAAGGTCAAAAAGCTGCGGAAGATAGATCCCGAGCCCAGCGACAAGATCATCCTGTTGCCCAAGCATGTCATCAATCGTCGCGATGCGGGCCACGGTTTTGGCTATTACGACGTGGAGCCGTGCATCTTTATGCGCGACGGCGTGCAAAGGCTGGGGGAGGACGCACTCGCCAATGTGCTTCCGTGGGAATTGATCCTGATGGATGATGAGTCCGCGAGCGAAATGCTGGGCTTTCGCGTATGGCTCGAAGGCGAGTGGGATCTATGCGAACGTTATCGCTTTTTGGCCGTGGTGTGTGTTCGCATGCTGAACAACATCCGGGCGCAAAAGGAGCTGCGCAAGTTCCTCGAGCAGGGCGATGCGGCCTGCGATATGGACGAGGACGATGTAGTTGAGGACATTCGCCGCGACGTGCTGTATCCCGAGGAAGTAATTAACGCCAAACTCGGCGGCTATTGGGACGCGAGTTTGGGACTCAACCTGCCCTGGAAGGACGAGCATCGGCAGACTTGCACGCGGATTGACAGGGCTATCGATGACCTGTTTGCCGAGGAAACGAAGCGCTGCGCTGCGGAGCTTGGGAAGAAGCTCGAGCGCGGGTATGAGGAGCGCGGGGAGTTACTGAACGGGATGTCCTTGTGAACGGTTGCCGACGGTCCGATAAAAATCTGTCCGGACGAAATGATAGAACGATAGCGTAAATAGCATCTGCACTTTAAGGAGTTAACAATGGGAATCGCCTATAAGGAACTGTTTCGTGTAAACCGTCCTATCTGTGGGCCTGGACCAGGAGGTTTCTTCATTAAAAGATTCAAGGAAGGCGGCTACAGTGAGGCTGAATTGCTCGATTTAATTTCGGGAGTGGACTTTTCTCTTGGTGAAGTGGATGAGGACATTAGCCTGAAAAAGAAATGCGAAATAGTCGAACAGGCGGTGAGTGGGGTGCATTATACGAGTTGGGCCCCCAGCGTGATCAGCATGATCATCTCACTTACGGTCGGAGGGTGTCTGTCTGCATGGGCGGGCAACAATTCAATCGCTGCCGGGGTTTTCGTGACGCCATGCCTGATTGCCTTGGGAATATATGCATGGTTTCGTTTATGCTTTGAGCGAAATCAAACGGTACTGTTGGGTGCGCTGAACCACATAAAGACACTTCAGCCGTAGTTGCATGAAATCGCCGATCGCCTGCCGTGGGCCCTCGGGACCGCCCTCGCGGCGCCCTTCCCGCTCTTTCCGGACATGGCGTCCTCCGATCTCCCGGGGCCGGCCGACCCGGCCCTCAGGGTATCGGATTCCCAAATTCATCCGTACATGTACGGATGAATTTGGGAGGTGTTCGGATGAAGTTGATATTCAAGGGGTGCGGCAGTTGGCAGGAATCTCAAGCGCCCAACCGCCAATCTCCACATTTCTTTGCTAAACTAGCTTTGCGCGGGAAACCGTGCATAGTTCGGGAGCATGTCCCCCAACTGGATCTAGGTTCGGATGCCGTTGCCCGGACTATTGGTGAAGGTTGGGGGACTTCCTACTTTCCATAGCGCAAGAAGTCGTAGATGCGGACGCACTTCCGATAATGCGAATCTTTCAACAGAGCCCTCTTCTTGGCAGGGTCGTTTCCCACGTCAGCCAGTGCCCGCTTCAGCAACGCTTCCAAGTCGTCGACGTCCATCTCTTCCTCTGAAAGGCACGGGATGAACGCGAACGGGCTCTTTGGCGCGCATGCATTCGCAAGGCCCTTTATGCTCAGCGACCCTTCGAATCTGCGACGAGTCGCAGGCATCGATTTGCGGAACGTTTCGCTTCGATAGCTATCAATCGAGGTGAGCGTTGGGAGATAAGTCGCTATGTCCTTACCGACCTCTCCACCGAGTCCGCGCGTGTACTTGAAGACAGGCATGTTGTTGGGCCGTTGGCGCACGTACATGTTGAGGTAGTTCTCGACGATGAACTTTGGGTCATAGCGAAGGTTATCGAGCACGATGTCCTCGAAGATATCTTCAGGTGAAATCGGCTTTCCGATGCTACTTGGTGACACCGACAGGCCGATGACGATCTTCTGGTCCGGGTCAAGGTCGTTGAGGACATTGTCTATCCCTGAGACGATGATGTCGGAACTCGGGTCGATATGCTCCGCAAGCCTGAACACGCTGCCCCTCAACTCGCGGATAAATCGCGTGCTATACATTTTCCGGAAGCTGCGCATCGCATCGTAGATCGACTCGAAGTCATCCGTGGTGATCTTCGTCATCGAAAGCGTACGGCCACCGAAACTCATAGCAATCTCGCCAACAGAGGTGTCGGTTGCGTGCTGAACGAAGATGAGCCGCTTGCCCAGCCGTTTGAGCTTGTCATCTGGTAGGCATTCGCAGATGTCACCCAGTATCGACCTGATGTTCTCGTCTTGAATCGAATAACCGAGGAAGATGACGGGATACTCGACGAAGAGGGTGAGCAGCTTCGCCGAGAGATACTTCCTCTTCTGCGCGAACTCCGCATAGTCAGCGCTGGTCAGGACGATGCTTCCCGCCCTCGAGACTGAGCCATGGATCTTGTATATCTCCTGAGAGAAAGCCTGGTCAGAGAACAGGAGGTCGCTTTCTCCGACGTAGGTCGTGAAACCAGGGAATAGGGTCTCACACATACAGTCATAATTCGTGGTGATGATGCCGGCAACTTTTTCCCTGCCCGCCTTCGCCAGCTTCTCAGTTTCGGCGCTCTCGACGAGACGAGCTCTCGCGATCTTATCTGCGACGTAGATCTTCATGGGCGAAGCGTCCCCGGTAAGCTCGTCACTGTGATCTTCGCGGAAGGCAGCGAATTCATCCGATGCAAAGAGCTCGTGGTTTACTTCGCTTTCCATGAGCGTGGCAACGTACGGCAGTTCGGACTCGACCTCGCCGTTCTGGACAGCAATCTTCGCCTGGCTCTTGAAGCGCGCGAAGGCATATGGGTCGTCAAGCACCTCGGCGCAGATATCCGAAAGCAGCCCCTCCCATCCCGGCGTGCCGCAGTAACGACGGGAGAGGCCAGAGCCGATGAAGAGAAACGGATAACGCCCGGCATCATCAACAGCTTTGTGGATTATCGATTTGATTCTCTCGTCCATAATCTTTCCTCCTGTACCAATCGACATGCTCGTGAAATGTTATCCCACCAACTTCGGCGAGTGCGGGCTGAAAGCATCGTTGCCGTTCTGCCCGTCGACCAATCCGCACGCGAGACTCAGCGGCACAACTGCAGCGTTCTCGACCTCCACGCTAAGCACGTAGTGGAAGTCCGCCCCCTGGCTCCCACGATTCCGCTCGTAACCAATGGCGGCCAGCCGGTCGGCTAGTTCGTCTCTCGAAACCAGCTCGTTAGCCTTCACCTTGCAAAGCATGGGTTCAAGTTCGTAAGTGTTTGTCTCGCTGATTGCGTTCCTGTAGAAGCGGAAATGGGTCGTACGAAAGAGATCTTTATGATGGGAGTACACGTGCCCGTCCTTAATGGCGTAGAAGTAGAAAAGGAACTCACCGCCCTCGTTTAGCCTGCCGCTACTTTCAAGGAAGCGGTAAATTTGTGGCGCTACAACGGAGAGCCGATTACGCTTCCGAAGCGATTTGCCCCACGAGCTGAGTTTATTGAATACCACAACGATATGATATTTAAAGGGTAATTGGACTATCTCCCGACCAAACGAGGATTCGGATTGGCTTGCTGAAATGTGGCAGTGCCCTGTTCTAAGCAACGTATTTGCGATAGAGTCGCGCGGGAACGGTGCTCGGGGCCGTTGCACCAGTAGCAAATTACTTATATCGAGCGATGTGATGCTGCGATTTCGGAAATGCTTGCCTGGTTGCGGCGCCGACTTCGAAAAGCTGGTTTTTATTTCCATTACAGCTGAAACAGGCCGTCAAAATTCATGGAAGATCTTTTCGATAGTAATGGATGAACTGAGGAGGTTTGTCTGGAGGGTGGATCGAGGTTCAAGATTGTTGCGCTCTGAAACGTTTCAGCTGAGGTCGGGGAGCGATCGCATGAGTCGATTTATATTTCGGCAGCGTTGCATCCATAGAAGAGAGAGGGATGCGTATTCGTTTGGCAGCGAGGGCGTGAGTGGGCGGGAACTTCGTGGCGTACAGCAATAAGGCTATACCTAAAAGCCTTTGTGTTGAACGGGTTTTCGCGGGAGCGGAGGGTGCGTGCCGCGAGGGACGGTCCGCGGCACGACCGACCCGGCGCGGCATCCGGAGCGGACGCGGATGCGGCGCGGACGGCCTCTGACGGGCGAGCATGCGACAGTGGTTGCCCTGCTGGGCGGCAATAAGCTCGAATCGAGCACGAGCGATTCTTGTCCGGGCGAAGCGTTACAACTGGATTTGTTCTGTTGCCGACTGATCTTGAAGCATGTTGGAAGAAACGGAATTATAATTATTTATTTGTCTGTATCTATCGAAATGGAGACCGAGCGCGTGGAAAACGAGAGGAACATAACGGCAGTTGACCTTTTCGCCGGCTGCGGCGGAATGTCCCTCGGCTTCGAAAAGGCTGGCGTCAATGTTGTGGCTGCCTACGACAATTGGGACGCTGCCATTGATGTCTATCGCGCTAACTTCCAGCATCCTGTTTTCAAAAGGGATCTCTCCGACGTTTCCGTATCCGAGGAAGTTGCCGGCTTCGCTCCGGATATCATCATCGGCGGGCCTCCTTGTCAGGATTTCTCGCAGGCCGGCAAGAGATCCGAGGATGGTGGGCGCGCAATCCTCTCTGTTAGATATGCCGAGATCATCGCGAGGTGCAAGCCTCGCTTCATCGTTATGGAGAACGTCCCACGCGTTCGAACGAGCAAATCCATGGAAGCGATTCGGGCCACCCTCAAAGCGCAGGGTTATGGCTTGAGTGGGCGAGTGATGGATGCAAGCCTGTGCGGGGTCCCCAAGCTCGCAAGAGATACTTCTTGATCGGATGCCTTGGGGCGCCCGACGGGTTCCTCGACCCATATCTTGAGAAGGGCCTTTCTGACCATCAGATGACAATTCGTGAGTATCTCGGTAACGAGCTTGGAATTGATTACTACTTCAGAATTCCGCGAAGCTACACGAGGCGGGCCATCTTCAGCATCGACGAGCCCTCGGTCACTATTCGTGGTGTGGACAGGCCGATACCGCCGAACTACAAGCTTCACCCCAACGACGCGGCGGACCTCAGTCAAGCCCGGTGCTTGACTCCAAAGGAACGCAGTAGGATCCAGACTTTCCCGGAGTCTTTCAAGTTCTTTGGGAGTAAGACGGATATCAACCAGATGGTGGGCAACGCCGTACCGGTAAACCTTGCCACCTACGTTGCACGAGCGCTACTAGAGTACAGGAGGGATGTGAGCGATGGACTGCGTTGATCTTTTCTCGGGATGCGGCGGTATGTCGCTCGGATTCCAGAATGCGGGCTTCAACATAAAGGCGGCGTTTGATAACTGGCAGGCGGCTGTCGACATCTATTCGGCAAACTTCGACCACCCGGCATTCAAATACGATCTTTACGATGCGGAAGCGGTCCCGAAAATTGAAGAGTATTCGCCGTCGATGATAATCGGTGGCCCCCTTGCCAGGACTTCTCCATTGCGGGCGCCAGACAGCGCGGCAAAAGGGCCAATCTCACCATCCGATATGCTGAGATAGTTCGGGACGTCAGACCCGAGTGGTTCGTCATGGAGAATGTTTACAATATCGAGCGGATGGACGTCCTGCCCGAGGCGCTGGAAATATTCCGCAATGCTGGATACGGTCTCACGAGGCGCGTCCTCAACGCCAGTCTATGTGGTGTGCCTCAGATTCGCAGGCGCTTTATCCTTGTCGGTCATCTTGGTGATAAAGATGACTTTCTCGGCGAACTCTTGGATTCAAGGCTGAGCGACAAGCAGATGACCGTCAGGGATTACCTTGGCGATTCGCTCGGCACGCAATACTTCTACATGCATCCACGCAACTTCCAGCGTAGGGGCGTCTTCACGATTGACGAGCCAGCGGTAACGGTACGAGGCACCAACCGTCCGATACCGCCAGCATATAAGAGGCATCATGCCGACAAGGCTGATATTTCTGAAGGTGTGAGAGCCTTAACATACAAGGAGCGCAGCTATCTGCAAACCTTCCCCGAAGAGTTTGAGTTTGTCGGGTCCAAGACAGACATTGAGCAGGCGATTGGCAATGCCGTGCCAGTTAAGCTTGCTGAGTACGTTGCTAGATGCATAGCTGACTATGCAGCAGATTAATTGTGGTGGTTGCCATGTCCTTTGTCGATGAATGGAATTTGAGCTATCCCATTCCGAATTCTATATATAGCGAGAATACGCTATCCGTTCGCGGGAGAACAGTTGGACAAGGTGGTGCTGGACAGTACGAACTCAAAGGTTCAGGCTCTCTTGCAAACGGGGATACGCTGACTGCAGTTGACATTATCGGACACGCAATCATCTTGGAAGTAGTCGTACCCTCTACTGGGCAAGTTGTCTCCCTTGGCACGCGTTATCCCGTTGCAAAAAAAGGCGGAAAAGTACGTGTGCAAATACAAGGAGACGGGGCAAAGCGTCCAAATGTCGGCAACTTGTTTGCCGCACTGCTGTTGTTGCCAGTGACGGGCAAAGTAAACGATTCATCGCCGTTGCAAGAGGACGGTTTTGCGGAAAGGACATTCTGGATGGATGCAGCCGAAGTAAAGCCTGTGGGCGTCTCCGAAGATGCATATATCTTGGAGCTAACGAAACTCTTCTTCGCCACTGGAAGCAGATACAAAGACGGGCAGTTTTCGGGTGCGATAGATTACGACTACAAGTCGAGAATTGACGATCTTATTGCCCTTTGCAATCGCGGATGCAAGATGAGGGCTGGTAGCCTGACCACGGCATTCAAGTATTTCGCTGACGTTTACGCAGGGAAACTTGAGTTTGATTACAGCGTGGCTGAGTTCATGCGAAACCTCATAGCGAGCCAATTGATTGCCGAAGAGGGCATCGACTACGAACAAGGCGATGACGTGCTGCCCGCAATGCATCAACTAATCGACCTTGCTGCAAAGAATTCATCGAAAGCATCAAGCAGAGAGAAGAGGACTTTTCAGCTAAACAACCTTCCAGCTGAATTTAAAACCGACTTCTCCAGGCGCTACATCACGTCACTACTGGCAAAGCCCTTTGTCATCCTTGCTGGCAACAGCGGAACAGGCAAGACGCGGATTTCCAAGCGTTTTGCAAAGTACCTTGAGGTCTTGGATGAAGACGGGGAGCCAAACTGGTTGCTCGTCCCGGTCGGTGCCGACTGGACCGACAACACCAAGGTGCTGGGCTTCTTCAACCCGATTGCAGACGGCGGCAAAGGCGCGTACGAAGAGACCGGCATACTGAGACTCATCGAACGGGCCAACGCTAACCCCGAGGTTCCGTATTTCCTCATCCTCGACGAGATGAACCTGAGCCATGTCGAGCGGTATTTCTCAGACTTCCTCAGCCACATGGAGACCATCGGCGAGGATAACCTCATCGTGCTTGATGGGTACGGCGATGGCGGTGCTGGCAGGCTGCCCTATCCGCAGAACCTGTTCGTTGTCGGCACCGTGAACATCGATGAGACCACTTACATGTTTAGCCCCAAGGTGCTCGACAGGGCAAACGTCATAGAGTTCAAGCCGTCGAAGGCCGAAGTCCTCGCAGGGTTCAAAGCCATCGAGGATGCGCCGGACGTTGCCGTCGCAGCTTCCGGCGTCCCCCAGGCTTTTCTGCGTCTCGCCAAGGACATATGGGAGGGAGCCAATTACATCAGCGAAGATGATGCTAACGCCATCTTCGAGAAGTTCGGCAAGCTGTATGAAGAGCTGGAGAAATGCGGCTATGAGTTTGCCTTCCGCACCGTGCGCGAAGTGCGAATGTACGTTAATGCCGCGCACGAGCTTGACGGCGAGAACTACGAACTCGAGCGTTCTGTCGATGAGCAGATTGTCCAGAAGGTGCTGCCGAAGCTCCATGGCAACAAGCGTGAGATCGGCAATCTGCTTAAAAGCCTGAAAGACATATGCGATGGCGAGCTGAGCTCCGTTAAGATAAGCCAGATGGCAGCGAAACTCGATAACGTGCAGTATGCGAGCTTCATCTAGCCTATGGACGGCAGCATCGGCGCAATCCGCTTTGCAGCGGATGGAAGAACAATAGCCAGGCTCTACCAGAGCGGTGCGCATGACCGAGTCGATTGGGACGAGGAACAGCAGACCGGGCTAACCGGGCTGACGTGTTTCGGTCTCAAGCCGGAAGCATCCCAGAATGGCGCTGGTTCAACACCAGCCTTCGCCGTCAAGGACGGTCTTGACGGGAGTCCCACGCTTCGAATCAACGAAACCACATGTTATGTGCTCGAATACGAGCGGACCCCTGATGGTGGCCTGCATCCTCGCGCCTCGTTCCAAAACGAAGGCAAGAATATCAGGTGCGACAGAAACGGCAATAGTGTCACCTTCCAGTTCGTGAACTATCTCGGGCGTTCGAGGATTCGATTCGGCGAGGAAGCTGATGCGCCGATGCTACAGTTCGAAGTCGTCCCGCTCAAGATTGGCTATGAAGACGATTACATCGAGCTCACCGAGGAGCTTGCCGCAAGGTGCGCTGCGCTGCTCCTTGACTACTCGGGCTCCACGTCGAACGTTTACAAGCAAGCCGACGAGAATCGCGAGACGCTGCTTGAGCAGTTCGTCTTCCTGCGGCAGTTCTGCTACGAACCGAACCTCCAAGCCCTCTTCGAGGCGATAAAGAGGAACCCTGATAGGACGCTGGATCACGAGGACGAGCTGCGGTCGGTTGGGGCTGGCATGCCGTCCCGGAGGTTTTATACGAACCCCTTCTCGAACAGCCGGATGTGGACGCGCTTGAACTGCGGCGGCGATGCGGGAGGCGTCTACCTCCCCCAGATGGTCAGCGTCACGCGCAAGTACGACCTGCTCGACACGCCCGCCAATCGGTTTGTGAAATTTGCCCTGCATGAGATTGACCGGATCTGCACCTCTCTGATGACTGTCCTGGATGCCGAGAAGGGCGATACTCGGCAGACGGAGTGTTATCGCGAAGCCGCCGCGCTGCACGCCATGCTGGATACGATACTCAGCGACGCCTTCTTCGACGATGTCGGCACCCTGCAGATGATGCCTCAGAACAACCAGGTGTTGCAGAAGCGCGAGGGATACTCGCAGATCTTCTTCGCATATTCCATGCTCGATATGGCGCTGCAGCTCGACTGGAAGGGCAAGGATGACATCTACGAGGGCGAATCGAAGAATGTGGCCCTCCTCTACGAGTACTGGATCTTCTTTGAGCTGTACGACATCGTAAGGGGGATCGAGGGGTGCGAGCCGATAAGCACCGATGACCACCCATTTATCGGGACGAATCCCGACGGTGGGCTGTCAATATCCCTCAAGCAGGGCGTACGCTCCTGCCAGTCATTCCAGATTGCGCAGTGCGGCGCGAAGGTAAACCTCTGCTACAACCGCACCTTCTCGCCCCGTGACTTTCATGCCACTTGTTACGAGGGTTCGTACTCGAGACCGTTCAGACCCGACTACACGCTCGCGATATTCCCGGATGCTTATACAAACGAGCGAGCCGCAGTGCAAGATGGAGCTGTTGCATTCGTCCACTTCGACGCCAAGTATCGCATCACCGACTTGACGGGGCTTGTCGGCAAGGATGTGGGCACCGAGGAGGCAGAGCGCGAGGAACTTAACGAGGAGAAGGCGGCCTCCACCACGAACACCTACAAGCGCGGTGACCTGCTGAAGATGCACACGTACAACGACGCGATACGGCGCACGGTTGGCAGCTACGTGCTTTATCCGGGGTCGGGCGAAACGGGCGAGAAGGGCCAATTCCGGCTCTTCGAGGAGATTTTGCCGGGTGTCGGCGCTTTCGCCATGAAGCCGAGCATCAGCAGGACGGCAGAGAATGCGTTGCGCGATTTCATAGAGAAGGTCATCGGCGAGAACACGGCAAGCAATACGCGGCTGAACCGGCTGAGCTACTTCACCGAAATGGTTGTGGCTGAGCCTCCAAGCGCGGGCAAGACGGATAGCGACTCCTACGGGCATGGTGGCGAATCGTTCGTGATTGGCTACATTCGAGGGGACTCTCCCGATGACTACTATCACTTTCTCGAAAGCAGCGGCAGGCTCCGCAAGGGCGGGCGCTTTCTCTTCTACTTCTATGCCATAAGGACGGGCATGTCTACTCGCACCATAAGGATCTCTTCCGCACGTCGTGGTTCCGCTTCTATCGGAACGCCATAAGCCAGACGAACACCTACGAGATCGAGCCTGTGGCGTGTCGCATAACCTCGAATGAGCTGGTTTCGAGGGACGAGCTGGCCGACCGCCTGGCCGACCTTGGCTACGTGCGGGATCGTGGGAATCAGGGTGCCGACTTCTACTATGTCCTGTCCGTGCGGGTGGAAGATGACGCGGCAGAACCCTTAAGCCTGGGGCGCAGGGCGGTGGATGAACAGAACGGCAACGATGCGTTCAGCCCCCACTCGCCAAAGATTGTTGGGTGATCATCTGGTCATTTTCAGAGTAGCGGTAACACCTACGGGCGCGCGAGGGGCAACGCATGAGGCCAATCGTCTACAACGGGGTTGACCTGTCGGGCGTGTGCTCTGCCGAGGTCATCGAGAAAGTTGCCCTGCCCGTGGAGGCGGAGACCCTGGCGGTGCCGAGGCGTGCCGGCGCACTGCTGGTGGCGGGGCGGCTGTCCCCCAGGCTAGTGCGGGCGCGGCTGTTCATGGACACCTGCCCGCGCCTTCAGGACGATGTTCGGCGACAGGGACGACGCAGCGGCGCTGCCACGTCGCGCAGGTAGCGGAGGAGGGTTGCTCCCAATGGCCCGCGGCGTCCGCGCCCCGGTGCCACCCCGTGACCGGCGGCTTCGCTCGAAGCCGCTACATCAGGCTCGTTCCCGCTTTTCCGGGTCATATCCCTTCGTATACACGGTAAAGCTAAGGCTATCTATCGTGCCGGTGCTGTAGACGCATGCGTCGGGCGCGCTCCGTGTGCCTTGGGCGGTCGGGTCGGTCGAGACACAATCGTCCCTATCTATTCCAAGCAATGGAATGGGCTTTGCCACCTGGTCGGCGCTATTAATTTGCGCAATGATCTCCAACAACTCGTATAACTTGATAAGCCATGAGCTGTATGGGTGCTCGCCGGGTCCCTTGTGCTTCAGCGTGCACTTTGATTGCGGGCTTTCGGCGAGCTGGCTCAAGCGTTCAAAAAGCGCCGGGTACTCGGCTTCGGGAAACTCGACTTGTACATACTGTATGCCATTGAGGATGAATCCGTACCACAGTACGGGGTATGGAAAACCGTTCCTATCTGGTCGCCTGATTTTTGTCCTGCAATTGGGCTGGTTGACGATAGACAGCCATGCCGCATAGAGCTCGTCGGAAATTAGGTCGCTCGCTTGGTATGTTGGGCCAAGACCATCGAGAACAAAATTGCCAAGGCTGTCAAAATAGTGGGCACAATCCGTTAAACCCTTTTCGTATGCCGTGTCGGCTTTTCTCCGTATATTGAGTGCGACGTCGCGGGGTGATTTGCGACCAAGATGTTTTTTGGCGTTGTGCCGCGGGTTGCAATAGAGCTTGGTCGCCGCGTTATATCGATCGCAGTACTTGCTGTTGGGGCCGGTCGGAAAAAAGAGCGAACCACAGGTTTGGCATGTTATCGGCATAATGCCGCACAGCAGCAGCTCGTGGAGGATGCGGGCATAAAGGCTTGCAAAGGAACATTCCTCTTCGGTGAAGTAAAGCTCTCCTGCCTTTGCAATAACAGCTTGAAGCCTTACGAGCCTATTGAGGTTTTCCTGGTCGTTAAGCTCTGCATACGTATGGAAGTCTCCATTTGCGTAGATTTGGTTCTCGCGCATAGCCTCGAGATAGTTCTTGCGAAACGCCTGCATAAAGGGGGCGCTATTCATGCGTTTTATATCGCTCAAATGTTCTTCGAGCTTTTGAGCCGTTTCGTTTCCGGGCAAGTGCTTTTTGGCTGCGTATGCAAAAGCGTCGCCAAAGCGGATGATTGCCGGCAGCTGATTATCGAATAATCGAAATTGTCGCGGGTCGCTTGTTTTGATGGCGGCTGGGAAAAACTCTTCGTTTTGCGCGAGCAGGCTAGGTGCCTCGGTGTTTTTAAGCAGCGGGGCAAGCTCCAGACATTCCTGATAAAAAACAATGAGAAGCGCTCGAAAGAGATCGGTATTGGTGCAAACGCAAGCTGTTTCTATCTGCGAGTTGACCTTTGGATAGTTGTCTCTTGGATTGTCGCGTTTATACGGCACCGGTTCTGTTAGCCCGGTCTTGCCGTTGGTAGTTGTAATGTCCATGTCGTTCGACACGAGCTTGAGATAGGAGCTGAAGAGGGACGCCATTTCTTGCTTATTGAGTTGGGCCGATGTCGTGATCACCGCGCGGTACAGGCGGTTGATTTCGTTGCACTCAATAGCGTTGTTGTTCATCCAGCAGCTGTAATAGCGATAGTCGGGAATCGCTGTGATGTTCATGACACACTGCCTGCAGACATTTTCAAGGAGATACCTGGCCATGCCAGATATCTCTCCGTGTGCATGGCGCGTAATGGCTTTATCGAATATCGGAGCAAAGAAATCGAGGTCGCGTTCCTTTTGTTTTTGAAGGTTGACTTCGATTTCGGCTTCGTTCAATTCTGCTTGCGCGGACTCTTGGTCGGAATCGTCTGGATCGAGCCAGTCGTCATGGTCTGGTTCGGCTGCGTAGTCCATCGAAGCGTGTTGCGCATCGTGGGGAGCAGGGGGCTGACGAATGGCGTTCTGCAAATCGATGTAAAAGCGCAATTTTGCTCGCTCACGAAAGTGGCCCCCAATCTCGTTGAAAAGCGAGCTTAAGTCGACGCGTAATAGGTCGTTGGCTACGGAGACGAGATTCCATGCGCTTGCATTGCCGGTTGCGTTTCCGTCATCGGCGCAATCAATCTCTGGCGTTCTGTTAAGAAGAAGCATGCGGGGATTGACGGGAGAGCGAAGAAAGCCAGCCTCGAAACCCCAGCTAAACGGCTCTTTTTCGGAATCAAGCATTAATGCTCCAAACAGCCAAAATTTAAAACCCGATAAAAGTCATATTACGCGGCTGTTTGCGGCTGTTCAATGGAATCAAGCGAAAAGGCTTAAAACCAGGGAGGCCGTTATGTCCGATTGCATCAAGCTCAACAAAGGAAACATCGATGTATGCGAGCGCGAGGTTATCGTTCTTCGCGAGATCATCGCTGCCGCCATGGGTCGTTTGCACCAGATGCGCAAGCAGTGCGAGCGCGGCTATGTGTCTTCGGAGGATTTCGAGAATGCGTTGGATGCGTACGGAGTAATCAGTGAGCGAGTCGATGAGCTTGACCAGCTTGGTTTCGAGTTCAGATGGTCGTCAGTCCCCGATGCCGGAATCGATGAGAACGACGGGCTCGAATGGATCGAGGACGACAACCCTCCGCGTGAGCGCGGTTTTGATATTGCTTGTTAATGTGACCGAACGGTTGATTGGAGACAAAATGTATCCGTACTACGAATGTGACAACTATCCCATGAGCATTACAGATGATGACGGCCCGTTTCTGATCATGGAGGCGAGGCTGTCTGGCGACGACGAGCTCAATGATGATTTTAGGAAAGGCGCCAGTTATAGATGCTCGTGTGCGACTGTTTCTGCGGCGATTGATCTTTGCAGGTCGATGACGGACGGCGATGCCGATCCTTGGTATGAAAGTTGGGAGAAGGCGGTTGAGCGTTATCCGCTCGAGAAATGCGAGGATGCGACAACGCTGTATTGGATCGAGCCGACCGATCCGCACAAGGCGCTGTGCGCCCTCCAACCCCATTGCGATCTTGAGCCATACGTGGCTGAGGCAATTGGCGCAGTTGACACGTATCTACTGGAGTGCGCGGACTATCCCTTTACGGTCGATCATTTAGATCTAAAGGACGTTGACGTCCTGCTCAGCGCTGCTTGGGGATTGGCTCGAGTCCTCGAAGAAACTTGGGGCACTTGCGACCCTGATGATGTTTTGGAAAAGATCGAGGATGCTACGTACAGTGCGTATATAACGGTTAAGGACCTGATCGCGGGCGAAGAGGCGGCCAAAGCCAGCGCAAAGTCCGATGACAATCTTTAGCCACCGCACTGAACGGCGCGACCGATCGGAAGGCTGCCGGGAAAAGCTTTAGCAAGCGCCCCGACCAGGTTCAGGAGTCTGCCGCCGATGCATCCCTGATGCGTGTCGCCCTTGCAGTGATCGATGCCAAAGAGCGCGAGGCGTTGGAGTGCGATCTTAAGAAACTGCTCGCTTCGTGCGAGTAGTCGCTGACTGCTCCTCTTTCCTTTCTTTCTTCTCTCAAGCGGCATGGACGCCGCCGCCTTGACCGCCCAGCGCGAGTTTTGTCCGCACGGGATGGTATCAAACACGTGTAACAACTAAATCGGAGGTTTGACCATGGCTATGTGGGATCTCAACTGCCAATCGAATCCGTCGTCTGCGGACGACAAGGAGCTCGCTCCCTATCTTGCACGTCAAAAGGCGATGCGCGAGTTTTTTGAGCGTGCGCTGTTTGCCCCCAAGGATCAGGGCAACAATGGCCTGTACTTTTTGGGCGCCACGACGGGCTCGGGTAAAAACTATACGGCCGAGCAGGTCACAGCCGACCTCATCGCCGGTGGCTGGGACGATTCGGGCTGTTTTAACAAGTGCCCGGGCCGTCGTTACCTGGTGTTTGTGGTGCCGGGTAAGGACAACCGCGACAACTACGTTGCGAGCGTGCGCAAATTGCTGGTTGAACAGGGCATGGATGGCGATGCCGCGCAGCGCATGGTGTTCGATCTTCCGCGTGCGGGCGATAACATCCTGCATTGGATTGAGACTACGCGCGGTAAGGGCGCCGTGGGCGTGCGCGACATTCCGTGTCCCATCGAGGCGGACGACGAGAGCTCTCATCGCATCATTAAGCGAGCGTGGGGCAACGCGATGGAGATCGCCGATGACCTTTTGGGCATCCTTGACACTCGAAATCGTCTGGGAGGTGTTGCAGACCGTTTGACCCCCGCCCTTCGCGACAAGCTATCGTCGGCGGATGCGAGCTTGCGTTGGGCTGTGAGCCACGAGCTCAAAAACATCACGCGCGGCATGGAGGTGATCCCCCAGATTTGGCCGTCTGCCCTGCTCAATGACGAGAGCATACCGCATGTGATTGCCCTGACGCCGCAAAAGCTCATCAATAGGATCGATACAGTGACCGGTGCAGGCGTTGTGCTCTTTAACGCAATGGCTGCCGAGAATGGCCTGTTTATCTTTGATGAAATCGACCACATGAAGGCCGACATACTGTCGACGCTGACAGACGATCCCGTGACGTTTCAACCGGACGAAGTATTGCGTATCCTCGATCGTCATTTTAACGGCGGTGTGGTGGACCCCTTGCTACTGGGGAATCGAGATCAATGGATGGCGGTCTATACGCACGCTTCCACGTCGGGCGATCACAAAGGGTCAAACGCCGAGAGGAACAGGGTTTCGCGGGCGAGCGTAGAGGAAGATGCCGAAGAAATCGCCAAGGATGCCAAGAAAATTCAAAAGGCACTCGCCTCTTGTATTAAGGACATGAAACTGCGTCCGCCTTTTGCGCTGTCTGACGAGGCGAAAGAAGAGCAGCTCTCCGGTCGACATCTGTTTGGCAGCGACGATATTTCGGTGGGCGACAACTCGGCGAATCCGTTGCGCTTCAAACTCAATGAGGGCGGTACTCGCAATATGATTATCACTCGCGGAGGGAGTGGGCAGCAAACCGTCAGCAAGGCGGTGCGTCGTGCACGCGGTCTGGTCAGGATGGTGGTGGGTCATCTCGCCCGTTGCGCCACGCTTATGGACAAGCTGTACTACGGCAGCATTTCGTACAAGGACGACCTTTCGCGCAAGAACATCATCGATGCCCTGGGCATTAGGAACAACCAGACCAGCGAGAAGTATTTTTGGGATTCGTTGATGCTGGCGCTGTTCTTTAAAGATCGCAAGAATGACGAGATCGATGCCGCCGACGACTCGATGTATGCGCGTGGTGTCGATTATCTAGTGATGGAAACCACCATCGAGCACATGTTTACCACGTACCTAACCAGCCACGGCATTGAGCGCATGCCCGAGGCCTACCTTGCCTCCATTGCCGCCAAAGCGCCTTGCGTGTGCATGAGCGCAACATGGAGTGCGCCGACCGTCAAAAACTTCAACCTCGATTACCTTGACGAGGTTCATGGCGTGGTTCGCAAGGACGCTTGGATTGGCGAGCTCAACCAGGAAATCGTGCGACAGACTAAGCTGTTTAACAAACAGGCTGCGAAGGAGTACGACGTCGATATTGCCTGGGTGGATGAGTCCAAGGAAATTGCCGGCATGGTCGCGCTGGCAGGCGGTGCCTTTGGCGGCATCATTGTGTCGCCCGACGAGGTGTACGAGCGCGCGATGCGGTTCTTTGACGGGATTGGCGTGAGTGAGGGACTTGCGGTGCGCTTGCGCTTAAAGATTGCTGACAGGGTGGGCGTGAGCGACGCCAAGAGCATCGAGTTTGAGCTGAAGCGCCTGAGCAAGACGCTTGTTGCCGTGAGTACTTGGGCCCGTGGTGTGGCGCGTAACGAGCAACGGGCGGGAGCCGTTTTTACCACGCGCCACATGGGAAACCATGGCGAATTCAATAGTCTGGCGCTGGATCTTGCGCGCGAGATTGTCGCGGAGCTGGTGATTAGAAACATCAAGTGCCCCGAGATGTCGTACGAGAAATCGCTTGAGGCCGCCAAGGACATGGTGCCGTGCTTTAACGCTGCGGAATGGGATGCAGGTTGGCGTGGCGCTCAAAAACGTCTCGAGCTGGGCCAGCCGACCCTGATGTTTATCAATCTTTCGGCCGGTGGCTTTTCCAAGAATCTCAAATACAAGGTGCCGGAGAATCTGTGCGACATGGTTCATCAGGTCGATTGCGGCTTTGAAAATGCCGACCGTCGCCCCAAGATGGATCTTGATTTCTTATATATCGAGTCGCCCACAAGTCGTTTGACCTGGGGAGTGGAGATCAACTCAAATAAGCTTGTCCAGCAGGCGCTACTTGGCGTGGTGGAGCAGGAGGAACTGGTAGCGCGCGGCGAGGTTCCGTTTACTCAAAAGCGCCGGAACGTACGGATGCTTCTATCTGGCGTTAATAAGAGCCTGCCGGTGCGCGACACCCTCTCTTATCAGGTCGAAGGCGCTCGCATTGTGGCACAGGCTGTGGGTCGCCTGATGCGCACGAGTGTAAAGATGCCTTGCGTGCAGGTGCTGCTCGACCGCGAGATTGCGAACGATTGCAACTTTTCGTTCTTGCATGATTTGCCGATGGGCTACGAGCTTGAGCAGGTGGTTGGTGCCTGCGCCGCTGCCAACAACCATATGACGGACAACAAGGAACACGCTGCCGTTAAGCAGCAGAACCTTGCCGCCTTTAGGAACAACCTTGCCAAGCAAAAGCACGAAAAGCTGGCGTGGAAAGTTACCTCGCTAAACGCCGGGGACGAAGATCTCACTGCTTTTGATGGCGAGCGCGACTTTTACCTGCATCATTTTTGCCTGCCGTGGGAAGATCTCGCGCAATACCCAGAGCGCCGGAGTACCGCGCTGCGCATGTCGCATGCTGCAAATGGCTATGCCTATGCAGAAGGCGGGGCATGCAAGGTGCCGCACTTTGAATTCCCTAGCTACGATGGTGAGCCCGTCGAGCAGATTGCTGCTCGTCTGGAGGATCGTTGCCACTGCAAGGAGGGCTTAAAGGGCGCGACGGTTCGCCAGGTGAGCCAGGCGGCGGCGCGCGTACCCGAGCTGCTGTCAATTCGCGAAGTGCGTGAGCGTTGGTCGAGCGACGGGGTGCCCACAACGCTGCAGCCGGCGGCGACGGCGCACATGACGCCCTATATGTTCCAGGCGGTCTACCTGGGTGAGCTGGGAGAATCTGCCGGAAGGGCAATCTTTGAGGCATATTACGACGGCCGCTATTCGCTTACGCGTGGCGATGCGGCACACGCCGAGACAGGTGGCGACTTTGAGGTGCTCGATGCTGCTGGCAACACGACCGGGGTATGGATCGATTTTAAGCACTATCGCATCGGTGCCTATATCGCTTATGTTCGCGACGGTCGCGAGGCGTCGGATGCCGAGCGCTTTAGGGCGAAGGCTCAAAAGGTTGGGGCGAAACGCCTGCTAATCGTCAACGTTTTGGCTGATGAGGCAGCGCTTGAGTGCGTGCCCAAGGCACTCGATGCTGAGGGGACTGTGTTCTCCGTTCCTTATATGGCCGCCGACGGTGCAATCAATTTGGAGATGATGGAGGCGATCGGCCGTGCAATCGAAGCATAACCAGCCGTGCGGTTTGGGAGACATCGCCGTATCAGAGCTCGTGTTGCAGCTCGATGCCGCTGCTGCCGAGGAGCGCTACTCGGTCTTTTGGTGCAACGTCGGCGATGCGGGCAAGCATGCCGTGGCGAACTTTATGGCCGATGTGTGCCAGACGGGCAAGGTCGTCGCGCTCACGCAGCTTGCAGACAACCGCGTCTTTCTGATGGTCAAAGCGGGCGTGCAGACGGGCGACCTTAATGCCTCGCTTTATCAGGAGCAGATAGTTCCGATTAAAACTAATTGGAACGAGTTGGACGATTACGTTGCGCTCCGCTTGCTGTTCAACTCCTGCTCTCAGTTTGAGGGGATTGAGGACGAAGTTCCCAATGACACCGGGCACCTGTATGTCATTAGCGCCAAGGGTGCCCGCCGCGATGCTGTCGAAAGCGACGGAAGGGGACCTGCCAAGATCGAAACGGTTGAAATCGTTATCGATGAGGATTGCACCTTTGATCTTAAGATTCGGACGTTTACCAAGCGCCGTGTGCTTATTGGCAGGGCACAAGGTGACGAGAAAGAGCTCGAAAAGATTAAGAGCCAAGTGGGCTACAGGCTATCGCCCGTGGCGACGATGGTGCTTGCCCACGAACAAAAAGACGAGTACATCCTGCGCCGAGCCAAGGGCGACAAGCCGTCCAAGCGCCGTGATCTGACGTTCTCGGCCCAGGCGGACAAGGTCGCCTATACCAAGAAGGGCATTTTGTATCGAGAGCTGCAGATTCTCGAACGCCGTTACAGCGACTTCGCCCGGGTGACGCTCATGGAATACCCGCGTAAGAGTTTCTACGAGGTGCTCAAGGGTGATGAGTACGCGCGCGTGGTTGCGGAGCGCATGGCGGGGCAGCGAATCGTGGTGTCGTTTGCGCGCAATGGGCTTGCCGAAGTGGCGCGCCAGCTGGCCGATCGACTTAACGATTCCTCGTGGGGCGTTCGCGCAACGTATGGCGGAAGGGCCGTGGATTCGCGGGCGCTGAACCTTGCCGTTGTGCCCAATGAGGTTGCTGAGGACGACGGCTATGCCTTACATACTGGCGTGGTGGAACAGCACGTGACACCGGATGTATGCGAGCCACTGTTTAAGGTGGCGCCAAAGCAAAAGGATCGCAATGCGCAAGAGGCGATCCTGGGCGCCATGCTCAAAGAACTGCTGGTAAAGCAGGATGTTGTCGACGAGCGGGTGACGGCGTTTGATCTTGATGCTTTGGATATTGAGTCGGTGACGGTGTGTGGCTTGGTCGATGTGCCGCATAAAACAAAGGACAAGATTGAGCTGGATTCGCGTATCGCTACGTTGGCGATTGGCGCGGATGGGGGCATGCGCTATGCCTCACATTCGGCAGAGGATGGTCCCGAGGACGAGATGGAGCTCGATCTGCTGACCGCGGACGGCAAACTCGATAAGGGCGCCTATGTCTTTGACGTGCATGCGAACGGGCAGTCTATGCTTGCGCGCGTGCGGGATACGGGACTGACGACGTTTTCCAATAACTTTATGGCCCTGGTGGGTGAGCATCAGCTCACAGGCAAAGCAGGGCGTAAGAAAGAGATTTTCGAGAGCTACAACTCGCCTTATTACGGCATTGGAACGTTCGAGCGTGCGGGCAAGACTTGCTATTTTGTGGGCGTCAACAACGGCACCCAGGAGGATATGGCGACTGCGATTCACGTGCGTTCGATTGAGGTACTCGACGGCGATGATTTGTCTGAGTTGTTGGTTCAGCTGGCCAACATAGGCCTTTCGCGCTATAAGGCTCCGTCCGTGTGGCCGATTCCGGTCAAGTATCTCAACGAGTGCGCTGCGCGTGAGGGCGCGGTAGAGGATGGCGGTGGCGACAAGTGATGGTGTTGCGCAATTATCGCTCCTAGAACTTTTTGAAATTACGCTTGCATTGTAAAAGGGGAGAACATATACTGCAGCCATAGCACATCAGATGGGGTCTCAAAAAGAGACCAAGCAAACGAGTTTTCAGTTTATGTTGAGAGGTACTTGAGCATGACCAGCAGAATTTTCCCCCTTTACAACGACAATACCGACCATATCGATCTCAATACCATCTACGGTTGCAGTATTGGTTCTAAGGCCGAGAACTACATGTTCGCTCAAGATGATCTAGAGCTTAGCTCCGAAGATTATGAGTACCTGAATGATATTGAGCGCGAGCGGGAGTATGAGCTCGGCATCCGCTGATGGATGTGGGCTTGTCTCCAACTCCTCCGATTTAATTACCCCGTTATCACCTCTTTTTAGCGGGGCATATTGGATCGATTATGTGTCAAACATCAGCTCATCGTGGGAAGGAATCGGCAATGAGCAAGAACGTGAACAAGAACATCAATGGCGGCGCTGCGGGTAAGGCGAAGGCCGCCGGGCGTATGGCGACAGTTGCTGCGGCAACGATCGCCATGACGGGCGGGTCGCTGCTGTCTCCGCTGACTGCGGTGGCGCAGGGTGCGAACGGTGCCGACGCTACTGCGAAGCCGGCTGCGGTGCTGTCTCCGTTGACGAGCGCGGCTGCTGCTAGCGCTGGCGCGGGCACGGTGTCAGCGGTGCAGAAGGTCGCCAACCTGCAGGCTGCGGTCGATGCGGCTCGCGCTAAGGCCGCTGCTGCCAAGGCCGATTTGGATGCGGCCGCCGCTCCTTACGACGCCGCCGCTGCCAACCAGCAGCAGGCTCAGAGCGCCTACGATGCGGCCCGTGGCACAAGCGACGCTGCCGCTTCTGCAGCTTCGGCCGAGCTGGAGCAGCAGATGGGTGCCGCGCAGGACAAGGCCGATGCGGACGTGAAGGCGCTCGAGGACGCTCAAGCTGCACTCGATGCCGCAAAGAGGGATCTGACGGACAAGGGTGAAGCCCTGACCGCTGCCCAGAAGACCGCCGACGATGCCCAGGCTGCGCTCAAGTCCGCGCAGGCCGCTGCTGCCGATGCCACGCCCGAGGCTGTTGCCGCGGCTCAGGCCGCTGCCGAGCAGGCCGCGAGCGAGCTGGAGCAGGCAAAGCAGCAGGCCGCCGACGCGCAGGTCAGGCTTTCGAATGCCCAGGCTGGCGTTGATGCCGCCGCGGCCAAACAGCAGGACGCGCAAGGCAAGCTTTCGGCAGCTCAGCAGGCAAAGGATGCGGCCGATAAGGATGTGAATGCCGCTCAGGCGAGCTATGACGCCGCCAAGGTCGATCTCGACCGTGCCGAGCAGGGTGCCGCGGGCCCGGAGTACGAGGCTGCCAAGGCCAAGGTGGACGCCGCCGCTGCCGCGCTGGACGCCGCCAAGTCGGTCCAGGCGCAGCGCGAGGGCGAACTCGCTGCTGCCTCGCAGGAAGTGACCACTGCCGAGGGTGAGGTGCAGGCTGCTCAGCAGGCGCTCGCCGTCCAGCAGCAGGCTGCGGCTGACGCGCAGTCCAAGTTGGACGCTGCCACGGCTGCTGCGACCGCGGCAGACGCCGCCGTCGATCATGCTAAGGCCGAGCATGCCAATGCGCTTGCGGCGCTGGCCGACGCTCAGGCCAAGCTCTCGGCCGCTAAGGACGAGAAGAACGCTGCCGACAAGGCGCTCGACCAGGCAAAGGCTCAAAAGCAGCAGGCCGATCAGGCTGTAGCTCAAGCGCAGGCCAAGCTCGACGCCGCTCAGGCTACGGCGAACGCCTCGGCGGAAAACTACCGCCAGGGCGCCATTGCGTTCTTTAAGAGCGTGGGTGCCGACGATGCGGCGGACCTGATTCTCAACTGCAAATATGCCAGCCTCACCAAGGTGGGCGAGGAGGTTGACGCGACGAGTCTGACCAACATGAAGCAAGCGATTGTGTGGCTCAAGGCGTGCAACAAGTATCGTGCGAGCGTTGGCCTGGGTGAGCTCAAGGTGACGTATGCCATGATGGCGACCGCGATTGCCGATGCGAATTTCTCCGATACCAAGACTGCGCACGCCATGCAGTTCAACGTGGGCGAAAACGTGGCGTGGAACTACGGAAGCGACCCGTTCATCCAGTGGGTCGATCAGGAGAAGGCCGTCTTTGACCGCGCTGCGGCTACGCTGGGAGCGACGGGCCTTACGGGAAAGGCTGCTTTTGATTTCTACGAGCAGCATGGCGACGAAATCGATCGCTACGTGGCTGCGCATGGCGGGAGCGTGCATACAGTCGGTCACTACATGAATGTGATCGATCCCGATTACACCGTAACGGGTATGGGGGTTTGCACGCGCGGGACGATGAACCGTTGGCTTACGCAGGCGCAGACGTTCTCTATGTCTGGAGGATGGTACACGAATGCCGCCAATCCGATGACGGTTGCCGAATACGAGGCTGCGCTTAATGCGTGGTGTGACTCGTTGGCAAATCCTGGGCAGGGCGTGGACGCGGCTCGTCAGGAGCTTTCTGCCGCTCAGGGCGCGGCTGCGCAGGCTGGCGGCAAGGTGAGCGCCGCGTCGCAGGCCGCCGCTGCAAGGCAGGCTCAAGTCGATGCTGCTGCCGCCGATGTTGACGCTGCTGCCGCTGGGGCCTCGGATGCCCAGGCTGCCGTGGGGGAGAAGCAGGCCGCGGCTGAGGCCGCTGCGCGTGCCGTGGCTGATGCCCGCGCCGACGTGGACGCTGCCAGCGCTGCGGTTACCGCGGCGCAGAGTGTCGTGACTGCCAAGTCTGATGAACTCGATGTCGCCAAGGGCAAGGCTGCCGCTGCCCGGCGTGCGCTGGATGCCGCTCGCGCCGGCGTTGGCGACAAGGAGAGCGCGCTTGCTGCCGCCCAGGACGAGCTGGCTGCGTACTCTGCCGACGTTGCCGCTGCTCAGCGTGCATTTGATGCGGCCTCGGCGGTGCTCGAGGGGGCGCGTGCCGTTCAGGCTGACGCGCAGGCTGCAGTGAATGCCGCGCAGGGTGCGGCAGGCCAGGCAGATGCCGACGTCGCTGCTGCCCAGGCCGAGCTTGTTGCCGCCCAGGCTGCTGCGAGCGGTGCCGGCACGGCTGTGACCGCGGCTCAGGCCGCATCCGTCGCGGCTGCTGCTCGTGCGGCTCAGCTACATGATGCCGCCGCGGCGCTTGCTCAGGCGACGGAGGACAAGGCCGCTGCCGATGCTGCTGTTGAGGCAGCGGCTTCGGCGAAGACCGATGCCGAGTCTGGCGTGACTGCGGCGGACGACGCCGTAACGGATGCGACCGCTGATCGCGATGCTTCTGCCGCCGCGGTTGCCCGCCTGCGCAGGATCAACCTTGCCGACGCCATCGCTAGCGGCCGTGCCAACGATGCGGATGAGGCGCTCAACGCTAAGATCGCTGCAGCCCACGATGCCGCCGAGCGCGCCGCAGCTGCCAAGATTGAGCTCGACGCTGCCGTTGCTGCGACGGATGCTGTGGCACCTGCCTACTTGGAGGCGCTTGCCAACTATACCGCCGCCAAGGCCGAGCTCGACCAGGCTATTGTCGAGCTCAACGCCGAGATCGCTCGCCAAGAGGCCGCCGAGCGCGGGAATGGCGAGCAGACTCAGCCCGCGACGCAGGTGGCGTACCAGGCCAAGCACATGACCTCGGCGTCCGAGGCCACCACGCAGCAGACGACGATGCCCGCCACGGGCGACGTGTCCAACCTGCTGGGCGAGACGTTCGTAATTGGAGGCACGGTCCTGGTTGCCGCCGGCGTCTTCCTGTCCGACAAGCGCCGCCAGCTGATCCGTTAGGGACGGAGGAAAGCGGATCATTTTCGGCGCGCGCCGCAAGGGCATGGGTCCTGCGGCGCGCGCCGCTTTTATCTTCAAGATTAATTAAGGAGGGACATATGCAAATTAGAGGAGAGGCCGCGATTGCCTGTGGGTTCATGGCGGGCTTGGCAACGGGGCTGCTGTTCGATGGATGTTTCGACAGCTACATCAATCGATTCTGCGATTCTGATTTTCCGAGAGGCTGGCCTCGGAAAACGGCACCGGCTCGTCAAAAGGCGGATGCGCCCATCAAGTCCCGCAGCGTGGCTGCTTCAAAAACCAAGGTGATCGTCATCAAGAACGGCAAGATTTATCACCGTTCTGGGGGATGCAAAAACCTTCCTCAAAATGCCATTAGAACAAGCGTGCCACTGGCGACCGCGCTCAAACGAGGAAAGACCCCCTGTTCAGTATGTTGCCCGCCAGCGGCTTAGACGATTCTTCGGGGGTGTTCTGCAAGGACATGGGTCCCTGCGGATACATGGGTTTAAAAACGTGTCCGCACGGCATGGGACACTTACCCTGCCGCCCTGCTCTGCCGCGGCGGCATGTACCCAAACAACGATCCTCTAAGGAGTTCGATACCAATGAGCGATAACACCAAGCATCTCGCAAAGAAGTGCGTCAAGGACGCGGGGCCGTGCCTCGCGTTGTGCCTTGCCGGCGCAGCGGTCGCGCTGCTGGCTGTTCTGGGGCCATTCGACGTGCTCCGAAGTGCCAGTTCTCTGCACGTTTGCATGGCCCTTGCCGGCGCCATGATGACCGGCGGCGTACTCGATCTGATTTTTTGGGTGCTCGACCCGTTTGGATGGAAGAACGAGGGGTAAGCCCTAAGGGATGGATACCCCGCAGCAACAGGAGGTCCCCGTGATCTGGTTTACCGGCGATACTCACTTTGGACACGAGAACATGCTACGGCTTAGCGATAGGCCTTGGTCGACTGTTGCGCAGATGAACGATGCCATGGTCGCCAACATTAACAGCAAGGTTGCTGCGGATGACGAGCTCTACATCTTGGGTGACTTTAGCTTTAAGATGACGGTCCAAGACGCCTACGAGCTGCGCAAAAGCATTGCCTGCAAGCGCGTCCATCTGCTGCCCGGCAACCACGACAAAGACTGGACGCAGCCTGCGGTAGCGGATGCTTTTATCGTCGAGCCGCCCATTTGCGCGCTCAAGATCAACTGCCAAAAAATCGTGCTGAGCCACTATCCCATGGTCGACTGGCAGGGCATGTCGCACGGCAGCTGGCATTTGCACGGGCATATCCACAGTTGCGGCGGCGCATACAACGAGTTCAACCGCAGGCAGGGACTGCTGCGCTATGACGTGGGCGTGGACGCCAACAGCTACGCCCCGGTGAGCTTGGAGGAGCTCAAAGCTTGGTTTGCGCAGGTAGACGAGCCGATGTGTTGCGTTAAATGGCCGTGGTGGGTCAATGCCGCGGGCGACGAGCAGGTCGAGCACGATCTCGAAAGTTATAAGAGGGAAGTGGTGATCCGATGACGGTCTATGTGACGGGCGATATTCACGGCGGCCTCGACATGCAAAAGCTGCGCGATTGGGACCTTGGGGATAGCCTGACGAGCGACGACTATCTCATCGTCGCGGGCGACTTTGGCTTTCCGTGGGATTTCTCTGCCGAGGAGTGCGCCGACATCGCCTGGCTGGAATCGCGTCCCTATACCGCGCTGTTCGTCGACGGCAACCACGAGCGTTTCGATCATTGGGCGGAGCGCCCCATGGAGTTGTGGCACGGTGGGCTGACGCAGCGCCTATCGGATACCTCTCCCATCCGACGCCTGACGCGCGGCGAGGTTTTTGAGCTCGATGACTCAACGATCTTTACTATGGGCGGTGCCACGAGCGTGGACAAGGAATACCGCATACCGTATTCCAGCTGGTGGCCACAGGAGCTGCCGGACGAGCGCAACTTTGAGGAGGCGCGGGCAAAGCTCGACAGCGTGGGCTGGAAGGTCGACTACGTGATCACCCACACCTGCTCTACGCGCATGCTTTCGCCCACGCTTTATCCGGCACCCGGCTGGAATTACCCCGCCGTTGATCGGCTTACGGCATTTTTCGATGAGCTGGAAGACCACTTGGATTACAAACGCTGGTACTACGGGCATTTCCATCGGGATGCCAACCCGGCCGAGCGCCACACCGTGCTCTACGACTGCATCGTTCGCTTGGGCGACGAACTCCAGCCCTGGGATGTTGCGTAGGGGTGGGCATAGCGAGCGCTTCATACGATGTCTTGGGTAGTTACCCTACATTTCAGTAGTAATCTTTATTTGTAGGGTAACTTAAGGCGTGCAGGGAACTGGAGGAGATGTCGCCCGACGATCTAGAGTTTCAGCGCCATTCGGTTGGTGCCCGGTAGGGTGGCGAAGCCAAAATGTTCATAGAATGCTGCCGCCTCATCATCTACTGGATCGACAACCAATGCTCGCGCTCCTGCTAGGGCAGAAATTTTCAAGGCGTTCTCGATGGCATCTTTGAGCAGCGAAGCTCCAAGACCAAGCCCCTTGAACTTCTCATCGACCCCCATCATTCCAAGCAGCACTGTGGGGACTTGGGAGGGGGAGTTTCGCACGAACCATCCTCCATCAACATTTTCGCGAGCCACGGAGTGCGTACACAACGTATAAAACCCAGCGACTGCGCCGTCGCAATACGATGCGTATATAACTGCTGATCCTCTTCTTCGCGCCGAGGCTGATCTATTTTTAGCCCATCCGTCTACAAGAGTGTTTCCGCAGTGGAAAGCCTCGATGCCTTGGCCAACGGGGAGTTGAACGGGCTTGGTAAATGTGCTCATTCCCAAACCGCTTCACGGTCAAGCAGCGCTTTTGCGGCTTGGGGCATGGGGGAATCGAGCATTTCGCAAAATGCATCGAAACCATCAGGAGAAAGATAGGTTGTTGACGCCTCGGCGATATCACGTGCGGAGCTCTCGTCAAGGTGAGCTGTGGCCCATTGGGTGAGAGTTTGGCCACGTAAGGCCGCGGCGCGCTCGTAAGTAAGGCGTTGACGTTCGGTCAACCTTAGATCCATACGGCGTTGTTTCTCAATCGTTGGCATGGCAAAAACCTCCTTTGCATAATTGTACGGAATTATTCCGTACATAACAAGACACAGAATTATGTCCTCGTTGAAGGGGGACGAGGGGGCGGGGCGTATTTGGTTACTGGACCGTTACAGTGATGTTCTCCCGATGTGCGCGGATGACATCCCAGCTAAAGTGCTCGACCAGCTGCTCGGCAGAGCGCGGTGTGGTGTCCGGTGCGATGCCCGTTTGCCCAGCGAGCCAGCCCAGCAGTGCCTCGGGTTTGCCAAAGCGGGTGCGGAGTTCGCCCAGGTCCAGATCGCGGTCGCGCTTGGAAAGGCGGCGGCCGTCCGGCGACATGAGCAGCGGAATGTGCGCGTAGCGCGGCGTGAGAAGTCCCAGCAGATGCTGCAGATAGATTTGACGCGGCGTGGAGCCAAGCAGGTCGCATCCGCGTACGATCTCGGTAACACCCATGGCGGCGTCATCGACCACCACGGCCAGTTGATAGGCAAACACGCCGTCGCTGCGGCGCACCAAAAAGTCGCCGCACTCGGTGGCGAGTGCCTCGCATTGGGCCCCGTACGTGCGGTCCACGAATTCGACCACATCGTCTGCGAGGTCGTCGACGGCGGGCACGCGCAGGCGCGTGGCCGGAGCGCGCAGGGCACTGCGGCGGGCGACCTCTTCGACCGAAAGGCCTCGGCAGGCACCGCGGTAGATGGGCGTGCCGTCGCTGGCATGCGGCGCGCTTGCGGTGTGGAGCTCGGCGCGCGTGCAAAAGCAGGGGTAGGTGAGGCCGGCGTCTTGCAGCTGGCGCAAGGCGCTCTCGTACAGGTCTAGGCGATCGTGCTGGTAGTAGGGGCCTTCGTCCCACTCCAGCCCCAGCCAGGCTAGGTCGTCGATGAGTTGGGCGGCAAGTTCCGGGCGCTTACAGCGATCGTCTAGGTCCTCGATGCGCAACACAATGCTGCCGCCTTGGCTGCGGGCCGAAAGCCACGCGCACAGGCAGCTGAACACGTTGCCCAGGTGCATGCGGCCCGAAGGCGACGGAGCAAAGCGACCCACGACGGGCGCGGGAACGGAGGCGGGCTGTGCCGTGGGCGCGTCCGCGGCGGGCGTTGCTATGTTGCGTGCGTTGATATCCATGCGGACGAGTATAGCGCGGGGGCGCGATGGGGAGGCGTCACGGTGGTTCACAAGTTGTCGAGGCCTCGCATTGCGTATGGCGGGCCGCGGACTCGGTGCTTTGATTCCTGTCCATCAACTCGGTACCTTTGACGACAGAACCCCCGGCAGCTCTTCGCAACTGCCGGGGGTTCCGCGGAAAAGGGGGACATGATCCTCAAGCGAACGGCAAAGGGGCAAACCGTTTTCGCTCAACTGCTTTATGCCCCTCGGCTGGCGGCTCAATCAGTGCATGCCGCGCCCACACAAAGCCGCTACACCTGTGACGGAGCTGTGAAGTGGTATCTATCGTTGGTGCAGGACATGCCAAGGAGTGTCCTAAACTGCCGGCAGATAAGGAACGTCCCTAAGTGCCAGGCTCGGGTGGGACTTTTGTCCCATTTGACGCTCCGGTCGCCTAGATATTCGTCGTGTGTGCCCGTAAACGTGGGACAATGGCGCTGTTGGTATCACAGACAAAGGATGTGCCTATGAACGCCCCCGTTGCCAAGACCTGTCGGCAGCGTCGCCTATTCGCGCGATTTGCTTCCGTCTGCGCACTCGTCGCGCTTGCATTGCTGCTACTGCCCGCCGCCGCGCACGCCGACGGCTATTCCATGACCCAAACCTATATCGG
Source organism: Collinsella sp. (assembly GCA_048416615.1). Classification (GTDB taxonomy): domain Bacteria; phylum Actinomycetota; class Coriobacteriia; order Coriobacteriales; family Coriobacteriaceae; genus Collinsella. The sequence goes on along the minus strand of DBFSET010000007.1, from coordinate 66,112 downwards.
TGCCACGGTCGAGGCCGATGGATCGCTGACCGTTGTCGAGGGACGCCAGTTCGATTTCGACGACGACATCAACGGCGTGTTTTGGGAGATCAATACGGGCACCAACCAGCAGGGCGGCACGGCGGGCGTCGACGTGCTGAGTGTCGAGGAAGAGGACACCGCGTTTAGCGAAGTCGATAGCGCGAACAAGGGTGACTCCGGCGTCTATACGGTCGAGCAGACCGGTGACGGCGTAAAGATCAAGGTTTTTAGCCCCCACGAGAGCGGCGACAGCGCGATCTATTACGTGAGCTACACCATGACCGGTGCGGTCATGAACTGGGCCGATACCGCTGAGCTCTACTGGAAATTTGTAGGTGACGGCTGGTCCGCGGATTCCGACGATGTCGAGATGGAAGTGTACTTCGCAAATGCTGCTGCCGGGACGGCGGCCGTCAAGGGCGATAACTTTCGCGCATGGGGCCACGGCCCGCTGACGGGCGACGTGTCGCTCGATGCGGACGAACCCATGGTCACCTATACCATTCCCAGCGTGCGTCAGGGCGAATTCGCCGAGGCGCGCATCGCCTTCCCCAGCGACTGGGTGCCATGGCTTTCCGCTTCAAGCGAGGAGCGCATGTCAACGATCCTGAGCGAAGAGAAAGAATGGGCCGACGAAGCTAATGCCCGCCGCGCTCACGCTCGCATGATTGCCAATGCACTTGCCGCGCTAAGTGTTGTCGCGGCGGTGGCCTTTACCGGCACAATCGTTGTGCTCAAGCTGCGCCGCCGCAAGCCCAAGCCGCTTTTCCAGGACGAATATTTCCGCGATGTGCCTTCGGCCGACCATCCCGCCGTACTTTCGGCCCTCATGAGCTGGAACGAGGTGCCCGATCAGGCATATATCGCCACGCTCATGAAGCTCACTGACGACCGTGTGATCAAGCTGGAGCAGGCGACCGTGACCAAGGCCAAGAAGGGTCTGTTGGGGCGCGAAAAAGAAGAGCAGACGTATCGCGTGACGGTGAGTGATGCGGGCTGGAAGTCGGCCAAGGGCATTGACCACATGGTGCTTAAGGTCTTCTTTGCCGGCGCTAAGCCCGACGAGAACGGTGATCGTTCGCGCACGTTTGACGAGCTGCAGCACTACGTCAAGCAGCACGCTACGCCCGTGGGCGACAAACTCGAGGACTATCAGAACACCGTTAAGGGCAAGCTGGCCGATAGCGAGTACGTTGCCTCGGATGGCATCGTTGCAATGGTGTTTTGTCTGGTTCTTGGTATTCTGATCGCCTTTGTTCCCGTGGGATCCATTTTCTTTACTGACGGCGCGCAGGTGAACATTATCGCCGCGGTTATCTCGGTGCCGATTGTGCTGGTGGGTATTGGCGTGGGCCTTACGTTCCGTCGCTTTACGCCGGAGGGCGCCGAGGTGGCGGCTCGTTGCAAGGCGCTTAAGCATTGGCTCGAGGATTTCACGCGCCTAAAGGAAGCCGTCCCGGGCGATTTGGTGCTGTGGAACAAGCTGCTGGTGATGGGTGTGGCGCTGGGCGTTTCCAAGGAAGTCTTGCGTCAGCTTGCCGAGGCGGTGCCTCCCGAGGTGCGCGAGGCCGACGGCTTCTACGACAATTACCCCTGCTATTGGTGGTACTACCATCATTACGGCATCGATTCGCCGCTCGATTCGTTTAACGACGTGTATCACGAGAGCATCCGTGAGCTGGCTTCGAGTTCCGATAGCTCGAGCGGCGGCGGAGGCGGCGGCTTCTCGGGCGGCGGCGGAGGCGGCGTCGGCGGAGGCGGCGGCGGAACGTTCTAGCGGTCGTAAGCTATGGGATGGGTTTTTCTCGACAGCCGTCGGGGAAAGTCCATCCCCTTTTTTGCGCTACCTACGAAGACTGTCCCCAGCGACTAGTCATTTAAGAACGTCCCCAACGACTAGGTATGGCTGCTGGGCCTAGACGGTTAGGTCCAGCTCGTAGAGGAAGCTTTCGCGCGGCATGGCGTGGCGGCGTTCCTCGCGGTTGGCGCGGTGCGTGGCGGTGCGCTTAAAGCCGTGCAGCTCGTAGAACTTCCACGAGCAGTTGGAATCGGTGTACAGGTGTGCGCTGGTCGCCCCGCGCGAGGACAGATGCGAGATTGCGGCGTCGAGCAGCACCGTGCCAACGCCCAGGCCGTGGACATCGCGATCCACGGCAAGCAGCGTGACCTCGTTGTCGTGCGGCAGCGGGCTGCATTCGAGCAGGCGGTTGTTGGTTCGAATGGTGGCGCGCACAAACGAGAGATACTCGGCGCAAGCTTCGGGCTCCAGCTCGCGCATCTGCGACAGCAACGCGCGTTCGGTATCCATCCAATGTTCGTTGATAGTGACGCCGGAGCTCTGTCCTGCGCGTGCAAGCGCAATGCCGCGCGCCTGACCGTCGATTACGGCAACCTGCGAAAACGTCGAGGAAGAAAGGCAGTAGGCAAGATCGCACGCGGCCTCAAGGCGGTTGTACTCATCGTTATCCGAGTTGTTGTGCCAAAGCTGCTGCAAGATCAGCGCGATGGCGTCGAAATCTTCGGTATCAAACGGTCGGTAGAGAACCCGCGAGACCATGGTGCCTCTTTCTATTGCGGATGCATATCGAGCACAGTTCTACCACGCCGTTGGCATCTAATTATGGTGCCGCTGTGTTCCATGAACTCACCGCGCCCGGTGCCACGCCCATACCCCCGCTCGAAGCTTTTTCTGCACAGCCGTGCGTTGCGGGGTGCATCGTCGCGCTCGATGCGCTACATTGAATCAGTATTTTCAATGCCGCTGCGCGAGCGCTGCAGATCGACGTATCACCGACTCACAGAGCACGGCGGCGTACCAGACAGGAGGACTGCATGGGATCTGATGTGAAGATCGCACGCGCGTTGATCTCGGTTACCGATAAGACGGGCGTCGTCGATTTCGCACGGACGCTGGTTGACGACTTTGGCGTCGAGATCATCTCTACGGGCGGCACGGCTCGTGCCATCGAGGACGCGGGCGTTCCCGTAACCCCCATCGAGGAGTTCACGGGCTATCCCGAGATGATGGACGGCCGCGTCAAGACGCTGCATCCCAAGGTTCACGGCGCACTGCTTGCCCGCCGCGATTCCGAGCAGCACATGCAGGAGGCCGCTCAGCACGGCATTAAGCTGATCGACCTGGTCGTCGTCAACCTGTACGAGTTCGAGAAGACCGTCGCCAACCCCGAGGTCACCTTCGCGGATGCCATCGAGCACATCGATATCGGTGGCCCCTCCATGCTGCGCTCTGCTGCCAAGAACGCCGCGAGCGTTACCGTCATTTCCGACCCGGCTGACTATGACGCCGTCCTGGCCGAGATGCGCGAGACCGGTGGCTGCACCACGCTTTCCACCCGTCGCCGCCTGCAGGTGAAGGTCTACCAGACCACCGCCGCCTACGACACTGCCATCTCCCGTTGGCTTGCCGCCCAGGCAAGCGACGTGGCGGACACCTCTGCCAAGCTCGAGGTCTCGCTGGAGAAGGTCGACGACCTGCGCTATGGCGAGAACCCGCAGCAGAAGGCCACGGTCTATCGCTTTGCCGAGGGCTGCGAGAACACCGCGAGCTCGCAGTTCCCGCTCGTGGGCTCCGAGCAGATCCAGGGCAAGCCGCTCAGCTACAACAACTATCTGGACGCCGACGCCGCCTGGAACCTGGTCCGCGAGTTCGACGAGCCGGCCTGCGTGATCCTCAAGCACCAGAATCCCTGCGGTTCCGCCGTTGCCGAGGACATCACGGCCGCCTACGACCGCGCCTTCGCCTGCGATCCCAAGAGCGCCTTCGGCGGCATCATCGCCTGCAACCGCGAGGTTCCCTATGAGCTGGTTGAGCACTTTGCCGATCAGAACAAGCAGTTCGTCGAGGTCATCATCGCCCCGAGCTACACTGCCGAGGCGCTCGAGCGCATGGCCAAGCGCCCCAACCTGCGCGTGTTGGCGACCGGCGGCGTGGACCACGGCGCCCAGGTGGAGCTGCGCTCCATCGACGGCGGCATGCTGGTGCAGGAAGCCGACCACGTGACCGAGGATCCCGCGACCTTTACGTTCCCCACCGACCGCAAGCCCACCGATGCCGAGATGGCCGAGCTTGAGTTTGCCTGGAAGGTCTGCAAGGGCGTTAAGTCCAACGCCATCCTGGTCTCCAAGGGCAAGGCCGGCATTGGCATGGGTCCGGGTCAGCCCAACCGCGTGGATTCTGCGCTGCTGGCCTGCGAGCGTGCCGAGGACTTCTGCGAGCGCGAGGGCGTGGAGAAGGGCGGCTTTGCCTGCGCAAGCGACGCATTCTTCCCGTTCCGCGACAACGTCGACGTGCTTGCTGCACACGGCGTGACCTGCATCATCCAGCCCGGCGGCTCCAAGCGCGACGACGAGAGCGTCCAGGCCTGCAACGAGCATGGTATTGCGATGGTGTTTACGGGCGCCCGCCACTTTAGGCACTAAGTTTCGCCCCGGGACAAAATAATCTCTGCAAAAGACGGCTGCTCCGTTTGGAGGGCCGTCTTTTTGGTATAAGAGGACGGAATGACTAACACGAAAGGTACAACCATGCCCCAGATTGATGATGCCGAGCTGTTTGGCAATGCCGAGGATCAGCATGCGTACGAGGACTTTTGCGCCAATCAGGAGGCGGTCGAGAAGTTTACGCTCGACAAGCCCGCGCTTGTCTGCCGTTGGCGCATGTCCAACAAAAAGGTACCCATGCTCAACCGTCACATCCGCGCGCTGTCTGAGCGCCTGGTGCAGGGCGAGCCACTTACCCATAACATGCTCAGCTGGGCCAAGCAGCACGTTGAGTGGTCGCTTGCCGAGGGCGATTACACCGCACGCGACGGCGTGCTCATGCTGGTGATCGACGTCAACGGCAACGCCGCCATGACGGTGGGGGAGTACGAGCCGCTCGCCGATACGTCGGCCAAGGCGCTGCGTGCCCGCTCCGCTGAGGCTCGCTCCGAGGCCGACGAAACCGGCGTGGCGCCCGAGCTGCTCGCCGCCGTCAACAATGGCGAGCTTGCCTTTGTGGCGCCGGCGGACGAGTTCCTGTGCGGCACGGCGACGCTCATTGAGCAGCTGGCCCAGACCAAGGGCATCCCGGTCACGCGCGTAGACATTCCCGCGCAGCTTAAGGGCGCGCTGTTCCTGGTGAGCGACGAGCACGGCGTGGTCCCCGCAACTGAGACGGACGCCGCCGAGGCCGACGCCGCCACGGTCGCCTTCTTTGCCGACGGCTACGAAAAGCTCCGTGCCCGCCGCTAAATGATGTTTCTGGGACGGGGATTAAAGAATCATTTTGGTCCCCGCCACCGCTGCGAGTGCGAGGCGGACAAAACGCCCCCGCTCGCGAACAGTTCTGTCACCTGGCACCGCGCGAGGCGTGTACCTGCGACGCCGTGGGCATAATGGTATGTAAGGTGCAAGTTACGCGAAATGGGAGGACACATGGCGCTGATTTATGTCGTTGAGGACGACGAGCCCATTCGTCGTGAGCTTGTCGACATCCTTGCCCGCGCCGGGTTTGAAGTCGAGGCCTGCGAATCGTTCGAGCATGTCTCGCGCGATATTCTCGCCGTCGCGCCCGACCTGGTGCTGCTCGACCTCACGCTTCCCGTCAAGGACGGCCAGCATATCTGCCATGAGGTCCGTCGCGAATCTGAGGTTCCCATCATCGTCCTCACATCGCGCACGACCGAGATCGACGAGGTCATGGCCATGACGCTCGGCGCGGACGACTTTGTTCCCAAGCCCTATAGCGCGCGCGTGCTCGTGGCGCGCATCAACGCACTGCTGCGTCGCACCGCGGCGTCGGGCGAGCGCAGCACACTTATCCACAAGGGGCTGGAGCTCGACCTCGCCTGCTCCATGGTCGCCAACACGCAAACCGGTGCTAGCACCGAGCTCACCAAAAACGAGCTGCGTATCCTCTCGCTGCTTCTGAGCCGCGCGGGCAAGATCGTTTCGCGCTCGGCTATCATGCAGGACCTGTGGGACTCCGACGCCTTCGTGGACGACAACACACTTACCGTCAACATCAACCGCCTGCGCACCACGCTCGAAAAAATCGGCATCAAGGGGTATCTGACCACGCATCGCGGCCAAGGCTATTCGGTCTAGGGGCCGGCTATGTCGTTTGGCAAGTTCTTTAAAGATGCGCTGCTTCCCGTCGCCGTGTGGACGTGCGGTGTGCTGTTGAGCTGCTTTGTGCTGACGGTCGCCGGCGCGCCCGTTTCTGTCGTGGTCGTGGCGGTCGGCGTGTCCTTTATCTTCGGTATGCTCGGCATCGTGATCGAGTACGCCCGCCGTCGCCGTTTCCTGCGTCAGTTGGAGCGCGCGGCAGAGGAGCTCGAGAGTCCCGCATGGGTGCAGGAGATGGTGCAATGCCCGACCTATGCCGAGGGCGAGCTCGAGTACGAGGTCTTGCGCCGGGTGGGCAAAGCCGCTTGCGACGAGGTTGCCGAAGGCCGGCGTCAGACCGATGACTATCGCGACTATATCGAGAGCTGGGTCCACGAGGCCAAGCTGCCCCTGGCGGCGGCCCATCTGATTTTGGAAAACCTGGACGGCAGCGAAGACGACCTGTCGCGCGTGGACGACCTGGGCCGTGAGTTGGCTCGCGTGGAGCGCTATATCGACCAGACGCTGTACTACGCGCGCTCGGAAGTCGTGGAACGGGACTACCTGATTCGCCGCTGGGATCTCAAGACCTTGGTGACGGGCGCGATTAAGGCCAACGCGCGCGAGCTCATCGCGGCGCACGTGGCCCCGGTGTGCGAGAACCTTGACTTCGAGGTCTTTACCGACGAGAAATGGCTCGAGTTCATTCTGGGCCAGCTCATTCAGAACAGCATTAAATATGCGCGCGAGGACGGCGCGAAGATCGTGTTTTCGGGCGCGTTGCTGGACGAGGGCCTGGCAAGCGAGCGCATCGAGCTCACCGTCGCGGACAACGGCTGCGGCGTGAGCGCGGCCGACCTGCCGCGCGTGTTCGAGAAAGGCTTTACCGGCGACAACGGCCGTGCTACCAAGCGTGCAACGGGCATCGGCCTCTACCTGGTGGCGCGCCTGTGCTCCAAGATGGGCATCGACGTCACCGCGGCATCGGAGCCGGGCGAAGGCTTCGTCGTCACGTTTGCCTTCTCAACCAACAAGTTCCAATACTTTGAGTAGTTAGCCCGTATGGCGTAGCCGTTCAGGATCTTCCCATCTAAGAAAAATCAGATTTCTCGAAAGCTATGTTCCTGAACGGGAACATTGCTAATGTAGTCAACACTATATTCCCGTACATGAACATAGTGCTACGGTTTTATACTATGTTCACGGACAGGAATATAGCTGGAGGCGTCATGAGAACGGTGACAACGATTAAAAAGCTGGATGGGCGCATCAAGCTCAAACCGTCGGAAGTCGCTTTCTCGGAGCGCATGGTTTTCGATCCCGCCGAGATGGGGAAAGCCCTTAGGCTCAGAAGGCGTGAGCTCGGCTTGACTCAACGCGATATCGCGACTATGACGGGTCGCAGCCTTCGTGTGATTGGTGATATCGAGCGGGGGCGGACAACGGTCGAAATTGGTGTCATTTTCGATTACGCCTCCATCGTGGATATTGATTTTATTCTGAAGGTGAGGGGGAAATAATGGATGGCACGCTGTTCGTTCACCGTGAGTTTAATGGGTCTTACCAGCTGGTTGGCATATTGGAGGAAAACGCGGGGCTTCCGATATTCACCTATAGCCCCAAATATCTCCAGAGCGGTGATGCGGCCCCGATTTCGACCTCGCTGCCGTTGTCGGCCGAGACATTTAGTCCGGACGCAACGGGTTCCTTTTTCTCCGGCATCATTCCGGAGGGGCAGCTCAACAGGGACCTTGAGAAAAGGGCGCGAGCGGAACGCGGAGATTACTTTAAGGTGCTCGATTTAGTCCGCGATGAACCTGTCGGCGCTTTGGTTTTGACGCGAGAACCTTCGGCCGACAGTCTCGAAATGGGCTATGAAGAGATAGGCGCGGAACAGCTAAGTGGGCTGGCACACGCGCCGGCGGAGGTTGCTTTTGATTTAGCGCTAGAGAGTCGAATCTCCCTTGCAGGTACTCAGGCGAAGGTCGGTCTCTACCATACGGGCGATGACCCATGTGGCGGATGGTACCTGCCTCATGGAGCGGCCCCATCCACGCACATTCTCAAGGCGGGATCGAAAACGTTCCCGGGTGAGACGGTGTGCGAAGCGATGTGCGTGAGAGCCGCCTCTCTGATGGACCTATCGGCCGAAGAGTGTTTTCTTATCCGAGTTGAGGATGCCGAGCCAATTATCGCCGTGAAGCGATTTGACCGAGTAACGCCTGATGCCGGACGCTCGGTTGACGGATTGCCAATTCCATACCGTTTGCATCAGGAAGATGTTTGTCAGGCCAAGGGCATCTCGCGTGAGCTTAAATATGAGCCGACGGGCGTCAATTACCTGGGGCTTATCGTCGATGCGGTGCGAAGGGCGTCGACGAATCAAATGGAGGACAGGTTCCTTGTCGGCTATAACCAGCTGTTCGACTATGCCGTAGGTAACTGCGATAACCATCTAAAGAACTGGTCGCTCGTATGGGACGAAAGTTGGAAGCAGGTGAGGTTGGCGCCGCTCTATGACGTGCTGTGCACAACGGTTTACCCCAGTCTCGTTCGTGAGATGGGCGTCTCGTTTGGTGGGAGCCGCAAGATTGACGACGTAACGCGCGGGTCGGTGATGAGCCAAATGATTGGGGCGGGTTTGCCCGGGGGAATTGTCGCCGGAATGATTGCTGATACCTGCAATGAGGTTCCAGACGTGCTAAGAGACGCCGCGCGCGGTCTCAAAGAAGAGGGTTTTCCCGAGGCGGAGGTAATGTTCGAGAAGATCATTCCAGAAGTGCAAGCTCGTCTAAGCAGGATCGCCTTATAACAAAAACGTGCAGCCCAAACAAAACGTGCCGCCCCAAACGGGGCGGCACGCCATCTTTCTATTCAGCCAACTCGCTGAAGTAAGGCTGCGAAGGCCGCGGGGCCGAGAGGGGTTTCCTAAGGGCACATCCCGCAGCCGCAACGCGGCGAGGACGTGCCCGTGGAAACCCCGCAGGCCCCGCGGCCGGTGGGAGCAACGCTACTTCACGACCAAGATGTCGCAGTCGGTGTTGCGCAGCAGGAACGTCGAAATCGAACCCAGGAGCGCATACTTGATCGAGGACAGGCCGCGGGCGCCGCAGAGCACCAGGTCGGGCTTAACCACGTCGAGCATCTCGTCCTTGAGTGTCTCGCGAATGCGGCCGGCGCGAATCATGACCTCGACCTCAGGAATGTTGGGATTGGCCTTGGCCTCTTCGAGCTGCTTGGCGATGGAGTTCTTAAATGCCTCCTCCAAGCCGTTGACCAGATCGACCGGATAGGAACCGGCGCTCTCGAGTGCCGTGGAATCGATAACGTGGCCGATGATTAGCTTAGCGCCGTTGTTCGCGGCGACCTTGATGGCGCGTGCGAGCACAAAATCCTGCTGCTCAGTACCGTCGAGTGAAACAAATACCTTGGTATAGCCCTCGTTCATGGTTTCCTCCTTGGTCTATCGCACGGGCGTGGGGCTCGTGCGTCGGGCGACGCGTTGGCCGCCGGACACTTTATCTTGTTGCAGTTATACCCAAGGATTTCGGTTTGCCCGCTCGCAATTCTGTGAACGGGCGAGATTTTTGGTAAGGGTGGGCGCGGCCGCGGCCGAACGGTTGATAATGGGACATCGCCCGCAACCGTCCGCAGAACAACTATCGGCGGGTGTCTAACGAGGGGGTCCCTTTGGATATCATCGAGCTTCTAAAATCTGCCTTCATGGGCCTAGTCGAGGGCATTACCGAATGGCTGCCTGTTTCGTCGACCGGTCACATGATCTTGGTGGACGAGTTCGTCAAGATGAACGTGAGCGAGACGTTCTGGAATATGTTCCTGGTCGTGATTCAGCTTGGCGCCATTTTGGCCGTCTGCGTCCTGTTCTTCTACGACCTTAACCCGTTTTCTCCCAGCAAGGGCAAGGAGGGCCGTCGTGACACCTGGGTGTTGTGGGGCAAGATTGTGCTTGGCTGCATTCCCGCCGCGGCGATCGGTCTGCCGCTTAACGACTGGATGGAGGAGCATTTCTATAATGCTCCCGTCGTGGCGCTGGCGCTCATTGTGTACGGTGTGCTGTTTATCGTGATCGAGAACTGGCGCGCGAACAAGCGCGACCAGGCCGCTCTTGCCGGTTCGTTTGGTTCGCGTGCCGTGGTGGCGGGCGGACGCCCCGCTGGTGCGCATTTTGCTGCACCCGCTGCGACTGCCACTGCAGACGATGACGATAACCTGGACTTTGGCTCCATTGCTACGCTCGAGGACCTGAGCTGGAAGACTGCGCTGGGTATCGGTTGCTTCCAGGTGCTCTCGCTGGTGCCGGGCACATCGCGCTCCGGCTCCACCATCATCGGCGGCCTGCTGCTGGGCTGCACGCGCTCGGTGGCGTCTAAGTTCACGTTCTTCCTGGCTATTCCCGTTATGTTTGGCGCGAGTGCGCTCAAGCTGGTCAAGTATTTCGTTAAGGGCGGTACCTTCGGCGCCAACGAGATCGCCATCTTGGGCGTGGGCTGCATCGTCGCCTTTGCGGTGTCGCTTATCGCCATCAAGTGGCTTATGGGCTTCGTGCGCCGTCACGACTTCAAGTGCTTCGGCGTCTACCGCATCATCCTGGGCATCGTGGTGCTTGCGTACTTCTTTGTCCTGGAGCCGATGCTCGGTTTGTAACTCGGTCGCCGCCGCTCGCTACCGTTGCCATGACATCGGTGGATCCATTGCACCAAACCCGCTGGGGCGGGCCTGACGGTGGCGCACGGAGTCGTGGTGTGATTTGCGTCGGTGTCCGTGCGGCTCGGTATACTGGTACGGCTCAAACTATGGCGCTGCCCGCAGGCGCGCCGTCCGTCAGATGAGGAGTCGCCCATGACCCAGCCCCTGCCCTGGGAAAAGAACACTGCGGTACCCGTGCCGCCCGCGCCGGAACCCGTGCCGCTCGATGCGTACACCGCCCCTGCTGCGCCGGAGCCCGAGCTCGTCCCGCTCGACATCTACGACGCTCCCGCGCCGGCACCCAAACCCGCCAAGCCGCTCGTCGACATCGACAGCCTTAATCCCGCCCAGCGCGAGGCGGTCCTGTCCACCGAGGGCCCGTTGCTGGTGCTCGCCGGCGCCGGCTCGGGCAAGACCCGCGTCTTGACCTTCCGCATCGCACATATGCTCGGCGACCTGGGTGTTAAGCCTTGGCAGGTTCTTGCCATTACGTTTACCAACAAGGCCGCGGCCGAGATGCGCGAGCGTCTGGCGGCACTCATTCCCAGCGGCACCCGTGGCATGTGGGTGTGCACCTTCCACGCCATGTGCGTGCGCATGCTGCGCGAGGACGCCGACCTGCTGGGTTACACCGGTCAGTTCACCATCTACGATGACGATGACTCAAAGCGCATGGTGCGTGACATTATGCAGGCGCTCGGCATCGAGCAAAAGCAGTTCCCCATCAACATGATCCGCAGCAAGATCAGCTCGGCCAAAAACGCAATGATCGGCCCCGAGGACATGCTCAAGTCCGCCGATAGCCCCAACGACAAAAAGGCCGCGCAGGTCTACCTAGAGCTGGAGCGCCGCCTGCGCGCTGCCAATGCGATGGACTTCGACGACTTGCTCGTGCGCACGCTCGAGCTGCTGCGCACCCGCCCCGAGGTGCTCGACAAGTACCAAGAGCGCTTCCGCTACATTAGCGTCGATGAGTATCAGGACACCAACCACGTCCAGTACGAGATCGCCAACCTGCTGGCCGCCAAGTACCAAAACCTCATGGTCGTGGGCGATGACGACCAGTCCATTTATAGCTGGCGTGGCGCCGACATCACCAATATCCTGGACTTTGAGAAGGACTTTAAAGACTGCAAGACCGTCAAGCTGGAGCAGAACTATCGCTCTACGGGCCATATCCTGAGCGCCGCCAACGCCGTGGTGCGTCACAACTCGCAGCGCAAGGACAAGCGCCTGTTTACGGCCGAGGGCGACGGCGAGAAGATCCAGGCCTTCCAGGCAAGCGATGAGCGCGACGAGGGCCGCTGGATTGCCGGCGAGATCGAGAAACTGCATGCCAAAGGCACGAGCTACGACGATATCGCCGTGTTCTACCGCACCAACGCCCAGTCGCGTATCCTCGAAGATATGTTCCTGCGCGCGGGCGTGCCCTACAAGATCGTGGGTGGCACGCGATTCTTCGACCGTGCCGAGATCCGCGACGTCATGGCCTATCTTAAGATGATCGTGAACCCGGCAGACGAGATGAGCGTCAAGCGCGTCATCAACACGCCGCGCCGCGGCATCGGCTCCACCTCGATACAAAAGATCGAGCAGCTGGCGCGCGACAATCGCTGCTCGTTCTTCCAGGCCTGCGAGATCGCAACAGCCGAGACAGGCATGTTTAGCGCCAAGGTGCGCAATGGCCTGTCGAGCTTTGTGTCGCTGGTGCGCGAGGGTCGCCGCATGGACGGCGAGCTCAAGGACGTCGTCGAGATGATTGTCGATAAGACGGGCCTGCTGCAGGCTTTCCGCGCCGAGGGCACCATGGAGTCCGAGAGTCGCGCCGAGAACATCCAGGAATTCCTGGGCGTCGCTGCCGAATTTGAGGAGACGCACGAGGATATCGAAGGCACGCTCGAGAGCTTGGAAGAGCTGCGCGCTGCTGGTGTTGCCGATGTGCCCGCCGACGTTGAGCCCGAGCCCGTTGTGGTGAGCGCGCCTGCGCCCGAGCCCGGCCCGTCTGCGCCCGCGTCTTCGTTTGAGGCGCTCGTTGGCGCGCGCGATTCCGCGGGCTCCAATCCGCTCGATGGCTTGGCCGCTCCGGCGCTGTCTCCGCAGGATGCCCTGGCTGCCGCCATCGCGGGCAACGCGTATGCCGCGCCGACTGAGCTGCCGGCGGGCGCCGTGCATGCCGACGAGATCGAGCGCACCTACGGTCCGCTCACCTGTAAGGCGCTGCCGGCACTCATGGAGTGGCTGGCCCTGCGCTCCGACTTGGATTCCCTGGCCGGCGAGACGCATGCCATTACCATGATGACCATCCACTCCGCCAAGGGCCTGGAGTTCCCGGCGGTGTTCGTGGCCGGCATGGAGGAGGGTATCTTCCCGCACGTGCACGACTTTGGTGGTAGTGACGATCCGGGCAAGCTCGAGGAGGAGCGCCGCTTGGCCTACGTCGCCATCACGCGTGCTCGCAAGCGCCTGTTCCTGACCTATGCGGCCACGCGTCGCACCTACGGCTCGACCTCTGCCAATCCGCGCTCGCGCTTCCTCAACGAGATTCCGTTTGAGGACATCGAGTTTAGCGGTATCGGTTCTGCCGGTTTTGAGGGCACGGGCTGGGAGAAGCGCGGCGACCGTCACGGCACGTTTGGCTCGGGTATGGGCTCGGACATGTATGGCGGCAAGGTGTTTGGCTCGCATACGCGCTCGACCGGCGGCTCTGGATCGCGCAGCGGCTCGAGCTTCGATGACTTCTTTGGCGGCAGCACTTATGGTACCGAGCGCCATCGTGGGGTTTCGCCCGACGCCGGCCGTGTTGCCTCGACCTTTGGCTCGGGCGCGCCGCGAGCCAAAAAGTCGTCATCCAAGGTATCCCCGACGGTGGAGCGCAAGGTCGATCGCGCCAGCGCATCGCAAGACTTTGCCGCGGGCGATACCGTGAGTCATAAGACCTTTGGCACGGGCACCGTGATCTCGGTCGCCGGAGACATGATCGAGGTCCAATTCGAAAAGACCGGCCAGACCAAAAAGCTGATGAAAGGTTTTGCACCGATCGTCAAGCTGTCGTGATCCCGGCGGACCTGGGCGGGCGTATGGGGCAACATCGCCTGCTCGGACAGTCCTGCGCAAGACGGAGGCCACATTAAGTGGCCTCCTTTGCGTGCGGAACTCGCGATCGATGTTGCCCCATACGCCCACCCAGGTCCTTGGGTAACGGTGCTTGCGAACGTCGCTCTGCTCGTTCGCTTTTTGGTCTGGAGAGCCGGGTGGGCTGATATATATGGACAAGGGGCTCCCCCGTACATGGACGGGGGAGCCCCTTGTTGCGTTTGGGTTGTTGGTGCGATCTACAGATGCGAGACGATCAGTTCCATCTTGCCTTCGAGGTCGATGGAGCCGACGGTGCTCGGAGCCAGCAGGTGGCTTCCCTTGTGGACGGGGTCGCCGCAGACGGTGCCTTCGCCGTCGATGATCGACAGGCACATGAAGGGCCAGCGCTGGTCGAGAGTCTTGCTGCCGTCGACGCGCACGCGATCGACGGTGTAGCAGGGGCAAGACTCGAGCTCGGTCACGCCATCCACCTCGGGCGCGGTCACCGTGCCGTCGGTCGGAGCCTGAGCGTCAAAGTTTATGCAGTCGAGGCTCTGCTCAATGTGCAGGGGACGCAGCTTGCCGTCGGTGCCGGGACGGTCGTAGTCGTACAGGCGATACGTCACGTCGCTCGACTGCTGCGTCTCCAAAATGAGCGTGCCGGTCTTGATGGCGTGCACGGTACCGGAATCAATCTGGAAAAAGTCGCCCTTGTGGATCGGCAGTACGTTGAGCATGTCGTCCCAACGGCCTTCCTCGATCATCTGTGCGGCCTCGACGCGGTCCTTGGCGCGCTGGCCGACGATGATCGTGGCACCGGGCTCGCAGTCCAGCACATACCAGCACTCGGTTTTTCCCAGGCTGCCGTTCTCGTGCTTGGCGGCGTACTCGTCGTTGGGATGAATCTGGATTGAAAGGTCGTCCTTGGCGTCCAGAATCTTAATGAGCAGCGGGAACTCCTTGCCTTCGCAATTGCCAAAGAGCTCGCGGTGCTCGGCCCACAGCCATGACAGCGTGTGACCGGCGTACGGGCCCTCAGCGATCTGGCAGTCGCCGTTGGGATGGGCCGAGATGGCCCAGCACTCACCGATGGGACCCTCGGGAATGTCGTAGCCAAACACGGCCTCCAGCTGGCGGCCGCCCCAGATCTTCTCGTGGAAGATCGGCGTCAGTTTAATCAAATCGGACATGTTCATACTCCCATTGTGCTGCGTGGGCGCCGCGTAAAACTGCTCAAAACGAGCGCCCGCATGACTACAAAAACCTATGCCAGCGTTACATTGTGCAACTCAAAGCGGTCGCCAACGTTGCGCGAGGTCGAATACTCAAAGGCGGCACCGCTGTCCAAAAAGCCAATCTGGGTGAGCTCGAGCAGGGGAGAGCCAGGTTTGGTGTCCAGACGCTCGGCTTCTTCCTCGGTTGCTGCCACGGCGCGAATGGTACGGTGAAAGCTCGAAATCTTCAGCCCGCATTGCTCTCGGATGAAGCGGTAGAGCGATCCGTACAGGTCCTTCTTTTTCAGCCCCGGAATCAGCTCGAGGGGCATGTAGGTGTACTCGATAACGATGGGCTCCTCATCGGCCTGACGCACGCGCACGACGTGATAGGCAAAGTCATCCTCGGCAATTCCCAGCTGGGCTGCGATGTCCGCTGGTGGATTAACAATCGAGAAATCGTAGACCACCGAGGTCACCTTCTCCCCGCGGTGCTCATACGAAAAACCCTGGGCACGGTCGTTTTTGCCCTGGAAAAACGCCTGGCCGGGAAGTCCCGCCGTGTCCTTAACGTAGGTACCCGATCCACGACGGCTGGTAATAAGACCTTCCTCGGTGATTTGCTCGATAGCTCGTTTGACGGTGATTTTGGAAACGCTATAGAGCTCGCAGAACTCAACGACGGTGGGAAGCTTATCGCCCGGTTTAAGAGCGCCATCCTCAATACTCCGACGAATATCTGCAGCTATCGCCTCGTATTTGGGAATCATGGAACCTCCTTTCCGACATATTTGAATACAAAAGTAAGTATAACCCTCAACAGGGCACCCATATTACTTTTATCTAAGAAGTTCGAGAAAGAAAAAAGAAAAAGACGCTTTACTTTTAAAATTAGAGCGCTATAGTTTAAGCAACAAACGGAATCCTACCGCAGAACAGGATTGACTGTTTGGGGACGGTTTTGTTTTGGCGGGTTGGATATCGGTATGACCGGTGCGCGCCCGCGCCGGATAACCTGTCAAAGCAAACCCGTCTCCAACCGGAAGCTCTAGAACACGAAAGCGAGGACTTTGATGGCACAGTATCAGCTGCCCAACGACTTCTTCTTTGGCGCTGCTATGTCCGGCCCGCAGACTGAGGGTCAGTGGAACCAAGGCGGCAAGCTCGAGAACCTGTGGGACACCTGGTCCATCCAGGATCTGGGTTCGTTCTACAACTGCGTTGGCTCTTATGCCGGCAATGACTTTATGGCCAAGTACCAGGAAGACTTTCGCATTTTGAAGGACTTGGGCCTGGATACCTATCGCACTTCCATTCAGTGGAGCCGTCTGCTCGATGCCGACGGCAACCTTAATGAGGAGGGCGCTGCGTGGTATCACGAGCTGTTCCGCGCCTCTCGCGAGGCTGGTCTGGAGCCGTTCGTCAACCTGTACCACTTTGACATGCCCACCTACCTCTTTAACCGTGGCGGCTGGGAGAGCCGTGAGATCGTCGAGGCTTACGCGCATTACGCCGACGTCGCCTTCCACGAGTTTGGCCAGGAGATTAAGTACTGGTTCACCTTTAACGAGCCCATCGTCGAGCCCGAGCAGCGCTATCAGGAGGGCGTGTGGTTCCCGCAACTCCACGACTTTAGCCGCGCTCGCACCGTGCAGTATCACATCTCGCTGGCACATGCGCTGGCCGTGGCCAACTATCGTCGCGCCTATGACGAGGGCGCTATTCGCTCCGATGCCAAGATCGGCATGATCAACTGCTTTACCCCGGTCTACACCAAGGAGAACCCCAGCGAGGCAGACCTCGAGGCCGTGCGTATGACCGGCGGCATCAACAATCGCTGGTGGCTCGACCTTATTACCAAGGGCGAACTTCCCGCCGACGTGCTCGACAGCCTGGCCGAGGGCGGTGTTAAGCTCCCGTTCCGTGCCGGCGACCAAGAGATTCTCAAGCAGGGTGTTGTCGACTGGCTCGGCTGCAACTACTACCACCCCACGCGTGTTCAGGCACCGGCGAGCAAGGTCGACCAGTACGGTCTGCCGCACTTTGCCGACGAGTACGTGTGGCCCGACGCCGTTATGAACGAGAGCCGCGGCTGGGAGATCTACCCGCAGGGCCTCTACGACTTTGGCATGGACTGCGCCAAGAACTATCCCGATCTTGAGTGGTTCGTTTCCGAGAACGGCATCGGCATCATGGACGAATACAAGAACCGTGACGCCGAAGGAACCATCCAGGATGACTACCGAGTCGACTTTGTGCGCCAGCACCTGGAGTGGGTTGCCAAGGCAATCTCCGAGGGCGCCAAGTGCCGCGGATACCATTATTGGGCCGTCATCGATAACTGGTCTTGGGCCAATGCCTTTAAGAATCGCTATGGTTTTGTCGAGGTCGACCTTATGGACGGCTACAAGCGCCGCCTTAAGAAGTCGGCAGCCTGGCTCAAACAGGTCGCCACGACCCACGTGGTTGATTAGCGACCGGGCGGACGCTCGGACCGCGCGCCGCCGCGCGCAACACATGGCACATCTGGTGGCAGAGGGCGACAGACCACCGTGCGAATAGGAAAAGGCCGGATTTGAAAGTTAGGAGCAATCATGGCCAGTGACAACGGAAAGAGCTTCCTCGACAAGTTTGCCGAGGTCTCTGCGAAGGTGGGAAACCAGGTTCACCTGCGTTCCCTGCGTGACGCCTTCGCGACCATCACGCCGCTCTATATCCTTGCGGGTATCGCGGTTCTTATTAACAACGTCGTGTTCCCTCTGTTCCCGCTCGATGCAGCGGGCCTTGCCAACCTTCAGACGTGGGGCTCGGCAATTACGCTGGGCACCCTCAACGTCTCTGCCATTATCTTGGCCGGATTGATTGGCTACAGCCTCGCCAAGAACAAGCGTTTCGATAACCCGCTCGCTTGCGTGGTCGTCGCTATCTCTGCTTTCGTCATCATGATGCCGCAGCAGATCACCGCCTCGCTTGCCGCCACGAGCCCGCTGCTCACCGACAAGATTACCTCCGCCGAGGTCACGGGCGCCCTTTCGACTGCTAACACCGGCACCAACGGTCTGTTCTCGGCTATTATCATCGCCCTGCTTTCCGTCTCACTCTTCATCAAGATTTCTGGCGTCGAGAAGCTCAAGGTTAAGCTGGGCGAGGGCGTGCCCCCTGCGGTTTCCAACTCCTTCAACGTCATGATCCCGATGCTGCTCAACCTCGCGATCTTCGCTCTTGCCGCAGCCCTGCTCGCCGTGTGCGCCGGCACCGATCTGTGCACCATCATCTCCACGTGCATCTCCAACCCGCTCAAGAGCATCATGAACGCCGGTCCGTGGGCTGTTATCCTCATCTACACCCTTGCTAACCTGCTGTTCTGCGTCGGTATTCACCAGTCCACCATCTCTGGCGCTACCGTCGAGCCGATCCTGACCATGCTCATCGTCGATAACATGGCTACCTTTGCCGCCGGTGGCACCATCCAGCCCGATCACTACATGAACATGCAGATCGTTAACAGCTTCGCCCTCATCGGCGGCTCGGGCTGCACCCTCATGCTCCTGCTCGATACGCTCCTGTTCTCCAAGAACAAGGCTTCCGAGACCGTTTCCAAGATGGCTATCCTGCCTGGTCTGTTCAACATCAACGAGCCGGTTATCTACGGTTACCCCATCGTGTACAACCTGCCGCTCATGATCCCGTTTGTCCTTCTTCCCGATCTGTTCATCGGCATCACCTATGGCCTTACCTGCGCAGGCATCATCAGCCCCTGCATCGCCCAGGTGCCCTGGACTATGCCTCCCGTCATCAATGCCCTGCTCGCTACGGGCTTTGACTGGCGCGCCGGCGTGTGGCAGGCTCTCGAGATTGTCATTGGCATGGCCGTCTACCTGCCCTTTATGAAGATTTCCGAGAAGGCAATCGCCAAGCAGGAGACTCTTGCCGAGTAGAACGCCTAACGTTCGTCCCTTTCACCTTGCGGGCGCCGGTACGCGGTGCCGGCGCCTGCACCTCTCTTCTGCGTAAGGGTGCAGAAAGAGGGCACAATAACCGCAAGGAATATAACCAGTCGTCGTCTGCGCGCCGCGCAGTTATAAGGAGGAAACCATGAAGAAGATCATGCTCTGCTGCAATGCCGGTATGTCCACGAGCCTGCTGGTCCAGAAGATGCAGGCCGAGGTTGCAAACCGTGGTCTGAATATCGAGGTCGAGGCTCGTCCCATGAACGAGGCCCACGATCACCTGGACGAGTGCGACATGTTGCTGCTTGGCCCGCAGATCGGCTACACCAAGGGTGACTTTGAGAAGGAGGCCGCCGGTCGTTTTCCGGTCGAGGTCATCAACATGGTCGACTACGGCCGCATGAACGCTGCCGGCATCATCGATCACTGCGTCAGCGTGATGGGCTAGGTGCAGCATATGGAGGATATGAACGAGTTGCAGATGACCTGTTTCGAGATCATCAGCTACGTCGGTACCGCCAAGAGCATGTACATCAATGCCGTGCAAAAGGCCAAGGAGGGCGATTTTGACGCCGCCGAGGAGCTTATCAAGCAGGGCGACGAGGCCTATAACGGTGGCCACGATGTTCACATGGGGCTTCTGAAGAAAGAGGCCAACGGCGAGCGTAACGGCGAGGCCCCGTTGATTCTGCTGCATGCCGAGGACCAGATGGCCGGTACCGAGACCATGCGCGTCATGGCGACGGAGCTCATCGAGATCCACAAGCAGCTGCGGGCACTTAAGGCCTAGTCGGCGTTATCGCCGCGATGGACCGCGCGCTCCAACAGACAACATAGTCCCTTTGACGGGTGCCGGGAGTCTCCGCCTCCCGGCACCTTTATTTTTGGGGATGGTCTTGCGCGGCCTGTTGAGCGGCCAATTGCGTTACCCCAGATAAAACCTGCCAAAACAAACCTGTCCCTTTTTGGTAGGTTTTTGCCTTGGGAGCGGTACCATACAGGCAATGTTTAAACGAGAAAGGTGGGCTCCCATGGAACCTAAGCAGTACTACATCGGCATCGACGTCGGCGGCACTTCGGTTAAGGAGGGCCTGTTCGACGAGGACGGCAACCTGCTTGCCAAGGCCAGCGTGCCCACGCCTCCCATCGTTGACGCCGCGGGCTTTGCCGCGGTGACCGAGGCTATCGACCAGGTGGTCGCCAAGGCCCAGATTCCGCGTGCCTTTGTGGCGGGCATTGGCCTGGCCGTTCCGTGTCCCATCCCGGCGTCGGGCGATGCCAAGGTCAAGGCCAACATTGCCATTAACCTGCCCGAGCTGAGGGTCGCCATTCAGGAGCACTGCCCCGACGCGGTCGTTAAGTACGAGAACGATGCCAACGCCGCTGCCATGGGCGAGGCCTGGCTCGGTTCTGCCAAGGGCGTGCAGAACGTGGTGATGGTCACCATCGGTACCGGCGTGGGCGGCGGCGTTATCGTTAACGGCGACGTGGTGTCGGGCGTTGTGGGTGCTGGCGGCGAGATCGGCCACATGTGCCTGAGCCCGGCCGAGGAGCGCACCTGCGGCTGCGGCGGCCATGGCCACCTGGAGCAGTATTCCAGCGCCACCGGCGTGGTGAGCAACTACCTTGCCGAGTGCGAGAAAGCGGGCGTCGAGCCCATCGAGCTCACCGGTCCCTCCGATTCCAAGGACGTGTTCCAGGCCTGCCGCGAGGGCGACAAGCTTGCGCTGGCCGCGGCCGATACCATGGCCGACTATCTCGGTCGCGCACTGGCGCTTATTGCCAACGTGGTCGATCCCGAGATGTTCCTTATCGGCGGCGGCGCCTCCGCCTCGGCCGATGTCTACCTCGACAAGGCTCGCGAGTACTTCCAGCGCTACGCGCTCTCTGCCTCGCGCGAGACGCCCATTAAGGTCGCTTCGCTCGGAAACGACGCCGGCATCATCGGTGCCGCCTACGTAGCTCTGCGCGCCGCCGGCAAATAAGTTCGCTCGCCGGCGCAAAGGGGACAGGATGCTTTACACCAAGGTTTAGCGCAGCAAACTGAATATGGCTCCTCGGCGGGAGTCACATAGAGCCCGGGCCGTTGTCGCCCGGGCTTTTTTGCGCAGCATGGATCGTTTGACGCCCTATTTTTTATGGAATCGCCCTGACCTAATCGGTTGCCTGGTGCTAAAAGAAAAAAATGACGGTACTGGTAAAATCAGGCTATGAGCTGAGGAGGGCGGACGATGAAAAGCAGCCGATTCAAGGTCCTTGCGACCGCTGTCGCAGCCGTTCTTATTGTCGCTCTGGGATTCGCCTACCACGGTTTTATGGCTCAGAAAATCTATGATGAGAATACCGAGAATCTAATCTCGACCTATGAGCAGATGGGCAAAACGTTTGAGCTGTTTGCGCAGCGCAACTGGAATGTTCTGGCTGATTGGGATGCACTACTGGCGGCGGCGACCGAAGACGGCCATATTGAGGACGTCTGGATCCGGGCGCGGAGCCACAAGGACTCCTGGAGGTATCGCGACGTCTATCTCTTTAACCAGAATAATGACTTTATCACCGACGGCGGGCGCTCGGGCAAGGCCGTCAGCATCGATGGCGTATTTCAGGAGATGTACGAAAAGGGCACGTCTTGGATTTCGAGCTATATCGCCTCGGACGGGACGCGACGAATCGTCTTTGCTCTGCCGTTAAGTCAGCCCTTTACCTTTGGGGGTGTGACGTATACCGGTCTCGCCGTGAGTTATGACAACGACACGGTCATGGACATGGTCGCGGGCGATGTATACCGCGGCAAGAGCGATTGCTATGTGGTCCACCAATCGGGTGATGTGGTGTTTTCGCTGCAACCAAAAAGCGAGATCAAACCATTTGTCTCAAACATTATGGCCTATCTGGGCGAACATGCTTCTTTTTCGCGAGGGAGTTTCGACGAAATCCAACGCCAGGTCGGCCACGGTAAGGTGGGTAGCGCCTTTTGCACGCTTAACGGGCGCGGGTACTATCTGGTCTATCAGCCGGCGGGAATTGGCGACTGGTCAATCGTCGGCCTGGTGCGTTCCGATGTCGTGGATTCGGGCATGAATGAGGTCCAGCTCATCAGCACGGTTGCCATTGGAGTGGTCGGCGTGATTATCACGGCGCTGTTGGTAACGATAGTCGTCAGACGCGAGCGCGCAGATGCGAGGCTTAAGGATGAGGAACGGCAGGCGGTCGAGCGACAGCGGCGAGCTATTAGCCAGCTGTTGGGCGGCATGGAGCGCATCGTCGATCGTTTTGTCGTGGTCGATCTTGTCAACGGTACTTACGAATACCGCGAGAATCAGAAACGGGAGCCGCAGTATGCCCCAAAGGGTGATTATGCAGACCTGCTGAAGGAGGTCTCTGCCCGCTACGTTGTCTTCTCCGAGACCAAGGATACCGAGCTCGCAAATCTGCTTGCGCCCGAGCGACTGCGCGAGATGGTGGGGACGAGCAATAACGTTATCAAAATTGAGTACTGCGCGCGAAGCGGAAACGTCTACAAGGATCTCAGCGTCGTTCCGATAGAATGGGGGCCCGACGGCATGGTCACGCGTCTTTTGGCCATATCTCAAGACATTGGCCAAAGGGTAGAGCTCGAGACCATGGCGAACACTGATGGACTTACGGGCCTGTTCAATGAGCGGTACTTTAGCAGTGTTTTGCATGGGTACGAGATGCAGGCCAAGCCATTCACTTTGTTCTATCTTGACCTTGATCGCTTTAAGCCCGTCAATGATACGTATGGGCATGACATGGGCGATAAGCTGCTCAAGGCGGTGGCGGGTCGATTGCGCGACTGTGTGCGCCAAACCGATTTTGCCTTTAGGATTGGCGGCGATGAGTTTGCGCTGGTCATGAACGGCAACATGGATGACGCTCTGTGTCATAAGATGATTGACCGAATTGACGGGGCAGTGCGGCTTCCTTTCGATATCGACGGCGTTAAGATCGAGGTTGGCGCGAGCTGCGGTTGGGCGGTTTATCCGGACGATGGCGGCTCGGGAGAGGTTCGTATTCTGGCCGATCGACGGATGTATGAATGCAAGGAGCGCAATCACGCCCGGCGCTAGGACGCCGCGTGCCGTAAAGGGTGGGTTGGTGCATGGGGGACAGGTTGCTTTGCACCAATGCGGACTGCGACTCTTCCGTCCCCAAAGGCCAGCTGCCAGCGTGCTACCATAACTACGTCTAAGTACACATATCAAGTGGAGGATACCCATGGCAAACGTTCTTGTCTTTGGTCACCAGAACCCCGATAACGACGCCATCATGAGCGCCGTCGTCCTGTCCCAGCTGCTCAACCAGGTTGAGTATGCCGGCAACACCTACGAGGCCTGCGCCCTTGGTCAGCTTCCGGCAGAGTCCGCCAAGCTGCTCGCCGACGCCGGCATCGCCGAGCCCCGCGTGATCGAGTCCGTCGAGGCCGGCCAGCTCGTCGTCCTCACCGACCACAACGAGTCTGCCCAGTCCGTCGCCGGCCTTAAGGACGCCACGGTCTTTGGCGTCGTCGACCATCACCGTATCGGCGACTTCGAGACCGCCGGCCCGCTGCACTACATCTGCCTGCCCTGGGGCTCCAGCTGCACCATCGTCACCAAGCTCGCCGGCGTGCTCGGCGTTGAGCTTTCCGACGTCCAGGCCAAGCTGCTGCTCTCGGCCATGATGACCGACACGCTCATGCTCAAGAGCCCCACCACCACCGATGTCGACCGCGCCGTCGCCGCCAAGCTCGGCGAGCAGGTGGGCGTCGACCCGGTCAAGTTTGGCATGGAGGTCTTCCTCACCCGTCCGTCCGGCTCCTTCACCGCAGCCGAGATGGTCGGCAACGACATCAAGATGTTCGAGCCTGCCGGCAAGAAGCTGCTCATCGGCCAGTACGAGACCGTCGACAAGACCCGCGCACTCGGCATGATCGACGAGATTCGCGAGGCCATGCGCGCCTACGCCGCCGAGAAGGGTGCCGACGGCATCGTCCTGTGCATCACCGACATCATGGAGGAGGGCTCGCAGGTCCTGCTCGAGGGCGAGACCGAGGCCGCTCAGAAGGGCCTGGGCATTGCCGACGAGCACGACGGCGTCTGGATGCCGGGCGTCCTCTCCCGTAAGAAGCAGGTCGCTGCCCCCATCATGGCCGCCTGCTAGGTTTAGTTGACCAAACGCCACGACCGGATCGCGGACGCCCCGCGCTCCGGTCGTTTTTTGTGCACGGCGTCGCGTCGTCTCTTGGACAGGCGTGCCCGTGCCGTTGAGCAAATAATGTTCAACCTGTGGTTCCGCTTTTCGGCCACGCCTGCGTGCTTGTCGTGCAGGGTAGGCTAGATGCAAGCGTAATACGTTAGAGCGCGGCGCCGCCACTTGGGCGGGCCGTGCTTCTTTAAGACGGGAGCTTTCCCGTGAAAGGAGCCGCCCATGGCAGCAACTGAGCAGCTGTTCAACGTTCGTGAGCGCAAGCGCTTTGAGCGTCACGACATCTGGGAGCGCATCGCCGAGAACGGCACGATTTCCGCCGCCGTCATGGTCTTCGCCGCCATCGCCGCCGTCATTTGCGCCAATACCGATGCCTATGAGGCCATCCATCACTTTTTGGAGACCCCGCTGTATGTGGGTCTGGGCAACCTTACGGCCGGTCTCACCGTTGAGCTATTCGTCAACGACTTCCTCATGGCGATTTTCTTTTTGTTGGTGGGCATTGAGCTCAAGTACGAGATGACAGTTGGCGAGCTCAAAAACCCGCGCCAGGCTATGCTTCCCATGCTGGCGGCCGTGGGCGGCGTCGTCGTTCCCGCCTGCATCTATCTGATCTTTAACCATGCCGGCGCGCACAACGGCTGGGCCATTCCCATGGCAACCGATATTGCCTTTGCGCTGGGCGTGCTGTCGCTTTTGGGCAACCGCGTGCCCAACGGCGTGCGCGTGTTCTTCTCGACGCTCGCCATCGCCGACGACCTCATCTCCATCGCCGCCATCGCCATCTTCTACGGTCAGAGCCCCAATCCGTTTTGGTTGGGCGCCGCCGCGCTTGTGACCTGTGCGCTCGTGTGGCTCAACAAGACGCAGCATTACCGCCTTGCCCCGTATTCGGTACTGGGTCTGCTGTTGTGGTTCTGCATGTTCAAGAGCGGCGTACATGCCACACTTGCTGGCGTCATCTTGGCCTTTACCATCCCGGCCAAGTGCGGCGTTAAGCTCGATAGCCTCACCGATTGGTTGGGCGAGTGCCTGCCGCTGCTCGATGACCGCTACGACGACGAGGCGCACATCCTGGGCCAGCATGACTTTACCGTCTCGACCACCAAGGTCGAGCGCGTCATGCACCGCGTGACCCCGCCGCTCATCCGCATGGAGCGTCTGATCTCCACGCCGGTCAACTTTGTGATTCTGCCGATCTTTGCGTTCGTGAACGCACAGGTTCGCCTGGTGGGCGTGGACATGAGCACGCTGCTCACCGACCCGGTGACGCTCGGCGTGTACTTTGGCATGCTGCTGGGCAAGCCGATCGGCATCTTTGGTATGACGTTTGCCTTGGTCAAGCTCAAGGCCTGCGAGCTGCCGCACAACGTCAACTGGCACATGATTGCCGGTGTGGGCATTCTGGGCGGTATCGGCTTTACCATGTCGATTCTCATCAGCGGTCTCGCCTTTCCGACGGCCCAGTTTGAGGTTCTTGCTGCCAAGGCTGCCATTCTTGCCGGTTCGGTCACCGCTGCCGTGCTCGGCATGATCTACATGAGTGTTGTCTGCAAACACCCCGCGCCCAAGGACGAGTAAAAGCACATACAAGTTTGAAAACGCCGCCTGTGAACACCATCACAAGCGGCGTTTTAGTCATTGGGGACGTTCATAAATGACTAGGTTTATTCCACGGTGCCGTAGATGGCGCCCCAGCCGTGGGCGGCCAAGGCGGAGTTGAGCTGGTCGCAAAGTGACTGGCGGTCGTAATAGCCGGGCGGTAGCAGGTTCACGATTTCCATGAGATCGGGCGCCAGGTCCAAGATTTCGGCCTGTACGATCAGATCCAGGCGGTCGATGGCGTGGCGGTCGTAAAACAGCCCGTCGACCAGGCGCTGCAGGTCGCCGAATTCCTCGGCTTGGAACGATCCGTACTCCATAGTGCCTCCTTGGGCGCCCCACGCCGGCATGCGCGGCGATTCGTAATTTATTGCGATGGACTTAATCTATCACGGCTTCATACCGTTGCGGCGGTGGCGGTCTATACTTAGACGAACTGCAACGTACCGCTTCGCGAAAGGTCGCACCCATGCAGACGATCTACCAGAAGATGGAAACCACCGAACTCGATGCCGCCATAGAGGCGCTCAAAGCCGAGGTCGCCGAGGTCAAGGCCAAGGGCCTGGCGCTCGACATGGCCCGCGGCAAGCCGTCGCCCTCCCAGGTGGACATCTCTCGACCCATGCTCGATATCCTCAATGCCGATGCCGATCTGCACGACGGCAACGTCGATTGTTCCAACTACGGCTGCTTTGAGGGTATTCCCTCGGCACGCAAGCTGGCAGGGGGGTTCTTGGGCTGCCCCGCCGAGCAGACGCTCGTGCTGGGTTCATCGAGCCTGCTGATTGAGCACGATATCGCCGGTATGTTCTGGCGCTGCGGCTCGTGCGGCAGCGAGCCTTGGGAGGCTTACGAGGCCGCGCATGACGGCAAGAAGGTCAAGTTCCTGTGCCCTGTTCCCGGCTACGACCGCCACTTTGGCATCACCGCCGACCTGGGTATCGAGAACGTCCCCGTCGCGATGACCGACAACGGCCCCGACATGGACGAGATCGAGCGCCTGGTTGCCGCCGACGATTCCATCAAGGGTATCTGGTGCGTGCCCAAGTATTCCAACCCCACGGGCATCACCTTTAGCGAGGACACTGTGCGCCGCCTGGTCGAGATGCCCACGGCCGCGCCCGATTTCCGCATCTTCTGGGATAACGCCTACTGCGTGCACGACCTGTACGACGAGACCGACGAGCTCGCAAACATCTTTGACCTCGCTCGCGCGGCGGGCACCGAGGACCGCGTGGTGGCCTTTGCCTCGACGTCCAAGATCACCTTCCCGGGCGCCGGCATCGGCTTTATCGGTGCAAGCCCCGCGGTCATCGCCGAGTTCTCCAAGTGCCTGAAGGCCGGCCTCATCAGCGCCGACAAGCTCAACCAGCTGCGTCACGTGCGTTTCCTTCCCAGCATCGAGGCTGTCAAGGAGCACATGAAAAAGCATGCCGAGTTCTTGCGCCCGCGCTTTGAGGCCGTCGAACGCAAGCTCACTGAGGGCTTGGGCGACACGGGTTGCGCCACTTGGACGCATCCCCGCGGCGGCTACTTTGTGAGCTTCGATGGTCCCGATGGCTCGGCCCAAAAGGTCGCCGCGCTCTGCGCCGACTTGGGCGTCAAGCTCACGCCGGCCGGTGCCACCTGGCCCTATGGCAAGGACCCGCGCGACACCAACATTCGCATCGCACCAAGCTATCCCACGGTCGAGGACCTGGAGGCCGCGCTCGATGTGCTGGTGCTGGCCGTTAAGCTTGTCGCAGCCGAGCTTGCGCGTGCCGAGCGCGCCTAACGCGCGGCTTCCCGTACTATCCGCACTTTCGATACGTAAAGGAGCGTATACATGGATTTGGGTATTTCCACCAACCCCACGCCAGAGCTCTACACCATTAAGGTAACCGGCGAGATCGATATCTCTAACGCCGATAGCCTGCGCAATGCCATCGACCTGGCGCTCGAGCAGCCCACTGAGGCCGTTGAGCTCGATTTTGCCCAGGTGAGCTACATCGATTCGACGGGCATTGGCGTGCTTGTGGGCGCCGCGCACCACGCGGTCGACCACGGCAAGCGCTTTAGCTGCACCAATGTGCAGCCCCCGGTGATGCGCGTGGTTCAGCTGTTGGGTGTCGACCAGGAGATTTCGATCACCGCTGCATAATCTTTGCCCCCCAAAAGGGCGTGCCGTTTGGCATATGTTTGTGATGCGCTCGGACGTTTTGGCGTCCGGGCGCTATACTTGACCGAATGAATAGACGAGTTCCGGCCGAATGGCGCGGTGCGGGCTCGACTCACATCGAGCCTTGGAGGTATGTGTGTTTGGTATTGGAGAGGGTGAGCTCGCGATCATCGTGGTCTTCGGCTTTTTGCTGTTTGGCCCGGATAAGCTCCCACAGATGGGCCGCACGATCGGCCGTGCCATCCGTCAGTTCCGCGAGACGCAGGAAAAGATGACGGCCGTTGTTCAGTCTGAGATTATCGATCCGGTAAGCGAGGCCGCTTCGGCACCGGTCAAGCCCAAGAAGACTGCCGTCGATGACGATTCCGATGCGGACAAGGATGCCGCCGAGACGGCAGCGCCCGCCAAGAAGGAGACCTTTGCCGAGCGCCGTGCCCGCCTTGCTGCCGAGAAGGCCGCGAGCGAGGCTGCCGCCGAGGGCGAGGGTGCTGCTGAGGAGGCCGAGGGTGCCGAGCCTGCCGCTGCCGCCGAGCCTGTCGTCGAGCCCGAGCCTGCTGCAGAACCGGAGCCCGAGCCCGAGCCGGTAGAGCCCACGACGGCCGACCTCTACGCCCGTCGTCCCCGCAAGCGCAAGGCCGTCGTCGACCAGCTCGCCCGCGAGCTCGAGGCCGAGGACGACGCCGCTGCCGCCGACGCCTCGAAGGGAGGCGATGAGTAATGCCTATCGGACCTGCGCGCATGCCGCTCTTCGATCACCTGGGAGAGCTCCGTCGCCGCCTGACCATCGTGGTCGTGTCGGTGTTTGCCGCCGCCATCGTGCTGTATTTCGCCACGCCCGTGGTGCTCGACATCTTGGAAGACCCCATCCGCTCCTTTGTGCCGGACGGTAAGTTCTACATCACCACCACGCTCGGCGGCTTTGGCCTGCGCTTCTCGCTGGCCATCAAGATGGCCGTGGTCATGTGCACGCCCATGATCATCTGGCAGATTCTGGCATTTTTCCTGCCGGCACTTCGCCCCAACGAGCGCAAGTGGGTCGTGCCCACGGTGCTCGCCTCGACGGTGCTGTTCTTCCTGGGTGCCATCTTCTGCTACTTCATCATCATCCCGGCGGGCTTTGAGTGGCTCATCGGCGAGACCTCGGCCGTCGCTACGGCGTTGCCCGACCTGGAGAACTACGTCAACATGGAGCTGCTCTTTATGATCGGCTTTGGCGTGGCGTTTGAGCTGCCGCTCATCATCTTCTACCTGTCCGTCTTCCACATCGTGTCCTACGCGGCCTTCCGCGGCGCCTGGCGCTACGTGTACGTGGGCCTGCTTGTGGGCTCGGCTGTGATTACGCCCGACGGCTCGCCCGTTACGCTGGGCCTCATGTATGGTGCCCTGCTCTCGCTCTACGAGATTTCGCTCGCCATTGCCCGCGTGGTCATTACCGCGCGCGAGGGCAAGGAGGGCTTGTTTGTGAGCCGTCTGGACCTGTTCTCGGACGATGAGGACGACGAGGAGTAAATCGGTATGCACGAGGTTGGCATTGTCAACGGCATACTCGATACAGTGATTCGCGCGGCGCGTGGGGCGGGGGCCTCGCGCGCCGTTTTGGTAACGCTGCGTATCGGGGATATGACCGAGGTCGTGCGCGAGGCGCTCGACTTTGCGTGGGAGACGTTTCGCGACGAGGACCCGCTCACGCGGGGCTGCGAGCTCGCGGTTGAGGAGATTCACCCACAAAGTGAATGCCTGGACTGCGGCGAGGTCTTCGACCACGATCGCTTCCACTGTCGCTGTCCCCAGTGTGGTGGTGCCAACGTGCGCCTACTGCACGGCCGCGAGCTCGATATCGCGAGTATCGAAATCGAAACCCCCGACGATTAGCCCGCTAGCCATCTGGTGATGGGGTATAAAGGGGCCAAAGTAAGGAGCGCTAAGTATGGCCGAGAAAACGATTGATATCGCATCGCCGATTCTGTCGCGCAACGAGCGCCTGGCAGATCAGCTGCGTCAGCGATTTAATGAGACAAACACCTATGTGATCAACGTCTTGTCGAGCCCCGGTTCGGGCAAGACCACCACGATCCTGGGCACCAACGAGCGCCTGCGTGACAAGGCCGGCCTGCGCTGTGCCGTCATCGAGGGCGATATCGCCTCGGATGTCGACGCCATCACCATGAAGGAAGCCGGCATGCCCGCCATCCAGATCAACACGGGCGGCCTGTGCCACCTCGAGGGCAACATGATCATGGAGGCCGTTGACGCGTTTGACCAGGCCGTCGGTCTGGAAAACATCGACGTCATCTTCATCGAAAACGTGGGCAACCTGGTCTGCCCGGTCGACTTTGACCTGGGCGAGAACCTGTCCATCATGATTCTCTCGGTGCCCGAGGGCGACGACAAGCCCGTCAAGTACCCGGGCATCTTCCAGCACGCCGGCGCACAGCTGCTCAACAAGGTAGACGTGGCCCCGGCTTTCGATTTTGACATGGATAGGTATACTAAGACACTCGATGACCTCAATCCGCAGGCGCCGCGGTTTGCCGTGAGCGCGCGCAAGGGCGAGGGCATGGATGCCTGGTGCGATTGGCTCATCGGGCAGATTGAGCAAGCAAGGGCGTAAATCGGCCGCCATACGGGCGGGCGTAGCCGCAGAGACACGAGATAGGAGCCTCTTTTGAAGCTCATCATCGCCGAGAAAAACGACGCCGCGCGTCAGATCGCCGAGCGTCTGTCCACGGGTAAACCCAAAAAGGACAAGGTGTACAACACCGCCATCTACCGTTTTGAGTGGAAGGGCGAGGAGTGCGTGACGATCGGTCTTGCCGGTCACATCCTTGCGCCCGATTTTTGCGACAGCGTGCTGTTCGATAAAAAGCTGGGCTGGTATTCGGTCACCGAGGACGGCGAGATGCTGCCGGCCGACATGCCCGATGGCCTGGCGCGCCCGCCCTATGACACCAAGCGCAAGCCGTTTCTTGCCGACGGTATCTCCATCAAGGGCTGGAAGCTCGAGAGTCTGCCGTATCTCACCTGGGCACCCGTCATTAAGCTGCCGGCCGAGAAGGAGCTTATCCGCTCGCTCAAGAACCTCGCCAAAAAGTCCGACAGCGTCATCATCGCCACGGACTTCGATCGCGAGGGCGAGCTGATCGGCTCGGACGCTCTCAACAAGGTGCGTGAGGTTGCGCCCGATCTGCCGGTCGCCCGCGCCCAGTATTCTTCGTTTACCAAGGCCGAGATCACGCAGGCCTTCGATAATCTCGTCTCGCTCGACCAGAACCTGGCCGACGCCGGCGAGAGCCGTCAGCACATCGACCTCATTTGGGGTGCGGTGCTCACGCGCTACCTGACGCTCGCCAAGTTCGGTGGCTTTGGAAACGTGCGCTCCGCCGGCCGCGTGCAGACGCCAACGCTCGCCCTGGTGGTCGAGCGCGAGCGCGAGCGCATGGCGTTTGTGCCCGAGGACTATTGGCAGATTCGCGGCATGGGCGCCGCGCAGGGTGCTGCCGAGGACGACCGCTTTAAGATCGCGCACAAGACGGCGCGTTTTACCGACAAGGATGCTGCCGAGACGGCGTACGGCCATGTTGACGGCGTCGCGACGGCAACCGTCGCCGCGGTGACCAAGCGCTCGCGTAAGCAGCAGCCGCCCACGCCGTTTGCGACGACCTCGCTGCAGGCTGCCGCCGCAGCCGAGGGCATCTCGCCTGCGCGTACGATGCGCATTGCCGAGTCCCTCTACATGGCCGGCCTCATCAGCTACCCGCGTGTCGACAACACCGTGTACCCCGAGACGCTCGATCTGGGCGCCGTGGTGAGCGACCTGGCAAAGATCAACCCGGCGCTGGCGCCCGTGTGCAAAAAGGTGCTCGCCGGTCCCATGAAGCCCACGCGCGGCAAGGTCGAGACCACCGACCACCCGCCTATCTATCCCACGGGCGAGGGCGATCCGACCACGCTCGATGGCGGCCAACGCAAGCTCTACGACCTCATCGCCCGTCGCTTCCTGGCGACGCTCATGGGTCCCGCGACCATCGAGAATACCAAGCTCGAGCTCGATGTCAACGGCGAGCCGTTCGTGGCTTCGGGCGACGTGCTCGTGACCCCGGGTTTCCGCGAGGCATACCCGTACGGCCTTAAGCGCGACGAGCAGATGCCGCCGCTGGAGCAGGGCGATACGGTCGACGTGTTCGACATTAAGCTCGAGGCCAAGCAGACCGAGCCGCCCGCGCGCTACAGCCAGGGCAAGCTCGTGCAGGAGATGGAGAAGCGCGGCCTGGGTACCAAGTCCACGCGCGCGAGCATCATCGAGCGCCTGTATGCCGTGCGCTATCTCAAAAATGATCCCGTTGAGCCGAGCCAGCTGGGCATCGCCATCATCGACGCGCTGACGCAGTTTGCCCCGCGCATCACGAGCCCCGATATGACCAGCGAGCTCGACGGTGACATGACCCGCGTGGAGCGCGGCGAGGACACCGAAGAGCATGTCGTGACGCACTCGCGCGCGCTGCTGGCCGGCGTGCTCGACGAGCTGCTCAAGCACACGCAGGAGCTGGGCGACGCCATTAGCGACGCCGTCACGGCCGATGCGCGCGTGGGCGCCTGCCCCAAGTGCGGCAAGGACCTCGTTATGAAGACGAGCGCCAAGACCCGCGGCAGCTTTATCGGCTGCATGGGCTGGCCCGACTGCGACGTGACCTATCCGGTGCCGAGCGGCGTCAAGGTAAGCCCGCTCGAGGGCGAGGCGGCCGTGTGCCCCGAGTGCGGCGCACCGCGCATTAAGTGCCAGCCGTTCCGCCAGAAGGCTTTCGAGATCTGCGTGAACCCCACATGCCCCACCAACTACGAGCCCGACCTTAAGGTGGGCGAGTGCAAGGTGTGCGCCGAGGCAGGACGCCATGGCGACCTAATCGCGCACAAGAGCGAAAAGAGCGGCAAGCGCTTTATCCGCTGCACCAACTACGATGACTGCGGCGTGAGCTATCCGCTGCCGGCGCGCGGCAAGCTCGAGGCGACGGGCGAGACCTGCCCCGAGTGCGGCGCTCCCATCGTGGTGGTCAACACGGCGCGCGGTCCGTGGCGTATCTGCGTCAACATGGACTGCCCGACCAAGGAGAAGAAGCCCGCCCGCGGCCGCAAGACCACGACCAAGGCGAGCACGGCAAAGAAGACGACGACTGCGAAGAAGACCACGGCGGCCAAAAAGACGACGGCGGCAAAGAAGACTGCTGCCAAGAAGACGACCGCCAAAAAGACGACGGCCAAGAAGTCGGCTACCAAAAAGACCTCTGCCGACAAGTAACCGAGCACATATAGACACGGCGGGGCCGGGCGCGCAAATGCAAATGCGCGCCCGGCCCCACTTCTAAGTTGCGGTGAAATAGGGACTGTTTTTGCTGGCAAAAGGCCTAATTGATCCCTATTTCACCGCAAGTTATGATCAGTTGTTGGGATTACTTCACCTCGACGGGTGCGGCGCCGGGGTAGCGGTCCTCAAAGTCCAGACGGTATTTGTTGTCGTTGGTGCCCGCTACGTTGTCGCGCGCCAGCGGCGCTACGATCTCGTCCTTGTGGTTGGCGGGGCTGGAGTACTCAAGGCTGATCTCCCAGGCATCGCAAATGACGTCAATGCGATTCTCCAGGTCGTCGTAGAGCGCGATGATGTCTTTCCACGAGCTATAGTTCTGCGAGTCGATGGGAACATCCAGGTCCTCGACCTCGTCCTTAAGGTCGCCGATCTGATCCTCGAGCGCCTCGGCGGCATCGCTGGCAGATTGGCGCGAGCTGCGGTCATCCTTGAGATAGTACGTGTTAAATGTGGTAGCGCAGTCGCGAACCTGCTGATCAAGATCGGAGAGCCTGCTGTAGTAGGAGCTCAGCTGGTCGTAGACGTTCTGCTCGCTGATGGTGGCGGCATCGTGGGCGTCATCGTCATTATCGTCAAGCTTGTTGGGGTCGCCCTTGACGGACATATCGTCGTCATCGTGGTCGATCTTGACCTTCTCGATGGTTGTGCCCTTGGAATCGTCGGCGTTCTTGTTGAACGGTCCGATCATAAAGAATGCGACCAGCGCGATAATCACGACGACCAGCACGGCGATAATGCCGATAAGCAGAGCGTTGTTGTTTTTGGGCGCGGCGGGAGCACCGGCCTGCGGAGCAGCGGTCGGTATGGGCTGCTGCGGCGCGGAGCCGGCTGGCGTCGCCCATTGCTGCGTCGTGCCGACTTCGGGCTGGGGAGCGGGCACGGGCTGATGGGCGGACTGTACGGTCACGTCTGCCTGCGCATCCTCTTGCGACTGAGAGGCCTGGCCATCATCGGTTACCGGCGTTCCGCAGCTGGTGCAGAAGCGCTCGTCGTCTTTCAGAAGCTTGCCGCAATGGGTACAAAACCGGGGCATGATGGTTCCTTCCACTCGATGTGCTGGCTAGATTATAAGGTGGTTCAGGTGCGGTTGGGCCGCGCCGACCCAACTGGTTATGTGAGGATAGTCGTGCCTCGCAAGCCCTGTCGCATGCGTCACAATGAATGCGGCATGCTGGGTGTCCGGCGCGGCCGTTTATCGACGGCTCGGTAGAATGCGATGGTGGGGAGTGAGTCTGTGTACTGCGGCGAGCAAGGTCGGGGTGGCGGCGACAACGTGGAGGCGTTCCGGTTCTCGCCGGGGGATGCGCCCCTCGCTGCGCGCGATTGCTCGCGTCGAGTGTTTTGTGTCGGGATGTTGACCGGAGCGCTTGCCTCGGTGATGAGTCTCGGCGGTTGTGCCGCGCGCCGCAACGAGGCTGAGGGCTCCGCTGTCCCTGTCAAACAAAAAGCGAATCATCCGTCCGCTCAAAAGACGGAAGCTGTCGCCTGGGCTTCTTGGATTGCCGGCCTTCAGCAAGATATCGAAGCCCTTGTCGAGCCGTATGATGGGTCTACCTCGGTCTATGCTGTGGCGCTTGATCCACAAACGTTCGCGTCGCTCGATGGTGAAGTCGCTGTGGCGCCGGACGCGCGACGTGTAGCGGCAAGCATCATCAAGCTTCCCATTCTCGCTTGTGCGCTCGAGACCGTGACGGCGGGCGAGCTGTCCCTCGACGAGCAGATAACGGTAACGCAACAGGATATCGTGGGTGGCAGCGGCAACATTCAGTCGCGCGGCGCGGGTGTGTCGTACAGTATTGACGAGCTGCTGCACGCCATGATCGCCCAGAGCGATAACGTGGCAGCGAACCTTGTTATCGGCAGGCTTGGCATGGATACGGTCAACGAAACGTGTGCCGCATTGGGGCTGGCCCAGACCGTGCTCGCTCGTTTGATGATGGACACCGAGGCCCAGGCACAAGGTCGCGAGAACTATACGAGCGCCCGTGATGCTGCGGCTGTGTTGCAGCGGCTGGCGGCGGGGACAATCGCGACGCCCGAGCTGTGCGAGCGAGCGCGTGGATATCTGCTGGCGCAGGAAGACGCGCGCGGTATTGTCGAGGGCGTTCCCGGCGGCGTTTTGGTCGCGCACAAAACGGGCAGCCTGGCGAATGCTCAGCACGATGCCGCAATCGTCTACGCCGAGCGCCCTTACGTGCTGGCAATCCTCACCCAAGACCTCGAACGCGAACAGGCTCTAGCCCTCGAGCGCGACATTTCCTTCGCCATCAACGCCCGCGCCCACTCCTAACTTGCGGTGAAATAGGGATTGTATTTGCTGTTAGAAGGCGTATTCAGTCCCTATTTCACCGCAACTTAGAGGGTCGGCAGTTAGGGACATTCCTTTTCGGCCGGCACTTTAGGAACGTCCCTAACTGCCGCCTAGCGACCAGGTCGTATTTGGGGTGCGCCGGACGCTGGGGTATCATGGCTTGGTTGCTATAACTTGCACTTTCGCGCCTTGTGGGAAGGGGATGCGCCCATGGCTTTTGAGCTCGCTCAACATAGCTTTATCACGCTCGAGGGCGTCGACGGCGCCGGCAAGTCCACGCAGGCGCGCCTGCTTGTCCGTGCGCTCGAGCTCGCTGGCTACCAGGTTGTAAGCCTGCGCGAGCCGGGCGGCACCGCCATCAGCGAGAAGATCCGCGCCCTGCTGCTCGACCCCGCCAATACGGCGATGGGCGACACCTGCGAGCTACTGCTCTACGAGGCCGCGCGCGCTCAGCTGGTGCACGAGGTCATCGCGCCCGCCCTCGCTGCCGGCAAGGTGGTCCTGTGCGATCGCTTCTACGATTCCACGACCTGCTACCAGGCGTTTGCCGACGGCCTCGATCGCCAGATAGTGCGCGATGCCAACAACCTGGCCGTCGCGGGTACGCACCCGGCGCTCACGCTCGTCTATCACATCACGCCCGAGCAGGCGGCGCTGCGCATGGCAGCCCGTGGCGCGGCAGATCGCATGGAGGCTAAGGGCATGGCCTTCCAAGAGCGTGTCTACCAGGGTTTTTGCGCAATTGCCGCCGAGGAGCCAAACCGCGTAAAGCTCATCGACGCGACCGCGTCCATCGAGGACGTATTCGCACAGACGGTCGAGCAGGTTCGCGCCTACGGCCTCGACATTTCCCAGGATGCCGTCGCCGCCGCGCTTGCCCAGGAGGCCGAGTAACATGGCCCCCGCGCAGACAAGCCTGCTGGCCAAGCTTGACACCCAGGAACGCGTGCGCGATTTTTTGACCAACGCCATCGCAAGCGGCCGCGCATCGCACGCCTACCTGTTCTTGGGCGCTTCCGGCGCCGGTAAGCTCGACGCCGCATGGGCGCTTGCCCAGGCATTCCTGTGCGAGCAGGACGGCTGCGGCGCATGCGACAGCTGCGTGCGCGTTGCTCGGCACACGCATCCCGACGTGCACTATTACACCCCCGAAAGCGCCACGGGCTACCTCATCGCGCAGACCCGCGAGCTGCTCGACGACGTGCCCCTGGCGCCCATCCGCGCCAAGGCAAAGGTCTACATCATCGACCGTGCCGAGCAGCTGCGCGCCAACACCGCCAACGCGCTGCTCAAAACGCTCGAGGAACCGCCCGAGGGCGTCATGTTCATTCTGTTGGGCACCTCGGCCGACGTGATGCTGCCCACCATCGTAAGCCGCTGCCAGTGCGTACCGTTTCGGCTGGTGTCGCCCACTGTGGCTGCGCAGGCCGTGAGCCGCGCCACCGGTCAGGATCCCGCGCGCTGCCGCATGGCCGTTGCCGTGGCGGGAAGCCCCACGCGCGGCATCGAGTTTCTCAAGAGCGCCGAGCGCCAGGACGCCCGTCGCCAGATGGTCCGCGCCATCGACTCGCTCATCGCCGCCGACGAGGCCGATGTGCTCAGCCGCGCCAAGTCGCTCATCGTCGCCGTCAAGGCGCCGCTCGCCGAGGTCAAGTCCACGCAGGAAAAGGTGCTCGAGCAAAATGCCGACTATCTGTCGCGTGGAGCATTGAAGCAGCTTGAGGACCGCAACAAGCGCGAACTCAACGCGCGCGAGCGTTCGGGTATCATGGAAGCGCTGGCGAGCGCGCGGACGCTCATGCGCGACGTGCTGCTGACGTTTCAGGATGAGGCGGCAGACGTTGTGAACGAGGACGTGCGCGACACGATCGGGCGGCTTGCCGTGGCGACCAATGTTGCGGGTGCCACCCGGGCGCTCGAGGCGGTTACCACCGCTGAGCGCAACATCGCCAGAAACGTTACTCCCCAGCTGGCCATCGAGGTCATGCTGTTCGATATCAGGAAGGCACTGAAATGCCGTTAGTCGTACCCGTTAAGTTTACCTACGCCTCGCGCGACCTGTGGTTCGACCCACAGGATCTGGATATCCTCGAGGCAGATTACGCTATTTGCTCCACCGAGCGCGGAACCGAGATCGGCCTGGTCACGGCCGATCCCTTCGAGGTGCCGCAAGACGAGATCGGTCAGCCGCTCAAGCCCGTGTTGCGCGTAGCGAGCGACATCGACCTGCAGCTTGCCGACGACCTGGCTATCCAGGGTGACGAGGCCATGGTCGACTTCCGCCGCCTGGTCAAGGAGCTCGACCTCGAGATGAAGCCGGTCGGCGTCGAGTACCTGTTTGGCGGCGAGAAGGCTGTGTTCTACTTTGCTGCCGAGGAGCGCGTCGATTTCCGTCAGCTCGTCAAGGACCTGTCCTCGACGCTGCACATTCGCGTCGACATGCGCCAGATCGGCGTGCGCGACGAGACCCGCCTGGTGGGCGGCTATGCCCAGTGCGGCCAGGAGCTCTGCTGCACACGCTTTGGCGGACAGTTTGAGCCGGTTTCGATCCGCATGGCAAAAGAGCAGGACCTGCCGCTCAACTCGTCCAAGATTAGCGGCGTCTGCGGCCGCCTGATGTGCTGCTTGCGCTACGAGTTCGAGGCGTACAAGGACTTTAAGAGCCGCGCGCCCAAAAAGAAGACGCTTATCGATACGCCGCTCGGCAAGGCGCGTATCCAGGAATATGACACGCCGCGCGAGCAGCTGGTGTTGCGCCTGGAGAACGGCAAAGTCTTTAAGGTCAACTTGGCCGACATGACCTGCTCTGAGGGCTGCAAAAAGAAGGCTGCCGAGCAGGGCCGCAACTGCCGCCCCGACTGCGTGACGCGCGATGTGCTCGAGCGTATCGAGTCGCCCGAGATGCGCCTGGCGCTTATGGAGCTCGACCGCGAGAACGGCGTCGACGTGGGCGATGGCCTGTCGAGCGCCGACCGTCTGGCGGGGACGACGATGCCCAAGCGCCGCCGTCGCGATGCGGACGCCGATACCCGTGCCGGTCAGAGCCAGGGCGAGGGTCGCGGCCGCGGTAAGGGTCGCGGCAAGGCCGAGGCGCCCGAGGCTGAGGAGGCTGCCGGTGGACGTCGCCGCCGCAAGCGCTCGGGTTCGGGCGATGCCGGCGAGGCCGCTCCCGCGGGCAAGAACGCTTCCCGCGAGCGCGAGACTCAGCAGCCCCAGCAGCAAAACCGCGGCGGTGGCATGAATCCCACGCGCCGTCGCCGTCGCCATTTGTCGAGCGAGGAGCGTGAGGACGCCTTCCGCGCCGCAGCCGCTCGCGAAGCCGGTGCCGCTCCCAAGGGTGGTTCGGGTTCCGATACGCCTGCCGACAAGGGTGGCAAGCAGCGCAACGATGACGAGCGCGTCCCGCGTCCGCGTCGTCGCCATTCCTCGGGCACGCAGCAAAAGCCCTCGGTGCCCTCCGTGGCCGATCAGGTCTCGGATGGCGAGGTCAAGGTCACGCGCCGTCGCCCCGGAGATGGCGGAGGGGCGGCCGCCAAGGCCACGCGCGGCGCTGCTCGCGACGAACGCGAGTCGCGCGAAGATCGTGGTGGCGAGGGTCCGGCCGACCAGGGCCAGAAGCGCCGTCGCCGTCGCCGTTCCCGCAAGCCGCGTCAAGATGGTGGCGAGGGCTCGACCCAAAACTCGTCCGCACCGCAACCGCCCACCGGCGAATAGCGCCCGCAAAAGGATTTAACCTGCCTGACCCCAAACGCGTCGGGGTACCATGACGCTGAATCAACAACCCTCCCTGCGACCGAGCGTAGGGAGGGTTGTGTCGTGAAGAGACATTTGAATGTGTTGGGATGCCTGCAAGGTGCCGACATCCTACCGTTTGCGGATGAATTGCTACCGTTTGCCGAGCGGGCGGCGCACGAGGCGCTTGAGGCGTTGTCGCCCACGCGATGTGCCGGCTGCGAGCGCGCCGGTGCGCTTATTTGCCAAGACTGCCTGGCCGCGCTCGCGCTCATCGACCCGCGGCATAGCTGCACTCGATGCGGCGCCCCGTTTGGAGACTTGCTGTGCACCGAGTGTTCGGTCGAGGGCACGTCTTCGGCAATGGCGAAGGCGCTCGACCGCTGCCTGGCGTGCGCCGTCTATGCGCATCCGCTGCCGCGCATCATTAAAGCGTACAAGGATGCGGGCGAGCGACGTCTGGCTCCGTATCTGGCGGAGCTGCTCTACGACACCGCCCTGCATGCCCAGGTCGTAGCGCCCGATCGCTACGGAGGTGTGCTGTCCGGTGCGGATGCGGTGGTGTTTGTGCCTGCGACGGCGGCAGCGTTTCGGCGGCGTGGTTTTGATCATATGGAGGCTATTGCGCGCCCATTTTGCGAGCTGTCGGGTGTTCCCCTGCTCGATGCGCTCGTCAAGTACGGGCATGGCGACCAGCGCGAACTCGGTCGTGAGGAGCGCCGCGAGCGTGCCCAAGGCATGTACGAGACGGTTGAGGACGTGCACGGCCGCCGCTTGCTGCTTATCGATGACGTTATCACCACGGGCGCGACGATGGCAGCGGCTTCGGCGGAACTCAAGCGCGCCGGCGCCGTAGCGGTCGATGGCCTCGCTATCGCACGCGTTTGGTAGGGGTGGTTTTGTGGCAGTGAAGATTGAGCGGCGCAACGAGCCGACAGACGAACAGCTAGCGGCTTCCGTAATCCTAACGGGCGCCTCGGCGCTACGCATGATGCGCGCCGAACGCCGGCAGATGGGCTACATAAGCTGGAAGGACCTCGATTCCGATGAAGAGCGCCGTGTGCTGCGCACGTCGTCGCCCTCGACCGAGGACATCTATCTTCCCGACTTGGTGCGGATTGGGGCCGCAAGCGGCGAGGTGCAAGAAGATCTTTGCTTGCTGGTGGGATCTGCGGCGCAGCGCCGCCGCATGCCTGGCGTGGGCTGGTCCGTATGCTCCGGGTTGCCCGCCGGCTCGATTCTAGAGGTGGAACCGGGGGTGTACAGTCTATCTCCCGAGGCCCTTTGTGTTGTCGTCGCCCGCGAGGTCGGCTGTATCCAGGCATTTGCCCTGGCCCAGGAGCTGTGCTCTAAGATTTCACTGAGTGACCGCGGGAAGTATCTGCCTCCCTACACCTCGCCCGTTACGAATAAACTTGCAAAGGACAAGGACCAGCCAGCAGACGTGGGCTACTTTGAGGTTGAGCCGGTGCTGACGCCCGATCGTCTGGCAGATTACCTTGCGGCATGCAAGGGGAATGCGGCCAAACAACTGCAGCGTCTGTGTCCCTACTTGTCAGAAAACCTGCGCTCGCCCATGGAGTGCATCATGCTCGCTCTGTTTTCGCTTCCGTTTTCCTATGGCGGATTTGCCTGCGGTCCCTTTAAGACCGACTACAAGATTGAGTTCGATGACCGCGCGCAGGCAATCTCGGGGATGCCGCATGCAGTTTGCGATGCGTATCAGGAGGCAGCCCGGTTTGACCTGGAATACAACGGTGAGCTGGGTCATTCCTCCCGGAGGGGACGTATCCATGATGAAAAACGCAACACGGGCTTGATTACTATGGGAATCGAGGTCGCGACGGTCAATAACGAGATGCTCTGCGACATGGAAGCAATGGAGGCGCTCGCATGGCGCATGCACCAGCGTATGCGAAAGCGGTACCGGAATCGTGTCGATGCCCGCAGGAAAAAGCAAGAGGCGCTGCTTAACACGCTGCGGGGTTGTTTTGGGCTTAAACCCGCCTAACAATGCTCTGAAACAGGGGGTTGGATATATGCTCTGGCCAAAATATAGCAAATATGAGTACTGCTACAAATTCAGTAACAGCAAAATCAGGGATTTTGGGACTGGAAGAGGGGGTAAATTAGAAAGTTATTAAACAAATGTGGAATATCCTGGCATCAATCTGACGTTATAGAGCGTGAAAACAGCTTGCAGAGCCAAAAACTCCTGCTACTAAATTGGTAACAGTACTCATATTTGCTATTTTTTGGCCACGGCGCCCTAAGACGGGTGTGTTGGGGCTTTCCATAGGGGAGCGACGGGCTCAATCAGAGCACGTGCGGTCCGTCCTGACCTGCGAAATCTGTACTCGCGATGCGAATAACGCCCCTAACCTTAAACTTTAGCTTGAACTTAGCTATAATGCGCTTCGTTCCTACCAGGCTGTGGTTGCGGACGGACGAAATGCCCGTCCTAGTCCAAGACAGACGCGGTCAAAGGGATCCACGTAAGCGACCGCGTGCGCGCGGCGCGATCATGGCGCGTCCTAGATGTAAGCCGCACCGTCCGTTCGACTTTCTTTGGGGCAATACCGCCTCGCGGGCGAGCGGGCCAGTCGTGAAGGTGGCTGCGGCCTCCCGAGCAAACACCCCGGTGCGCAAGTGTGGGGTCAAATACCAGGTCAGCTGGTGGGAACAACCTGATATTCCGCGCAACGCACGGATCGTATACGACACAGAAGGCAGGGTAGTGGACATGGTGAGGGGCAGCTTGATGCACGCGGCTCGGTTAGGTGCTGGGACCGCAGCGGTCATCGCCGTTTTGGGCCTGAGCGGATGCGCGTTCAACCCGCTGTCTACGTTCACGACTCCCACGATCGACCAGATCGAGTACGAGACCGTTACCCCTACGGTGTCGGACGATGCCCTGGTCACTCCCGGTACCCTGACGGTTGCCCTCGATACCTCCGATGCCCCGCAGGCCATGCAGGGCGCCGATGGTAACCTCACGGGCTACGCGGTCGACGCTGCCCGCGCCCTTGCAAGCCGCATGGGCCTCAAGGTTGCCTTCGTCGATGCGTCTTCTGCCGATTCCGCGCTTGGCGACAAAAAGGCCGACATCTTCATTGGTGACATCAATTCCACGGATGGTGACATCAGCACACTTGGTACTTGCCTGTACGATGCTGCGGCAGTGTTCGGAAAGACGAGCGACGGCGAGTCGCTGAGCGTTTCCACCGAAACGCTTAACACCGCTACCCTGGGCGTTCAGACCTCCTCGGCCTCGCAGGAAGCGCTCGCCAAGCAGAGCATCACGGCCAACCAAAAGACCTTCTCCAACATCAACGAGTGCTTTGAGGCGCTCGAGTCCGGCGAGATCGACTACGTGATTTGCGACTCCACGGCCGGCGGCTACCTTGCACGCCTGATGAGTGAGGTCTCCTATGTCGGTGCGCTCGAGGCGCCCTCGACGCTTGGTGTTGTGGGCCTCTCGTCCAATGACGAACTGTGCCGTGCCGTGAGCGATGCCCTCGACGGTATTACGGCCGACGGCACGCTCGAGGCGGTCCACTCTGTCTGGTATGGCACGATGCCCTACGATCTCACCACTAAGACGGTTTCGGGCGCTAACGTGCAGCCGGGTGACTCTGAGTCCAGTGAGACCATGTCCTCCGGCAGCGAGTCCTCCGATTCCAACAATGAGACCGCATCCTCCGAGGACAAATCGTCCAGCCAGGAAGGCGCCATCACCGACGACGACATTAACAAACTCAATAGCTAGTTATTGCTAGGGGTGGTGTCTCCTATACGTTGGAAAGGACACCTCTTCACGGTTTCAACACGCACTGCCGGGCTTCCCCGATGGGGGAGCCCGACTTTTTCATCCCAATAAAATCAGCAGGTCAAAGCCAATTTTCGGGACCAAATACAAAGCCGCCGGCCCCCTCCTATAGCGCACTTTGCCATGGAAAAGTACGAGACTTCGGTATGCGGTATCAAGCAATCGTTATTCGGGTCTTTAGGAATCCGCGTGAATAAATGCACGGCAATGGGTACATAGCCAGTACAGTAAGTCCCCGAGGCAGATTGGAGCCACGTATGGATATCAAGGTTTCTGGACGCAAGACGACGGTAACCGATGCTCTGCGTGCGCATGTGGATGAGAAGATCGGCGAGGCGCTCAAGGTTTTCGACATCGAGCCCATGACAGTCGACGTCGTGCTTCGTTATGAGAAGAACCCCTCGAACCCCAACCCGGCAATCGTCGAGGTCACGGTTCGTGCCCGCGGCTCTGTGATTCGCGTTGCCGAGCACGGCGCAGATATGTACGCCGCCATCGACCTCTCCGCCGATAAGGTCACCCGCCAGCTGCGCAAGTTCAAGACCAAGGTCGTGGACAACCGCCAGGGCGGTGCCAGCGCAGCGGATGTCGCGCCGGTCGAGCGCGTCGAGGATCTGGCCGACCTGCTGCTGCCCGAGGAGGAGGACGACCTGCTCGTCCGCGAGAAGGTCATCGATGTCACCCCGATGACTGAGGAGCAGGCGCTGGTGCAGACCGATCTGCTCGGCCACGACTTCTACGTGTTCGAGAACGCGACGACTGGCCTCATCAATGTGGTGTATCACCGTAAGAATGGTGGATATGGCATCATCAAGCCCCGTATCGAAACGCTTGACGAGTAAAATACGTTAACTTGCATGAGTTAACGGTTGGCGGTCATCCCATGCGGATGGCCGCCTTTTTACGTAAGGAGTCGCTTTGATGGACAAGGCTGCATCTACCGGCCATTCTGACCGCTGCCGCATCGTCGTCGATACCTGCTGCGACTTTAGCCCCGAGGTCGCCGCGAACCTCGATGTCGATATCCTGGGTTTCCCCTTCATTATCGATGGCGAGGAGCGAACGGACGATATCTGGTCGAGCATGAGCCCTAAGGAGTTCTACGACCGCATGCGCGCCGGCGCTCGCGTGTCTACCTCCGCCGTGTCGCTCGGTCGCTATATCGAGTTCTTTACCGAGTGTGCCAAGGAGGGCACGCCCACGGTCTACCTGTGCTTTACCTCGGCGCTGTCGTCGAGCTACAACTCCGCGTGCCAGGCGGCGGACGCCGTGCGCGCCGAGTATCCCGATTTTGAGCTGTACGTGGTCGACAACGCTCTGCCCTGTGCAACCGGCGCGCTCCTGGCGCTCGAGGCCGTGCACCAGCGCTCGGCGGGACTCACCGCCAAGCAGCTGGTCGACTGGGCAAACGAGGCAAAGACCTACGTCCACGGTTACTTTACGCTCGAGAGCTTCGACGCGCTGGCTGCCGGCGGCCGCATTCCGCCCGCGGCGGCGCAACTCACGGCAAAGCTCGATGTCAAGCCCGAGCTCTCCTACGACCTTGCCGGCTCGCTGTCGCTGATCGGCGTCAACCGCGGCCGCAAGAAGGCGCTCAAGTCCATCCTCAAGTCGTTCCGCGAGAACTACGTGCCCGACCGCACCATGCCCATCGCCATCATGACGGCCGATGCCGAAAAGGACGGCGACTGGC
The DNA here is from genome assembly GCA_048416615.1 of Collinsella sp. Taxonomy (GTDB): domain Bacteria; phylum Actinomycetota; class Coriobacteriia; order Coriobacteriales; family Coriobacteriaceae; genus Collinsella. The sequence continues at coordinate 21,145 of DBFSET010000007.1, read as the reverse complement.
TCGAAGCCGCCATCCGCAAGGAGGAAGGCTGCGCCGACGTCACGATCATTCGCGGCTCCGTGGGTCCCACCATTGGCTCGCACGTGGGCCCCGGCATGGTGGCCTGCGCGTTTTGGGGCAAGAATCGCGCCGAGAAAGCCTCGCTTTCCGACCGCATCGCGCGCCGTGTGCGCGGCCAGTAGGCAAGTGCTGCGGCCGTAATCGATCCCAACTCACTGCCCAAACGCTGGCACCGAGTATTCAACCTGGTAACAACACCCAACCCAAAAGGAAAGGTTTCATGGCAAACAAGCTCTCTGTCGCATTTATCGGCACCGGAATCATGGGTGCCCCCATCGCCGGTCACATTCTGGACGCCGGCTACCCCGTCACGGTTAACAACCGCACCAAGTCCAAGGCCGCGGCGCTCATCGAGCGCGGTGCTGCCTGGGCTGATACGCCGGCCGATGCCGTGGCTAACGCCGATGCCGTCTTTACCATGGTGGGCTATCCCTCCGAGGTCGAGGAGCTCTATCTGGCGGGCGACGGCCTACTCGCGTGCACCAAGCCGGGCGCGGTCTTGATCGACCTCACCACGAGCTCGCCCGAGCTCGCCCGTGACATTGCCGAGGCCGCCCAGGTTTCTGGCCGCATGGCGTTTGACTGCCCCGTCACCGGCGGCGAGTCGGGCGCTATCGCCGGTTCGCTCACGGCTATCGTGGGTGCTACCGAGAACGACATCGCGCCGGTCCGCGACATCCTTGCCACCTTTGCGGCCAACATCTGCTGCTTCGATGGCGCCGGCAAGGGCCAGGCTGCCAAACTCGCCAACCAGGTGTCGCTGGGCGCCTGCATGGTCGGCATGGCAGACGCCATGGCATTTGCCGAGCTGAGCGGCCTTGACCTGGAGAAGACCCGCCAGATGATCCTGGGCGGTACCGGCAAGTCCGGCGCCATGGAGAGCCTGGCTCCCAAGGCGCTCGACGGCGACTACAAGCCCGGTTTTATGGTCGAGCACTTCATTAAGGACCTGCGCCTGGCGCTCGCTTACGCCGACGATCGCGAGCTCGCGCTGCCCGGTGCCGACGTGGCCTTTACGCTCTACGATATGCTCGACGCCATCGGTGGCGCCAAGCTGGGCACCCAGGCCATCACGGTACTCTACAAGGAGGAGGCCGACGCCATCGCCGCCGGTCTGGACTGGTCGCAGTATCGTCCCGAGGAGCATGGTGCCCACGAGGACGGCTGCGGTTGCGGCGAGCACGGCGACGACCACGAGTGCGGTTGCGGCCACCACCATGGCGAGGACCACGAGTGCTGCGGCGGCCACGGCCATGACGACGGCCACGAGTGCTGCTGCGGCCACCATCACGAGGAGTAGCGACCATGAGCTGGACGTTCGTGGTGCTTGCGCTGGTGCTCTTTCTCTTTGCGATCTACATCGGCTTTTTATGCGGCCAGTGGGCGTGCGAAAAGCGCGTCATCACCAAGCGCGACTACTGGATCGCCAATTTTGCAGGTGCGGCGGCAGTCGTCCTGCTAACCTGGGTGTTTTCGCTGTTCCCGCTGGTGCAGTTTGCGCCGATCGGCTGGCTCGGCGGCTTTATCGCCGGCCTTAAGATGAGTTTTGGCGAGTCCGTCGGCCCGTGGCGCAAGCACGACGAGGTCTTTAACGTCAACAAGGCTCACCGCGCCGCCGCCGACGCGGGCGATGCCGAGGAGCGTCGCCGCGCACGCCGCAATGGCGCGGCCGACCGACAGCTCATCTCGGTCACCGATGACAGCAAGGGTGCTGGCAAGCACGCTAAGAAATAGTAAGAAGAGGTAACTATGGCAGAAAACAAGGAAGAACAGCTCACCGACGAGGAGCTGGCACAGCTCCAGCTGGCAGAGGAGAATGAGAACGCCGTCGACCGTCTGGTCCAGGAGCTCGGCTGCCCCACGCGCCGCATCCGCCAGTTTGCCGCCCGCGTGCTGCACCTGCTTGCCGAGCGCGATCCGCAGCGCGTCGTGCCCTGCGTGCCCGCGCTGATCGAGGCGCTCGATCGCCCCGAGGCTCAGACCCGCTGGGAGGCCCTAGATGCCCTGGCGGCGCTCGCCACCACCTGCCCCGAGCAGCTGGGCGATGCCTTTGAGGGCGCCGAGACCGCGCTGTTCGACGAGATTTCCTCTACGCTGCGCTATGCCGCCTTCCGCCTGCTGTGCGTGTGGGGCGCCACGAGCGTCGAGCGCTCGCGCGAGGCTTGGCCCATCCTGGACGAGGCCATCCAGTGCTACCACGGCGACCTCGAGTATCGCGACATGCTCGGTTGCCTGTACGAGTTTGGTCAGGGCGAGATCGACGCCGAGGTTGCCGAGAAGCTCGCGCTGCGCCTTAAGTTCGACGCCGAGAACGGCAAGGGCAGCTATCTCAAGGCCCGTTCGAGCGAGATTTGCGAAATGCTTGTTAAACGTTTTGGCCTGGATCTCTCCAAAAAGAAGAAGCGTGCTAGCGTTAAAAAATCTGACGACGCCGAAGACGAGGAGTAACAGATTATGGCGCACGATGTAGTCCTGATTCCCGGTGACGGTATCGGTCCCGAGATTACGCAGGCCATGCGCCGCGTGGTCGAGGCCGCCGGTGTCCAGATCAATTGGAACGTCCAGGAGGCCGGTGCCGGCGTCATGGACGAGTTTGGCACGCCGTTGCCCCAGCACGTGCTCGATGCGGTCGCTGAGACCAAGGTTGCCATCAAGGGCCCCATCACCACGCCGGTTGGTACGGGTTTCCGCAGCGTCAATGTGGCCCTGCGCAAGCACTTCGACCTGTATGCCTGCGTGCGCCCCTGCCTGTCGCAGCCGGGCGACGGCTCGCGCTTCCGCGACGTCGACCTGGTCATCGTGCGCGAGAACACCGAGGACCTCTACGCCGGCATCGAGTTCGATGAGGGCGCTGCCGAGGTCGAGGAGCTCTCGCAGCTCGTCGAGCGTTCGGGCCAAAAGACCTTCGCCGCCGATTCCGCGATCTCGATCAAGCCGATCTCTATCGCCAAGAGCCGCCGCATTGTGGAGTATGCCTTTGAGTATGCCCGCCGCTGCGGCCGCAAAAAGGTGACGGCCGTGCACACGGCCAACATCATGAAGGCGACCGACGGCCTGTTCCTGCGCGTGGCGCGCGAGGTGGCCGCCAACTATCCCGATATCGAGTTCAACGACAAGATCGTCGACGCCACCTGCATGGGCCTGGTCCAGAACCCCAACGACTTCGATGTCCTGGTGCTGCCCAACCTGTACGGCGACATCGTGAGCGACCTGTGCGCCGGCCTGGTGGGCGGTCTGGGCATGGCCCCCGGCTCCAACATCGGTGCCGACTGCGCAATCTTTGAGGCTACGCATGGCTCCGCGCCCGATATCGCCGGCCAGGATATCGCCAACCCCACGGCCGAGATCCTCTCTGCTGCGATGATGCTCGATCACCTGGGCGAGAACGACGCGGCCAATCGCATTCGCGCCGCCGTATCTGCCACGCTCGACGAGGGCGAGCAGGTTACCGGTGACGTGCGTCGTGCCCAGACCGGCTCCGTTGAGGGCGCTGTGGGCACGCAGGCCTTTGCCGATGCCGTTATCGCGCACCTGGTCTAAGGTATGCACGCTGCAAACGCCTAAATAGTACTTAAGTGTTTGCGTATAACCTAAGAATCAATACGCCCGGTGCTCTGCCGGGCGTATTCTATTGGGGACTATGTTTCCTAACAAGGAGTAACTGATATGGGTCTGATTCAAAAGAAGGACGAGAAGGACGAGATCGACGGCATCCAGATCATCGAGCGCGGCGAAGGCCCCGACGGTGATGAGGACGAGAAGATCGACCTGGTCGCCGGCACGTCTGCCGAACATATTGCCGCCGGCACGACCGCCGAGGAGGAAGACGCTCGCCTGGAGGCAAAGATCGCCGCGGACGCCGCCGACGAGAACCTCATGCCCCAGGAGCAGGACGATGACGACGACTCCGACGTGGACGACCACGCTTGCAAGCACAAGAAGACGATGATTGCCGCCTTTGTGGTTGCCGTCGTGATTGCTGCCGTGGTCGGCTTCTTTATTGGCAACGGCGGCTTTGGCGGCAAGGGTGTCGGCTCGTCGACCCTGACCGAGGATCAGCTCGATTCGACCGTGGCAAGCTATAGCTACAACGGCAAGAAGAGCGACATCACTGCGCGCGAGGCCATCGAGAGCCAGTACAGCCTTGATACCGTCAAGGATAGCGATGGCAACTACACCGCTCCTTCTGCCGACGTCATCCTGTCCTATGTGCGCAACAAGATCCTGCTCGACGCTGCCGAGGACGAGGGCATCACCGTCTCTTCTAAGGAGATGAAGAAGTACGCCGAGGATTCCATCGGCACTTCGGACTACAAGACCATGGCCAAGCAGTATGGCGTGTCCAAGGACCAGGCCAAGCAGATCGTCCGCCAGTCCGCGACGCTGCAGAAGCTCTACAAGAAGAAGGTGGGCGATAGCTCCGCAAGCATGCCGACCGCTCCGACCGAGCCTTCTGACGGCAACGAGGAGACCGCGAGCAAGGACTACGCCGATTACATCATCAACCTTGCCGGCGACGAGTGGGATAGCGAGAAAGGCACTTGGAAGGACGCCGATGGCACCTACGCTAAGGCGTTCGCCGACGATGCCTTTACGGCCGATAGCGCGACCTATAAGCAGGCCATGACCGCCTATTACACTGCCTACCAGCAGTATTCCACGCAGGCTTCGAGCGCCAGCTCCAAGTGGACCGAGTATGCTAACGGCCTCTACGCCAAGGCCAACATCAGCATCTACGGCCTGTTTGCGTAAGGTTTGCCTGCACTACTGCGCGCTAACCGATCTACCTGATTGAGCCCGCTAGAACGGACAACGTTCTAGCGGGTTTTTTGTTACCGAAACCACTAGGGTAGGCCTCGCGCCCGCGCAAGCGCTCCATCGCGTATCCCCAATTCATATGGGAAAATAACTGCAAACGATTGCAAGTAACCGGTGAACGGTCGAAAACTACCGTTCACCGATAATCTCAAAACTGGTTCTAACTGGTATTAAGTCAAAAAGACCAATTCACATATCTTCACAATGACCTGCAATTTTTCTACACGCTATTTTTAGCCGCCCTGCGTTGTTTAGACACAGGAAAAGATCCGATCTTTTGCCAAAGCATTTCGGAACGGTTTCAAAACCGCAGGTAGAAGTGTTAACGACCGGTAAACGGTCGATTTATCACCGTGAGCGGTGCAAAAACGTTTTACCGTATGAATCAACGAAAGCGACCTCTTCTGGGGTGATATAGTGACAACAACACGTCACGTGGTTACTACCAGTTTAGAAACCACTGGTCTTCAAAGTACGCTTTCTAAGAAGCTTTAAGGGCGAGCGCCCGCTGGCTTCCGAAAATCATCGGACTCAGATCGTACACACCTTCGGAAGGGAAATTTGAATGGTTGGCTTTATTCTTACCGGTCATGGACAGTTCGCACCCGGCCTCGCAAGCGCTATCGCTATGGTTGCTGGCGACCAGCCCGCTTTTACCGTCGTTCCTTTTGAGGGCGACCAGGCTGCTTCCTACGGCGAGGATCTCCGCGCCGCTATTACCGCCATGCGCGAGGAGTGCGATGGCGTGCTCGTCTTTACCGACCTGCTTGGTGGCACCCCGTTCAACCAGGCGATGATGATTGCCCAGGATGTCGACAACGTCGAGGTTCTGACCGGCACCAACCTTCCCATGGTTATTGAGCTTCTGTTCCTCCGCGGCAACGCCACGCTCGCCGAGCTTGGCGAGCAGGCCGTGACCGTTGGCCAGACGGGCATCACCGCCCAGACGGTCGCATCCGTTGCCGGCTCCGACGAAGAGGATATCTTCGGCGACGAGGACGGCATCTAATGGCCGATTTCGGAGCCAACGTCCTGAGTTCCTCGGTCGCCCTTTTAGGCTTGCTTGTCATCATGGGCTTGATTTACACCATCTGGTCGCAAATCAACATGAAGAAGAAGCAGAAGTACTTCAAGGAGCTGCACACCGAGCTCAAGCCGGGTCAAGAGGTTCTTTTCGCCGGCGGTATCTACGGAACCGTCAAAGGCATCGAAGGCGAGAAGGTCCAGATCAAAGTCCGATCCGGAGCCGTCGTAGATGTTTCGCGTTACGCGATTCAGGAGATCAAGTAACTGTCGTCAGCAAATAACGAAAGGAAGCTGATCAACATGGCAGAACCCAACATTCTTCTTACCCGCATCGATAACCGACTGGTTCATGGTCAGGTTGCCACCCAGTGGAACTCCACCCTGGGCTCCAACCTCATCCTCGTCGCCAACGACGACGTGGCGTCCAACACCATGCGCCAGAACCTCATGAAGATGGCCGCTCCCGCCGGCGTCGCTACGCGTTTCTTCTCTCTGCAGAAGACCATCGACGTCATTGGCAAGGCGAGCCCGCGCCAGAAGATCTTCATCGTGGCCGAAACACCGGAAGACGTGCTTACGCTCGTCAAGGGCGGTGTGCCTATAAAGAAGGTAAACATCGGCAACATGCACATGTCGGAAGGAAAGCGCCAAGTCGCCACCTCCGTCGCAGTTAACGACGAGGATGTCGCTGCGTTTAAAGAGCTGCAGGAATTGGGGGTGGAGTTGGAGATCAGGCGCGTTCCGAGCACGCCTGTTGAGGACACGAGCAAGCTCTTCTCGTAATCCTCGTGATCCACGTTGTCAGGAGTGAAACCCTGACGTTCTGTACGTGAAATCCAAAGTGCGTACATACATTTTGAAAGGAGGAGCAAGATGGAATACTCGATCATCCAGATCGCTCTGGTCTTCGTCGTCACGTTCATCGCGGCAATCGACCAGTTTGACTTCCTCGAGTCTCTCTATCAGCCCATCGTCACCGGCGCCGTCATCGGTCTTATCCTTGGCGACCTCAACACCGGTCTTCTCGTGGGTGGTACCTATCAGCTCATGACGATCGGCAACATGCCGATCGGAGGCGCTCAGCCGCCTAACGCCGTCATCGGCGGCATCATGGCAGCCATTCTCGCTATCGCCACGGGCCTCGAGCCCAACGCGGCAGTCGGTCTCGCCATTCCGTTCGCTCTGCTTGGCCAGCTCGGCGTTACCCTGGTCTTCACGCTTATGTCCCCGCTTATGTCCACGGCCGATAACATGGCTCATAACGCGGACACCAAGGGCATCGAGCGCCTGAACTACTTCGCCATGGCTCTGCTCGGCCTGATCTTCGCTGTCGTCGTCACCCTGTTCTTCATCGCTGGCGCTACCATTGGTCAGACCATCGCTTCCGCCATCCCGACTTGGCTGCAGACCGGTCTGTCCGCTGCAGGCGGCATGATGCGCTTCGTCGGCTTCGCCGTCCTGCTCAAGGTTATGATGAACCGCGATATGTGGGGCTTCTTCCTCATGGGCTTTGGCCTCGCGCTCATCACCGTTGCCAACGATTCGCTGGCAACCCCTGCTCTGCTCATCCTCGCTCTCATCGGCTTCGGCATCGCTTTCTGGGACTTCCAGCAGCAGACCGAGCTGAAGGGTGCAGCTGTTTCTGACGGAGGTGACTTCGAAGATGGCATCTAATGAGTATGTGATCCCGGAGCACTACGAGGATCTCACTCCTGCTCCGCAGCTCGACCAGAAGACCCTCAACAAGATGGCTTGGCGCTCCTGCTTCCTGCAGGCATCGTTCAACTACGAGCGCATGCAGGCCGCTGGCTGGCTCTACTCCATCATCCCCGGTCTGGAGAAGATCCACACCAACAAGAACGACCTCGCGGCTTCCATGAGCCACAACCTGGAGTTCTTCAACACCCACCCGTTCCTTGTCACCTTTGTTATGGGCATCGTGCTTTCGCTCGAGCAGAACAAGGTTGACATCCCCACGATCCGCGCCGTCCGCGTCGCCGCAATGGGCCCGCTCGGTGGTATCGGTGACGCCCTGTTCTGGCTGACGCTCGTGCCTATCACGGCCGGCATCACCTCCAACATGGCCATCAACGGCAACGCCGCTGCACCGATCATCTTCCTGGTGATCTTCAACGTCGTCCAGTTCGCTCTGCGCTTTTGGCTCATGAACTGGTCCTACAAGCTTGGCACCAGCGCTATTGACGCTCTGACCGCCAACATGCAGGCCTTCACGCGTGCCGCTTCCATCATGGGCGTCTTCGTCGTCGGTTGCCTGGTCGTCACCATGGGTGGCACCCAGATCAACCTCCAGATCCCCAACGGCACCACCCGTGGCCTCTCCGCTACTACCGTGATCGTCTCCGAGAAGGAGGCCGAGAACTTCACCGGTATGGAGGGTATCGATACCGAGACCGCTGAGGCCGGTACCATCGCCATGACCGATGAGGACGGCAACGCCCTCACCGCTTCCGATGCCGACGGCAACGCTGTCGAGTGCGGCGTCACCGATCTGGGCAACGGCATGGAGTCTGTTACCTACGGCACCGTCACCGAGGATCCGGTCAACTTCTCTGTTGCCGACACCCTCAACACCATCGTCCCCAAGCTCGTCCCGCTTATGCTTACGCTGCTGCTTTACTACATGTTTGCTAAGCACAGCTGGACCCCGACCAAGGGCATTCTCCTGCTCTTCGTCCTTGGCATCCTGGGCGCTGGCCCGCTTGGTCTCTGGCCGAGCATCTGGTAAGGCTCTAGCTTGAGGGGTGTGTCCCTACGCGGCTCACACCCCGACCCCTTAAGCCATGTGTATGTTAAAAGCCGCGTGCTCGAAAGAGCGCGCGGCTTTTGTTTTCTTGTTGATTCGGGTGTGGCAGACAGATAATGCTAAACACCCTAGGTAGTTAGCCGAATTCGAGCAAAAGGGAGGATAGGATGGCGATCGGAGCGCGTAAGCAACCGCTGTACGATCAGCTGGTCGATATTCTGACCGAAAAGATCGACCATGAATATCGCGCCGGTGACATGATTCCTTCCGAGCGCGAACTTTCGGAGCGCTATGGTCTCTCGCGCACTACAGTACGCCTGGCTCTGCAGGAACTGGAGCGTTTAGGACTGGTGGTTCGGCAGCACGGTCGCGGTACCTTTGTGACCGACCGTTCGGCAAAGGCAACCAATCTCATGCAGTCCTATAGCTTTACCGAGCAGATGCGCGCGATGGGTCGAGAACCTGAGACCACGATTCTCGAGTTTTGCGAGATGGAGGCCGATAAGAATCTGGCCGAGCATATGGGATTGCGCATCGGTGATCGCATTTTTAAGCTCAAGCGTCTTCGTTCTGCCGACAACATGCCCATGATGGTCGAGCGCAGCTATCTGCCGGTTCGTCAATTTCTGTCCCTAAAGCGACCGCTGCTGGAGCGTAAGCCGCTTTACGATGTGATTGAGCAAGACTTTCAGCAAAAGATACGCGTGGCCGAAGAGGAGTTCTATGCGAGCATAGCCCGTCCCACCGACGCCCACCTTTTGGGAATTGTCGAGGGCTCGCCCGTGCTCGACTTGGTCAGGACTACGTATAACGAGTCAAACGAGGTTGTGGAGTATACACTCTCGGTTGCTCGTGCCGATCAGTTTAAATACAAGGTTTACCACCAGCGCAGCAACTAGTGTTTGCATCGTTTCCATATGGTGATTCTTTGCATTTAACTGGTTACTACCAGATAACCAACCGAAGTGTATAATTGCACGTCAGAGGATTACTTCTAGAGAGAGGTATTAAAAATGTTCGAGAAGAGTGTCGAGGAGCTCACCGAGCTCGGCGCCCAGATCACCACGGCCGAGATTGCTCAGCAGCCCGAGCTTTGGCGTGATACGCTCAACATCTATCGCGAGAACAAGGAGGCCATCGAGGCCTTCCTGGCCGAGGCTCGCGCTATGGGCGAGGGTCGTCTGTCCGTTGTCTTCACCGGTGCCGGTACGTCCGACTACGTTGGCGATACCTGCGCCCCGTACCTGCGTCACGCTGGCAACACTGATCTCTACGACTTTAAGCCCATCGCCACGACCGACATCGTGAGCGCCCCGCGCGACTTCCTGCGCGCCGAGGATCCCACGCTCGTGGTTTCCTTTGCCCGCTCTGGCAACAGCCCCGAGAGCCTTGCCGCCGTTGCCGTTGCCAAGGAGCTCGTCCACAACGTCAAGTTCCTCAACATCACTTGCGCTCCCGAGGGCAAGCTCGCCGTCGAGTCTGCCAATGATCCCAACGCGCTGACGTTGCTCATTCCGCGCGCCAACGACAAGGGCTTCGCCATGACCGGTTCTTATTCCTGCATGACCCTGCTCTCCACCCTTATTTTCGACACTGCCTCTGACGAGCAGAAGGCCGAGTGGGTCGAGACGATTGCCAAGATGGGCGAGGAGGTCATCTCCCGTGAGCCCGAGATCGCCGATTACCTGGCTGGCGACTTCAACCGCGTGACCTACTTGGGTTCTGGCTCCTTCGGTGGCCTTGCCCAGGAGAGCCAGCTCAAGATCCTTGAGCTCGCTCACGGTCTGGTCGCTACTTCCTACGACACCTCCATGGGCTATCGTCACGGACCTAAGTCCTTCGTCGACGATAAGACGCTCGTCTTCGTGTTCGTCAATAACGACGCCTACACCCGTCAGTACGACATCGACATCCTCAACGAGATCGGTGGCGACGAGATCGCTCAGCACACCATCGCCGTTCAGCAGGAAGGTGCCACCGTCTATGAGGGTGAGTCCTTCACCTTTAAGGGCTACGAGGCACTTCCCGAGGGCTACCTTGCTCTGCCGTTCGTGATGTTTGCCCAGGCTATCAGCCTGCTCAACTCCGTGCGCGTGGGCAACACGCCCGATACGCCGAGCCCCACCGGCACGGTCAACCGCGTGGTTAAGGGCGTGACGATTCACCCCTTCACCGCTTAATCGCGTCCCCCTGTAAGGGCGCCCGTCCGCTCATAACGGCGGGCGGGCGCTTTTTGTTTTACGTGAGCTGGGTATAAGCATCACTACAGTCAACTGCTTTAGAAGCAAGGAGTGCATATGAGCACGTACGCAATTAAGGCTGACAAGTTCTTCTTGCCGGCAGGCCCGCAACTGGGCGGCTATCTTATGGTCGAGGATGGCGTTTTTGGCGCCTGGCAGGCCGACGAGCCCTCTTGCGAGATTAAGGACTACACGGGATCGTGGATCGCACCGGGTATGGTCGATACTCACATCCATGGCTTCTACAACCACTCAACTACCGATAACGATCCCGAGGGCATCGATATCAGCTCAACCGAGCTCGCCCGTCGCGGTACCACCAGCTGGCTGCCCACGACGTTCACCGATGGCGTCGAACAGATCAAGGACGCCTGCGCTGCTATCGCCAAGGCGGACGAGGGCCGCGGCCCCGACTTCTGCGGTGCCCGCATTCAGGGCATCTACCTGGAGGGCCCCTTCTTTACCATGAAGCACGTGGGCGCGCAGAACCCCGCTTACCTGATTGACCCCTCCGAGGAGGTTTTCGACCAGTGGCAGGAGGCTGCGGGCGGTCGCATCGTTAAGAGCGCCATGGCCGCCGAGCGCGACGGTGCCGCTGCTTATGCGGCTGCTCTGAACGCCAAGGGCGTGGTGACCAGCATCGGTCACTCCGACGCCACCTACGATGAGTGCATCGCCGCTATCAATGCCGGTGCCAGCTGCTTTACGCATACCTATAACGGCCAGCGCGGTCTGCATCACCGTGAGCCCGGTGTCGTGGGTGCTGCCATGTCCACGCCCGAGACCTACGCCGAGATCATCTGTGACGGCAAGCACGTAAACCCTGCCGCCATCAAGGCACTGCTGCAGGCAAAGGGCTGGCAGCACACGGTGCTCATCACCGACTGCCTGGGCTGCGGCGGCATGCCCGAGGGCAGCTACACCAGTGGTGGCATGGACGTCATCATGAAGGACAACCTGTGCTGGCTCGCCGACGGCAAAAGCATTGCCGGCTCGGTGCTCACGCTTGCCCAGGGCGTCAAGAACATTGTCGATTGGGGCATCGCCAGCGCTGATATCGCCATTCGCATGGCAACCGAGGTGCCGGCTCGCTCTGCGCACATCGAGGATAAGTGCGGCAGCATCATGCCGGGTCGCGACGCCGACTTTGTCGTGTTCGACCATGAGCTCACCCTCGTCGAGACGTATGTTGGCGGCCAGAGCGTCGGCAACGCCTTTACCGATTAACGATAGAAAAAGACGGCGGGCCCGAATCTGCTCGGACCCGCCGTATGGGTTAAACGCTCAAAAGCACCTTAACAGTTACAGCTTGTTAACGATCTTCTTTGCCGTGCGCTTGACGCCGGCCACAAGACCCCCCGCGGGATGCTCCTTTTCGTATGCTAGACGCTTCTCGCGCTTGGCGTACTCTTCGACGATGATGTCGCCATACTCGTCTTCGATCTTGTCGAAGAAGTCGACGGCGCCCTTAATTTCCTCAGCGGTCGGGTGTCCCTTCTGGACGCCGCCGGTGAGTTTGAACGGCCCCCACGTATCAAAGCCGGGACAGCCGTAGACGCCCATAAAGATGGCCTGCCTCATGCGGCAGATGCCATCGATATCCTTGCCGTACCACTTGTTTTTGCCACCGTAGGTCATAAGGCCAAACACCTTGTCCTGCGGCTGCAGCACGTTCGTGAGCACGCGTGCCATGTCCTTGTCGATCTCGGAGTAATAGATGCCCGTGGCGACACCGATCAGATGGTATTCGTGCAGGTCGGGGTACTCGTTTTTACCGAGTGACTTCACGTCGAGGGTATCGATCTCGGGGTGCGCCTCGACGATGGCGTCCACGAGCTTTTTCGTATTGCCGTGGTGGTGTGAGGCATAAAGGATGATGGTTCGCATAAGAAGGCCTTTCAGCTGTAATTGCATCAATGTCTGTATGGTACCCCGTTGCATGGCTGGGAAACCGGACGCATCGATGAACGTGCGGGTTTGTCCTTTGGTCAGGGCCGAGACGGGTTCTTGCGAGCAAAAAGCAGTTGTTCGAAAGGATGGACAATGGAATACGCTCTCTCCAACGATTCGATTTCTATCAAGGTCTCCACGGCCGGTGGTTCGTTTACCTCGATTGAGGCTGGAGGTCGCGAGTACTTGTGGCAGGGCGATCCCGCCGTGTGGTCCGGCCAGGCACCGATTTGCTTCCCGATTTGCGGAGGTTTGCGCGATAACAGCGCCATGACGTTTGCCGGACATCATGTGAAGCTCGCCCGCCATGGGTTTGCGCGCAAAAAGGAGTGGAAGCTGCTGAGCCAGAGCGAGAACGAGCTGGCGATGTGCCTGGCTTCGGAGGATAACGCCGCGCTGCTGAGCGATTATCCGTATCCGTTTAAGCTTGTCGCCCGCTATACGCTCGAGGACGCCGCCGTGCGCGTCTCCTATGAGGTTACCAACGAGGGCACCGAGGACATGCCTTTCTTTATCGGTGGACACCCCGGCTTTAGGTGCCCGCTCGATGAGGGCGAGGCCTATACGGACTACGAGTTGCGTTTTGAGAAAGACGAGGCTGCTGAGCTTTGCACTGCCGTCCCCTCGACTGGCTTGATTGACGTGACCAACCGCTCCAAGAACCCCATGGTGGGAAAGACGCTGCCTCTGTCACATGAGCTCTTCGATTTTGCGGAGACCATCTTTGACGTGCTCGAGAGCCGTCAGGTCACGCTTTCCAAAAAGGGCGAGGACAAGGGTGTTCGCCTGAGCTTTGAGGGCTTCCCGTACCTCATTGTGTGGAGCAAGCCCGAGGGTGATTTTGTGGCAGTTGAGCCCTGGGGCGGTCTTTCGACCTGCTCCGATGAGGACGACGTGCTTGAGCACAAGCGCGGCTGCCTTGTCGCCAAGCCCAAGGAGACCGTCGTTCGCTCGTTCACGATTGAGATTCTGTAATTCCGTTTTGTCGACTCGTATCGCGAGGCACAAGGAGCCTGCGAGATAAGGAGCTAAAAATGATCCTCACCGTTACGATGAACCCGTCTGTCGATACGCGCTATCAGCTCGATGAGCTCATTATCGACGACGTCAACCGTGTGACGCCCGAAAAGACCGCCGGCGGCAAGGGCCTCAACGTGGCCCGCGTGCTGGGTCAGCTGGGCGACGACGTTGTGGCAACCGGTCTGCTCGGCGGCCACATGGGCGCCTACATGGCTGAGCTCATGGACGCCAACGGTATTAACAACGACTTTGTGCCCATCAAGGGCGAGACTCGAATTTGCCTCAACATTCTCCACGCCGGCAACCAGACCGAGCTGCTCGAGAGCGGCCCGACAATTGCCCCCGAGGAGCTCGATGCCTTTACCGCCAAGTTTACCGAGCTTGCAGGTAAGGCCGACGTCGTCACCATCTCGGGTTCGCTGCCCCGCGGCGTCGAGGCGGACTACTACGCCAAGATCACGGGCATTGCCGAGAACGCCGGCGCCAAGGTGCTGCTCGATACCTCGGGTGCCTCGCTCGAGGCTGCGCTCAAGTCCGAGGTTAAGCCCGAGCTGGTCAAGCCTAACCTGACCGAGATCAACGGCCTTCTGGGCACGAGCTTTACCACCGACGATGTGGACGAGCTCCGCGCCGCGCTCGCTTCTGACGCCCGCTTCTCCGATATCCCCTGGGTCGTCGTGTCCATGGGCGCTGCCGGCTCCGTTGGCTTCCACAATGGCCGTGCGTTCCGCGCAAAGACGCCCGATATCCCTGCCGTTAACGCAACGGGCTCTGGTGACTCCACTATCGCAGGCTTCGCGCATGCCATCGCTGCTGGCGCAGACGACGAGACGGTGCTGCGAACCGCCAACACTTGCGGCAAGCTCAACGCCATGGATCCTATGACCGGCCATCTGGTCATGGACCGTTGGGACGAGGTCTACAACGGCGTTGTCGTGACCGAGCTGTAAGGGCTTGGGCGTCGGTCCCGGCATCGCTTGCTAGCTCATGTCGACGACAAGTGCGATAGCATTATGTCGGGGCGCGACGCCGACGTTGTCGTGTTCAATCCCGACCTTACCCTGGTCGAGACGTGTGTGGGCGGCAACAGCGTCGGTAACGCGTTTATCGAGTAGCCGCCAAAGAAACGATCCGAGAGGGGATTTAGATGATTTACGGTGCATTGGGCGATATCGAGGAATACCGCGGAATGCTCAAGGGCCTCGATGTGCTGATTGACTGGCTCGAGGAGAACGATCCGGCGCAGCTCGAGGTAGGCAGCCATCCGATTCTGGGCGACAAGGTCTATGCGAACGTCATGGCTCCCACGACGCGTCCCGAGGCCGAGGCTCACTATGAGACGCATCAGCGCTATCACGACCTGCAGATCGATGTCGAGGGTCGCGAGGCCTTTAAGGTCGCTACGGGCAGCTTGACGCTGGTCCAGGAGTTTGACGAGAAGGACGACTACGATCTGGTCGATTCCGACGCCTCGATCGCCGGCGATCTTGCTGACGATAAGTTTGCACTGTTCGTTGCCGGCGAGCCTCATATGCCCACGCTCGAGTTCCCGGACGATGGCGCGCAGCCGGTCAAGAAGATCTGCTTTAAGCTGCTTGCAGACGCTTACTGGGAGGAGTAGCGCACTGCTCGTGAGCTAGCGTGGTTCCCCTTGGGGGGGCGCGTTTAAGCCCCGCTGATCGCGGTTCCTTTGGGGATTGCGGTTAGCGGGGCTTGTTGTTGAGTAGGGGAGTTATAGGCGGCGTTGTGCTTGGATTGGCGGATGTTCGCCAGAAATCGGCAACAAAAAAGCCGCCCGAAGGCGGCTATCTTGTGCAATGGAGCCAGCGACCGGGCTCGAACCGGTGACCCCCGCTTTACGAGAGCGGTGCTCTACCAACTGAGCTACGCTGGCGGCCATGTGGTGACGCAGCTGATGCGTCAACGGCTGTCTATGATACGGGACATCGCACATCAGCGCAAGTACTCTGACGGCTTTTCTCACTTTAAATGCACTAATATTGGTGACGTGATGTCTTGCTCTTGCGGATCTCAAGCAGAATGGGGCAGCGATGGCTCAACCCAAGATTCTTCTCACACGTATCGACGACCGTTTCATTTACGGGCAAGACGTTGAGCTGTGGAACGAAGCCGTGGGTTCCAACCTTGTCCTAATCGTCAACGATGAGATCGCGGCGGATTCGCGCCAATGGGCACCCATGAGGGTGGCGGCGCCAGAAGGCGTCTGGACACGGTTTTTCTCGGTGCAAAGGACCATCGACATCATTCATACCGCAACGCCGCGTCAGTGGATTCTGATCATGGTAGCCTCACCCGTCGATGCGCTCGCGCTGGTTAAGGGTGGTGTGCCGATTACCAAGATCAGCATTGGCCATATGCAGACAGGGGAGGGCAAACGCTCTGTAACGCCCGCAGTCGCCATAGACGATGCGGACATCGTCGCCCTCAAAGAGCTGCAAAAGCTCGGCATAGAACTAGAAATCCGTTACCTCCCCAGCTCCAATCCCGACCCCATCCAACTAGTCATTGGGGACGTTCTTAAATGACTAGTCAAGCGGGACACCCTTGGCACTTGGGGACGTTCCTTATGTGCCGGCCTTTTAGGAACGTCCCCAAGTGCCGGCAGATTGGGACAGTCTTTCTTGCCAAACGTTAAAGACTGTCCCCAACGACTAGTCATTTAAGAACGTCCCCAATGACTAGGTAGAAAAACGCCCGTCGGCGGTGGTGCCGGCGGGCGTTGCTGTGCAATATGTTGCATTGTGGGCTTAGTGCCTCATAAAGTGGTACTCGATCACATTGCTGTAGGGGTGACCCGGGCCCACAATGCCCTGCGGGAACAACGGCTGGTGCGGCGTGTCGGGGTACATCTCGGCCTCGAGAGCAAAGCCGGCGCCCCAGCCATAGTTAGCATCGTCCTTGGCGTGCTCGTCGCCCAGCCAGTTGCCGGTGTAGAGCTGCACGCCCGGGGCAGTGGTGTAGTAGTCCAGCTCGCGGCCGGTCCACATCTCCTCGACGTGCATCGCGCGGCGGAGATTGCGGCCGTACTGATAGCCATCGATGCACAGACAGTGATCGTAGCCACGGGCCTGCTTAATCTGCGGGTCGTCGGCCTCCATGCCGGGAGCGACGGGGCGCAGCTCGCGAAAGTCAAACGGTGTTCCCTCGACCGGAGCGATCTCGCCGGTGGGGATATTCTGCTCGTTGATGGGCAGGTAGTGGGCAGCGTTGGCAACAAAGAAGTGCTCGCAGTCCATGCCGGCGTTATGGCCGGCAAGGTTAAAGTATGTGTGGTTGGTCATGGACACGTAGGTGGCGCGGTCGCTCTCGCAGCCATACTCGATGCGAAAGACGCCGGTGCGTGTAACGGTAAACACGGCCGTAAAGGTGCGTTTGCCGGGAAGGCCCAGTTCGCCATCCTCAAGCGAGGTGGTCATGCGCACGGCGTTGTGAGTCTCGTCGAGCTCAACGTCCCACACGCGTTTATGCAGACCGTGCTCAAGATCGCTGTGCAGGTTGTTGGCGCCCTCGTTGGCGGGCATATGCCAGTCCGTACCGTCGATGGTGATCGTGGCGCCCGCGGTGCGGTTTGCCACGGGGCCGATGGTCGCGCCAAAGCAGGCGGGGTTGTCAAAGTAATCCTCGAGCTTATCGAAGCCCAGCACCACATCGCGCACGTTGCCGGGAATGTCGGGCACGTCGATACCAAGCACGGTGGCGCCATAGTCCATAATGCGAACGCAGATCTCGGGCCCGTTGAGGGTGTAACGATGAACGGGGGTACCGCACGGCGCGGTGCCGAAAAGCTCGGAAGTGATCATTTGGTTCCTAACATCGAGGTATTTCCGACAAACTGTAGCGCGAACAGGCGAGATTATCACTACACCCCACTAAAGCAGGGGGTATTTTTCTCAAAAAAGTGATGATTGGAGCTGTGCGGGCGTTCATTTTTGACGCGCACGGGTCTGATACAATTTGTTCGTTACTGTTTGAATGATATGCACGCATAGAACGGCGAGGATTCATCGTGATTAAGGCAGAGCGACAGGATAGGGTTCGCCAGCTGCTCGATGAGCAGGGCACGGTTTCGGTTAAGGAGATTTCGGATGCGTTAGGTGTCTCGGACATGACGATCCGTCGCGACCTTGAGGAGCTTGCGAGCCTAGGCGAGATCGAGCGCGTGCACGGCGGCGCCCGTAGTGCGCAGAGTCGCCCGCACGCTATGTTGCGCCATGAGTATTCGCACAGTGAAAAGCGCACTAAGCATGCCGAGG
Source organism: Collinsella sp. (assembly GCA_048416615.1). Taxonomy (GTDB): domain Bacteria; phylum Actinomycetota; class Coriobacteriia; order Coriobacteriales; family Coriobacteriaceae; genus Collinsella. The sequence goes on along the minus strand of DBFSET010000007.1, from coordinate 2,993 downwards.
AAAAGCTGCAGATCGCGCGCCGCGCCGTTGGGCTCATCGAGGAGGGCTCGACCATCTTTTTGGGGACGGGCACTACAGTTGAGCAGATGGCCTCGATGCTGCCGGCGTGCCGCCTACGCATCGTGACTAATTCGCTTTCGGTGTTTAATCTGCTCGAGGCGCGCGAAGACTGCGACCTGTGTCTCGTGGGCGGTATGTACCGTCGCCGCACTGCCGCCTTTGTGGGCCCCACGGCCGAGGACACCTTGCGCGCACTGGGGATCGACGCAGCCTTTATCGGCGCAAACGGCATTCTGGACGGCGACGTGTCTACGTCTAACATGGAAGAGGGCCGCATCCAGCAGCTCGCCTTTAGCAAGGCCGATTCACGCTACCTCATCGCCGACTCCAGCAAGATCGGCAAGCGCGACTTCTACACCTTCTGCCGCCTGGACAGTTTGGACGCCGTGGTGTGCGAGCCGGGTATCGCCGCCGAGGATCGTGTCGCCATCGAGGAGCACACGCAGGTCATTTGCTAGCTAGCGCTACGGGATTGCCAACAGGCGATGCGGGAGGACTTTTACCTCCTGTCATTGTGGAAACCAGCGCGTCAGCGCTACGCGATATGACGCGCAAATGAGGATTCCACTATCAAATCGTCTCAGCCTGTAACAGGTAGGGGTGAAACCACCAACCAGATGTTGCAGATTGAGATTTTTGACCCGGCCTATTCCGTTTGTCTCGATCTGTAACGGTTAGGACTTAAAAACTCGGCTACGTGTTACAGATCGAGACAAAAGAAAAAGAACATTAGGACTTGAAAATAAAGTTTTGATAAGGGATTCGCCCAGTTAAGACGGTGCGGCAGACAATTGAGATTAGTTTGCCTCCGGAGTCGTAAGCATAATGAGTCAGTTCGATGACCGGAAGTTTTGCAACACCATAATTACTGGCTTCGGAATCGCTAAGCTGACGTGCTCTATAGCTTTCCCTAACAGATTGGATAGACTTGGACAAGTCGTCCATGATTCTGCTAAATGCCTGAAAATCTAACTGGTTATTCGGAACGCGCGACTTTGAAATGAAGAACGTATCAGCGCCTATGAAGCTGCCTTCAAGTTCGTAGGTCAATTCAAGACGCTGAATTTCATCGCGACTTTGACATCCAAATTGTTGGAGCATCATTACGGAAATTGGACGACCTGATGTGAGGCCGCCGAAATGTTTGGTGATGGCATCCGGATCAACGCCATCGCAATGGCTTGCAAAGTCAAAGTCTAAAAGTGAATTGAGCTCGCTAACGCGTTTCGGTGCAACAAACGACCCCTTACCTTGGATTCGATAGATACTTCCACGACGCTCCAGCTCACTCATGGCAAGTCGGACGGTTGTTCTGCTTACGGCGTATTCGTCGCAGAGTTCCATTTCTGTTGGAAGTTTATCGTCTGCTTGATATTCTTCGACGATCTGCTTGAGCAGCGCGTCGGTGAGCTGTAAATAGAGTGGCCGTTTTTCGTGTGTATCGAGCATTAGAGCCTCAGTTTGCATGTTGGTTATACCTGATGGTTGCCTCAGTCGGGATGTAACGTGGGCAAGGTAACCTTAACGTATCACAGAGCGGCTCAGCATGACGATCTGATGCCTGTATCCACGAAGGGCTTGTCCGAGCGTGAAGATATTCTGGGGCAGGCAAATACCGTTCATGGAGTCCCCGATATGTTGGAGGTCAGCACCGGCTGCTTTTGCTGCAAGGCCTATTTTCTTAATGGTCTCGCTGTCGCAAGAGTCTTGACTCGTCCCGTTCGCCGCCATGACGAGAACCTTCTCTTCAATTGACTTGCCTACGTTGTAGGATCGTACAAAGTCTACGATGGCGCGCAGGTCTGCTTCTTGGAAGCAAGGGACAGTGTAGGGGGCTGGCACCAGAAGGATATCGACGCCGAGTTCAACAAACTCGCGCGCTATTTCGAGTGTCATGACAGGTTCCGCAACGCCTGCTCCATGCATTTTTCCGGCTATGATCAGGCCATTGAAATGCTCTTTGGAGAGTTTAATCGAATGGGCGATCGCATCGTTGGAGACGCCAGTTCCAGGGTTGCCCGTCAGGCAGATAAAATCAAATCCGAGTTCGTTTGCCTTTTCTAAGGTCTTGGGAGAGACGCGACGACCCATGGGGATTTCCGTACGGGATTCAGACATCTCCGCCTCGTTATCAACTGGCTCCAGATTGACGCCAATGGGCCTTCCGCATGCTCGCTTCACCCAAGTGACCGGGTTTTCATTGAGATCATCTGGAATACCGGCAATAACTGGATCGAACACATCGCACGCGTTAAACAGAAGCAGGTCGGCACCTGCGGCACGTTCGATTTCTGCATTAGTAACGCCGCTGAGAAATTGGGAAGAGGGTACGTTTTCCGCCATGATGGTACGTCCCTCGGAGGCCAGAATTGCCTGCTTTAGATCCATGGGTGACGTGGTGGCAAAATCGGATGCGGACATGTTCAGTAATCGTTTGGGCATTGTTACTTCCTTTGACTAGAACGACAGGCTTGTGACATCGTCACTAATATTGTTACAACAATATATTAAATATGTTATATCCAATCGGTGAACGGTTGCAAACTTATTGTACTGCTCGGAAAAAATGGCATTTAGCTGGGAAAACATTATATTAATCAACTACCGTTCACCGAATAAATATTTGAATTCTTGACATATCGACAAAGCGGAAAAAGAATTGGTTATGACAAATCGCGCAAATGATATTACATTTCGCACAAGAACGTATTCACTTATATACGTGGATACAAACGGGGACGACGACGGTTGAGTCCGGATAAACCGTTGTGTGCCCGGGAATCATGAAAGGAGGGACCTCGGACGTTTTTCCGGACCATGCCCCGGCGCTATGCCGCATAGCCCCTCTCCTCGCGATACTCCCTAATGGTCTTCCATCCTAGGTCCTTCTTGAGCTTGCCGTCCCTGTACCACTCGATATATTCGCCGAGCAG
>DBFSET010000006.1:0-40048 GCA_048416615.1 Collinsella sp. | reverse complement strand
ACGTCGGTCTCGTTGATGGCACCAACGGCGGAGTGGATCGTGTTGATGCGCACCTCGGACTGATCCATCTTGTCGAGGGAGTCCTGAAGGGCTTCGATGGAACCCTGGACGTCGGCCTTGATGATCAGGTTGAGCTCCTTGACCTCGGCGTCGGCGATGGTCTCGAAGAGGTTCTCGAGCGTCACGTGCTTCACGCGGCTCTGCTCCTCGATACGGGCCTTGAGCGAACGCTCGTCGGCCAGCGCACGCGCCTCGCGCTCGTCCTCGAACACGCGGAACTCATCGCCGGCGTTGGGGACGGACTGCAGGCCCAGGATCTCGACGGCGTCGGAGGGACCGGCCTCGGTGACGGCGTTGCCCTTGGGGTCGAGCATGGCACGGACGCGGCCATAGGTGAGGCCGGCGACCAGCGTGTCGCCCACGCGCAGGGTACCGCGGGTCACGAGCACGGTGGCAACCGAGCCGCGGCCCTTGTCGAGCTTAGCCTCGAGGACGTTGCCCGATGCGAACGTATCGGGGTTGGCCTTGAGCTCGAGCACGTCGGCCTGGAGCAGCACGGTCTCGAGCAGGTCGTCGATACCGATCTTCTGCTTGGCCGAGATGTTGACGAACATGTTCTGTCCGCCCCACTCCTCGGGGATGATGCCGTACTCGGTGAGCTCCTGGCGCACGCGGTCGGGGTTGGCACCCGGCTTATCGATCTTGTTGACGGCGACGACGATGGGTACGCCGGCGGCCTTGGCGTGGTTGATCGACTCGATGGTCTGGGGCATGACGCCGTCGTCGGCAGCCACGATCAGAATGACGATGTCGGTCACCTTGGCGCCGCGGGCACGCATGGCCGTAAAGGTGGCGTGACCGGGGGTATCGATGAAGGTGATCTTGCGGTCGTTGATCATGACCTGCGAAGCGCCGATGGCCTGCGTAATGCCGCCCGCCTCGCCGGCAGCGACGCCGGTGTGACGGATGGCGTCGAGCAGCGAAGTCTTGCCGTGGTCGACGTGGCCCATGACGGTGACGACCGGGGCGCGCGGCTTAAGGTCGGCGGGATCGTCGTAGAACGAGAAGGTGTTCTCCTCCTCGGGGGTGATGATCTTGATCTGACGGCCCAGATCGTCGGCAACGAGCTCGACGAGGTCGTCGGACATGGACTGCGTCATGGTAAGCGGCGTGCCCAGCAGGAACAGGCGCTTGATGATGTCGTTGGCCGGAACGTCGAGCGCCTCGGCGAGCTCCTGGACGGTAACGCCCTGGGAGACCTTGATGGCGTCGAGGTCCTCGGGGTTCACGCCCTGGGCCAGCGCCTCCTCAATCTTGCGCTCTTCCTGAGCCTTTGCGGCCTCGCGCTCGCGCTTCTCCTTACGCTTTTTGCGGCGACCAGTGGACTCGCGAGAGGCCTCCTCGACGGCGGCACGAGCCTCCTCGAGCACCTTCTCGCGGCTGTACTCCTCGGCCTCGCGAGCCATGCGGCTGTAGTGGTCCTCTTCGTTGTTGTGACCGCCCTTGCGCTTCTTGCCCTTGCCCTGCTTGTCGGGGTTGGGGAAGTCCATGCCGGCAGCGACGTTGTTGCTGGCATTGGTGCGATGGCTATGAGGACGGTTCTCGGAGGCGTTGCGCTCGGAGTTGTTGTCGGAGGCGTTGCGATCGTTACGACGGCCACCGCGACGGTCGTTGTTGCCGCCACGACGGTTGCCGCGCTCGGCAGCGCGCTCGGCCTTGGCCTTCTCCTCGGCGTCCTTCTTCTCCTTGAGCACGGTCTCCTGTGCGGCGATCTGGTCGAGCAGAGAGCGGAAACGCGAACCGGAGTCGGAAGCGGGAACGGCGCGGCGCTGGGCCTCGCGGGCAGCCTCCTCCTTCTCGCGGGCAAGGCGCTCCTGCTCGGCCTTCTTCTTGGCCTCGGCCTCGGCGCGGGCGGCCTCCTCGGCAGCCTGGGCGGCGGCGAACTGGCGGCGCTCCTCCTCGCGTGCCTTCTCGGCGGCGATGCGCTCGCGCTCTGCCTCGGCAGCGCGTGCTGCCTCCTCGGCGGCAGCGGCCTGCTCCTCGGCCAGCTTGGCGGCCTCGACTTCCTGGGCGCGGGCCTCGATCACCGAGGCGAGCTGCTTGCGGACCATAGCGACGTAGGCGTCCTCCAGGGCGGAGGAAGCGGACTTAGCGGGAATCTTCATTTCGGCGAGATGACCCATCAGTTCCTTGGAGGTCATGCCGAACTCTTTGGCCAGGGTGGACACACGGACTTTTGCCATATGACTTCACCTACCCTTTCTGGCACCTTAGGTGCCTAGAGACTGAACGAGCGTGGGGTATGCGCTGGGACCTGCCCGGCGCGACCGCGCGCTAGATCAGGTCCTCCGCATCATCGAAGGCGTCGGTGTCGTGGACACCGCAGAAACGGGAGCCGGGACGGGCCTGGTTGCGGCACTGGATGCCGTCCTCGGACACGAACTCGCAGCGACGGACGTCCTCGTCCTCCTCGTCACCGATCAGGTCGGCGGCGGGCTCCTCGTGAACGGGAACGTTCTTAAGGATGTCAGCGGCAAGGGTCTCGGACTTAATGTCGATGTGCCAGCCGGTCAGGCGAGCAGCGAGGCGGGCGTTCTGACCCTCCTTGCCGATGGCGAGGGACAGCTGGTCGTCGGGCACGATGACGCCGGCATAGGCCTTCTCCTCGTCGATAAGGACGCGGGTGACCTTGGCAGGCGACAGGGCGTTGGCAACGTAGACGGCCGGATCGGCATCCCACAGGATGACGTCGACGCGCTCGCCGCGGAGCTCGCCCACGACGGCACGAACACGGCTGCCCTTGGGGCCGACGCAGGCGCCAACGGGATCCAGGCGATCGTCGAGCGAGTGGACGGCGACCTTGGAGCGCTGGCCGGGCTCGCGGGCGATCGACTTGATCTGGACGGTGCCCTCATAGATCTCGGGCACCTCCTGCTCAAACAGACGACGCATGAGCTCGGGGTGGGTACGGGAGATGACAATCGGCGGACGGCTGTGCTCGCCACGGACCGGCTGCAGGTTGGAGTTGGGGTCGCGAACGTCGATAATCACGGCCTTGATGTGCTGGTTGTGCAGGTAGCGCTCACCCATCGGACGCTCGTTGCGCTCGTTCTCGTAACGGCGCTGGTCGAAGTGCGGAAGCTCGGCCTCGACGCCCTCGCGAATCTTGACGATCGTGAAGTCGGGCGTGGACTGCAGCACGGTACCGCTGATGAGGTCACCGATGCGGCCGGAGAACTCCTCGTAGATCTGCTCGCGGGCGGAGTTGCGCACGATGGCGTTGATCTCGGCCTTGGCGTGCTGGGCGGCGATGCGACTCGTGTTCTTGGGAGTGACGTCGATCTCCTCGAACTCGGTGAAGTTGCCCTCCTCGTCCATGGAATCGTCGATCGGCTCCAGACGGTAGACGTAGATCTTGCCGGTGGTGCGGTCGATGGTCACCTTGGCGCCCCACTCAAGATGCAGGATCTCGGCATAGCTCTTGGCGAGCGACTGCTCCAGGCGGTCGATCAGGTAGAGCTGGTCGATGTGCTTCTCCTGGCAAAGCTCCATCAGGGCGGACATCATGTCGGATGCTGCCATCTTACTTTCCTTCCTTCACGGGCTTGAAGTCATAGGTGGGCTTCAACTTGCACTTTTTAACATCGGAAAAATCGAGGGTGACGGACTCGCCGTCCTCGAGCTCGAGGGTCACGTTCGTCTCGGTGGCGGCGGCAATCTTGCCGGCGTACTTGCGACGGCCCTCGGTGGCGGTGGAGGTGAGCTCGCAGTTCTCGCCCACAAAACGGGCAAAGTCACTCGGGCGGCGCAGCGGACGCGCCATACCCGGGCTCGACACCTCGAGCGTATAGCTCGAAGAGATGGGGTCGAGCTCCTCAATCACATCGCCGACCCATTTGGTGTTGGCCGTGATGTCATTGAGCGACAGGCTCTGACCCTCGGCACCCTCGATACGCACACGCACGCAGGGGGCCTTGGTGGCACCCACGAGCTCAACGTCGACGATGTCGACATCGTGCTGGGGAGCAACGGCCTCGAGCGCGTCGATGATTGCCTGCTCGGTCTTGGTCTTGACCATTGCGGCACCTCCATCCATACAAAAAAGAAGCGGGGCCGAAACCCCACTTCTTTCAATTACAACTTCATTTGCAAGCAAACTATACCAATACCTGCACAAACGTGCAACCACAACACAAACCCGCAGGTCAGCGTGAGCACAGGTTCTCCACAAGAAATGGATAATTGGGTGTTGTCGCAAGTATCCATAACCAAAGCGAGGGGCGACTCCCTGCGAAATCGTCCCTCGCTTTTACATGTCAGCAATGCACGCAGCGCTTACTTGACCACCAGATTAACCAGCTTGCCAGGCACGCAGATGGCCTTGACGACCGTCTTGCCCTCAAGCCACTTGGCAACGGCTTCCTCAGCGGCAGCCTGCATCTCCTCGTTGGAGGCGTCGCGAGCGACGTCGATGCGGCCACGGACCTTGCCGAGTACCTGTACGACGATCTGCACCGTGTCCTCGATGGACTCGGCCAGGTCGAACTCTGGCCAGGCGGCGGTGTAGGCATTGCCCTCGCAGCCGAGTGCCTCGTGCCACAGCTCGTCGGCCCAGAACGGGCAGATGGGGGCAAGGACGCTTACGATGTCCTTGGCCACGCCGTAGCACAGGGCCTTGTCGCGGTCAGCGCCCTCGGTGGCGTTGAGGTAGGCGCTCGCCGCGTTGACGAGCTCCATGACAGCCGAGATCGCGGTGTTGAACTGGCCGCGGTCGAAGTCCTCGGTGCACTTGGCAATGGTGCGATGACGCTCGCGATAAAGCTTCATCGCGACCTCGTCGAGAGCGGACTTGTCGAAGGCCACGTTGGCGTCGCCGGACTGGACGAGCTGCCACACGATACGCCAGGCGCGCTTAATGAAGCGGTTAGCGCCCTCGACGGCCTTGGGATCCCAGTCGAAGTCCTTCTCGGGCGGAGCGATAAACAGGATCGCCAGACGCATGGTGTCGGCGCCGTAGGGCTCGATGACCGAGCTCGGGGGCACGACGTTGCCCTTGGACTTGGACATGGTGTCGCCGTTCTCGTCCTTAACCATGCCCTGGCACAGCAGGTTAGTGAAGGGCTCGTCAACGCTCAGCAGGCCCAGGTCGCGCAGCGCCTTGGTAAAGAAGCGGCTGTAGAGCAGGTGCAAAATGGCGTGCTCGATGCCGCCGATGTAGTTATCGACGGGCATCCAACGGTCGGCCGCCTCGCGGGAGAAGGGCAGCTCGGTGTTGTGCGGGTCGGTATAGCGCAGGTAATACCAGCTGGAGCAGGTGAAGGTGTCCATGGTATCAGTCTCACGCTTGGCCGGGCGACCGCAGACCGGGCAGGTGGTCTCGTAGAACTCCTTGCACTCGGCGAGGGTCTCGCCGGCGCCCAGGTCCAGGTTCTCGGGCAGCGTCACCGGCAGCTGGTCCTCGGGCACGGGCACGATGCCGCAGTGCTCGCAGTGGATGGCCGGGATGGGGTTGCCCCAGTAGCGCTGGCGACTGATGAGCCAGTCGCGCAGACGGAACTCGACCTTGCGACGGCCGCAGCCCATGGCCTCAAGATCGGCCACGATCGCAGCCTCGCCCTCGGAGTGCTTGCCGCCGCGCATGCCGGTGTACTTGCCGGACTGGACGAGCGTACCCTCGGCAGCGTGGGCGCAATCCCAGTCGACGGTCTCGGCATGGAAGGTATCGATGGTCTCGCCGCTGGCCTCGACGGCAGCGCGGTCGTCATCGTCCAGGATGATCGGCACGATCGGCAGGTCGTACTTGCGGGCAAACTCAAAGTCGCGCTGGTCGCCGCAGGGAACGGCCATGACGGCGCCGGTGCCGTAGTCGGCAACGACATAGTCGGCAACCCACACGGGGACCTTCTCGCCGTTGACGGGGTTTACCACGTAGCGGCCGGTAAAGGCACCGTGCTTCTCGAGGGTGCCCTGGGCACGCTCGACGGCAGAGATATGCTTAGAGTCCTCGACGATCTTGGTCACGGCCTCCTCGTACTCCGTGCCCTCGACGAGCTCGTGCAGGCGCGCGTACTCGGGAGCCAGGACAAAGAAGGAGACACCAAAGAGCGTATCGGCACGCGTGGTGAAGACGGTGATCTTGCCCTCGTCGCCCTCAATGGGCTCGCCATCCTTGTCGCACAGAGTAAAGTCGACCTCGGCGCCCTCGGAGCGACCGATCCAGTTGGCCTGCATCTGCTTGACACGCTCGGGCCAGCCGGGGAGCTTCTCCAGATCGTCGAGCAGCTCCTGGGAGTACTCGGTAATCTTGAAGTACCACTGCTCCAGGTCGCGCTTCTCGGGCTCGGTACCGCAGCGCCAGCACTTACCCTCGGTGACCTGCTCGTTGGCCAGAACGGTCTTGCAGGTGGGGCACCAGTTGACCGGGTTCTTCTTGCGGTAGACCAGGCCCTTTTCCCACAGCTTCTCAAAGATCCACTGACCCCAGCGGTAGTAGTCGGGGCTGCAGGTCTTGACCATGCGATCCAGATCGTAGGAGAAACCCATGCGCTTCATCGTGGCGAGCGCCTGGTCCATGTTCTTATACGTCCAGGCGGCAGCCTGCGTGTTGTGCTTGATGGCGGCGTTCTCGGCGGGAAGGCCAAAGGCGTCGAAGCCGATGGGATGCAGCACGTCGTAGCCGCGCATGCGGGCCTGACGGGCCATGGCATCGCCGATGGTATAGTTGCGCGCGTGGCCCATGTGCAGGTCGCCCGACGGATACGGGAACATCTCGAGCACGTACTTCTTGGGCTTGCTGTCGTCGGTGTCGACGGCAAAGAGGTTGGAGTCCTCCCAGGCCTTCATCCACCTAGACTCAATGGCCTGCGCGTCGTATGCAGGGATCTCGTCCTTATGATCTGTGCAATCGCACATATCAGCTCCTTTAATCTTAGCTGGGGTCGGTCGGCTTGGCTTTGTTCGCTACTGCGAACAGTCCTGCGCAAGACGAAGAGCACATTAAGTGCTCTTCTTTGCGTGCGGAACTTGTAGCGAACACAGCCAAGCCGACCGACCCTAAGGTTAACTTGACTGATGATAGCAAATACGACAAGCGAGATGCCTGCGACTTGCAGGCATCTCGCTTTATCTAAATAACGTGGTTGAAACTCAACCTTTATGTGAGGCTCTTACCTTATCGATAAGATACGGACTGCTGCGAATCTTTAACTACAACGTCGTGGGCGCCGCCTTCGACGATGGAGGTCGAGCTGACCAGGGTCAGGCGTGCCTTTTCCTGGAGCTCGGGAATCGAGAGGGCACCGCAGTTGCACATCGTGGACTTGACCTTGTAGAGCGTGCCGCCCACGCCGTCCTTGAGGGATCCGGCGTAGGGAACGTAGGAGTCGACGCCCTCGACGAAGCTGAGCTTCGCGGCGCCGCCCAGGTCGTAGCGCTGCCAGTTGCGGGCACGCGCAGAACCCTCGCCCCAGTACTCCTTCATGTACTGGCCGTTGACGTTGACGCGCTCAGTCGGGCTCTCGTCAAAGCGGGCGAAGTAGCGGCCCAGCATCATAAAGTCGGCACCCATGGCAAGGGCGAGCGTCATGTGGTAGTCATAGACGATGCCACCGTCGGAGCACACGGGCACGTAGACGCCGGTCTCCTCGTAGTACTCGTCACGGGCACGGCAGACGTCGATCAGCGCAGTGGCCTGGCCACGGCCGATGCCCTTGGTCTCGCGGGTAATGCAGATGGAGCCACCGCCGATACCGACCTTGATGAAGTCGGCACCGCAGTCCGCCAAAAAGCGGAAGCCCTCGGCGTCGACGACGTTACCGGCACCGACCTTGACGTCCTCGCCGTAGTTGGCGCGAATCCACTCAATGGTGCGCTTCTGCCACTCGCTGAAGCCCTCGGAAGAGTCGATGCACAGGACATCGGCACCGGCCTCGATGAGCAGCGGCACGCGCTCGGCATAGTCGCGGGTGTTGATGCCGGCGCCGACCATGTAGCGCTTATCGCCGTCGAGCAGCTCGTTGGGGTTGGTCTTGTGGCTGTCGTAGTCCTTGCGGAAGACGATGCCCATAAGGTGATCGTTGTCGTCGACGATGGGCAGGGCGTTGAGCTTATTGTCCCAGATGACGTCATTGGCAACCTTGAGGCTGATGTTCTTGTCGCCCACGATGAGCTGCTCACGCGGGGTCATGAACTCGGAGACCTTCGTCTGGTGGTCATCGCGGCTGGGGCGATAGTCACGGCTGGTGACGATGCCCAGGAGCTTGCCCTTGGGGGTGCCGTCGTCGGTGACCGGCATGGTGGAGTGACCGGTCTTATCCTTGAGCTCGATGACCTGCTCCATGGTCATGTCGGGGGTCAGCGTGGAATCGGACTGAACGAAGCCGGCCTTGTGATCCTTGACGGCCTTGACCATGGCGGCCTCGGACTCGGCGCTCTGGGAACCGTAGATGAAGGACAGGCCGCCCTCGGTAGCGAGCGCGACACCCATGTCGACGCCCGAGACGGACTGCATGATGGCGGAAACCATGGGGATGTTCAGGGTGATTGCCGGCTTCTCACCGCGCTTGAAGCGGGTTAGCGGCGTCTTGAGAGAGACGTTGTTGGGGATGCACTGCGAGGACGAGTAACCAGGAACCAGCAGATACTCCGAAAACGTGTGGGACTCACCGGGAAAGAACGTAGCCATGTTTCTCCTTTTTCCATGCGACCGGTCGGCTGCAGGCCTCGTAGGACCCAGCCCAACCTTGGGCGCCCAATACTGGGGAAGTATCTTAACGCACTTTGACTGCTACAATGCATGATTTAAGAAGAGCACACGAGGGCTTGACGCAGGCTTTGCGTTTGCCCAGCAAACACTTTAGCGGGGAGACGTGGAGCGTATGAAGTACAAGACGACGGCAAAGCTGGTCATTCAAGCGTGCGACAAGGATCTGCCGGGCGTGTTTGGTCACGGCTGCGTCTTGCTGCTGCAGGGTATTGCCCGCGAGCACTCGCTGAACCGCGCCGCCAAGAGCATGGGCATGGCGTATTCCAAGGCCTGGCGCATTGTGAATGAGGCTGAAGGACAGCTGGGCTGCAAGCTCATCGAGCGCGACGGAGCCCGCGGATCCACCCTCACCCCCGCCGGCGAGCGAGCCATAGCGGTCTATGAGGAGCTGCAGACCGACATCAACAACGTCATCGCCACCAAAGCAAACGACCTCATCGCCAGCATCAACGCAGGGTAGTCCTTTTAGGCGGTTTTTAGCCCACAGCGCCCTCGGATTGAGGCTCGCGCCACAAAACGGGCCCATCTACTACGTTTAGCTGAATACCCTCGACCATACCAGACATTATGAAATTAAAACTGCTGGTAGACAGCTTGGTAATTTTCAAAATAGGCGGGCATGGTCGACCCCTATGGCTTAAACGTAGTAGGTGGGCCGTTTTCGTGACACAGACCCCGATTAATTACTTTCGGAGGTCGTTGTCTAGGGTGGCGGCCACGATCAAGGGGTCGTCGGTGCCAGCGAAGAGGCGGACGGTGCTCCCCTGCTTGCCGCGTGGAGCCGAAAGGCGCGTTGTTGCGCCGCCGGCGGGTGATGTGCGGAATTCGTCCGGCAGTATGCTGAAGAATTCGCCTGCGGTGCAGTCCATCAGGTCAAACTCTACTGCCGGGCCAAAACCGTGCTCCAGGATGCCGGTCGCGATGGCATGGTCGGGATGCGAGGTCAGCCCGGGATAGCGCACGTTGCGCACCATTTCGTTGGCGGACAAATACTCGGCCATTGCACGCGCGCGGTCGAAGTGCGCCTGCATGCGGACGTCGAGCGTGTCGAGCCCGTGCTCTAGAACCTCAGCCTCATCGGAGAACAAATCGAGCGCGGCCAATCCGCACCCATCGAGCAACGCATGCGCGCACTCGGCCGCAGCGTCCACGCGATGGCGCTTGAGCTGCGAGCGCGCGACCGAAGCGGCAACGAGCTTGCGCGGCGCCTTACCGGCACACGCGCGGTCGAGTGCCTCGAGCGACAGCACGGCACCCAGCCGCAGCGGATCGCAGCCAAAGACGTCAGCCACGGTGTTGTCCACAACCAGCAGTGCACGGGCCTCACGCGCCGCCCGACCCAGCGCGCGCAGATCGGGCACACGCAGACCAAACCCGCCGATAGAATTGACGAACCACCACAGGTGCGGCCCCTCGGCATCAAGCGAGGCATCAAAGCCCTCGGACGCGGCAACAAATACCTCGGCGCACGAATCCCCCACCAGCACAACATCGCAGCCATCAAAACCGCGGGCAAAGGCTTCGGTAAAGTCATCCGCAAAGGCCACCAGGCGGTCACCGGGACGCACAATACCCAGCAATGAAAGCGCCGCCGGCACATGCGGGGCCGCAACAAGACGCGCCTCACGCGAGCCGGCCCTTAAAGCCCAAGCCTCTTCTAACTGCTGCACATCCATACGACACCTTCCCTTCAAAACAAAAACCCACGATGCGGATGTTTCCCGCATCGTGGGCAACGGCTGCAGTATAGCGCCGACATGCGACGAATCGCCTAGATGTTGAGCGCGTGGTAGGTCACGCTCGCACCCGGAGCATCAACGGACACGCCATAGGTCTCGGGATAGATGCGCGTCGAAAACACGAGCGCGCCATCGTTCACAAACACCTCGACCGACGAGACATCGCCGACAATGCGCACGTTACGGACCTCGTCAACGGGCTCCCAGCGCACGGTACGACCGCAGCCGGCAGAAGCGCGACTCTCATCGGTAAATCGCATCTCAAAGCGCGAGGGCAGTTCGCCCTCGGCGGGCATAAACGCCAGCTTAAGCTCGCCATCAACGGTCGAGGTGAACGCGCCGTTGACACCGTCGGCAACAACGTCAAAGCAGGTATCGCCGACAACCTCCAACGAGCCCTCCCCCACACGCACCGAGGCATAATGGTGCTCGATCTCGCGCGCCGGCTGCTGCAGCACCACGCCGCCAGCACCGGCCGTAAGCTCTCGCGGCACCGTCATGCAGTGCTGCCAGCCACACGCCACAGTGGGGTCGTTGCCATAGGTCGGCTCATCGGGCATGCCCATCCAGCCGATCAGAATGTGACGACCGTCCTCGGCCGTGAACTCCTGCGGAGCATAGAAGTCAAAACCGGCGTCCCACAGGCGGAACTCGCCCAGCTCATAGGCACCGTCACCACCGGTAATGTCACCCGTTACAGGCATATAGCCAGCAGCGTATACGTTGCCGCGGTCCCAACGACCGCCCTCCAGCCCCTGGGGCGAGAAGGACAGCCACTTCGCCGGAACACAGCCATCCACCTCGAGCTCAAGGTATCCCGGGCACTCCCACATAAAGCCAAAACGCTCGGGCGTAGACACACGGCTCTCGAGCTCCCAGTTCAACATATCGGCCGAGCCATACACCAGGATCTCGCCCACATCGCGACCGGCGCCCTCGCCATGCATGACGCAAAAACGGCTCTCGACGTGCGGCCCGTCAACGCGACGACGCGCGCCTAGCACCATGTGATAACGCCCGTCCGCATCGCGCCACACCTTGGGATCACGCACGTGGCAGGTCAAATCCTCGGGATAATCCTCGGACGCCAGCACCACGCGCTTTTGGCTGAACGTCTGTCCATCAACACTCTCGACATACACGGTGTCGGCGCGACGGCCGAAGCTGACATAGTCAAAGACGCCGTCCGCATCGGGGAGCTTAACGTTGCCGGTATAGAGCACGCGGATGCGACCGTCCTCGACCAATGCCGAGCCCGAATACACGCCATGGCAGTCGAACGGCTCGTCGGGAAGCAGCGGCGCGCCAACATATTCCCATTTCATAAGGTCGCGGCTCGTGGCATGACCCCACATCTTGACGCCGCCGTTCACATCAAACGGAGCATACTGGAAGCATGCGTGAAACACGCCATCGGCCTGGCAAAGCCCGTTGGGGTCGTTGAGCCAGCCCGTGGGCGGCATAATATGAAAATGCTGAGCATAGGGCCCGTGACCGCGCTCGGCGGCCGCGGCATCCATGTTGGCAACGAGCTTGGCAAGATCGCGCTGAAGTGCGTTAGACATGTCGGTATCCAATCGAATTAGATCAACGAACGCTTAAATCAAGGGTTCCAGATAAAGAAAACGCCCACAGGATGGAGCCTGCGGGCGTTCTGTTTACGCGAATCCTACGCCTGCTCGGAAGCCTTGGGCTCGTCCTTGTATAGGACAAACGAGACGGCAAAGGAAACCAGCGCGGCGACCGCAAACATGATCACGTACTGCACGGGCTGGGCCAGGCACAGCAGGATACCGAAGATACCCGTAACGCCCGTGCCGGAGGCGGCCAGCGAAGTGAGCGCGCAGACCAGGGCACCGCAGCCACCACCGATGCAGCCGGCGATGAAGGGCTTAAAGAAGCGCAGGTTCACACCGAAGATGGCAGGCTCGGTAATACCCATGAAGGCGGACAGGGCCGAAGGAAGCGCCAGGCCCTTGATCTTGGCATCGCGGGTCTTAAAGGCAACGGCGAGCGCGGCACCACCCTGGGCGATGTTGGCAGCGCTGGCGATGGGCAGCCAGTAGGTCACACCGTACTGGGCGAGCTGGCCCAGGTCGATGGCGGTGTACATCTGGTGGATACCGGTAACGACCGTGGGGGCATAGAACAGGCCGACGATAAAGGAACCGATACCAAAGGGCAGGGTCAGCAGGGCCTGAATCAAACCGAGGATGGCGTTCTCGGCCCAGACAAAGATGAGGCCGACGGCAACGAGGGTCACGAGCACGGTCACGAACACCGAGACAAGCGGGGTCACAAAGAGGTCGAACATCTCGGGAACGATCTTGTGGAGGCGCTTCTCCAAGAAGGCGAGGATGGCGCAGGCGATGACGATCGGGATCACATGGCCCTGATAGCCAACCCACTCAAAGCTGTACACGCCGGGGATGACGGTGACCATGGTCTGCAAGCCCTCGGAGGCAACCGTGTAGGCGCTCTGCAGCGAGGAGTTGATGAACGCACCACCGACGACGGCGCCCAAGTACGGGTTGGCGCCAAAGGCCTTAGCGGCGGAGTAACCGATCAGGATCTGCAGAATGCCAAAGGACGTGCCCGAGACCAGGTCGGCGATCTTGTAGATAAAGTTATTGGTGTCGAGCGCGATAAAGCCGTTGGAGGCCATAAAGTTGAGGGCGCTCATGATTCCCAGCAGCAGGCCCGAAGCCACGATGGCGGGGATGATGGGGACAAAGACGTCGCCGAGCACCTTAATGGCACGCATAAAGATGTTCTGCTGCTGCGCCGCGGCCTCCTTGACCTCGGCCTTGGTGGCAGCCTCGACGCCGCTGAGCGCAATGAACTCGTCGTAGACCTTATTGACGGTGCCAGTGCCAAAAATAATCTGGAGCTGGCCCTGGGCCTCAAAGACGCCCTTAGCGCCGTCGATATTCTCGAGGGCCTCCTTGTCAACCTTCGCGTTATCGGCAATCACCAGACGCAGACGCGTGGCGCAGTGTGCGGCCGAAACAACGTTGTCGGCGCCACCGATGTTGTCGAGCACCTCTTGGGCTGATTTGCGGTAGTCCATGACTTCCCTTTCCTCCAACGGGTGCATGTGCACCCGGCCACCTTTGATACTCACACTGTAATCGTTTTCAGTTTCATATGTCTGTAATCGTTTTCATAGTAGGGTGAACGGTAGGAATATGCCGGCGAATGGTAGTTTTACGGCAAAAACAGGCGGCTCAGAGGCAGACAGACGTGCCCAGAGTCTAAACATTCATAAGCTGATGGCCGAGCTTGAGCGTCTTGAGACCGCGCTCCCCCTCCACGCCATCGAGCGTATCGAGCAGCATGCTGGTGGCCTCGACGCCACTGGTCAGATACCCATAATGCACGGTGGGAATACCGCCCGTCAGCGCGCGCAAAAATGCGTTGTCGCCAAAACCGCTCACGCGGTGTATGCCCTCGCCCATGCCGCGAACCTCATCGATGGCACGCAGCGCGCCCGCCGCCATGGTATCGGTCGCGCAGGCGATAAACGAAACATCGGGAGCGACGGAAAGCAGCTCACGCGCCGCACTATAGCCCGAGTCGAGCGTAAACGAGCCCAGGCGAATCAAGGCGGCATCGAGCGGGTTGCCCGCGGCGCGCAATCCGGCCTCAAAACCGCGACGGCGGTCATAACCAGCCGCGCGGTCTTCTTCGGTAACTCCAATGTAGGCGATCTTGCCATCTACCCGACCAGCGAGCGCCTGGCCCAGCTCAAAGGCAGCCTCGTAATCGTCGTGATAGACGCACGCCGCGCCCTCGACGTTTTGGCCGATCAGCACAATGGGCACACGGCACGATTCAATCGCCCGACGGTGCTCGTCAGTAATCATAGTTGCCACGAGCACGATGCCATCGACCGGGTGATTTTGGAATAGATCAAGATATTCGAGCTCGCGATCGGCCGCGTTGTCGGTATTGGCAAGCAGCATCTGGTAGCCACGGCGACCGAGCACCTGGCCAATGCCGGCGGTAATGCGGCTCACGGATTCCGAGTTGATCTTGGGCACGATGACGCCGATGAGCTTGGTGGAGCCGGTGCGCAGCGCGCGAGCCTGGCTGGACCGCACATATCCGGTCAGCTCAATCGCCTGTTTAATGCGCTCGGCCTTATCCGCCGAGATATATCCACAGTTGAGGTAGCGCGAGACCGCGGCGCTCGAAACGCCCGCCAGCTCGGCCACATCTTTCATCTTTACCACGAGCACCCCTGACAACGAATTCACAAGCACCATGATAGCTGCCTTGCCAGCAAATTGAGTAAATAGAATTCCTGGTCGAGCAGATGCCCGCGCAGCGTCGAGCGGTCCGGCGTTTGTTAAAACGCCGGTACCAAGTTAGCCGTGATATTCGCCGTTGTACTGGATGAGCGTGAGGTCCTCCACGCCTTCGAGCGCACGGATGGCGTCGGCATAGGGCATATCCACACCGTCCGAGAACACCTCCACGGCCATCTCGACCTTGTCACCGCGCATGGTCTTGGACTTCACCGTAAACTTGGTGCGGCCAAACGCGCGCACAATGTCGTCGCCCGTGATCTGGCCCGTGTAGTGGATGACCATCATGTACACGCGCGCCTTGTCCTGATGGCTTGCAAAGCCGGCAATCATCGCCACGATGACCACCGCTGTGAGCCCCACGAGCGCATACATGCCGGCGCCCGCCGTAATGCCCGTGGTAATAGCCCAAAACAGATACAGCAGGTCAAGCGGGTCCTTGACCGCTGTACGGTAGCGGACGATAGACAGAGCACCGACCATACCGAGCGAGATGACCACGTTCGTCGAGATCGCGAGCGTGACCATGCAGGTGAGCACGCACATGCCCACGAGCGTCACGGCAAAGCTGCGCGAGTACACCACGCCAGTAAAGAAGCGCTTGTACACGCAATAGATCAGGATGCCCATGGCGAGCGCCACGAGCAGCGACAGACCGATCTTGGCAGGGTCGACCTGGCCAAACGCCTCCAAGACAGAGTTCTTAAAAAAGTCCCTGGTGCTCATGGTCTAAATATCCCCTCGGTTCTCAAAATCCGATTCCCAGTAGTTAAAGCCGCGCAAGTAGGCGGTCTTTTCGTAGCACAGGCAGTACTTGGAGACTGCCGTGAGCTCGGCCGCGCCCGGCGGTACCATATCGCGCACCAGCTGCGGGCAAAACTCAGTAAACTTAACCTCCATCACCAGCTTGCCGGGCTC
This sequence comes from Collinsella sp., assembly GCA_048416615.1. GTDB lineage: Bacteria > Actinomycetota > Coriobacteriia > Coriobacteriales > Coriobacteriaceae > Collinsella. The sequence goes on along the minus strand of DBFSET010000006.1, from coordinate 24,317 downwards.
CAGCACGGGCAACGCGGGCAAGGTCGCGTCAAAGATGTCAAAACTTCCCACCGCCGCACGCACGTTCATGTCAAACGTAATGCGCACGGTGCCTTCGTCCATCACCCACGGCTCGCGCTCGTAATCCACGATGGTCCGCGGGCGCATCATATTGCAGATGCACTCGATGTAGAACTCGCGACAGAGTGGATAGGGGCTCCGCAGCAAAAAGTCATAGTCGCCGGTCAGAATCTGCTCAAACTCGTCGCGGGTGAGCGGCGCATCCTCCTTGTAGATCCAGCTGCCGTACTTCTTTTTGCGCTCGAGCTTAATCACCTTGTCGCTGCCGTTATAGATGCGCACGCGATACTTTTTGCGCATAAGAATGCCAGCGTCTTTTTCCTCGTAGGCCGAGTTGCAGTAGTCGTCAAAGTACAGGCTGCGAATGGTGTAACCGCCCGCCCGCGCATGCTTGTCCAGCTTAAAGACAGGCGCCATGCGACAGGCCAGCGCGGCGTGCTCGCCCTCGTTAATGAGATATTTGAGCTCGTGGCGGTAACGCTCCTGCGTGGCACGCACGGGAGGTGCCGCCAGGCGCTCAAGCAGCGCGCTAGCCCTCCTCATACGTGTCCTCCACGACCTTACCGCCGTCCTGCACGTAAAAACACTTCATGCCGTACTGCTTGCCGTCGTCGGTCACATAGTAGTCAAACGCATCTTGCGTATAGCCGTCGGAGTTGGTGGCACGCACGCGCACAAAGTACTGGCCGGTATCGGGCGCATCGCACGTTACCTCGGGAAGCAGCACGTCCTCGGCCTTAAAGACCACGTCGCTTATGGCATAGTCGCGCGCAAGCTCCACGGTATAGCGAATATCGCGCGCCTTAAAGTCGTAGGACGCATCCCAGTTGATGCGCAGCTTAACGTTATCGATCTGCGGCACGCCAATGTAGAACGGCATGGGCTTTTTATAGCTCTCGCGAAAGCTCTTATAGTTCTCCTCGATCTCGGAAGGAATCGCCGCGGCAATCTGCTCGTATTCGTCCTTCGTCACGGGGAGATTCTCCAGGTCGGGCGCAGCAAAGACGAGCGGCTCCGTGACCTCGCGATAATGCTCGACCATCTTGCTCAGACGCTCTTCGGTCAAATACGAGCGCAGGTCCTTGACGGCGCTATCGAGTTCGCTGCGGAACGACTTGCTGCGCAACGCGCGGTTAAACAGCACGTTGCCCCAGTAGTTGCTCACGCCGCGCTCCCAGCTCGCATAATCCGAGAATCCCGTCAGGCTCAACTCGAGCTTGCGCAGCATGCCGTCGTTGTCCCAATCCAGGATGTACCAGACTTTGGAGTTAAGCGGGCTGTACAGATAGCAGTTACGGTTCTGCGTATCGCAGTTGCCCGTCAGGATCTGAAACGCCAGCCAATAGACCAGATTCTCGGTATCAAAGTAGGTGTCGAGCACGTTATCGATCTTTTGCGATTCGTCGTTGAGCGCATCGAGCATCTCGATGAGCTTGGTGTGGTCCGAGTCGCCCTTAATCTCGAGCATGCCCTCAAACGCCGTCTGGTTATAGTCGGGGTCATCGGTGAGCTTAATGGTGTCCTCAAAGCGATGGAAATCGAAGCTGTTCACCTTATAGAGATGCCCGCTCTTATCCAGACCGTGGGCCTTGAGCGCCGTCTTGTTGAGCTGCTCGACCTGCGTAAACAGACCGTAGTCCTCAAAGGTGTCGTTAGATTTTTCGGTCTGGTCGCACACCCATAAGTGCACAAACTGCGTGCGCAGGCCCATCATCTGGGGAATGCCACGAATCAGATCGTAGGCCATCTTGTTACGAAAGCGCATGCCCTCGCCCATGTGCTTGTTGAGCGCAATCGCACGCTGCTGGCGCCACGTGCCCTTGCCCTTTTTGAGCTCCACCTTGTAGTTCTTTTGCGTATAGGTACTCGACGTCTGACCGCGCACCTGCACCGTGGCGTTGGGTGCCTCCTCGCCATAGCCCACCTCGCCAGCAACGGGGCCCTTATCGTCGCCCGCCTGCAGTAGGCCCATAACCTGATAGCGCGTCACGCCCATGTCGGCATAGTCGTAGACCGAGTACGTATTGATCTCGGCCCAGCTATGGTCGGTATTCTCGGAGCTGTTGCCGCGAGAGACCGTCAGGTACATACATACGATGCCCGAGTCATCGTAGACCTCGTACAGTTCATCCCTGTCGCGAAGGTGCTTGGTCTCGCTAGACGCATCGGCCTTTTTAATCTTGTCCTGCTTCTTGGTCTTTTTTGTCGAGGATTCGTCCTGAGACGAGCAGCCCGAAAGCAGCAGCGCTCCGGCAGCCGCCTCAAACAGGCGACGGCGAGACATCATCCTATCGGTCATCAGGACCTCCCCAACGATTGCGATACACGCGAACCACCATGCGCTCAAACGCACCATGCGGCTCGCCCTCTAGACGCAACTCCTCATAGCGCTGTTCGGCACGGTCGAGCAAGCAGCCCAGCTCCGTAAAGCAACCCGTCTTGTCGGTCGCCACAATGGGCTGCTGACTCAGGATACGATACGGCAAGTTGGCGGTATAGGTATCGAGCCGCATGAGCGCCACAACAAAAAACACCGCCGCGCCGAGCAAAAAGCCAAAGCCATAAAACTGCTGCGGAAAGAACAGCGAGACGATGGTCGCCAGCCCCGCCACGCCCGCAAACAGCCCAGAGGCAAGCACGGCGCCCTTGTAGTCGGTAAAGTACAGCAAGATCAGCAGAATCGTGTTGCCCACTGCATACAGGCCATAGCCCACGCACAGCGTGCGGAAATACCCGTGCATCAGATTGTTGAAGCCCAGTGGCAGGGCCGAGAGCACCGTAGTCTCGAGCGAGATGACCGCTGCCGTCACAAACAGCTGCTTGAGCGCGCAAAACCGCAGCTCCCGGTTGAGCGTGGCGAGCATTTCCTCCTCGGCCACCACGATGTCGCCCACCACGCCGCCGTCGTTAAACAGGCTGTAGTAGTCGCGGTAGCGCGGATAGAAGTTGACCTCGACCGACACCACAAAGTTGACGGTCGTGACAAGGATCGTCAAAAACGCGATGAGCGCCGGCACATCATGGTAGGGTGCGCCATAAAACAGGCCTTTGACCTGCACGCCAATGGGCCCCGCCCAAATAATCACTAGGTGTGCAAAAAGTCCCAGGTTGGTAAACAGGCCCGTGAGCGCCAGCGGCATAAATTGGTCGAGCCACTGCAAAAAGAGCCAGGGGCTGCGGTCGCTCTGCGGAAAATACCGGTACAGCAACACCACGTCCCAGGCGAGCATCACACCGTAGCCCAGGGCAATTGACGCCAACAGGCCCTCGACCGGCGGCAGCCCCAGCGCCAATGCGGCCAGGGCACACAGACACGCCACGCCAATGGCAGCCGCAAAGCTACACAGAATGCCGCGGTAATCCTTAATAGCGGTGAGATAGCTCATGCCGTTCCAGTTGACGATCATTATGTTGAACAGCCACAGGCACAGCAGCCCCTGCATAAGCGTAGCGCCCGAGAACAGCAAAAAGACGCCGTAGAGCACAGTACCTGCAACGAGCATGATGGCGTTAGAACCCCAAAACGAGGGCAAGACCTCTTCTTCGCGCTCGGCAAAGAGCATGTCGGCCAAAAAGCGCGTGACCGGCATGGAGAAAAAGCTTGTGAGCGTAAGCGAAGCCAGCAGCGTATAGGTCACCATGCACACCAGCAGATCCTGGTTGGCGCGTCCCACGCCCCACAGACTGCACAGCACCAAGATGCCCACCTGGAGCAGCACACCCAGCAACATGGGACCCGTGCACACAATGCCGGCGTAGCCATAGGCGCGCATCGTGGCAAACAGACCCTTGCGCCTAAACAGGCGCTTGAGCTCAAAACCGATTCCGGCCACCGGCTACTCCCCCTCTCTGGGCAGGTCAAACGCACGCGCCGTCTCGTCATACAGCGCGCGATAGTTGGCGAGCATCTGCTCGTGTAGGTAGTAGGTCGCCACGCGACGCTGGCCGCGCTCCCCCATTTCCAGGCGGCGGGCACGGCTCGCGCACATGCGCTCCATGGCATCGGCCAGACCCTTGCGATACATGGGCGGGCTCACGAATCCAGCCACGCCAAAGTCGTCGCCGGGGGCGCCCTCAAGCAGCTCGCGGCAGCAGCCGACCTCGGTCGTCACGCAGGGGCGACGCGCGCCCAGCGATTCCAACACGCTGAGCGGCTGCCCCTCGGAGATGCTCGTCAAAATGGTAAAGTCGAGCTTTTCCATGTACTCGACCACGTTGACGCGGCCGGTAAAGATCAAGTCACGCACGCCCAATGTCTCCACTAGCGCATGGCACTCGGCGCCATATTCCTCGTCGTCCACGCCACCCATAATATGCAGGCGCACATGCGGCAAACGCTCGTGCAGCTCAAAGAAGGCATAGATCATGGTCTTGACGTCCTTGATGGGCGCCAGGCGCACCACCGCGCCAATGTCCACCCAGCCGTCATCGGGCTTTAAGGGAATGTCCTTAAAGCGATCGAACTGGATGCCATTGGGGATGACCAAGCATTTGTCCGCATCGCAGCCCATGTCGATCTGCGTCTTGCGGGCGTTATGGAACAAACTGGTCACGCGGAAGGCGCGACGATAGATCTCCTCCGAAAGCAGGTAGAAAAAGCGAATCCAGCGGTCCTTAAACGACGGCACCACCCAGTCGGCGCGAATGATCTCCTCCTCGCGCTCGCGCGTGTAAATGCCGTGCTCGGTCAGCAATGCCGGCGCGTGATTCATGCTGGAGCCCAAACTTGCGAGCAAACCGCCGTAGCCGGTCGAGATGGCGTGGTACACATCGGCCACCGGAACCTCACTGCCCAGCAGATAAAGCACGGGCAGCAACATCGAACGCATGGTGTGGAATGCATCGGCAAAGGGCGTGTACGGGTACTCGGCCAGGCACACGTCGCGGAAGATGTCCATAAACGTGCGGCTCTGCAAAAATGAGAGCGGATGCACGTGGCGGCGCTGGATAATGTCGAACAGCACGTCCCAGTCCGGATTGGAGAGCGAAACCAGACGGCGCAACGCCTCGCGCTCACGGTCGTCGAAGTCGACCTCCTCCTGCTCGCCCGAAAGACGCAGGGCATCGTCCAGGAACACCTCGTGCACCTCGACGACGTTGCCGGGCAGCTCGTAGACAAACTTGCCGCGGTCGGCAGCATGCGCGCCAATCACCCACAGCACAAACTCGTGCTCGAGCATGGCCTGTATATAGCCGTGCATCCAGGTGGACACGCCGCCGTGCACATAGGGGTAGCAACCCTCGAGCACCAAGCAGATTCTCATTTGTCACCACCCTGCTTGCGTGCAATGGTCACCGTCTTGTCCGTCGCTTTGACTAGGTACAGGTCGCCCGTCAGGTGTTTAATCTCGCCACCGGACACCGTGCCCGGCTCGCCGTTATTGGCGCGGAACATGAGCCACGCCTCATCGTGGAAATTGCCCAGGTTGAGCGTCCAGGCATCGTCGCTCGTATCCACGCTCACCGTCACGGACGAAAAACGCTGGATGGCACCCGAGCATTCCGAACCCGTCTGGTGTCGCAGGTCGGGAGCGGACGTAGCAAGCCAGTCCAGATAGTTGACCAGGCCGCCCTTATAGACTTCCCAGCCCTCCTTGGCGCCGCGATCGGGATCCAGCAGGTCATCGGGATGCATAAAGTGAGTACTCACGTAGTGCATGTTGAGCTCGGACACGGCGGCCAGGCGCATATAGGAATCGCCGACCATGCCGCCCGAGACAATACGCGGCTGCTCCACAATGCCATCGCTCGCCACGCCAAACTCCTGCACATACGGCAGATCGGTGCCATCCTCAAAATACGTACTGGCAATGGTCTTAATGCGCGGCACGTCCTCGCCAATAATCTTGCGGGCGCGGGCCGAAAGGATATTCGACGGCGGCACGTAGACCGAGCCGTGCGCATTGGGCAGCACCTCGTCCTGGAAGGCGATAAGCTCGTTGAGCGATGCGACAAGCGTCTCTTTGTTCTTCCACGTCTTGTAGTCGTACAACGTGCCATAGTCGGTATCCCAGAGCGCCAGCGGCTGATGGTTGTAGCCATGAAAGCCCAGCTCTCCGCCCATCTGCAACAGCATACCGCCAAAGTAGCGGAACTGCGTGGTATCGGGCTGACGCGAGGGCTCGGTCTGGTTGACCGCGTCCTCGTAGTTTTCGATCATCACGCCGGTATAGCGAATGTCGTATTGCTGCGCGAGTTTTTGCAGGTCGGGCCACCACACCTTGGCATAAAAATCGGCGATGGAAAGCCCGTAGTCGCGCTTGATGTAGGTACCGTCGCCCGAGGGCACGGGGCTGGGAAAGTCGTCCAGATAAAACACGGCGCTGTTGATGACCGGATAGGCCGTGGCATCGCCCAACAGGCTCACGGCCGCGGCATAGAAACCGCGCATGACCTTGTCGTAGATACCGATATTGCACACCACGGTACGGCCGCTGCCGCAATCGCTCGACCAAATAAGCGGAGTACCCGTGTCGCCGGTTTTAGCACAGACGTGGGCCGTCTCACGCAGCGAAACCGAGAGCGACGAATCGAAGGGATCCGAGAGCTCATAACGCTGGCCGCCACCGATCATAAAGTCATCGCTCGGCACGATACTCTCTGCCGTCGAATATTCATAGCCGGCAGAATCGATGCCCAGCTTGGGACCGATTGCCTGCAGATAGCTCGAATTGTCCGGCGGCATGGCGAGCATAAGCGAACCGCCGGCGCTCACCCAGCTCATGATGTCGCTCAGGTGCGTACCGAGTCCGCCGATCGAAGGCATCAGTAAAATCACGCGGTCGAAGGATGTGAGGGAAGGAATCGCATCAACACCATCGGTGGCAATATCCACATCGCGGTGGGCAATTTTCATGTCGAGCAGAATCTGGTCAAACTGCTCTTTGACATCCTCGACACCGTCCTGGTCCGAGTCGGTAACAACCAAGCATGTGGGCTTTTGGCCAAACACCGCCGAGCTTGCCGGCACGGCGTCGTTGGCAGCGAGCATGCCCAGCTTATGCTGCCCGGCGCTGTACTGCACGCCGGCACGCTCGATCAACAGCACGGCGGCCATGGCGATAAAGACAGCCCATACCACGAGCAGCCCTGTCCAGCGAAAATGGCCCGCACGCTCGCGGATATGTTGCACCACGCTCATCGGGCCTCCTCCCCTTCACGCCAAAATGCCAGCCTCTCGCGATTTTCGGCATTCAAATACACATGCTGCTTGTCGATCGCGTCGATTACACGCCGTACCGCCTGCCCATCGCGACGAATCACAGCCAAGCGCAAGCAGAGCATCCACACGTCCTGTTCGTCTGACGCATCGATCACCAACTGGCTAGCGACGTCCTCTGCCTTATCAATCTCGCCGGCATCGGCCAGCGCCGTGGCATAGCGAATGCGCAGCGCAGGCCCGTCCTCGCGTTCGCAACGACGCGCGAGCAAGCGTGCATACTGCTGACGCTGAATCTGTGCCACGCGGCCCTCTGCCAAACCCGAGTCCAGATAGGCGCCCAAAAAGTCGCAATACGCATCCAGGTTATGCGAGCTGGGATCGGTCTTAAACGCGCGCTCCAACTGCTGCAGCTTAAGGTCGGCCTCCTTGGAAATCTGCGCCACCGCCGTCGCGGCATAGTGCGCGACCTCAACATCGTCGTTGAGTTTTGCTGCCTGCAACTGTGCCAGATACGCATCCGGATCCTCGGTAAGCATGGAGAGCATCAGACGGCGGCGGTCGCCCGGGTCGTTGACGATCAGTGCTTCCTCGAGCGGCACCACGCCATCATCGCCCTCGCGCCCCTGCACGAGCATACTGCGATGCATGTCATCGTTAATGCGCAGCGTCTCCAGCGTGGCGTCCTTAAGGGCGTTACCGAACACCGCGCTACGCACCGAGAGCAGTGCCACGAGCAACGGACCCCACAGCGGTACGAGCACCATAACGGCAAGCATGTGCCCACGAACCGGCAGCAGGCCCAGTTTCATAAGCGTCCACAGCACCAGACACACCAGCGCATGAATTAATAGCAGTACGGTAGCAACGACAAGCGAGATCAAGTGGCCTCCCCCTCACCGTTGCCAGCGGGCGCGATGCGCTGCAGCAGGGCCACTACATCCTCGCTGCCGACGGGTTCCACCGTAATGTGCTTGGCGGCCAAGCGCGCACAAATAACGGGAAGGTCGGTCTCAGTTGCCTGTCGCATAAGCAGGTAAAGTGTGTCTCCATCGACCAGGCCCGCAGCGTCACTCTCGCGAATCGCCGATCCAATGGCGCCGACCAGCTCGCCAACAGGCTCCATGCCCGGCACCACGCGCAGGAGCAAGAAGCTCCCCATCTTGTTGTCCGCAAGCGCTTGCTCGGCGGCGAGTTCCTGGCCAAAGGCATCGTGGTTGAGCACGCACGTGCCGGCAACGCAGCGCCTATCCTGCGCCACGGCCTCGTAATCGAAGGCGCGTCCCAACGCACTTTCCACCAAGCCGCACAGGATGCGGAACAGGTTTTGGTAGTACAGGGTCATTTGGCTTTCGGCCACGTGACGCACAAAAATCAACACGGCGGGGGCTCCATCGCGCTCGATCGCATAGCCAAACATCGGAAGCCCCGACGTCAGCGCGCGGTTCACCCACAAACCCGAGATCGCACCTCGAAGCACGGGCGCAAGGTCATCGAGCGAAAGCGAGCGCGGCACATTGTTGGAAATCGCCGGGCTCGCCGCCACCAGGCGCGCAAACGCCCCGCCCGAAACATGGTAGATCGTCACCGAATCGTTCTCGAGAATTTCGCCCAGCAGCTCGCAGCACTTGCGGTATATATCGCGCGGGTTGAGTACGTCGAGCTCCTGTGTCACGGCAAAGATCTTGCCAAAGCTGTCGTGGCGACCCACAATCTGTCGCTTATAGGCACGCTTGTCCTCAATCGCGTCGTGATAGAGCCGCGTTAGGAACGTGTTGCGGTTTCGCACAAGCTCGTTCTCGTCACGTTCCGCCTTAATGGCCTCGCTGTTGCGCAGCTGTACATAGCCGCACACGGCGCCCACCACAAAGTACGCGATAAACGGTAGCCAGTTAGACGGCTCGTAGAATAGGCCCTGGAAGGTATAGCCATACTGGGTAAAGTAGCTCACAGCCAGACCAATAGACGCAAGCAGCGCGGCGACCAGGCCAAAGTCGAGCCCGTAGAGCGTGCCAATCAGAACCACATAGAGCAGGCGATAATCGAGCACGTTAAGCTGGGCCGATTGGGAGAACAGATGCTCCAGCACCTCGAACAGCACCCATGCGAAGCCCGTCTCCAGGCATTTAATGGGCAGCGCGCGCAGCTGGATGCGATCGATGGCCGCACGAAGGGGATTAACCTTTTTGGTGCGGGTGTTAACCCAGCGGGCGTGGATGGTCGAAAGGTCGCGCAGCAGGTCGTAACGCTGAAACCAGCCATAGCGTTTGCGAGCGACATCGCCTGCGGGCAACGCATAGCCGGTCGACTCTCCATAGGCAACGGACAGCCCGGGGAACAGGCCCTGGAGCGCGCCGCCCAAGTCGCCCGTTGTGCGATGGAAAGCATCTGCAACGTCGAGCGTCTCAAAGGTCGCATCCCAACTATCAAAGACGCGATGCACCAGCACCGCTAGCTCCTCCGCGCACAACAGGGGAAACGGCGCGTCCGCGGCACCTTGGAGCGCGACCGACCCGGTCGAGCACGCCTCGAACAGCGGCACCAAGAAGGGGTCGCTGAACGCCGCGGAAGCGGTATAGAGATAGGGCGCGCACAGGATCTTGACCTGGATGTCGTCTTGCGAGGCATAGTAGCGACAGAGGTCGTTGGCCGCGCGGGCGATAATGCCCTTACCCGTTTGGGCGGCAGCACCTGTGGCATCAAGCGAATCGGCATTGCTGGCCGTGCCGCCAGCACCCTCCGCGCCCGCAGGCCCCGCCACAAACAGCAGCTGCACACGGCGGCCCATACAGGCACGAAACACCGAGCGCAGCAACTCAATGTCGCCAAAGGTCTCGGAACGCGGAGTGAGATACGTGGAGAGGTAGACCACGCGGTCGAACTCATAAGCCTGGTCCAGGTGGCGCAGCAACTCTTTCCACGAGCTGTGGGACGATGACTCGCGCTGCGCATCATCTGCAGCTACAACCTGAACATGGTCCCCGGGGAACGCCTTGGCACAAAAGTCGTCGTCAACATACGCGGTATTGCCAACAACCAGCACCTCCATGACGCGCCCCTTCCCTTAAATTCCACTTTTGCCATAGTCAAACATGCGTATTGTACGCTGTCAACGCAAGCCGAGGCGCCTTTAAGGCTGTCTTAAGAACTTTTTTAGAGGGATGGGGTGAGCACAAGAGAGATGCACCCAAGGCTGCAAATCGCCCCCGTGTCTTACAGCCAATCTAAAGCAATAGCACGACAGGCACATGTGCCCCATCTAGTTTTCCGGCCTTTAAAACTAACGCTTAAATGCATCGACTATACTTCTATCGGCAACGAACACATCTATGGAGACCATCGTGAACTCAAACAATATCGCCATTATTATTCCCTGCTACAACGAAGCACTAACCATTGCAAAGGTAGTAGATGATTTTCACCGAGAGCTTCCCGAAGCAACGGTCTACGTCTACGACAACAACTCGACTGACGGCACTGCTCAAATCGCACGCGAACACGGGGCAACCGTAAAGTTAGAGCCTCGCCAGGGCAAGGGCAATGTTTGTCGCCAAATGTTCCGCGACATTGAGGCCGATTGTTACCTCATGGTCGATGGAGACGACACCTATCCGGCTGAGTCGGCGCGCGCACTGTGCGACCCCATCCTTGCCGGCGAAGCGGATATGACCGTAGGCGATCGACTTTCCAACGGTACATACGCCGAAGAGAACAAACGCGCCTTCCACGGCTTTGGCAACAACCTAGTACGCAACATGATTAAGTGGATCTATGGCTACAGCTTCGACGACGTCATGACTGGCTACCGCGCCATGAGCAAGCCCTTCGTCAAGACGTTCCCGGTTCTTTCTGAGGGCTTTCAGATTGAGACAGAGCTATCCATCCACGCCGTCGACCATCGCTGGCGTATTAAAGATGTCCCCATCGAGTATCGAGACCGTCCAGCCGGTTCTAAGTCCAAGCTCAATACCGTAAGCGACGGCATTCGAGTGATTGCCATGATTGGAACCCTCTTTAAGGACTACCGCCCGCTCAAGTTCTTCTCGCTTGTCGCGCTTATCTTTGCGGCGATCGGTCTTATCCTAGGAGTCCCGCTCATCACAGAATACCTTGCCACCGGTTTGGTGCCCCGCTTCCCTACCGCGATTCTCGCAGCCGCATTTATGTTCCTGTGCGGATTATCACTCGCCACAGGCTTCATCTTGGATTCCGTGGCGAAAGTGGAACGTAAGCAGTGGGAGCTGAGAGTGTATGAGGAGAGCGCGGATAATTAATGGCACGACCAGCCGAATGAATATCCGCTATATTTAATTTAATGAGAATCAGCCTCTTTAAGACCGAAGGGGTCGCCATCGACATCCGGTACAAGTAGCTTCAACCTCGACGCCGCGATGTCTTATGTATGGCAGCCTCTACCAGCCTAAGAGCGTTAATTTTGCCGGGAGGCACCCATGAATATTACCGTCGCAGGTCTAGGCTACGTAGGCCTTTCACTCGCATGCCTGCTTTCCAAACATAACGATGTCATTGCTATCGACATTAATGAAAACAGGGTAGCGGACATCAACAACGGCATCTCCCCCATCAAGGATGCATTCATCGAGGCATATCTGGCAGATCGCCCGACTTCGCTACGTGCTACCACCGATGTAAAGAAAGCATATGAAATAGCTGATTACATCGTCATAGCTACGCCAACCAACTATGACGATGCCACGCACTACTTCGACACCTCGAGCATCGAGAGCGTCCTGGATCTGGTCAAAAAAATCAACCCGCACGCCGCCGTAGTAATTAAGTCCACCATCCCTGTTGGCTACACCAAGGAAATCAGTGCCAAATATTCCGAGCTCCAGATCATCTTCTCCCCCGAGTTTTTGCGCGAAGGCCACGCACTTGAAGACAATTTACATCCCAGCCGAATCGTTGCCGGAATCAACGAGGAGGCCGACCGCGAAGCCGCCCAGACCTTCGTCAACCTTTTGGACGAGGGCTCCGAGGACGCCGGGACAGAAATTCTAATAACTGGATCAACCGAGGCAGAAGCTATCAAGCTATTCGCCAACACGTATCTAGCGCTCAGGGTTTCATACTTCAACGAGCTCGACACCTATGCCAAAAGCAAGGGCCTAAATGCGTGCGAAATCATTAAGGGCGTTTGCCTTGATCCGCGCATTGGAACCCATTACAACAACCCCAGCTTCGGCTACGGCGGCTACTGTCTGCCAAAGGATTCCAAACAACTCCTTGCCAACTTCCAAGATGTTCCTCAAAATCTAATTCGCGCTATCGTCGATTCCAACAATACACGTAAACAATTCATTGCCGATCAAGTGCTAGCAATGCAACCAAAGATCGTTGGAGCATTCCGTCTTACAATGAAAAGCGCGTCCGACAACTTTAGGCAAAGCTCGACTCTCGATGTCATTGAACTGCTCAAGGCAAAGAGCATCAAAGTCATAATTTATGAGCCCACCAGTAGTGAAACAAACCTACTTGGCTGCGCCGTTGTTAATGACATAGAGCTATTCAGAAGTCTAAGCGATGTCATTATTGCCAATCGCTACGACCCTATCCTTGATAGCGTGCAGCAAAAAGTGTACACAAGAGATTTATGGAACAGAGACTAAATAAGGGGTCGCGCCATTCAGTGCGGCCCCTTTAATTATTCAAGGTGCTCCATGGCGGATTCGAACCGTCGACCTTGGGATTAGAAGTCCCCTGCTCTATCCAACTGAGCTAATGGAGCGGATAAGAAGTGATTATACCCTAATTGAATTGATCGCGGTATGCTTTGCAAACCGCATCAACGGGACCGTCCATGCGAAGATCGCCTTTCTCGATCCACACAGCGCGCTGGCAAATACGCTCAACCTGATCCATTGAATGCGAAACGAACAGGACAGTAACATCACCGGATTCAATAAAATGTTGAATTCGCCTTTCGCACTTTTCCTGGAAGAACACATCACCAACCGATAGCGTTTCATCAACAATCAAAATATCAGGCTCGGTAATCGTAGCAATTGCAAAGGCAATACGCGCCACCATACCCGAAGAAAAATTCTTTAGCGGCATATCGACAAAATCATTAAGCTCAGCAAAATCGATGATCCCGTCAAAGTTTGCATCGATAAATTCCTTGGTATATCCGAGAAGCGAGCCGTTAAGGTAGATATTCTCGCGAGCCGTCAGCTCCGGGTCAAAACCGGCACCGAGCTCGATAAGCGGAGCGATGTTGCCATGAACCCTGACCTCGCCTTCGCTCGGCTCAAGAACGCCAGCAATGATCTTAAGCATAGTGGATTTGCCAGATCCGTTCGTTCCGACCAGACCAACGACCTCGCCCTGATGAACTTCGAATGAGATGTGTTTAAGTGCCCTAAACTCCTCAAAAAAGAGTTCGTGTTTCGCAAGCTTTATAAAATACTCTTTAAAGCTACCCAGCGACTCAGAAGCCATATTAAAGACCATAGAGACATCTTTGACTTCAACCGAAAGAGGCTTCTTCTTATAGTCAACCGAGGGCATAGCACCCGCTTGAATAACTCCAGACATACTATTCCCCTAGATATAAAGAATGAACTTATGCTCGCTCTTATGAAATACTGCATACCCTATAACCAGTGAAAGGACTGCCCATAGGACGCAAAAAACCAATACCTGTGTGGAAGGATTGCACTGAAACAGGAAGATATCACGCATGAAAGTCAAATAGTTATACATGGGGTTCGCATACATTAGAACCCTAAGGATATGTGGCATTCCGGCAATAAAGTCTGTAGTCCAAAAAATAGGAGTAAAGTACGTCCAGGCGGTAATCACAACGCTCCAAAGATGGATCACATCTCTAAAGAAAACTGCAAGGGCAGAAAGAGCCAGACCAATACCCATGCAAAACAGCATTAAAAGAATCAGACACGCCGGAAGCCAAACAAGATGCCATGTGGGCACTACACGGAACCACAACATGACTAAGGCAACAGCAACAAGCGAAAAAGCAAAATTTACCAAGGCAAACAAAGCCTTTTGAACGGGAAATACCCAGCGATGGACTTTGACCTTCTTTAACAATGACGCTGCAGCAAGTATCGACGTCATGGCCTGCGATGTGGAATCGGACATAACGGCAAAAGTAACATTACCAACAATTAAGTAAAGCGGATACATCTCTGGCGTAATAGAACCATTTCGGCCCTGGGCAAAAATCGTCGAAAAAACGACCGCCATCACGATCATCATAAGCAAAGGATTAAGCACTGACCACGCGACGCCAAGAACGCTACGACGATATTTCAGCTTAAAATCCTTGGTAACTAGCTGTTTTAGGATGTAAAAATCCTTTTGAATATCATTGGCCGCATGCGATTGAATACTCTTTGCACCAACGCGGCCATCCATGCTATTCGCCACAAACGACTCCTTAACAACAATATCATGTCGAGAGAGAAGTATATCCTCTCATAGCTTGCAGAATGAACTGGCCCCTAAAAGAGGGGTATTAACCCATACTTTGTCAAAAGAAAGGCATGGAGCGTGTGCCCCATGCCTCGAAACAGGCTCGATTATTTCTTTCCCTGAACAGCCCTGCCAATTGATTTAAGAACTTCACGGCGCGCAGAACCAACAGGACACAGTGGATCAACGATTTTTCGAAGCGGACTTGTTTCAGAGATTGCCTTTTCATGCATCAACAGTGGCGTGTCGACCGAGGCGCCAGACCCCATAAGCAATGCAAGAAGCTTCTCATAGAACGGTGTCTCGCGAGCATATTTCCAATACAACTGGCTTCGATCACAATAAGCAAACTTCCACGGTTTTTCAAACCCAGCATAATGAACAATCCGCTCATGACCACGCGAATCATTAAATGCATCGAAGACCTCATGAGGTGCAAAGCTGAAAACATTTGCAATACGGTTGCCACAATCAATCATGACATTCCAGTCGTAATCAAGCCAGGTGACCCGTCCTTCACAATGCGCGTTAAGAACATCCTGATCGTTATAAATAAAACGATCATCAGAAGCGAATTCAAGCCATTCTTCAATAGTGTGGAGATTTCGCATCTCATATGTATTAAGAAGTAGAACGCCCGCCTGGAAGTAGTCATAGGGATCATTCATTCCAAGTACTTCCTTGGCATACTTTAGTCGATCACCATTTTTCATGTTTAAGTTGCCTAGGAAATCGATATCCCGTGTTGCGCCGAGCAGGTTAGTACCGAGTTCGGTTTCATACAGCTCCGAAACGTCACCCTTAACAATAAGATCAGAATCAAGATAAAGGACTTTATTGTAGTAAGGCAATAGCTTCTGAATAAGGAAGCGATAATAAGTCTCAACACTAATATGCGGATTATTTGTAGTCAGCTCATATCGATCGATGATGGCAGAGACGCTGCAGAACCTCACACCGGCGTGAGGGAAAGCCCCAAAGAAGCTCTTCATACGAGCTTGGTTTTCCCCATTGATATCACGATGCAGCACGACGATATCGTAGCGATAGTCTGTAGAAGCATTTGCAAGCATTGAATAGATTGTGGTCGTAAGCATGGGGACATAATTATTGTCCGAGGCAAAGACAACAGGGATTATGGGGCGGGGATCGCCAGAAAGACGCGGAAGACCGAGTTCGCCATGATAATCTGGCTCAGTAAAGTGAACACACTGCAGCTCGGCAGTTTTCCAACCCTCACCAACACGCTCATGATGAAGCAAATAAATATTCAAGAGCCTTTCAGCAAGGTGACCGGGTGTGCGCAGGCCTTCCTTGCTGTATTTCGACATGTCTGTCGTATTAACAAACTCTTCGAGAATCGGGAATAACCATTCGCAATATGCGTTAAAAATGACCCGCTTCATGATGAACATGTTGCAGAAGCGCGCGGTGTGCCCTTTGAGGAAAGCCTGAGCATCCTCAAGATACTCAGGATGCTGTTTACCGAGAATGGAAACGACTTTATCAAGATCCTCGACAAACAATTTGTCGGCAAGATCGTATTGCTTGCGAATGGTTGCAGAAGACCCGCAGTAAGGACGAATATCCTTACGCTCGGTCGTAATCACGTCAAATTCTTTCACGTATTTACGGACGCTATCGTCGTCAAGACAATACTCAGCCTGAGATTTAGCATCAATATAGGCGTCCATCACCTCGCCATAAAGATTTTCCTCATGGCGTTTTCGAGCAAAATCAAAATAGCGACGATAGTGACAAAAACCAACATAATCGCTGTCGGTATTCTTCCAAGCCCAATACTGCGTAGTCAGTTCGCAATACATAGGGTTTTGATCAGAAATATTCTCGCCGTCGTTATCCTGGAATGCCCAGTGGAAAATATCACTTCGAGATGAACAACCGACCTGAACAGGCTGGAATAATTCGCTGTCGAACAAATCGACTCTTTTATGAGTTGATACAAAGATCCGGATATCCTGTTTCGCGCAACAACGCTTTTTTGCCCTCTCTTCAACTTCGCAAATATGAAGCTTGGCAGCATCAGCGAAATCCATAAGGCGATTGGAAACAAAATAATCTGTACCTGCCATTGATTTGGCCTCGCGATACCAAGTCCTTAATGTTTCTACCGAAACATCGCCACTGTCATTTACCCACTCCGCATAAGCTGCATCACGAGTCAGGCGCATAACTTGTTCAGCAACTTCCAAGTCACCAACCACGGAAGCCGCTTTTTTAGCTGCATCGATTTTATTGGAATTATCTACGCGAACAAACCAATCGTTAAATAGAAGATCCATCAACTTTGTCTTACCGCCACTAAAGGCCATAGACAAATCAAATTTATTGAAATTCTCGGAGAATTCTGCCATATGTGTCACAGAACTCCAGAAGCCCTGAGTGCTCCGCAGGAAAGAGTCAGGCGACATCTTGGACCCTGAGTTAACTCCGCGACCCAAATAATACTTAAGCCCGACAATATCGTTACAGGTAAGCTGAGAATCTGCCTCTGCAAGAGCAACAAAACATTCGTAACCGTCTTGAGCGCGACCCATCCTATCGTTTGTCATATCGGAGAACGCTCGTTTAAAGTAACGGGCGTCATAAGCACGTTGTGTGATGCGCCAATCTTGGCGACAACCAGCCTCGCTGCTGAATGCAGCGTTACAGATATCCGAACCGTTCAAAGGCTCAATATCACGATTAACATAGGACTCAAATTCAATACGTTCTTGCTCAGATACGCCCGCATTTACAACCTTAATCCCAAAATGGTAGATGTCTGCAGGATGAGCAAGAGAGTAGTCATTGAGCTCTGAAAGAAAGCCGGGCTCAAGTTCGTCATCAGAATCTAAAAGAATAATGAGATCGCCAGAGCATTGTTCGACAGCAGATTTGCGGCCAAGATGAACGCCCTCGTTGTGCGATTTAATAATGGGCTTAACACGGCTATCGCGCTCGGCGTAGTCTTTAAGAATTGAAGCAGTATTATCAGGACTGCCGTCGTCGACAATAATCAATTCAAAATCAGCAAAAGACTGATGCAGCACGCTATCGATGCAGGCAGGCAGGTATTCCGCGTCTTTATAGGAAGAAACACAAATAGAAAAACGAGACAAGACTACGCTCCTAATCATAAGTGAGAGCAAACACGAATCAGCATAATGCAGCTTGGCTAAAGCTAATCCATGAAAAATTGGAAACATAAAATAGGCGGTGTCCAGTCGTTCAAAACGAATCGACCAGAATAATGCTCAGAGATGCCAAGAGGATCAAGATCTAACTGTGTATCAATTGAAATAAGTTCCTTCGAATTTCAACTAACATGGCGTTAATAGACAAACACAAAAATAAAGAGAAAATAATCTCCACCCAGTGATTAACGAATGGCACAGAACCCAAAACACCAAGTATCGAAACGTGAAACATATAAACGTTTCCACTTGACTCGCCCAAATATTTGAAAAAACTACCCAAGAGGGAGCCTTCTCTTGCGATTTGAGTCATTAGAAGGATTAAACAGAATGCAATAAACGAATCAACCATTAAGTTCAATTTAAAACGCGCAACGCACAATCCCAGGAGAACGATGCCGGCAAGTGGATATTTATAAGTGTTACGGCACTCCAAAAACTTAACAAATAATCCCCTTTTACATGCAGTCATTCCCAACACAAAAGCAAAAATATAAAACAATTCTCTGTCGGTATGCATATTAGGGTCATTAACGATGAGATAAACCAGCCAAGGCGTATAAACAACAAGTAGCAGGATGCAGTTAGCGAGCTTTCCCTTCGAGATGACCATATAAAAAAACGGCGCAAGCACATAGCAGCATATAGCAGCACCCAAATACCACCACGCTCCACATAGCGTAGGTGAGCTAAAGAATTCTGAGGCCAATCCGAACATGTCTTTTACCAGAAACAGAAGAAATCCAAAACCCTTACCGTAAACTGATACAACCGAAACACCGACGCAAACAGAAACTAACAGCGAGAATAAGTACATCGGGATAAAAGACGACCAGAACTTACGCAACCGATTGCAAATAGCAGCGGCCATATTGGAAAAAGACCCATCTGTCTTGCTCAATTTAAAACAGATGCCGTAACCTGACAGGATCATAAAAATAGAAACGCATGATTTTGCAGAAGTAGCCAATACCTGTGAAATAGATAGCTGAGCAATAGGTAAATTAACCCCCGGATTATTGGGAATAATATGGTGAACAAAAAGCAATATGAGCGCCAGGCCCTTAGCACATGACGTCATTGTTTTGGTAAACCCAAGCGAATGAGCAGGCTGATTAATCTCGGTTGGCATCTTTACCCTTACGTACATATGAAACGATAAGTGGAAACAACTTCACGGCAAGCAGAATTGCAATAGCCACAAAGAACAGAGTCAATCCCAAGCGATAGGTGGAATCAATATATTTAAGAGTGACAGTATGTTTTCCATGTCCAATTTTAATTGAAGTAAAAGCGAAGTTTGCTAAATGGGTATTCACCTCAGTGCCATCAACAAAAGCCCTCCAATTAGCAGAATAAGGAATTGGTGCAAATAAATAACCTGCGCTTGGAGCGTCAATGGAAACGGACAACTCATCATTGGTAAATGAAATCACCGAACAATTTGCTTTGTTCCTTTCGTTACAAGAACTTAGATAGTGATCAATATATTTATCGGGAACTGCCTCAACCCATATATTGCTTAACTCGGCATCATCGGCACAGTTGACACCAACGATAGAAATCTCAACCTTGTTGTAATGATTATTGCTGAATGGAATCCTTACAGATTCATCGCCAGCAGCGAGATACACCGGCAAAACATCCTCAGAATCATCTTGAGAGTTATAAAACTTTGCAACGATCGAGACGCTACCACTCGTTGTAGCCGACGCATGAAACTTAAAATTCAATGCGATACATCCATCGAAATCCTGAATATCAAATTGCGAAGACTTCGAGACGGTTACATTGTTTGGTGAAGATCCGATGCAGTCTCCATAAGTCAGTGCCTCATGATTTTTCTCAACAATGGTTTTACCTTCAGCAGACTTAGAATCGTCTAACACCAACGCATCCAGAAGAAGCGCTCCTCTATCAGAACGTTCAGACTTATAGAAATCAGAGTCGCTGATTACACTTGATGCGGTGTAGAACGAAATCGGCTGAATTGAATTTTGATTCTCATATACTTGGTAATAACCATCACTATTTAAATTGGTATAACCAAATGGGCTGATATAGCTAATGTCAGGGTTTGAGTAAACCGAGTAGCCCACTCCAAGCATCGCGTTCAGACTAATATCAGAAAAGCCATAGGTATATCGCGAATAGCCCAGCTGCTCGATATAATCGTTGCCAACAGCAGACATAAACTCCGTAACAGCGGAAGAAGTGCCAACCCCTCCAATATAAGATTCAGTTCCCATATATGAATTTGCCATAGGAGCGGTCAGCATTTGAGTTTGAAAATCAATCCTAGCTGGCTGTTTTATCGCATATTCGGAAATCGTGTCGCGCAAATCAGTATTGAAGGAATCCCAATACTGCTGTTTACTGACTGTCGGAACATCATTAACAAGCTGATATCCACCGAACAATACAGATGCAACCGATATGAAAACAATTAAATAGTTAAAGAAAGACGAATGGCGAAGGAAGCTGACTAATAAAAATACCAAAATTGCGAACAAAGAAAAATAGAGCAGAGCGTGTTTATTCACGTTAAATTCAAGGAAAGCGGCAGAGACAATCGTGACCACGAATGCAGCGCAGATCCAGACAAATACTTGAATGGCATTGTTCCCATTGAGTAGATTTTCAAAGCCGATGGCTCCGCATAAGGCGAGAACGAAAATAACCCAAACCGATGACATTCGGAAATCAAATGAGCCAACAGCGCCGCCGCCGAGCAAGAACCTAAAAACATCAAGACAAACATAAGCGGCCACGGAAATTAATAGCACCGAAAGCCAGCAACGACGAGCTCTAGTCTGGCCCTTAAAGCAAAAAGGCAGGCATACAACCGCAGCAACACTTGAAGAATAGAAAGCGTTGCCCAAAAAACCAGATGGACTCGAGCATTCACTCATAAATCCAAAAGAAGTACTCGAGATGAAACCCAACCATTGTTCAGCAAGAATTTGTGGGTTAGATAAAAGGGATATCGAGTTAACCGCTAGGTTACCACCAGAATCTTTAGAGACACGGGCGCTGTCTAAATAGGTTGAGATATTTGGAAGAAGGGAAGGCGCAGAAATGGCAATGCCCATTACATAAAGGAAACCCAAATTTGCAAAGCAATGAATATAGGACCTGTAGCACTGACTTTTACCAAAATAACCTAAATAAAAAGCTGTAAACATAACCAAAATACATGTATATAGAACGAGTCCATATACACTTAAAGTCATGATTATTAAAGCAAGCGTAATTGGAAATGCAACGAATTTCTTTTTATCGTGCAGCACTCTTGCAACAGCCCAAAGAAATGCCGAGAGCAAAGTTACTTCCAGCGTATAGGCAGTCCATGCACAAAGCGCCAGCATCCTGCCCGAGAATGCAATGCCAAAACCGAATATAAACTTCGTCTGATATCTACAATTAAAATAGCCCAAAAACAAGTAGAAAAACGAGCCGGCGAGAAGGATCTTAGCAATCTGGAATATACACATCATCCTGGGTAAGTTATCCCTACCGAACCATGAAACGATGTACTCCGGGTTAAATAATTGTACAGTCGTTCCACCTAAAAACTGTGACGCATTCCAGGTAGAAAAATTTAACTGAGAAAATCGATCAGCCGCATTTAGAAAAAAGGGTACAGACTGGCCAAAGCTGTCAGAACCATAATCTACATAGATTAGATAACTACCCCCAAATAAATATCGAGCGTAGAGAAAGACGGAAACAAGGGTAAGAAGCAATAGATAGAATAAAAATAGGGAGCACGATTTATGCCTCAGACAGAACTCATAAACCTTTCCAAATGCATGAAACCTAGACATAGCTAATGAATTATTGACCATTACGTTGATATTTCTCCTCGGTCGCAGCCTTTGCCTGACGCCACCAGCTCTCATTTTCAACATACCATTTAATAGTTCTTTTCAGACCAGCGGCGAAATCAGTATGCTGTGGTTTCCAACCAAGCTCTCTACGAAGCTTTGAACTATCGATGGCATAACGCCGATCATGGCCGGGACGATCAGCGACCCAGTCAAAATCATCAGCATCCCTGCCCATGGCCCTAAGAATCATACGCAATACTTCTATATTGCTCTTCTCACCATCGGCGCCAATAAGATAGGTTTCTCCGATTCTTCCCTTGGTTAAAATATCCCAAACAGCCGAAGAATGGTCCTCTGTGTAAATCCAATCGCGTACGTTTTCGCCTGAACCGTACAGCTTGGGACGTCTTCCATCAATAATGTTTGTAATTTGCCTTGGAATGAACTTTTCGACATGTTGATAAGGGCCGTAGTTATTGGAACAGTTCGAAATGGTGGTACGTAAACCGTACGTACGGGTCCATGCTCTGACCAGCATATCCGAGCTAGCTTTTGTTGAACTGTAAGGCGAGCTGGGACGATATGGAGTTTGCTCGGTAAATCTTGCCGGATCGTCTAGGGCAAGATCGCCATATACCTCATCAGTCGAGACGTGATGATAGCGAATATTATACTTGCGAACTGATTCCAGTAAACGATAGGTTCCCTCAACATTAGTTCGTAGGAACGGAAAGGGATCATTAATCGAATTGTCGTTATGTGATTCCGCGGCATAATGCACAATTGCATCATGCCCGGGAATTAGTTCATCAAGCAATGCCGAATCACAGATATCACCGACGACAAGCTCAACCCTATCCTTAGGCAAGGAGGCAATGTTCTCCGGATTACCGGCATAGGTAAGTTTATCGAGAACAGTGACATGAACTTCAGGGTGATTATTAACAACGTAATGAACGAAGTTAGATCCAATAAAGCCACAGCCACCTGTAACAATTATATTTTTAGGTTCAAAAGGAATGCACATGCTAATTAACCTGTTCTTCATCTGCAATTGAAATTAAATAACGACCATAATCGGTCTTTTTCAGCTTCTCACCAAGTGTTCGAAGCTGATCGGAATCAATAAACTTGCGGCGGTAGGCTATCTCCTCTATGCATGCAATGAAGTAACCTTGACGGCTCTGCACAGCTTCAACGTACTCAGCCGCCTTTAACATGCCCGCAGGAGTTCCAGTATCAAGCCAGGCCATCCCACGACCCATAAGCTCGACAGAAAGCTCCCCACGCTCAAGATATGCGTTATTGATACTGGTTATCTCAAGCTCGCCACGTGATGACGGCTCAACCTTGGATGCAAAATCAGAGACCTGTCCGTCATAGAAATACAGACCTGGCACGGCATAATTGGACTTTGGATCACTAGGCTTTTCCTCAATTCCAACAACCTTATGGTCTTCATCAAATTCGACTACGCCAAACGCGCGTGCGTCTTTAACAGGGTAGCCAAACACAACGGCCCCGCCCTTGTTTTCTACAGTCATACGGGCGTTTGATAAAATACGGGTCAAATCCTGACCATGGAACATATTATCGCCAAGAACCAAAGCGCAAGGCTCCCCCGCAAGGAACTCACGACCAATCGTAAAGGCCTCCGCTAAACCCCTGGGCTCATCTTGCTGAGCATAGCAAATCCGCATTCCCAGCAAAGAGCCATCCCCGAACAAATCCTTAAATGCAGGCAAATCCCTAGGTGTAGAAATGAGCAGCACCTCACGAATTCCTGCGAGCATCAAAACTGACAAAGGATAATAAACCAACGGTTTGTCATAAATAGGAAGCAATTGCTTATTAACAGACTTGGTAATGGGGTGCAAGCGAGTGCCTGAGCCTCCGGCCAATATAATGCCCTTCATATGCCCTCCTAGAATCAGTCGAAACAAAACCAATAATAGATGTTAACAACACTTTGCTACAATTAAGGCAATTCTTTTTCCGTAGCCCACACCCGGTACAGCCCAACGACCGTCAAGATCTTCGAGACACGGAGCGATTCCACGGTCGACCTTATTAAAACGGGGGTCAACGCATACAGTATTCAGAGGCTCGGATGAGGCGTACGCCTTCAAATGCTGCACCTGCGCACGCAGCCCAATTCGAACGTTATCAAAAGCCACGCCAGCTGCAGATGTATTTATTGCGCCAATGCCACCAAAATTGCATTGTTCTGCTTTTACGCTGCCGCCAAATTGAAGCCAGCCCGTTTCAAGCATTGCTTGGGCAAACAGGATCTCTGCCTTAACACCTTCAGCATTCGCTTCCTCTAATACTATCTGGCAAAAGTCATTAATAGTTGTTGCACCTTTCGATGCATAAATAGTCGGATAGGTATGCCCGGTGGACTTAAATAGAGAAACCATGCTCGAAACCGTTGCAGCAGACTTACCCATAATGGGCGTGCCCAAAGTTGTACACGCCACGAGGTCGGCGTCGGAGAAGGGCGACCAGGACGATCCGTTCCAGGCCTGGACCAGGAACTTGTAGGAAGTGCCGTTCGAGAGGCCCTTCACGGTGTAGGACTCCTCGGCGCAGTCGAGCGTGTAGGTCTTGTAG
>DBFSET010000005.1:0-99545 GCA_048416615.1 Collinsella sp. | reverse complement strand
CGATTCCGCTGGGAATTCCCGTGGCGTTTATGCGCATGAGCAAAATCGCGCCGCTTCGCTGGATTGCGCGCATCTACATTTCGGTCATGCGCGGTACGCCGCTCATGCTGCAGATGTTTGCCATCTACTTTGCCCCGTACTACGTGTTTGGCATTTCGCTCACGCCCGATTCCAAGTGGACGGCGTGCGTCGTGGCGTTCATCATCAACTACGCCGGTTACTTTGCCGAGATCTATCGCTCGGGCTTGCAGTCCATTCCGCGCGGTCAATACGAGGCTGCCGAGGTGCTGGGCTATTCGCGCGTGCAGACGTTTCTGTATATCGTGATGCCTCAGGTCGCCAAGCGTATTCTGCCGGCGATGGGCAACGAGATCATCACGCTGGTCAAGGACACGTCGCTGGCGTTTGCCATTGGCGTGGGCGAGATGTTCTCGACGGCCAAGGCCCTGGTTGCCTCGCAGGTGAGCATGGTACCGTTTGCGATCGCGGCGCTGATTTACTGGGTCTTTAACTTTGTGGTCGAGATGCTGCTGGGCGCCGCCGAAAAGAAGCTGGACTATTATCATGACTAACTCAGTGATGAAAATCGAAAACGCTCGCAAGGCGTTTGGCGGCAATGAGGTGCTCAAGGATATCTCGCTCGAGGTAAAGCGTGGAGAGGTCGTGGCGATTATCGGGCCTTCGGGTGGCGGCAAGTCCACGCTGCTGCGGTGTGCCACGCTGCTCGAGACGCTCGACGGAGGCTCGCTCTCGTTTGGCGACCTTGCCGTTGCGACGGATGCGGGTTCGGGCGCGGTCTATGCGAAGGGCGATGTGCCCAGGCAGGCGCGCTCGCGATTTGGCCTGGTGTTTCAGAACTACAATCTGTTCCCGCACTATACCGTGATGAAAAACATCACCGATGCGCCGATCCGCGTTCTTAAGCGCCCGCGCGAGCAGGCGGAAGCTCGTGCGCATGAATTGATTGCTCAGA
Source organism: Collinsella sp. (assembly GCA_048416615.1). Taxonomy (GTDB): domain Bacteria; phylum Actinomycetota; class Coriobacteriia; order Coriobacteriales; family Coriobacteriaceae; genus Collinsella. The sequence continues at coordinate 98,572 of DBFSET010000005.1, read as the reverse complement.
TGGGGCTTGTGGGCAACGAGAACAAGGTTCCGTGTGAGCTTTCGGGCGGTCAGCAACAGCGCGTGAGTATCGCCCGCGCCTTGGCGCTCGACCCGGAAATCTTATTCTTTGACGAGCCGACCTCGGCGCTCGATCCCGAGCTGACGGCCGAGGTTCTGCGCGTCATCAAGGACCTGGCGGCGCAGAATATGACGATGGTGATCGTGACCCATGCGATGCAGTTTGCGCGCGATGTTGCCGATCGCGTGGTCTTTATGGACGGCGGTCGCATTGTTGAGGAGGGTCCGGCCGAGCAGGTTATCGATCATCCGCGCGAGCAGCGTACCCGTGAGTTCTTGAGCCGTATCGAGGGGTAGGTTCAACTATTTGCTCAACTATTAATTGAGGCGAAGCCGCCGCAGGTCTTACAGCCTGGGGCGGCATTTTATTTGCATCGGCGGGGTTCAATAATCGCCTCGCAAGCTCGCCTCCTCCTCTCGCCGCCCGTATTCATACGTGTGCCGAAAGGTGTGCATGGACGGTCGCCCGTGAGGGTAGGGTGGTGGCATAGGACATTTGGAGGGTGAGTCGGCTCGGCTGCCGACCGTGCTGCTCCCGGGACGGCATCGACCGCGAACTCTCCCCGTTGGCGTCGCGCATCGCGCGCGACCCTGCAAGGAGGTCATCATGGGTGCTCCCAAGACCGGCAACGTAAGGAACGTGGTGCTCGTAGGCCAAGGCGGGGTGGGCAAGACTTCACTCGCCGAGGCCATGCTCCACCTTTCTGGTAAGACCGCCCGCCTGGGCGGCCACGACGGCACCAAGCCCACGCTCGACTATGACCCCGAAGAGGTCAAGCGTTCATTCTCCATCTCGACGACCATCGCGCCGATCGATTGGAAGGGCGCCCGCATCAACGTGCTCGATGCCCCGTGCTACCCCGATTTTATCGGCGACGCCTTTGCCGCGATGAGCGTCTGCGAGACGGCGCTGTTTGTGGTCGACGCCGAGGCCGGCCCGCAGCCGACGACGGTTAAGCTTTGGTACGCCGCCGAGGACCTGCGCCTGGCGCGCGCGGTGTTCGTAAACCGCCTGTCGCGTCCCGAGGCCAGCTTTGCGACTACGATGGACCTGCTGCAGGAGCGCTTTGGCACGCGCTTGGGCGCCGTGACCCTCCCCTGGGGCGAGGGCGAGGACTTTGACGGCATCATCGACCTGGTGCGCATGAAGGCGCGCCATTGCAACGGCGCCGAAGCCGTTGAGTCGGAGATTCCCGAGGAGTATCGTGCCCAGGCCGAGGAGGCCCACGACCATCTGTGCGAGCTGGTGGCCGAGGCTGACGATGAGCTGATGATGAAGTACCTGGAAGGCGAAGAGACGCTGACGCAGGAGGAGCTTGAGGGCCTGTTGTCCAAGGCGATCGCCGAGCGCATCTTTGTGCCGGTCTTTGCGGGCGATTGCATTAAGGAGCAGGGCGTCAACTCGCTGATGGACGACATCGCCACGTACTTCCCGGCGCCGACGGACTACGGTGAGATGCCACTCATCGACGGTGATTCGCTCAAGATCTCGAGTGACGATGACCGCCCGGTGGCGTTTGTGTTTAAGACTCTGGCCGATCCGCAGCAGGGTCGCATCAGCTTTATCAAGGTGCTGACGGGCACGCTTGAGCCGGGCCTTGAGCTGATCAATGCGCGCACACGCAAGGGTGAGCGTCTGGCTCACCTGTATGTGATGTGCGGCCGCGACATGACCGAGGTCGGTCACGCTTATGCCGGCGACATCATCGTGGCGCCCAAGCTGGCGGCCGAGACGGGCGATACGCTCTCGATTACCGGCAAGGTCGAGGCTGCGGCGTTTAAGTTCCCCAACTCTCAGTACCGCATCGCCATCGAGGCCGAGAACCGCGGCGACGAGGAGAAGCTCTACACGTTTATCGAGAAGGCCTGCAAGGCCGATCCGACCATGAGCATCGACCGCGACGAGGAGACCGGGCAGACCATCATCTCGGCGGTGGGCGAGGCGCAGGTTTCGGTGCTGCTCAACCGTTTGGAGGACCGCACCAAGGTCGTGGCCAAGAGCGTGCCGATCCGCATTCCGTATCGCGAGACCATCCGCCGCACGGCGAGCGCCCAGGGCCGCCACAAGAAGCAGACCGGTGGTGCCGGTCAGTACGGCGACTGCTGGCTACGCGTGGAGCCGCTCATTGGGCCCGACGGCACGAGCGACGGCTACGAGTTTGTGGATGAGGTCGTGGGCGGCCGCATTCCGCGCTCGCTGATCCCCGCCGTGGACAAGGGTGTCCAGGAGACCATGAAGGACGGCATCATTGCCGGCTACCCGCTCACGGGCATTCGCGTGGCTGTGTACGACGGCTCGTATCACAGCGTCGACTCCAACGAGATGGCGTTCCGCGCGGCGGCTCGCATCGGCCTGCGCAAGGCATGTGCCGATGCCGACCCGGTGGTGCTGGAGCCCATCGAGGAAATCACGGTGACTATCCCCGAGAGCTACGCCGGTGCCGTGATGGGCGACATCTCGGCCTCGCGCGGTCGCGTGACGGGCATGGAGACCGATGAGCGCGGCGATACCGTGGTCATTGCCCAGGCGCCGCTGGCCGAGCTGACGGATTATTCGACGCGCCTGCGCTCTATCACGCGCGGCACGGGCGACTTCACCATGAAGCCCGCCGGCTATGAGCAGGTGCCTTATGACGTTCAGGCCAAGCTGGTCGAGCGCTATGAGGAGGGCCGTGCCAAGTAACGTGTGGTTTTGCCTGCAATGTAGGTGCTGACGAAAAGGCCGTCCTGGGTAACCGGGGCGGCCTTATTTGATCCGTATGCGACGGAAGGATTGCGGATCATTTTTTTTGGGTTACGGGCAGCGCAGTCGGCACTAGTCTCCGGATGCCTGATTGCGGCCGGTGGCGTAGTCGATCTGCACGTGCGGCTGCAGGTTGTAGCAGCATACGTGGAAGCAGAGGGTCTTGCCGTGGTCCTCGACCGATTGCGCCTCAAGGCGCACGCCACGGCAGACAAGTTCCTCTTCGTTATACATGGGCGTGACACGGTAGAGCACATGGTTACCCGTATCGCGGATGTAGCCGAGAATCTGCTCTTCAAACGGCAGCATGCCCGTCTCGTTGAGATAACGCGTGCCGGTGAGGAGATTCTTGCGGTTGGCGTTTTCGCCGCAGAGCGACCAGGCGATGAGGTGGCAGCGGTTGTAGAGGCTCTGGCCCGGAATAAAGTCGTAGCGCTGCTGGTGCCAACCGGCAGGGTGGATGCGCGAGATATCGCCGCGCTCGCCTTGACCGAGCGATTCGGGGCCCACGCAGGCGAGCGCTTTACGGGTGCGGCCCAAGCTGTCGAGCTTGGAGAACTTCTTAAAGCAGCCCTCTTCTGTGGCGCGCTCGTATTCATCGAGCGTGAATGATGGTGTGCCGAGCGGGTGCGTGCTATCGGCGCGCAGGGCAACATAGGGGTTACCCGCGTAGTCGGGAATACTGCTGAGGTATACGCCGCGGGCGCGGTCGAGATCGGGGTTTTCGACCTCGTCGATAGGGGTGGCGGCACTGTCCGCGGAGGCGTCGTCATCGGTGTCGCTCGCGGCGGAATCTGAGTCATCGCCAGAGTCTTGGCTATTTTGAGAGACCGAGGAGCTCGCTGTTCCCGATTCGAGTCGAGCGACCAGGTCTGCCTCGTCGTCGGTGCGGCTGGGACTCTCGCTTTGTTTTTCGGCCAGAGCCGCTGCCTGCTCATCGCTTTGCGGCGACAACAGCTTGGGCGCTCCGTCGAGCGACCCTGTGAACAGCGCAAACCCCAGCACCACGGCGGTGCCGATGGAAAGCACTTGCTTGTAAGCGGACTTGCGCGACATTGAGGCTCCTGGATGGACGGTTGGGAATCTACCAGTCTAGCAGGAGCCGGCAGGGGCCGTTCTGTCGAACAAATACTTAAGATTTGGGACAAACGCTACGGATTCATTTGCCTCATATGGAGCTGCGGCGGCTGTGTATATGAAGCTATTCGGCGCTTCCCCAGATAATACCTGCCAAAACAAACCTGTCCCTTTTTGGTAGGTCAGTTAACGCAGTCCAGGTTGAGCATATGCGAGCGAGCGGGCTCCGGGTGCGGTAAGGTGACGTGAAACAAGCGGGCGCTGACCTTTTGGTCGCACCCGTGAAGTTGAACGTCAGATTGCCGTGCCCGGAGCCCGCGCAGCGCCGAGCAGTTGCGCCGTTTGTAAAACGGCGCAACCTACAGGTTCATGTTGCCGTGGATGTAGGGGGTGACCTCGGGGGAGATATGACCGCAGCCCAGCTCGCGCAGCGCGGACTCGATGGCGGCGGGCAGCGGGGTTTTGCCCTCGGCATCGACGGCGGTGCCGCCGAGGATAGCAATCTTGGTGACATCTGCGGGAGCGGCTTCGATATGCATGCAGCCGCCGACCAAGCGCGCGCGAACCTGCGCCAGGCCAAGATCGTGCAGGTAGTCCTCGCAGGCGCGGATTAAATCGACCTTCTCGCGCGTAAGCTCCTCGCCCGTGGGGACGCGTGTGGCAAGGCAGGCGCCTGCCGGCAAGTTCCAAACGGAATAGCCCCACGCGCGCAACAGCTCGCGCTCTTCGTCCTTGGTAAAGCCGACCTCCATAAGAGGGGAGCGTACGCCGAGCTCTTCTGCCGCGCGCATGCCGGGGCGGTAGTCACCGCGATCGCTTGCATTGCTGCCATCGATGACGGTGGGAAAGCCGAGCGACTTGGCGTGGTTGACGATAGCGGTAAAGCCGGCGTGTTTACAGTGGTAGCAGCGATTGGCGTCGTTGCAGGCTACTTGGGGGAGCTGCAACTGATCGACCGAAAGATTGAGCACAGGGAGCTTAAAATGTGGCTCCTCATTGGTTTGCCCGTCAACGGATCGCTCAAACGAAGCCTGTTCAGGCGTGCCGATGAGCGGCGTGGTGAGGTGGACGAGAAGCGTGCTGGCAGGCATGATGCGGGCGCAGACCGCGGCCAAAAAGCTGCTGTCGACGCCGCCGGAAAAGCCGATGGCAACGCGTCCGTATGCCAAAAGCAGCTGCTCGAGCTCTGCGAGTTTGTCCTGAAGCTCCTTTGCAGGTGCGGTGGTGTCTGAAAACATGAATCGATCCTTACCAATATGTACTCGGTCAAAAACTATAATCCTACCGGGCTGCTTGTCATAATACTTCTACCTATGTAACGAAAGTGCAATATGGCATATACGTTATATACAAGTTGCCAAATGCGGTAGAGTTGCGGTAATGCGATAGCGAGAGCCGATGGGGGACCGATATGATCAAGGCTGTTATTTTTGACATGGATGGAACGCTGGTCGATACCGAGCGTTTGGGGATTAAGGCCTGGAAGGCAGGCGCCGCTGAGCTGGGGGTCGCGATTGATGAAGCGCTGATCCATCAGTTTATCGGTCGCACGCTGCCCGATGTTATGGACATCCTTGATAAGCATTACGGCAGCCACGAAACCACCGAGGCGGTCTATGCCCGCCACAAGCAGATTCGCGACGAGATGGTCAAGACCGAACTGGAGCTTAAGGCCGGCGCCGCCGAGTGCATAGACGAGCTGCTGGCTGCGGGCTATCACGTGGGCCTTGCGACGTCGTCGCGCCTCGCTACGGCCGAACGCAACCTTAAGATGGTCGGCCTCTTTGACAAGTTTGAAACGGTGACCTGTGGCGAGGACGTCGTGCACGGCAAGCCAGACCCCGAGATGTATCTGCTCGCCTGCGAGCGCGCGGGCTTTGCCCCCGAGGAGTGCGCCGTGGTCGAGGATTCGCGCAACGGCTGCGTCTCGGGCATCACGGCCGGCTGCCATGTCTTTGCCGTCCCCGATATCGTGCCGCTGCCGCAGGACGTGGTGGATGGCTGCGAGGCCGTACTCGATTCGTTGTTCGATCTGGCGGCGGCGGTCAAGGCCGCACGCTAGGCAATTGCGGCGTTGAAGCGAGCGATTGCCCACGTTTGCGTTTAAGCAAAAGGGGCCCGGCAATGGTCGGGCCCCTTTTGCTTAAACGGCGACTTAGCATACTTGCGGGCGTGCTATAGATACGCGCCGAGGTTGATGGCCGTAGCGTCGGTCTGGGTGCTTGCCTGGGTGCTGGAGCGCTCCAGTAGGAACGGCCGCACGAGTTCTTGGCGGTTGATATCCTCGGCGGTCGTGACTGCGGTGACGGTGCGCGCTGCAGAGCCGACGCGGATATGCTTGGTCTTTGCTGGGGCCTTGTTCTCGATCTGCTCCATCAGCAACTGAACCCCCTTGCGGCCAATCTCGTAGCCCGGCGGTGCTACCGTGGTGAGGGGGACCGACCCGCTCCAAGCGAGTGGGTTGCCGTCGCATCCGGCCACGCGAACCTGCTCGGGGACGGAGATGCCTTTGTCGACCAATGCCGAGATAACGCCCGAGGCCAACACGTCGGTCAGGCCGACGACAAAATCGGGACGCTCGTCGGCAGGGCGCCCGGCGATCTGAGCGCCAATGCTGTAGCCGTCGGCTGCGGTATTCCACTCTCCGGCGTCAATGACTTCAATTTTGATATCGGGATGCAGGGCGAGAGCCTTGTGAATGCCAAGTACGCGCAGGGTGAGCTGCATGAATGCCGCTCTGCCCACAACGGTGATATGGCGTGCGCCGCGGGCGATGGCGAGCTCGGCGATAATGCGCCCCTGCGCCTCGTTGTCGGCCGCTACGTAGTAGCCGGGCTCGGAGCAATGGATGTCCAGGTGGACAATCGGCACGGGCATCTTGGTCGTTGCGGGACGCCAGTCGGGGGACGCCATGGGCTGAACCATGACGCCGGACATTTGCGTGCCCATAAAGTAGCGCAGGTAATGGTCCTGGAGAATATCGTCGTTATCGGCGTTGGCGATGAGCAGGTCGTAACCGTGCTTGCGGGCCTCGTTATGGGCGCCGCTGGCAATTTGGAGCGAAAAACCGTGGTCGAGACGGGGAAGGACCAGGCCAAAGGACTTGGTGGTGCCGCCCGCGAGCTGACGGGCGCTTTGGTTGGGCAGGTAGCCTAGGCGATTGATGGTCTCGTTGATGAGTTTGAGGGTCTCGGGGCGCAGCTTTTCGGGATGGTTGAGCGCGTTGGAAACCGTGCCCAGCGAAACCCCTGCCTCGCGCGCGACGTCGCTGATTTTTACCTTTGCCATAGCGGCCCCTTTGATGCGTTTCAAGTACAAGCCAGATTGTAGCATCGCCCGCCCCTAGGGTGTCAAAACCTGCCAATTAGGGACAGGTTTATTTTGGCAGGTTTTATCTGGGTAAACGCTGGAGCCCAGGCCACCACAAAGGTGCCTGTCCCCATTGTGGTGGTTTGGACCGGCTGGACGTGTGTGTATCGAGTGGTATCCAAGTTGAGGTACCACTTCTGGTATATCAGCTTGCGCTTGCGTGAGTACAATACTCGAACGTTATGCGTCTCAGCGCCCATGTGCGTGGACGTTTTGCAGTCACGCGGACGAAGGGATTTATCCTATGTGCGGAATTGTCGGCTACACCGGCTCTGATATTGCAAAGAACATCCTGGTCACAGGCCTTAAGCGCATGGAGTATCGCGGCTATGACTCCTCGGGCGTCGCGCTCGAGGTGGGCGAGGGCGCCGCGGCGCACCTCGACGTTATCCGCCGCGTGGGTAAGGTTGCGGGTCTGGAGAGCGAGCTTTCCAATATCGATAGCGACGCTACCTGCGGTATCGGCCACACCCGTTGGGCCACCCACGGCAAGCCTTCCGTCGTTAACGCTCATCCCCACACCAGCTGCGATGGTCGCATCGCCATCGTCCACAACGGCATTATCGAGAACTTCGCCGAACTGCGCGAGGAGCTGGAGGGCCGCGGCCATCACTTTAAGAGCGAGACCGATACGGAGGTCTTCGCTCATCTGATCGAAGAAGCCTATGCCGAGACGCACGACCTGATGGCCTCTGTGCGCGAGGCCTGCACCCACGTGGTGGGCGCCTACGGCCTGGCCGCCGTGTGCGCCGACGAGCCTGGCGTAATCGCCGTTGCCCGCAAGGACTCCCCGATTGTGGTCGGCGTGGGCGAGACCGGCTCCTACGTTGCCTCCGACGTCATCGCGCTCATCGACGCCACCCGCGATGTCGTGGTGCTCGAGGACGGTCAGTTTGCCAAGCTTACGCCTGCGGGCGTCGAGTACACCGACGAGGCCGGCAATGCCATCGAGCCCAAGGTCACCCATATCGATTGGGATCTGGACATGGCCGAAAAGGGCGGCTATCCCGACTTTATGCTCAAGGAGATCCACGAGCAGCCGCGCGTCGTGCGCGACACGCTGGTTGGCCGTATGACCCCCGCCGGCGAGCTCGACATCGATGAGTTGGGCCTGTCCCTCGAGGAGCTCAACGACATCGACCGTGTCTACGTGATCGCCTGCGGCACCAGCTATCATGCCGGCCTCATCGCAAAGAACCTTATTGAGGGCTGGGCTCGCATTCCCACCGAGGTTGAGGCTGCCAGCGAGTTCCGCTATCGCAACCCCATCATCACGCCGACGACGCTCGTCGTTGCCGTGTCCCAGTCGGGCGAGACGGCCGATACCCTCGCCGCCATTCGCGATGCGCGCATCAAGGGCGCCAAGGTCTTTGGCATCACCAACGTAGTGGGCAGCCCCGTGGCGCGCGAGAGCGACGGCGTCATCTATACCAAGGCCAACAAGGAGATCGCGGTCGCCTCGACCAAGAGCTTCATCGGCCAGGTTGTGAGCCTGACGCTGCTTGCTCTGCTGCTGGCGCAGGTTAAGTACCGTCTGACCACCAAGCAGGCGCGCATGCTGTTCCGCGAACTTTCCGATACGGCCGAGCAGATCCAGTGGATTTTGGATACCCAGACCGAGGCCGTGCACGAGGCCGCCCTGCTGTGCAAGGACGCGCAGTCGGCGCTGTTCGTGGGCCGCGGTATGGGCGCTGCCATCTCCTACGAGGGCGCACTCAAGCTCAAGGAAGTCAGCTACCTGCATGCCGAGGCGTATGCTGCCGGCGAGATGAAGCACGGTCCCATCGCGCTGATCGATCCGGGTTTCCCCGTCATCGCCGTGGCCACCAAGAGCGCCACCTACGACAAGACCGTGTCGAACCTTATGGAGTGCAAGGCGCGCGGTGCCAAGGTCATCGTCGTTGCCACCGAGGGCGACGAGGAGATCAACAAGATCGCCGACTGTATCATCCGCGTGCCGGCCGTCCGCGACGTGTTCAGCCCTATCACGGCGAGTGTCCCGCTGCAGCTGCTCGCCCGCGAGGTCGCCATCCTGCGCGGCTGCGACGTCGATCAGCCCCGTAACCTGGCAAAGAGCGTTACTGTCGAGTAGTTGGTTCCGCCGTTCTAACGAACGGCGGACCGCTTGACGCTGCGCGGGCCGCATTCACGCCAATCTGACGTTCAATTTCGAGGGCGCGACCAGAAGGTCAGCGCCCTCTCATTTCACGTCACCTTGGCGCAAATGCGGCCCGCTCGCTGCTGGTGACTGACATCGAGTGCCCCGTTGTCGAAACGCGCCAACAGCAAGGCCCGGCTCCGCGTCATCGGACGGAGCCGGGCCTTTTTGTGTGGAGAAACCACCACAAAGGTGCCTGTCCCCTTTGTGGTGGTTTTGGCAGGTTAGCGGAGCTTCCTGGTCTCGAAGTACTCGGGGAACTGGTCCAGGACCTCGGTTTGGTTGCGGAACATCATATGCAGGTGCTTGCTGACCAAAAAGCTCGCCTCGATGGGGTCGCGGCCGGCGATGGCGCGGCGGATTTGCTTGTGCTCGTTAACAATCTCCTGATTGTCGAGCGTCTGCGTGGCGGCGCGAAGCCAGCGGAAGCGCTCCAGGTCGGCATTGGTCTCTTCGAGCCACGTCCATACGGTGCTGCGGCACGCGATGCTAAAGATCATGCGGTGCATGAGGTTGTCGCTTAAAAAGAAACCGATGCGATCCTCCTCGGCCATGGTCTTTTCCTGCAGCGCGATGGCTCGGTCGAGCTGCTCGATGCCTGCCGAGGTGGCACGGGCGCAGCACTCCACAATCACCTGCTTTTCCAGATGCTCGCGAATGTAGCAGGCGCTCTCGGCAAGAGTGAGGTTGATGGGCGAGACATAGGTGCCGCTTTGGGGCACGGTACGCACCAGGCCCTCCTGCGCCAGACGCACCAGCGCCTCGCGCACAGGGGTGCGCCCCATATCCAGGTCGTCGCAAAGCTGCTTGACGCCCAGCTTTTCGCCCGGCTTGTAGTCCAGGTAGACGATTTTGCGTCGAATGGTGTGGTAGGACTGATCCTGTAGGCTCATTTCCTGCTCGCCGACGTGCATCGATTCTTCCATAGTGCCTCACAACCGTTCTATCACACTCATATATCAGCTGTTAATTATGCCGCGAATCAGCTTTCCGCGGTGGGTAATTCGGCTGTCGCCCGAGAACTATTGCGGCATCTTAGTCTGTATTTGCGCAGGGCTGTGCTCAATGTTGCCGTATCATAAGCCGTCGCAAACGTGAAATAGAAAGAAGGAATCCCATATGCAACTGGCGAATATCGTACGCGAGCGCTGGAAGGGCGTCTTGTTCTGCCTGATCGTCGCCATCCCCGCGACGTTGCTCGGCAAACAGATTGAGGTGGTCGGCGGGCCGGTGTTTGCCATCCTCTTTGGCATGATCCTGGCGCTTGTCTTTCCCAAGAATCGTCGCGAACAGCTCGCCGCCGGTGTCACCTATACGTCTAAAAAAGTCTTGCAGTACGCGGTAATCCTGCTTGGCTTTGGCATGAACCTCTCGCAGATTCTGTCCAAAGGCGCTCAGTCGCTGCCGATTATCGTGGCGACGATCTCGACCTCGCTTGTCATCGCCTTCGTGCTCTGCCGCGTTATGAACGTGCCGGGCAAGATCGCGACGCTTGTGGGCGTTGGTTCGTCGATTTGCGGCGGTTCTGCCATCGCCGCGACCGCGCCCGTCATCGATGCCGACGATCGCGAGATTGCCCAGGCTATTTCGGTCATCTTCCTGTTTAACGTTATCGCGGCGCTCGTGTTTCCGACGCTCGGCGGCATGCTCGGGCTGACCAACGAGGGCTTTGGCCTGTTTGCCGGCACCGCCATCAACGACACCTCGTCGGTAACGGCTGCGGCGAGCGCCTGGGACAGTATGCATCCCGGCGCCAATGTGCTCGAAAGCGCCACGGTGGTCAAGCTCACCAGGACGCTGGCCATTATTCCCATTACGTTGGCTCTCGCATGCTGGCAGATGCATCTGGCGCGTAAGGCCGGCGGCGACGCCAAAAGCACGTTCTCGCTTAAGCGCGCGTTTCCCATGTTCGTGCTGTTCTTTGTGCTGGCGAGCGTAATCACCACGGTGCTTCAGCTTCCTGCATCCATTACGGCGCCCATCAAGGAGCTGTCGAAGTTCTTTATCGTGATGGCCATGGCGGCTATTGGCTTTAATACCGATATCGTCGAGCTGGTCAAAAAGGGCGGCAAGCCCATCGCATTGGGCTTTTGCTGCTGGATTGGCATTGCTTGCATGAGTTTGGGAATGCAGCACGTGCTGGGAATCTGGTAGAGAAGTAACTGATTTGCGTGCTGCGTGCTGGCGAGCGCATGTCCGCGGTGGAGCGATAGGAGCTCTTGCGGGTATGGCTTGTCCGCAGGTTGATAGGTCCCGAAGAGCTCTTATCGCCCCGCCAGGATGGCGATGCGGGGCAACTCATATACTCGCAGGACGGCGGCTTCTGCCCTATAGTGTTTGGTGAACAATATCGTTCAATTTTGAAACACTCGCTCGCGCAGCCGTCGGTGGCGGCGTGGCGCCGAGGACGGGGCGCAATATGAACAGTGACGCCAAGCTACAAATCTTGATCGAGGCCTTGGCTGCTGCCGGGGCCTCGGCGTTGGCAATCGATGGGCATGGACGCGTGGCGATTTCGACCATGGACGATGTCGCGCTCGAGCAAGATGTCGCGGCATTTGTCGCCGAGCGCCTGGGGCGCGTGGGCAACGGCACGCGCCTGGTGATGGGGCATGCGGGAGGGCGCTTGAGCCTCACGGTGCGTCCGGTCGCCAAGGAATACGGCGCGCTTTGGGTGGTCGTGGTTCGCGAGGTGCACGGTGTGGCGGCACACGCGGGTATTGAGTGGCTTAACGCAGATGAGGTCGAGGCGCGCTACGAGGCGAGCGCGTACGGCATTGTCGAGGGTGCCGCCGCGGTCGCTGGCCCCGTCTGCGAAAGCTATGCCCGCGGCGTGCCCCTCATGTTGGAGGGCGAGCTGGGTGCCGGCCAGGCAGAGATTGCAAAACGCCTCTATCTGGATGGGCCTTATGCTGACGAACCCTTTGTGTCCGTGGCACTTGACGAGCTCACAGATCGCGGCTGGCGCCATCTGCTCAAAAGCTCGGAATCGCCGCTGTTCCAGGCAGAGCTGACCCTTTGTATTGGCGGCTGGCATGCACTTTCGCCGCGGCGTCTGCGCGAGCTTGTCTCTACGATGACCGACACGGCGCTGGCCGCGCGTTGCCATGTGGTTCTGACGGCAAACGATATGCCGGGCGGTGGCGAAAGCGATCAGGCCGCTTTTGTAACCGAGCGCTTGGCGTGCGCAGTAAGTGTGGCGCCTGCGATTGCCGAGCAGGGTGGCGCATCGAAAAAGGTTGCGCAGTATTTGTCATATCTGTCAGATGTCTTTGGAACTGCCGCTCCGAGTATGTCCGAGGAGGCTGCCTCGACGTTCAACGGCTATCGCTGGCCACGCAACTATCTGCAGCTTCGCGAGGTATCGGAACGACTCTATATATTAGTAGGGTCGGGTGTGGCGGAGCGCGCGGTGGCGGAGGAGGTGCTCGCCCAGGAGGACGTCATCAAAACCGCAACCTTTGGCGCTCCGACGCTCGACAGCGACCTGTATATCCTGCGTCCACTGGCCGATACCGAACGCGACATCGCGCGGCTGGTCGTGGGCTACCTTCAGGGCAACCGGACCCGCGCCGCCGAAGTGCTGGGAATAAGCCGCACGACCTTGTGGCGCTTGTTGAAGGACGACGACCGCTGAGCGAGGCGCCCGTGACCGCGTGCGGCGCGTGTGCTACAGTCCAAAGCAGTAATGTTTCGATTGTGTTACGGCGTGCGGGGGCGTATGGCGGAAACTTCAAAACCAAACCGGAATAGACGGAGCGCGGCTCCAGTTAACCGCCGCACGACGTCCCGGACGTGGGGCAAGCACGCGTCGGGGTTCGACGGTTCGTTCAAGCGCACCAAATACGGCTATCCTTCGGCCAGCGCTCGCTTGGCCATGCAGGCCGAGTCGACGCTGTGGGGGCGCAAGCGCGTGGTGGGCTCTAAGCTCAAGCACGATGGAACGCTCGGCTACATTAGCCGTGGCGCTGCTCGCCGAAGTGGGCTCAATCCTGCTGGCTGGCATCGTTATGTGCCGATTGCAGTTGTTGTTGCGGTGATTGTGATCGCACTTGCCGCACTCGGCTACGCAGGCGGCGGGGTCGACCTGAGCGCGATGTTCAAATCTGCTGAGCTCGCGCATGCCGGCACGGAGCTTGTCGAGGGCGCTCAGACACAGACGGGCGTGGCGCCTCAGCGCGGTATTGTTGCCGCTGCCGCAACGATCGCCGATGCGCAAAAGGGCGAGGATACGGACAGCGAGGATAGCGAAACCGGTGCAAACGGCGTGGATTCGCAGGTCACGCCCGTGACGCAAGGCCAATAAGTCACAGAACCATCACACTAAGTCGCTGTTTGGGGCCAATGAGTGAGCAAAAAAGCAGCAATGTTGTTTCATATGGAACTCATTAGTCACAATTTGTAAAAAAGGGCTATACTACTAGGCACTTAAAGGTCCACAAGCTGCAAGTTGAGGAGTACCTAACATGAAGAAGAGATTCATGGCAGCACTGAGCGTTCTCGCTCTTGCCCTGGCTCTGCCCGTGGCTGCTTTCGCCGCCCCGAGCCCTGCCAACACCACCGCCACCGGCGCCAACAACGTGACCGCCAGCGTTAACAACGCTAACGTCAAGGTTGCTTCCACCACCAAGAACGCCGAGGGCACCCCTGCCAACGCCAACGTGGTCGCTTCCTTTGAGATCACCGAGACCGTCGAGGGTACCGTTTCTGAGTCCAACCCGCTGACCGTCACCTTCACCCTTGGCAAGGCTTACGCCAACGCCAAGGTTACCGTCTATGTCCAGCACAACGACGGTAGCAAGGAGACCCTGAACCTCACTGCCGACAACAACGGCAATGTTACCTTTAAGGTTACCAAGCTCTCCACCTACACCATCGTGGCTGAGAAGACTGCTGCTGGCGCTGCTACCACCGACAACGGTGCTAAGTCCCCGGCTACCGGCGTGAACACCACCGCTGTTGCCGCTGTGGCTGCTGTTGCCGCTGCTGGCGCTGCCTGCGCTTTTGTTGCTCTTCGCAAGAACAACTAGCACACATACGGTTTCAACCGTAAGATTTGAGGACCCGTACTTGTGCGGGTCCTTTTTTTGGCCGATTTATAGGGTAAGGGAACACCATGGCACAGCAGCCGCAGGGCAAGCATATGGAAGTTAAGCATATGGGCGACTCGGACAAAAAGCGTCGCGCCACGATACTCAAGGGCGTTTTCGTAGTGTTGTTGCTGGTCGCAGTCGGCTGCGGCGGCTACGTGCTCTATATGAATCATCTAGAGCAGCAGCGCGCCGAGGAGATGAGTGCAACAGGCAAGCCCGCCACGAAGGTCGAATCAAAGGGCAAGGAGCTGCCGGACAACCCCATCGACTTTGCACCGCTCATTCAAGAGAATGCCGATATCTATGCGTGGCTCTACATTCCGGGTGCGGATATCAACACGCCCTTGCTGCAGAGCACGACGGACGACCTGTTTTATCTGGACCACGACAAGGACGGCAAGTACGACCCGTATGGCACAGCATTTAGCCAGATGGCAAACGCGCGCGACTTTAGCGATCCCGTCACGGTGATCTACGGCCATGTGAACGGCGGTGTGTTCCACAACTTGCATAACTTTGAGGACGCGGACTTCTTTAACGAGAACACCGAGTTCTATATCTACACGCCGGGCCATATTCTGAAGTACAAGATTGTCTCGGCCTATCAATATGACGATCGCCACATTCTCAACTCGTTTAACTTTGCCGACCCTGCCGTGCGCCAGGACTACTTTAATTCGGTCTGTAATCCGGACGCATTGCTCAAAAATGTACGTGACGGCGTGACACTTGATGCAGATAGTAAGATTGTACAGCTGAGCACCTGCATGCTCGATAGCTCGCAGGGCAACTCGCGCTATATTGTGAGCGGTGTGTTAACAAGCGACCAGGAGACAAAATAGTCATGAACCCCCGTGGCAAGCACTTTATCGATGCGGTGGATCCCGACGAAAATCAAGTAAACAATCCCGAGCAGCAGGTTCGGGATGCGGCGGAGCCTGTCGAGCCTCAATGGGAGACCAAAGGCACTCCGACACCTCAATCTGACGAAAAATCCCAGGGCAAGGCCGAGGCTCCGTCCGACGCATCGGCAAAGACCGATGAAGCTGCGGCGCAGCCTGTTGATGAGGTAGAGTGGCCTTCGCTTGATGAGGCGGGACCTCAGCGTCGTCGACGCTCCAAAGAGTCGATTAAGCGCATCAAGCGCCGCCGCCGTATCCGCACGCTGCTGATCGTGCTGCTCGTGATTGGTGCGGTTGCTGCTGCCGGCTGGGGCTTTGTGAATCACAGCGTGAACCAAGGCAAAAAGAAGATTGAGGAAAAGACCGAAAAGGTCATTAAAGCCAAGGGCGACACCATTACCTATAACGGCAAGAAGTATGCGCTCAACAAGCATATGGCCACGGTGGCGTTTATCGGCTTTGATGGCCGTAATAACGATGACGGCACCCAGAAGGGCCAGTCCGATACCGTGATGGTCGTAGCGCTTAATACCGACACGGGCGAGGCTCGCGGCATTATCATCCCGCGCGACAGCATGGTTGCCGTAGATACGTATTCCAATGGTTCGTTTGCCGGCCAGGTGACCGAGCAGCTGTGCTTGCAGTTCGCCTATGGCACCGATGGCGATAACTCATCGGCGCTGACGGCCGCCGCTGCCTCGCGCGTGCTCGATAACATTCCGGTCGACTATTACTACACGCTCAATATCGAGGGCGTGGCTCCCATTAATGACTCCATCGGCGGCGTGACGCTGGTGCCTACGCAGACTGTGCCGGGCACGTCGGTTGTCGAGGGCCAGGAGACCACTCTGTTTGGTACAACGGCGGAAAAGTACGTGCAGTGGCGCGACACGACGAATCTGACGTCTTCGCTGGATCGCACAGCGCGCCAGGTGAGCTACGTGCAGGCGTTTGCGTCGAAGGTACTCAGCAGTGCCAAGAGCAACCCCGCCATGCTCATCAGCCTGTATCAGGCCATGGGCGACTATACGTGGACCAATTTGGGTCTCGATGAGTTCAGCTATCTAGCGACCACGATGCTCGAGCACGGCCTGACTTCGTTTGATGTCGTGACGCTGCAGGGCACCATGCAGCAGGGCGACACCTTCGCCGAGTTCTACCTGGACCAGGACAACGTAAAGCAAACGGTCGTCGATACCTTCTATCATCCAGTCGACTAATTAGGGCCGCCGTTCTACCGAACGGCGGACCGGCCGACGCTGCGCGAGCCGCATTCACGCCAATCTGACGTTCAACTTCAAGGGCGCGACCAGAAGGTCAGCGCCCTTTCGTTTCACGTCACCTTGGCGCAAATGCGGCTCGCTCGCTGGCGTTGCCAAAACATCGACGTTGTCGGCAGCTAGGGACGTTCCTATTCTGCCGGCAGTTGGGACACTCCTTGGCTACCCGACGTACACCACGTTGTCACGGCGGGGTTTGGGCTCGGGGAGTGCGTCCTCGGCGTAGCCCAGAATGCAGTTGCCCACACCGCGCAGGCTTCCGTCGGCGGGCAGACCCCACTTGGTCAGCAGCTCGAGACCCTCGGGCGAATCGAAAACCTCGTGCGCGCGGTGGATCCAACACGAATCGACGCCCAGCGCATAGGCTGCGTTGAGCAGGTTGCCCATGGCGAGCGAGCCGTCTTCCAGATACGTGGGCACGCTGCGGTCGACGAGCACCACCACAACGGTCTTGGCGCCGTAGAAGGGATCTCCTTCGCTGCCCATAACTTGGGCGTTGAGCTGCGAGAGGCGCTCGACGGTTGCGGGGTCGGTGACGGCGACGAACGTGACCGGCTGGCGTCCCATGCCGCTCGGCGCGTACTGGCCGGCTTCGATAATGCGTGCGAGCTTTTCGGCTTCGACGGGGCGATCGCTATAGTTACGGCAGCTGCGGCGGTGGATGAGCGCTTCGATGGTCTCCATGGGTTCTCCTAGCGATGACGTTGCAGATGCTCCGTTCTTACCCGTCGTGCCGTAGCCGTAATCGCGCGAAGGGCTCCAAACAGCAATGGCCGCCAATCGGAAAAGTCGGCTTGCATAAAACTGCGGCAAGAATGTGAGAAGCTGATGAGATGGTTAAACGTTTTATCCCGTCTACCCTGCGGTTTTTTACCACTTGCCTAAATGATGCGCGCATAAGCTCTGATAAAGGTTTTACTAAAGGAGTACCAACGTTTATCAACGCGCCATGGTGGCGCCGGGCCAGGAGGTAACATCATGTTCCAGGCTGGAGATGTCGTCGAGACCGACTTCGAAGGATTTCTGAAGCTGCTGCGTTCCAAGACGCGCGCTTTTGTGACGATCGACAACCACGAGTACTACATCACGCACACCGATGGCTATTGGCGTGTTCAGGATTGCGAGGCCCTCAACGATAAGGGCCACTTTACTGACTGCTCCGAGCTGGTTAACACGGTCTGTGAGGTCGTTGAGCTGCCCTGGATCTGCGGCAAGAGCCTGCACGACAGCTTTGCGGGCGCCACGGTCTACGAGGCCGTCGCCGCCTAACGGGCAAATACATCGCTATTCTCGCGTGACCGCCGGCGCCGCCCCCGCGCCGGCGGTCTTTTTCTGTCGATATGCAATGTAGAGCCGACCATATATAACGAACTTATTGACGATGGTCAAATCTCGGACTAATCTAAATACAAATTAGTCAAAACTCGGACTATCGAATGGCGGGAGAGATGAATAATGCAGTTAGCCTGGTCGATTTCGACCGGATGCTCAACGGGCTTGACCGTATCTATTCGGAGTTCGCGCGCGCCTGTGGTCTTTCGGACTGCGCCTATTGGATGCTCGTCGACACCAGCACGGCGGGCGGCAGCATTGCTGTAAGTCGTCTGACAAGCGAATGGTTCTATAGCAAACAGACTATAAACTCGGCCATTAAAACCTTGACGGCGCGGGGTTTCGCCACGCTTGAGTTTGCCGAAGGCAGTCGCAAGAACAAGGTTGTGAGCCTGACCGAAGAGGGTAGACGATTTGCAAAACGGCATGCGATGCCGGCGCAAGGGGCCGAGCAGAGAGCCTTCGATGCCCTCGAGCCATGTGAGCAGCGCGAGATTATGCGCTTGATCGGTAAATTTTCTCAGGTGCTCGGTGAGGAGTGCGAGGCATTTAAGCGGCAGGTGGCAGCCGAAGATCAGTCGGAGAATCAACGTGAGGGGGAGTCGTGCGACTGTTAATGAGGTTTTTGAAGCCCTACCGAGGGCTTGTCGCAGTGACGCTACTGGTGCTGCTGGTGGATAACGTCGGTACGCTGTTGGTTCCAACGATGCTGGCGAACATGGTCAACACCGGAATTACCACGGGCGATGTCGACTACATTTTACGTAACGGCCTATATATGTTTATCGCGACCAGCATGGCTAGCGGCGGCACGGTGCTGGGCTGCTATCTTTCGGCGCGCCTGGCCGCCAACGTGGCCTGCGATATCCGCAATGCCGTGTACGACAAATCGCTTGAGCTCGCGGCCAGCGACTTTGAGCGCTTTGGTACCGGATCGATGATCACACGCTCACTCAACGACATCAACGTGATTCAGCAGGCAATCCTTCAGACGATTCAGTTGGTGCTGCCGGTGCCATTCCTGGCCGTCGCGGGCATCATATTTGCTTGGTTCATCGATCCTGCCATGGGCACGCTGCTGGGCGTGGTGGTTGCGATCGTGCTGGTGGCGGCGGTCTTTACGGTGGCTAACGCCGCGCCGATTTTTATGCGCCTTCAGAGCTTTATCGATCGTATGAACGTGGTGCTGCGCGAGAACATCGTGGGCGTTCGGGTCATCCGCGCTTTCAATAAGGAGCGCCACGAGGAGCAGCGCCTGGACGAGGTATTTAGCGATTACGCGGACAACGCCATTAAGGTCAACCACCTGTTTGTGGGGCTCGACAGCTCCAGCTTCTTTTTGATGAACATCGCTGAGGTGGCGGTGCTGTGGGTGGGCGGCAACCGCGTGGGCGCCCATGCCATGCAAATCGGCAGCATCTCGGCCGTACTGGAATACGCGATCCTGATCCTGTTCTTTGTGATGATGGCGCAGATGGTGATTCTGACGCTTCCGCGCGCTGCGGCGTGCCTCAACCGCGCGCAACAGGTGTTGGAGATTGAGCCGAGCATTGTGGACGGCAAGCGCACGCTGGATACGTGCGCGGCGGAGTCTGTTGACAGTGCCGACGCGGTCGCCGTGTTCGATCATATGTCGTTTCGTTTCGACGACGCCGACGAGGACACGCTGTGCGATCTGAACTTTACCTGTCGCCGCGGTCAGACGACCGCGATCGTCGGCTCGACGGGTTCGGGCAAGTCGACGGTGGCCAAGCTCCTGCTGCGCTTTCACGACGCCACCAAGGGCGCCATTCGCCTGGACGGCGTCGACCTGCGCGAGCTTTCGCAAGGCGAGATTCGCGGGCGCATTGCCTATGTGCCGCAAAAGGCATGGCTGTTCTCGGGCACCGTGGCAAGCAATCTGCGCTTTGGCAATGAGGGCGCGACCGAGGCCGACATGCTTCACGCGCTTGAGGTTGCCCAGAGCACCTTTGTACTCGATCAGCCACAGGGGCTCGACACTCCGGTGGCGCAGGGCGGCACGAACTTTTCGGGCGGCCAGCGCCAGCGTCTGGCAATCGCCCGTGCGCTCATGAAGCATGCCGACCTGTATATCTTCGATGACAGTTTTTCGGCCCTGGACTTTAAGACCGATGCCGCCCTGCGCCATGCGCTGCAGGACGAGACGTGCGATGCCGCGGTGCTCATCATCGCCCAGCGCATCTCGACTATTTTGCATGCCGATCAGATCGTGGTGCTCAAAGACGGCGAGATCGTGGGCCTAGGCACGCACGACGAGCTCATGGAAACCTGCGAGGTGTACCGCGCAATCGCGGAATCGCAGATGAAGGGAGGTGAGTAGCATGACCGAGGAGCTCAAGAAGCAGGCCATCGCCGAGGATGCCGCGGTTGCAGAGACAGTTGAGGAGACGGGCGCCACGCCCGGCCTGGACGAAGCCGCCAAGGCGGCGGAGCGCGAGGCTCGCCGCCAGGCACTCTACGAGGAAAACGAGCGCGCCGAGGACGAGCGCGCCCGCGCCGAGGCGGAGCGTATGCGCGACGTTGACGACGAGGATGAGGACGAGACGCCCCGCGACACCTGGGCGACGGTGCGCCGCCTGTGGAGCGAGGCCGCCGGCGACCATTGGCGCTTCTATATCGTGCTCGCGAGCATCGTGTTCTATGCCATCTTTAACACCGCGGCGCCGGCTTACAGCGCCCGCGTGATCGATGAGCTGTGGGGGCACATGAAGCTGGCGTTTGCCAACAACACTACCTTCAGCATTACCTGGGAGAATTGCGGCAGGACCATCTTCATCTACTTTATGATCTGGACCGCCGCCGCCTCGTTCTACGCACTCCAGAGCTTTTTGATGTCGAGCGTTGCCGAGCGCCTCAACCTGCGCCTACGCAACCGCATCGCACAAAAGCTCAACCGTCTGCCGCTTGCCTACTTTGACGCGCATCGTCCCGGCGAGGTCGTCAGCCGTGCGACCAACGACTTGGACAAGATGTCCGAAAGCATGCAGCGTGGCTTGCTGCAGCTTCTGGTGTCGATCGGTACCGTGGTGGGCGCCGTGAGCGTGATGTTCGTGTTTAGCGTGCCGCTCACGCTGGTCTTTTTGTTCTTTACGGCGCTTTCGCTGCTGGTGACGAAGGTCGTTTCGCGCCGCACGCACGATGTGACGGGCGAGCGCCAGGAGTGGGTGTCCAAGATTACGAGCACGGTCGAGGAAGGCTACTCGGGCCGTCTGGTAATCCGTGCGTTTAACCGCGAGCGCCAGAGCTCTGCCGAGGTGCACGAGGCTTCGAAGGAGCTGGCGCGCGTAAGCACCAAGGCCGACTTTATGATTAACGCCGTCGGCCCCGCAGTGCGCTTTATCGGCCGCTTGGCGCAGATCGTGATTGCGCTGGTGGGCTGCAGCATGCTGGTTGCCGGTCACATGACCGTCGGCGTGTTCCAGGCGTTCTTCCAGTTTATCTACGAGGCATCCGAGCCCATGACGCAGCTGTCGTTTACCTTTAACTCGCTGCAGAGCGCGCTGGCGAGCGCCGAGCGCGTGTTCGACCTGCTCGACGAGCCCGAGATGGAAGCCGATCCGTTGCCGGCGGACGCCGCCAAGCTGCCAGGCAAGGTGGAGGGCCGTGTCGCTTTTGAGCATGTGCGCTTTGGATATTCGCCCGACAAGCCGCTTATGCGCGACGTGTCGTTTACCGCCGAGCCGGGTCAGAAGATCGCGGTGGTGGGAACCACGGGTGCGGGTAAGACCACGCTCATCAATCTGCTCATGCGCTTCTACGAGATCGACGGTGGCCGCATTACCCTCGACGGCGTGGACACGAGCCGCATGGATCGCGGCGAGCTGCGCCAGCAGTTTGGCATGGTGTTGCAGGACGCCTGGCTGTTCGATGGCACCATTGCCGAGAACATCGCCTACGGCTGTCCCGAGGCGACGCGCGAGGAGATTGTCGCGGCTGCACGTGCCGCTCAGGTCGACTTCTTTGTGCGCACCATGCCGCAGGGCTACGACACGCGTGTGGCTAACGATGCCGAGAGCATCAGCCAGGGCCAACGTCAGCTGCTGACCATCGCGCGCGTGCTGCTCAACAACCCGGCGATCCTCATCCTGGACGAGGCGACGTCGAGCGTGGACACGCGCACCGAGCTCGCCATCGGCCGTGCCATGGATGCGCTCATGCGCGGGCGCACGAGCTTTGTGATCGCGCATCGTCTGTCGACGATCGTCGATGCCGACCTTATCCTGGTCATGGATCACGGCAATATCATCGAGCAGGGTACGCACAAGGAACTGCTGGCTGCCGAGGGCGCTTATGCCGACCTCTACCTAAGCCAGTTCGCATAAGGTGACAAAGGGGCAGTCCCGCATGTCACATCGAAAAGAAGGCGCGCCGGGGGCGGATTCCCTGGCGCGCCTTTTGTGTTGGCGTCAATGATGTCGGTGGCCGTCCGCTTCTAGCGCTCGTCCACGAGCTTGGCGACGAGGGCTTTGAGCTCGGCCACCTCTTGCTCGAGTTCCTTGACGCGACGGGCGTTTTCGGTGATGCCCTGACGGTTGAGGGCGCTCTGCTCGGCGGCATCGTCGGGCATGTACTCGCGATGCTGCTTGGCGTCGAAGCTCTCCTCGAACACGCGGCAGCCGTTGCGCTTGATGATGCGTCCGGGCACGCCCACGACGGTACAGTTGTCGGGCACGTCCTTGACGACGACCGAGTTGCCGCCGATTTTGACGTTGTTGCCGATGTGGATGTTGCCAAGCACCTTGGCGCCCGTGCCCACCGTGACATTGTTGCCCAGGGTGGGGTGACGCTTGCCGGTCTCGTTGCCGGTGCCGCCGAGCGTGACGCCCTGGTAGAGCACACAGTTATCGCCCACGATGGCAGTCTCGCCAATAACGACGCCCATGGCGTGGTCGATAAAGAAGTGCTTGCCGATCTGCGCGGCGGGATGAATCTCAACACCAGTGATATGGCGGGTTAACTGCGAGAGCACACGGGCGAGTGAGCGATGACCGTGCTCCCACAGCCAGTGCTCGGGCACGTGGTTCCACTTGGCGTGCAGACCAGGATAGGAAAGGAAGATGACCAGGGCGTTTTGCGCGGCAGGGTCCTGCGCCTGGACGGTCTTGATGTCCTCGCGAATGGTATTGATAAAGCTCACCGGCCGCCCTCCCTTAGCGCCGTGACAATGCGATTCAATAAAGTATAGCGATTCGCTAGGGATTAGGAAGGGCGATCTTGCTTCGCTTTGGGCGACAAGTGTCAGTTATGCAAACTTGCTGGTAATGAAGTAAGACTTTTGAGGGGTTTGGCCCGTGCTCGCGCCGCAACCGTATACTGGTCAACTTGGACGTGTCCGCGCCCACAACTGAGAGGTTTTACTTCATGGGTTTCATCAATTTTATCGCCGAGCTGCTTAAGGACCCGCGCACCGCGATCGCCAGCTGGATCGCCGCCGGCCCGCTTATGGCCTACGGCTGCGTGTTCCTAATCATCTTTATCGAGACGGGCGTGGTGTTCTTCCCGTTCCTTCCCGGCGACTCGCTGCTGTTTGCCTCGGGCTTCTTTGCCCACAACGGCGGCTTTAACATCGTGGCGCTTCTGGCCACCGCATGGGCCGCAGCCATCCTGGGCGATCAGTGCAACTTTATGATCGGCCACTTCTTTGGCCGCAAGATCATCGCCTCGGGCAAGGTAAAGGCCATGACGCCCGAGCGCATCAAAAAGTCCGAGGATTTCCTGGATAAGTGGGGCCATCTGGCCATCTTCCTCGGTCGCTTCTTCCCGTTCATCCGCACCTTTGTGCCTTTTATCGCCGGCATGGGCGGCATGCACTGGCGCAACTTTGTCATCTTTAACGTGCTGGGTGGAATTACCTGGTCAACGGTCTTTACGCTGCTGGGTTACTTCTTTGGTGGCATTCCGTTTGTGCAGGAGCACTTTGAGCTGCTGATTATCGGCATCGTCGCCGTGTCGATCATCCCGACCGTGGTCGGCCTGGTTAAGGCTAAGCTCGGTAAAAAGAACGCCTAGTCCGAGTTTGTTTTCGGACGTTAATTCCAAGGCCCGTCATCGGATTCGATGGCGGGCCTTTTGTGTTGAAGGCAAATGAAAATACTTTACTTAGTTAAAGAAAAACGTTTTATCCAAGGCGTGCGGGGAGTACAATCACCTGCATGCGAATCGACGTGCCATCGGCTTCGATGCTGCCCGCGTGTCCTGCCCGGCTCTACGCTTCCGGGTATGCGACGTTGCGACGCGGCCGGCTTCGGTCCTTGCGTGCGGATTCGCGAGTATGCAACCGTGTATGTAAGGAGCGACATATGACTGTCGAGAAGAAGGATATCGATTGGGGTAGCCTCGGCTTTGGCTACATGAAGACCGATTACAGCTACGAGGCTCATTGGAAGGATGGCGAGTGGGACGAGGGCGGCCTGACCACCGACCACACCCTGCATGTCTCCGAGTGCGGCGGCATCTTCCATTACTGCCAGGAGGTCTTTGAGGGCCTGAAGGCCTACACCGCCGAGGACGGCAGCATCGTCTGCTTCCGTCCCGACATGAACGCCGAGCGTATGTACAACTCCGCTCAGCGCCTCGAGATGCCCCCGTTCCCCAAGGACAAGTTCGTTGAGGCCGTCAAGCAGGTCGTCTCTGCCAACGCCGCATGGGTTCCGCCCTTCGGCTCTGGCGCAACCCTGTATGTGCGTCCGTTTATGATCGGCTCCGGTGACGTGATCGGCGTGGCTCCCGCTCCTGAGTACACGTTCCGCATTCTCGTGACCCCGGTCGGTCCGTACTTTAAGGGTGGCCTCAAGCCTGTCAAGCTGCGCGTTTCCGAGTACGACCGCGCCGCACCGCACGGCACCGGCAACATCAAGGCTGGCCTCAACTACGCCATGTCCCTTAAGCCCACGATGGAGGCTCACCGCGAGGGCTATGCCGAGAACCTGTATCTCGACTCCGAGTCCCGCACCTATGTCGAGGAGACCGGTGGCGCCAACGTCCTGTTCGTGAAGGAGGACGGCACGCTTGTCGTCCCGCAGTCGCACACCGACTCCATCCTGCCCTCCATCACCCGCCGTTCGCTCGTTCAGGTTGCTCAGGACCTGGGCATGACCGTCGACCAGCGTCCCGTCGAGTGGGCCGAGGTCAAGGCCGGCACCTTTGTTGAGTGCGGTTTGTGCGGCACCGCTGCCGTTATCTCCCCGGTCGGCGAGATCGACAACAAGGTCTACGGTGCCGACGAGACTGTGACCTTCCCGGCTGGCTACACCGAGATCGGTCCTGTGATGAAGAAGCTCCGCGAGACCCTGACGGGCATCCAGTCTGGTGCTGTTGAGGATAAGCACAACTGGGTTTACACCGTCGCGTAAGCTGTCTTGTATGTCCGGTCCGAGGGCGACCTTCCTTTCCGGCGCGTCCTCGGACATGAAAGAACCCCCGCTGCGCACTACGTGCGGCGGGGGTTCTTTCGTCCTGCGGAGTGCGCCGGAAAGGAGGGTCGCCCTCGGGCCTGCGTTACCTCGGCGCTGCCGTTACGGGCAATATAGATCTGAATAAAGATGGTGCGCGGCCTTTTAGGCCGCGCTTTTGTTTTGGTTCGCGCCATGTGGGGGTGGTGGCGACGTGCATTTTTGCGAGTATTCTGCAATCGAAGGCCCCTGCATACCGATCTCGGGCGAAAAATCGGGATTTCTCGATGTTTTCTACGAATGATGGGCGAGGTTATGGGCTGACAGCGTTTGATTTGCGGGGATATTCGCGGTCTTTGGCATTTATCGTGGCGTCCGAAGCTCCTGGTTATGCTGAATACTCCCAAAAATGCACGGCGCCTTGAGGGGGGCCTTCGCGACAAAGGAAACCGCCCCGTCGAAATATGCATTTGACGGGGCGGTTTATGCATATACCCGATTAAGGATACGCTGCGGATCTGTTAGAACTTGACGGTCGGTGCCTGGCGGGCGGCTTCGGCGGCCTCGAAGCCCTGGCGCTCCTTAAATTGGAAGATGCCGGCAAAGATGACGGCCGGGAAGGTCTGGATGGCGTTGTTGTAGCTAAGCACGCAGTCGTTGTAGCTCTGGCGTGCGTAGCTCACCTTGTTCTCGGTGTCTTCGAGCGTGGCTTGGAGCTGCGTAAAGTTGGTGTTCGCCTTAAGATCGGGGTAAGCCTCGGCCACGGCGAAGAGCTGGCGCAGGGCGCCGGTCAGCACGTTGTCAGCTTCCATCTTGGCTTCGGGCGTGGTGGCGCTCACGGCGGCGTTGCGCGCGTTGACCACGGCTGCAAGCGTGTCCTGCTCGTGTTTGGCGTAGCCCTTGACGGTCTCGACTAGGTTAGGGATCAGGTCGTTGCGGCGCTGCAGCTGCGTGTCGATGTTCTGCCAGGCGTTATCAATGCGATTGCGCTTGGTGACCATGTTGTTGTAGATGCCGGCGATGGCGCAGACAATCACAATGACAACAACGATACCGATGATGACGGGAATCATGGTGTCTCCGTTTCGAATGGCCGCGGCGTCTTCCGCCGGCTGCCGTTGGTGTAACGCTACTAGTATACCCGCAACCTTTGGCGATACCGAACTTTCCGGTAAGCGTTATGTTTCCACCAAGGTAAGGCCATTCGCCAGGGGGCGGGCGATACAGGTGTAAGATATGCGACAGATTAGTGAGCGTTGTCTTCTCCTTGAGGAGGGCGATATATATGGACCTTCGTATCAAGAAAACCTATCGGGCCTTGTTCGAGGCCTTTACTGAGCTGCGCGAAGAGCATCGGTTTGAGGACGTGACGGTTGCCATGCTGTGCGACCGCGCTATGATTCGTCGGACAACGTTCTACAAGCACTTTCGCGACAAAAACGATTACTTTGCCTTCTATATCGATGAACTCATGTCGGGCCTCCCGCAAAAGCGGGCCGATGCGGATGGCGCGGAGGGCGCCGAGGACGTGCGCGCGCTTCGCCACGAAGTGTTCGCCGATGCCATGGAACTGATTCTGGCGCATGAGCAGCTCATGGATAACATTTTGGCGAGCAGCATGTCGGGCATGCTGACCAGTATGATTTGCGACCGCATCGCGCGCTCCATACGCGGGCGCGTGATGAGTGCGCTTGACGAGGACGCGCTCGCGCCCGTATCGCTCGAGACAACGTCTGAGTTTGTCGCCGGCGGCATTATTCGGCTCTTTACCATGTGGTGGGAATCGGGCCACGTACTAGAGCGTCGACCCGAGATGGCTGACGTGGTCGATGCGCTGTTCGAGCGAACCATGACGCCGGTGCATCACTAGAAGTGGCGGAGAGAGGGGGATTCGAACCCCCGGAACGCTCTCGCGCTCAACGGTTTTCAAGACCGCCGCATTCAACCGCTCTGCCATCTCTCCGTGAGTCGTAATGATAGCATCGTTTTGGGTTTGCAACAGGGAAGGCGAACGATGACGAGCACCGGAATCGATGAGAAGTTCATGCGCGAGGCGCTGGCGGAGGCGCGCACCGCCGCTGCGGTGGGCGAGGTACCGATCGGTGCCGTAGTGGTGCGCGCGGGTGAGATCGTCGCGCGGGCGCATAATCGCCGCGAGCTCGACCAGGACCCTTCGGCGCATGCCGAGTTTGCGGCCCTATGCGCCGCCGCGCGGTCGCTCGGTCGTTGGCGCCTTTCCGATTGCACGGTCTACGTGACGCTCGAGCCCTGCTGCATGTGCGCGGGGCTTATGGTTAACGCGCGCGTGGGGCGCTGCGTGTACGGCGCGTCCGATGCTAAAGCGGGCGCTCTGGGGTCGCTGTATGACCTCAACGCCGATTTGCGCCTGAATCATCGGTTTAATGTGACCGCCGGCGTGCTGGCGGACGAGTGTCGTGAGGTGTTGAGCAGCTATTTTAGTGGGCTGCGTGGCACCGATGGTGCTGGCTGCGGTTGTGGGGCCGATCTTGAAGCACATGCCGCCCACGCCGAGGCGCTCGCGTGTGTTGGGGATCTCGCTGACGGGACGCTCGACTTTGGCCCCGTGCAGCGGCGGCCCCGTCGTGTGCTGTTGGCGATTGATTCCTTTAAGGGCAGCGTTTCGAGTGCACAGGCGGAGGCGGCGGTTGCCGAAGGCGTGCGCCGCGCGTGGCCCGATGCCCAGGTAAGCGCGCTGCCGCTGGCGGATGGCGGCGAGGGAACGCTCGATGCCATTGCCGCGTGCGGCGGTGAGGTCGTGGCATGTGAAGTCGCAGGCCCCTTGGGCGACCGCGTGTCTGCCCGGATGCTGGTGGACGGCGAGCACGAGTCGGCTGTTATTGAGATGGCCGAGGCGGCGGGTATTGGGTATTCGCCCTGCACGGAATCGGCGGCGCTTGCGGCTTCGACCTATGGCGTGGGCGAGCTCATACTTCGCGCGGTTCGCGCGGGTGCAAAGACGATCTATATTGGCTTGGGTGGCAGCGCCACCAACGACGGTGGCGCCGGCATGCTGCAGGCGCTGGGCGCCCACCTTGTCGATGAGTGTGGCTGTAATATCGCCCCCGGTCTCGTGGGCCTTGAACGCGTGGCGAATATCGATTTGGCACCGGCGCTTCGGGCACTAAATGGCACGCGTGTCGTGGTGCTTTCCGATGTCGAGAATCCGCTCGTGGGGCGTCGTGGGGCACTTGCAGTGTTTGGCGGGCAAAAGGGCCTGCCGGCGGGTGATGCCGAGGTGCTGCGCAGGTACGACTGCTGGATGGTCGGCTACGGTCGCCTGCTCGATGCGGCGATTACCGGGGTGCGGGCTCAGAGGTTGTTGCGCGTGCCCGAGGGCGTGCGGACATTTGGCTCGGTGCTCGGTGTGCCCGGTGCCGGCGCCGCCGGCGGCCTGGGCGCCGCGCTGCTAGCGCTCGGTGCGGAGCTGCGCTCGGGCGTGGAGACGGTGCTTGATCTGATTGGGTTTGACGAGCGCGTGCGCGATGCCGACCTGGTCATAACGGGCGAGGGCAATATGGACGAGCAATCCGCTGCCGGCAAGGCGCCGGTGGGCGTGGCTCGTCGTGCGAAGCGATATGGCAAGCCGGTGGTCGCCGTCGTTGGCGGTCGCGCTGACAACCTGGATGCGGTGTACGGGCAGGGCGTCGACTTGGTTTTGCCGGTCTGCCGCAAGCCCATGGATCTGGAGCAGGCACTCGATCCGCAAGAAGCCACAACCAACCTCATCTGCGCCGGTGAAGCCGCCGCCCAAGCCTACGACCTCGCCCGCCTCTAAAACCCAACTCCCTATAAGTTGCGGTGGAATAGTTCCTGTTTGGCGGCTCAGGCGGCAAAAACAGGAACTATTCCACCGCAACTTCGAGAATGGCTATCCGAGGCTGGTCGCCTTGGGCCTTGGGTCGGACCGTCCGCCATGAAATGCGGCCATCTACTACGTTTAGCCGAGCACCCTTGACCATCCCGGATTTTGTGAAATTAAAACCGCAGGTAGAAAGCTTGCCGATTTTCGAAAAAGCCGGCTATGGTTGACCCCTGCGGCCTAAACGTAGTAGATAGGCCCCTTTTGTGGCACGGCAGCAGACCAGTCTTTTTGGGACGGGGCTTATTTGACTACCTGTCGATCTGATTGCCCAAGTAGTCAAAAAGCCCCGTCCCAAATTAGCTACCTTGCCCCATCGGGCGGGAGCGGGTAAGATATATCGAGCGCCTAGTGCGTTCGATGGGTTCGGATGACGACATGTTCCGAATCTGGTCAGGTCCGGAAGGAAGCAGCCATAAGGAGCCTCTGTCGGGCATCCGAATCCATCGAGCGCACGGGCGCTTTTTGGTGCCGCGACATGGCCCGGCCGGCGACGAGGTATTTGGTGTCTCGCTGGTCCTCGGCTGCGCCTGCGGGATCGCTCGACTACCAAATACCTCGTCGCCGGCCGGGCCCCGTCGTCCAAAAATCACCCGTAAAGTCGCGTTTAGCTGAACAATTCAATCCCGTGCTTAGTGGCGCTCGCTGGCGTTGCCAAAACATCGGCTGCTACGTGCCTTGGGCGCTAGTGACCGTTGCCCTTACATCTGTAACGAGTTGCTTACGCATCTCCAGGGTTCTCCGTACTATCATGAATCAGATTGAATTGAAATGATGATAGGGAGCGCCTATACATGATTGAGCTGCTCAGGCGTTTTGGTGGTAAGTTTCGCCGGTATATGGTGATCGGCCCTGCGTGTAAGCTGATCGAAGTGATCTTTGACCTGCTGACGCCGCTGGTGATTGCCCAGATGATCGACAAGGGCATTGGCTCGCACGACGTGAGCGCCGTTATCCACTACGGCATGCTACTTGCCGCCATGGCCGTGATCGGCATCTCGTTTACGCTCGTCTGCCAAAAGATGGCGGCGCTCACCTCGCAGGGCATGGGCACCGATATCCGCGGTGCGCTCTACCAGCACATCAACAAGTTGAGCTATGCCGAACTCGACCGCTTTGGCACGCCGTCGCTTATCACCCGCATCACCAACGACGTCAACCAGGTGCAGCTCGCTGTGGCGCTGGGCGTACGCATGCTCATCCGCTGGCCCTTCTTGGCGGTGGGCTCTATGTGCGCGGCCCTTGCCATCGACCTTAAGCTCGGCATGATCTTCTTGATCTGCACGCCCGCTATCGGCCTGGTGTTTTGGTTTGTCATGGCGCGCTGTATCCCGTACTACAGGCAGCTGCAGGCAAAGCTCGACCGCATTGCGCTCATTTGCCGTGAGGGCCTTTCGGGCGCCCGCGTGGTCCGCGCCTTTGTGCGCGAGGACCACGAGCGCGAGCGCTTTGCCCAAGCTGCCGATGACCAGGCCAATACCGCCATCGCGGTGGGCAAGCTCTCGTCGATCCTTAACCCCGTCACGTTTCTTGTGATGAACCTGGGCGTGTGCGCCATCCTGTGGGTGGGCGGCATACAGGTCAACGTGGGCGAGCTTACGCAAGGCCAGGTCATGGCGTTCGTCAACTACATGACGCAGACCCTCACCTCCATCGTGTACGTCGCCAATCTGGTCGTGGTCTTTACCAAGGCGAGCGCCAGCGCGTCGCGTATCAACGAGGTGCTCAACTGCGAGCCGAGCATCACCGACGAGGATAACGAGCCGGTCGCACTGCCCCAGGCACCCGCGACGGACGTCGACGCCCCGGTCTCCGCGCTGAGCTTGAGCCATACGAGCTTCTCCTTTGGCGCGGGCGCCGCCAACGCCGTCAATGACGTGACCCTGGAGCTGCCGCTGGGCAAAACGCTCGGCATTATCGGCGGCACGGGCAGCGGCAAGTCCACGCTCGTCTCGCTCATCCCGCGCCTGTACGATGCGAGCACCGGCAGCGTGAGCGTGATGGGCGCCGACGTGCGCACCTGGCCGCTCGATCAGCTGCGCCATGTGGTCGCGACCGTTCCGCAGCGCGCATCGCTGGTGAGCGGCACAATCCGCAGCAACCTGACCTGGCGTGACGAGTCGGCGACCGACGAGGAGCTCTGGGCAGCGCTCGATATGGCGCAAGCGAGCGAGTTCGTGCGCAACAAGCCGCAGGGGCTCGATGCCCCGGTCGAGGCGGGCGGTAAGAACTTCAGCGGTGGCCAACGCCAGCGCCTGACCATCGCGCGTGCCCTGGTGGGCTCGCCGCAGGTTCTGATCATGGACGACTCCGCGTCGGCGCTCGACTTTAAGACCGACGCGGCGCTTCGCCATGCCATTCGCGAGCGCAGCGTGCGCGGTGCCGTCGAGGGCGGGCTGCCGCTCACGACCGTCATTGTGAGCCAGCGCGTCTCGACCGTGCGCGACGCCGACATGATCTGCGTACTCGACCACGGCTCGGTTGCGGGCCTGGGCACGCATGACGAGCTGTACACGACCTGCCAGCTCTATCGCGAGATTTGCCAGTCGCAGCTGCGCCGCGAGGAACTCGAGGGCCAGCAGGGGAGCACGACGCCCGCGTCCGCTCCGACCGTCCCCGCATCTGTCTGCGCAAAGGAGGGCTGCTAAATGAATCCGTACACTTCCTCCGGTTCGGTCGCCACGATGACGGCCAACGTGTCCGGTAACGATAACCTCAACGACCTGGGCGACGGTCCGCGCCAGCCCGGCGATCCCGAGCGCTATCCCGTGGGTGCGGTGACCCGCCGCCTGCTGGGCTATGTTCGCCCGCATCGCATTTCGTTTGTAGCGTCGTTTGTGAGTGCCGCCGTCTCGGTGATTTTGCAACTCTATACGCCCATTCTCATCGGCGAGGGCATCGACCTTATCGTCGCCGCCGGGCAGGTGGACTTCGACGCGCTGCTGCCGCTTGTTACCAAACTCGCGCTCGTCGTGGTGGGGGCCGCGGCCTTCCAGTGGCTACAGGGCTATTGCGTTAACCGCCTGTCCTACGAAACGGTGCGCGACATGCGCGTGGAGGCGAGCGATAAGCTCAGCCGTATGCCGCTCAGCTTTATCGACAGCCATGCTCACGGCGACCTTATGAGCCGTGTGGTCAACGACGTCGACCAGGTGGGCGACGGTCTGCTGCAGGGCTTCACGCAGCTCTTCACCGGCGTTATCACCATCGTGGGCACGCTCGCGTTTATGCTCTCCATTAACCTGACCATGACGCTCGTGGTGGTACTCGTCACGCCGCTTTCCATTTTTGCAGCTGGTGCTATTGCCAAGCTTTCCAACAAAAGCTTTACGACACAGCAGCGTATTCAAGGGCAGCTCGGCGGTCATATCGAGGAGTACGTAGGCGAGCAAAAGCTTGTCGACGCCTTTTCCTATGGCCCCAACGCTCAGCAGCGCTTCGATGCCCTCAATGCCGAGCTCTACACCGCGGGCGAGCGCGCGCAGTTTATGGGTTCGCTCTCCAACCCCGGCACACGCTTTATCAATAACATCATCTATGCCGTGGTCGCTGTGATCGGCTGCGTGGGCGTGATCACGGGCGTGCCGGCGACGCTTACGGTGGGCGGCGTGCAGATTTTCCTGTCCTATGCTAACCAGTACACCAAGCCGTTCAACGAGGTCACCAACGTCATTACGCAGATCCAGACGGCGTATGCCTCGGCGCGCCGTATGTTTGCGCTGCTCGATGCGCGCGAGCAGGAGCCCGATGCGCCAGATGCCGTGGAACTTGCCGCACCGCAGGGCGAGGTCGCCCTTGAACATGTGGACTTTAGCTACGTGCCCGACCGCAGGCTGCTGCAGGACATCTGCATCGAGGCTAAGCCCGGCATGCGCTTTGCCCTGGTCGGTCCTACGGGCTGTGGCAAGACGACGCTCATCAATTTGCTACTGCGTTTTTACGATATCGATGCCGGTCGCATTGCGGTCGATGGCCGTTCCTCGCGTGACTACACGCGCGCAAGCCTGCGCCGCGCCTTTGGCATAGTGCTGCAGGACACTTGGCTGTTCGAGGGCACGGTGGCGGACAACATCGCTTACGGTTGCCCAGGAGCTACGCGCGAGCAGGTTGTCGAAGCCGCCAAGCGCGCGCACGCGCACAAGTTTATCGTGCAGTTGCCAAGCGGCTACGATACGGTCATCGGCGAGGACGGTGGCACGTTTAGCCAGGGTCAAAAACAGCTGCTGTGCATCGCGCGCGTCATGCTCACCGACCCGGCTATCTTGCTGCTGGACGAGGCGACCTCGAGTATCGATACCCGCACCGAGCTGCAGGTGCAGGCGGCATTCGACGAGCTCATGGCCGGTCGCACAAGCTTTGTCGTGGCGCACCGCCTGTCGACGATTCGCAATGCCGATTGCATCTTGGTAATGCGCGATGGCGAGATTATCGAGCGCGGCACGCACGATGAGCTGCTCGCGGCGGGCGGCTTTTACGCCGAGCTCTACCGCAGCCAGTTCGCCCAGTAAGCAAGGCGTGGGGCAAATGAATCAGGTTCGTTCGTCCCGCGTCTTAAGTATTTGGGGGCTTGCGCTGCGGACGTTTTGCCCCCATCGGTGTCGCCCATGTCGCCAATCGGCAGAAGGTGGTTTACATCTGTCACGTTAGTACTAAGATATTCATCTAATAAATTGCATTAGTGGCTTTAGTTTTGGGGGAAACGAGCAACGTGACTATGACATGCTCTTTGGTGGTCAACAGCAAGAGCGGTAATACAAGGATGGTTTCGGGCGCAATCAAGCGTGCCCTGCAGGCTGCAGGCGTCGAGTTTATTCACGCTGCCGCACTGAGCGACGATGCGGATGCAGATCAAGTTGCGCGCGAGGCGCAGGGTGCCTGTGCTGCCGATACGGTGCTCGTTGGCTTTTGGTGCGACAAGGGCGCATGCACGCCTTCGGTCGCGGCGTTGCTCTCCGCCTTGCACGGCAAGCGCGTCTTTCTGTTTGGTACCTGCGGTTTTGGTGCCGATCAGAGCTATTATCAGCAGATTATCGATCGTGTGGCCTCCAATTTGGCCGATGATGCCGAGCTGGTGGGCTGGGCAATGTGCCAGGGCAAGATGGGCCCCGCGGTCAAACAGCGCTACGAGGCCATGCTCGAACAAGATCCCGACAACGCCCGTGCTAAGTTGCTGCTCGACAACTGGGTTGCCGCAAAGGATCATCCCACCAAGGATGATCTGGATAACATGGCTGCAGCCGCCAAAAAGGCCGTGCTGGGGGAGTAGCTTCCATCGCTGACGGCGGTCGGTCCATCTTTCTAAATGAAACGTCCACCCGGGCGTCGGGGCACGAAGTTCCCTGCTCTACAGTCCTGCGTAAGACGAAGGCCACATTAAGTGGCCTTCTTTGCGTGCGGAACTCGCGATGAACTTCGTGCCCCGCCGTCCGGGAGGACGCCTCTTTATTGATGGGAGGCCTGATAGGTCGATGGTTCCGTGCCCGGATGCGTCCAAAGTGGGACTTTCCCAATCGGGTCCCAAGCGGAAACTGCATCCCATTCCAGACAAGAATTCCGGGACACACTTTCCGCAAACAAAGGAGGCCACTTAATGTGGCCTCCGTCTTGCGCAGGACTGTCCGAGCAGGGAACCTTATATGCCTCCGCTCGGACAGACGTTTCAGTTATGAACTCGCAGCTAGTCGCTATTTGATCTTGGTCGTACCCGGTGCCAAGTTGGGGTCGGTCTCGTTGGCCTCGGTCTGGAAGTGCTCCGTATAGACGTTCTTGCCGTCGCGGAACATCTCGTAGTATTGCATCTTGGCGTAATCCTCGCGCGCCTTGGTGGCGGCTGCTGCGGCGGCGTCGTCACCGGTGACGTTGGAGGAGAGTGCCCAGCGCAGGCTGGCGTCCTCGTAGCCCACGGAGTTGATGGCGGGCAGCGACTCGCGCAGCGTCATGTGCGCCTTCTGGTAGTCGGAAAGCGGGGCGCCGATCAGCTGCATAAGCTGCGTGGACAGGTAGTTGGTGGACAGGTCGTCGACCTCGCTCGTCTGGTCGCAGCCGGCAACGTCGTAGTTGGCCCAGATGATGTAGTCAGTCTGCCACAGGCGCTCCTGATGCGTGGCGTCGTCCTCGCCGGTAAACCACTTGTCGTTGAACTTGGACGGGAAGAACGGCTGGTGATCGCCCCAGAACACCACGACCACCTTGCGGTCGAGTTTGCTCAAGGCGTTGAGGAAGTAGCGAAGCGCCTGGTCGGACTGCTCGATGCACGAGACATACTCGTCGACATCGGAGAGCGTGTCGTCCTCGACGGTCTTGGTGTCCAGGTCGGTCGTGTCGATGTTCAGGTGCATCTGCTTGTCGACCGGCAGCAGGCCCGTGTCGTAGCCCGAGTGGTTCTGCATGGTCACGTCGAAGATAAACTGCGGATCGGCGTTCTGGTCGAGCAGCTCAAGAATCTTGTCGTAGGTAGCCTGGTCGGTCACCATGCCGCGTAGGGTGTCGGCTCCCTGGAAGTCGTTGATGGACAGGAACCGGTCAAAGCCAAAGTCCTTGTACACGTTCTCGCGGTTCCAGTTGGTTGCGTGGTTGGGGTGCATGGCCGTGGTGGAATATCCGAGCGACTTGAACTGCTCTGCCAGGTTCCCGGTCGTTTCCATGTTGTAGATGGTGTAGGGGTACACGCCCGAGCCCAGGTTGGCCATGGAGTTGCCGGTCATAAACTCAAACTCGGTATTGGCGGTGCCGCCGCCGTAGGCGCTCACGTAGAGCTTACCGCGGCTGAGGCAGTTGGACAGGTTCTTAAAGTACTGCGGGCCCTCGTAGCCGGCGCGCATGTTCTGGTAGATCGAAAGATCCGAGAAGGTCTCGTTCATGATGGCGATGACCGTGGGCTTCTCGCTATCGAACTGCTCCTTTGCGGCGGCGCGCTCGTCGCTCTTGGCTGCGTCGGACTTGTCGTAGGCCTTGGCGTACTTTTTGAGCGTGGCCTTGGCATCGTCGACGGAGTAGTCGGCGGGTTTGGGCGGCTTGATGGACTGCGCTGCGCTAATGAAAGCGGGCAGGTAGCCCTCGCGCCAGTAGCTCTCGAGCGGGCGCCAGGTGTAGACGGTGATGCCGAGGGTGTTGTAGTAGTCGATGAGCGTGACGTGTGCGGTCACGCCGCCCAGGCACAGCACCGCCACGAGCAGGTTGGTGAGCAGCATGCGCTTGGCGTTGGCGGCGCCCTTCTGACGGTGCGGTGCCACCAGGCCGGCGTACTCGCACAGCAGCATGGCGATGGCGGTAAAGCCCATGGACAGCACGCAGAACAGCGAGATCGAGAAGGTGTAGCCGGTGCCGGCGACCGCAGCGGCGGTGGAGATGGCCGAAAGGTCGCCCGGCTGGATGGGCATGGATTTAAACGTGATGACGAAGAACTCGGCAATGCCCAGGACAAAGAGGGCAAAGGCCAGGACCGCGGGAGCTGCGCCGTGGCGCTGGAACAGGAAGAACAGGCCGACCATGAGCGTGGTGATGATGGCCCACTCGAGCAGGATGCACAGGGGGTAGACCCAGGTAAAGTCGTGGTTGGACGAGACCTCCATGCCCAGCAGCGCAAAGACGCCGGCGAGCAGCAGGCACAAGACGGCGGCGACGAGCGGTTTGCCCACAAAGGCGCCGCGCAGGCGGGCGAGCTTGCCGGTGGGGGCGGGGGCGTCGGGCCCGGCGAACGCAAAGACACGCGGGGCGATGCGGTCGCGGGCGATGCTGGCCCAAGCGCAGCCGGTGAGGATGGCGTTGGTCAGGATGAGCATCACGAAGGCGAGCGGCTCGTTCTGCGCGACGAGGCCAATAGCGCCCCAAATGGTCAAAAAGAGCTGGAACAGGCCGAAGGCGACGCTCCACCCAAGAGCGCTTTTGGCAACGGTGCCCGACTGAGCGCGAATGGCCTTGGCTTCGCGCAAAACAAGGTAGACGGTCGCCGCAAGACCGACGAGCGAGATGGCGGCAGCGAACATGCTGAGACTCCTCACAAACTTAAAACCTACGAAAGCGGGGGTTTACCCGATTGTTACCTAAATATGCGCTGCATTTGCGGGCTGCGCACAACAACCAGCCATATTAACGCGCATGTGCGGCGGTGTGGCGCAATGTAGTGGCGGCCTGCGCGATAATGGACGGGAATTACACGGAAACGTAAAGGCTTCTTAAAGAATTGGCGAGGATAGAGCTATGGGCGAGCAGGTTTGTATGACGGGTGCCGAGTACTGCGGCGGAGCTGCGGGCGTGGATACGTGCGGCTATCCGGTCGAGACGACGGGCAATGCGGTGCTGGACACGTTGGAGCACCGTTCCTCCACGCGTGCCTTCGCGCGTGATGACGACGACCGCCCCGTGGCGGTGACCGACGAGCAGCGGGCGGCGATTCTGCATGCGGCGAGCCGTGCGCCGTCGGCGGGCGCCATGATGATGTATTCCATCGTGAGCATCCGCGAGCAAGCTACGCTCGACCGCCTGGCCGACCTGTGCGACCATCAGCCCATGATTGCCAAGGCGCCCTGGGCACTCATATTTGTGGTCGATTATGCAAAGTGGATCGATCTGTTTGAGCACGTGGGCTGCTTTGAGCCCGAGTTTGTCGAGCGCACGGGCAAGGCGCCCCGCCGCGCGCCGGGTTTGGGCGACTTTGCCATCGCGGCCCAGGACGCCGTGATCGCCGCGCAAAACGCCGTGGTTGCCGCCGAGGCCCTGGGGCTGGGAAGCTGCTACATTGGCGACATCGTGGAGAACGCCGAGGAAGTTGCCGAGCTGCTCGATCTGCCGCCCTATACCATGCCGCTGTCGATGCTCATCATCGGCACGCCCCGTAAGGAGCGTCCGGCCATTGCGCATCCCGTGGTGAACCTGGTGCACGAGGAGCGCTACTGCCGCGCGGATGTCGCGACCATGGACGCGCAGGTGGCCGAGATGGACGCGATGTTCCGTCCGCATGCCCGCGAGGTGGGGGAGCGCGTCATGGATATCTACACCCGCAAGCACACGAGCCCCTTTATGGCCGAGATGAGCCGCTCCATGGAGTGGTGGTTCAAAAATTGGCTCGGAAAATGACGAATGTGACAAGGGGACAGTCCCTTTGTCACATTCCATATCGCCGCGGTGGCCTAAAGGCCGTATAAATGTTTATCTAGCTGGGAAAACAGTGCCATTCAAACATAGGCCGATTACCTATAATTCCTTCGAACATTAAAGTTGGGAGGAAACCGGCTTATGGAACAGAAGGCCAAGGAGGCAGCCTCGCACGCTGCGATTCCTGTGAGCATCTCGGCGATGCTCGTCACGCTGGGCGTGGTGTACGGCGATATCGGCACCAGCCCTATGTATGTAACCAAGGCGCTCGTTGCCGGCAACGGCGGCATCGGAAGCGTGACGGAGGAGTTCGTGCTCGGCGCGCTCTCCCTTGTCGTGTGGACGGTCACGCTGCTGACCACCATCAAGTATGTGCTCATCTCGCTGCGTGCCGATAACCATGGTGAGGGCGGCATCTTTGCCCTGTACAGCCTGGTCAAGCGCTGCGGCAAGTGGCTTATCATCCCCGCCATGCTGGGTGGCGCCGCGCTGCTCGCCGACGGCATCCTGACGCCGGCCGTTACCGTTACCACGGCCATCGAGGGCCTGCGCACCATCCCGGCGGTCCATGCCGTGCTGGGCGATGACCAGGGCCGCGTCGTCGCCATTACGCTCGCCATCATCATCGCGCTCTTTTTGGTGCAACGCATCGGTACGGCCAAGATCGGTCACGCCTTTGGCCCCATCATGACGCTGTGGTTCCTGTTCCTGGGCGGCACGGGTCTGTTTTTTGTCTTCCAGCACCCCGCCGTGCTGCTGTGCCTCAACCCGGTGCGCGGCATCGCCTTTTTGCTGAGCCCCAACAACCACGCGGGTATCATGATTCTGGGCAGCTGCTTCCTCGCCACCACCGGTGCCGAGGCGCTCTACTCCGACATGGGCCACGTCGGCCGCGGCAACATCTACGCCACCTGGCCGTTCGTTAAGTGCTGCCTGCTGCTTTCCTATATGGGCCAGGGCGCTTGGCTTATGAACAACGCTGCCAACCCCGAGCTCATGGGCATTGCCGACCTCAACCCGTTCTACCAGATGCTCGCCCCGGGCCTGCGCCCGTTTGCCGTAGGCCTTTCCACCGTTGCGGCCATCATCGCCTCGCAGGCGCTCATCACCGGCGCATTCTCGCTGGTGTCCGAGGCCAGCCGTCTGGACCTTATGCCGCACATGCAGGTCTTCTACCCTGCCGAGACCAAGGGCCAGCTCTACATCCCCATGGTCAACAACGTCATGCTTGTGGGCTGCGTCATCGTGGTGCTGCTGTTCCAGAACTCGGCGCATATGGAAGCCGCCTACGGCCTTGCCATTACGCTGACTATGATGTGCACCACGCTGCTGCTCTTCTTCTACCTGCACGAGGAGCGCAAGCTCAAGGTTGCTCCGTGGATCTTCGCGGCCTTCTTCCTTTTGCTCGAAGGCTTCTTCTTCGTGAGCTCGCTCACCAAGTTCTTCCACGGCGGCTACTTCACCATCCTCATGGCTGCACTCATCATGGGCATTATGGTGTGCTGGTACAACGGCACGGCGGTCGAGCAGCGCCAGTTTACGCTGCTGCCGCTGCGCAGCTACCTGCCGCAGCTCAAGCGCCTGCGCGACGACGACCGTTACGAGCGCATGAGCGACAACGTCGTGTACCTGACCAAGGACACCCATACCGACTACATCGACCGCGATATTGTCTACTCGATCTTGGACAAGCATCCCAAGCGTGCCCACGCCTGGTGGTTTGTGAACGTCGAGACCATGGACGAACCGCATACCTTTGCCTATTCGGTCGAGACGTTCGGCACCGACTACGTGTTCCGCGTGCATCTGTACCTTGGCTACAAGATCAACCAGCGCGTCAATGCCTACCTGCGTCAGGTTGTTCAGGACCTGGCTGCCACCGGCGAGCTGCCGCCGCAGACGCATGACTACTCGGTCTACAAGGATCCGGGTAACATCGGCACGTTCAAGTTCGTCCTGATCCGTAAGCTTCTGGCGCCCGAAAGCGATGTGGAGCCCAGCGAGCGTACGGCCATCACGCTCAAGTACATCATCCGCCGCGCCGCCGGCACGCCCGCGCGTTGGTACGGCCTGGAGAACTCCAACGTGAGCTTTGAGTACGTGCCGCTGTTCACCAAGTTCAAGGCCGTGAATAAGATGCAGCGCCTGGCTCCCAACGAGCGGCCGTAGTCGACGCTCGAGGTTTGTCTGCGAACGGGCGGGTTTGTATTGACGGGGATTGAGTCCTGGGAGGAAACCATGGATGCAAAGGTGCTTGACGGTTGCGATCTTGCGACCGAGCTGGTGCGTGAGGTACGCGCCGATGCTGCCGAAGATCGGTTCTTTACGAATCGGGCCAACATGGATATGGCCGACCGCGTGATTTCGATCGTGGTGACGGTGCTTGTCGCGGCGTGCGTGTGCGCACTGCTCGCGCACGTGCTGTTTGTCTAACGACCGCAGGTTGCAAAGGCTTTACACTTGGAACCACCACAAGGGGAAACCACCGCAAGGGTGCCTGTCCCCTTTGTGGTGGTTTTTGTTTTTGAGAGAGGGGCGGGACGCTGATGGACGTCCGTACGGACGGCGATATTGCCGATAGCTTTTGGTGGCGGCGCACAACGCTGACGCGCCGCACTCCTCTGTATGACGCCTGCGTATCGGTGGGGCTGCTGGTCGCGGCGACGATTGTGGGCGCGCTGCTCGACCATCCGGGTCTCGCGCCGAGCATCATGATCGTCTATGTGTTCGCCGTTCAGCTGTGCGCATTCTTTACCTGGAGTCGCCTGTATTGCTTGCTGAGCTCGGCTGCCGCCGTGGCGCTCTACAACTTTTTGTTTGTCGACCCGCGCTACTCGCTGTCGCTTATCGACCGCGGCTATCCCGGCATGTTCTTCATCATGTTCGTGGTTTCGCTTGTGTCGAGCTCGATTGCGTTGGCCCTGCGCCGCGCCTTGGCACAGGCTGCCGCCAGCGACCGCCGCACGCATATGGTGCTCGAGACCAACCGCATGCTGCAGCGGTGCGCCGATCAGCATCAGATCGTTCACGCCATGGCCACGCAGCTGGCGCGTCTTTCGGGCTGTCCGGTTGTGTGGTACAGCGCCGACGCCGAGGGCGATGACCTGCTGCCGCGTGCGACGTACACGGCCGTGGGCGATGCCGCCCCGGTGCACGAGCTGGCGCCGCAGATGCCGCCGAGGCTCTCGGCGTCCGCCTACGTGGGAACGCCGCTCGACGCCACGTTTGGCGGTTCGGCGTTTTATGGCATCTACCTGACGGTTCGCACGGGCGACGGCTTCGTGCGCTCGGGCGACCCCGCCTCGGTGGTGGGCGTGCTGGCTATCGTTGCCGAGCCCGATGTGCTAACACACGAGGAGCGGACACTTGCCGATGCCATCGTGAGCGAAGGCGAGCTGGCACTCGATCGCGCCCGCGCCATGGAGGCCCGCGAGGAGGCGGCGGTGCTCGCCAAAAACGAGCAGCTGCGCGCCAACCTGCTGCGTTCCATCTCGCACGACCTGCGCACACCGCTCACCAGTATTTCGGGTAATGCCGACGTGCTGCTCGACCAGGGCTCGACCGGCACCGCCGTGCTCGACGCCCAGACGCGCCGCGGCCTGCTCCTGTCCATTCGCTCGGATGCGCAATGGCTCAACGCCACTGTCGAGAATCTGCTCGCTATCACCAAGCTCGAGGGTGGCGGCATGCGCCTGTCGACCACGCTCGAGCTCATGGACGATATCGTCGAGGAGGCACTGCGCCACGTGAACCCTGCCGTGCGCGAGCACGACCTTAAGGTGGTGCC
The DNA here is from genome assembly GCA_048416615.1 of Collinsella sp. Lineage (GTDB taxonomy): Bacteria > Actinomycetota > Coriobacteriia > Coriobacteriales > Coriobacteriaceae > Collinsella. Next base: position 56,387 of record DBFSET010000005.1, on the reverse strand, counting down.
GTGCGATGAGCCGGCGCTCGTCAATGTCGATGCGCGCCTGATGGTGCAGCTGGTGGTCAATCTGGTGAACAACGCCGTCACCTATACGCCCGCAGGCTCGCATATCGTGATTTCGATTGGCGTCGACGGTGGGCACGTGACGTGCTCAGTGGCCGATGATGGCCCGGGCATTGCGCCCGAGGACCGCGAGCGGATCTTTGAGTCGTTCTACACCGCCAACCACGGTCTTGCCGACAGCCACCGTAGCGTGGGCCTGGGACTTTCGCTCTGCCGCTCCATTGCATTGGCGCATGGCGGTAGCATAGAGGTTGCCGCGGCGGACCCGCACGGCTCGGTCTTTACGATTGAGCTTCCCGTCGCCGACGTTTCGTTTGATAAGGAGTAGCGCTGTGCCGAACTCTGCCGTAAAACCGCTCATCTTGGTCGTTGAGGACGACCCCGCCGTTCGCAATCTTATTGTTGCCGCGCTCGAGGCGCACGGCTTGCGTCATATGGCCGTGGAGACCGCCCATGCCGCCATTGCCGCTGCCTCATCGCAGGCACCGAGCATTGTGCTGCTCGATCTTGGTCTGCCCGATATGGACGGCGTCAAGGTGGTGGAGTCGGTGCGCGCATGGTCGGGCATGCCGATCATCGTGGTCTCGGCGCGCAGTGAGGATGCGGACAAGATTCGCGCGCTCGATGCCGGCGCCGACGACTACCTGACCAAGCCGTTTTCGGTCGAGGAGTTGCTCGCGCGCATTCGCACGACGCTCAGGCGCCTTTCGTATGCACAAACGGGCGGCGTTGTCTCCGAGGGCTCGTTCGATACCGGCGAGTTGCATATCGATTTTGATGCCGGCATCGCCACGATGGATGGCGAGGAACTGCATCTGACGCCGATCGAGTACAAGCTCCTGTGCCTGCTGGCGCACAATGCCGACAAGGTGCTGACGCACCAGTTTATCCTGCACGAGATTTGGGGTACGGCGACCAAGAGTGACCTGGCGAGCCTGCGTGTCTTTATGGGCACGCTGCGCAAGAAGATCGAGTCCGACCCCGCGCATCCGCGCTATATCCAAACGCACGTGGGCATCGGTTACCGACTGGTCACCCAAGGCTAGATCGCCAGCCACCGTCCCAATATGAGTTGCGGTGAAATACGGTCTAACTTTGCCTAATTCCAGGCAAAACAGTCCGTATTCCACCGCAACTTTTTTATTTGCCCTTGGGCTTGCTGGCGTAGAACTTCTTCTTTTTGAGCTTGCCGGCAGGAGAGGGTTTGCCGGCAAAGTTCGACTTGCCGTTGCCGGCCTGCGCGTGCGCGGGTACTGCCGCACGGGGCTTGCGGGCCTCGGGATTGCGCAGTTCCTCGGTTCGCTCTGCAATCTCCTCGGCGCTAAAGCCGACCTCGGCCATGGCATCCTCGATGGGCAGGCGGCGCACGATATAGCAGTGGTGCACCTTCTGGTTGCGCGCGAAGTCCTCGGGGATGGTCTGTGCCGTAATGTCCTCCAGCACCACGCCCGCGCGTGCGAGCTTGCGCGTCTCGGGACGGAAGCCACGCAGGTTGCAGCTAAAGATGGCATGTCCACCCTGTGCGAGCAGGCGCGATACGCCGGCCAAAAGCTCAACATGGTCGCGTTGGACATCCCAGGTACGGCGGCCCATCTTGGACGAGTTCGAGAACGTGGGCGGGTCGACAAAGATCAGGTCCCAGCGGTTGCGCGTCTGGCGTTGGTCGCGAATCCAGGCGAGCACGTCGTCGCGCACAAAATGATGCTGCGGTCCCACAAAGCCGTTTTGGCGCATGTTGCGCTCGGCCCAGTCCAGGTAGGTGTTGGAGAGGTCGACCGTCACGGTTTCCTCGACGCCGCCATCGGCCGCATAGCAGGTGGCGGTTCCGGTGTAGGCGAACAGGTTGAGGAAGCGGCGCGCCTGCTTGGCGTGCTCACGCACCAGGTTGCGGGTGACGCGGTGATCCAGGAAGATGCCCACATCCAGATAGTCGTCAAAGTTGACGGCAAAGGTGAGTCCACCCTCTTCGATGAGCGGCAGGCGACGGCGAGCGATGTTGGCGCGCTCGCCCGATCCACCCTTGCCGGCGCCCTGCTTGCCGTACTGCGAGCCGCCACGCGAGCGCATGCGGGCCTTGGCGTGCACATGCTCGGCCGGAACATCCAGGATGCGCGGCGCGATGGCCAAGATGTCGAGCATGCGGGCCTGGGCTAGCGCGGGATCGATGGTCTTAGGCGCGGCGTATTCGGCGATGACGAGCCAGCGGCCCGGCGTCTGCGGGCAGCCCTCGTACAGATCGATGGCGGCGGAGTAGTCGGGCAGGTCGGCATCGTAGACGCGGTAGCAGCTCACGCCCTCGCGCTTTGCCCACTTGCGACGTAGGCGTGCGTTCTTGCGCAGGCGGTTGGCGAACTGCTCGGATTCGGGGATGAGCACGGGCAGCGGCTTGCCGTCGCCCAGGTCGAGCGTGGCGGCAGGCTCGGGCATGGGAGTGCCGGCGGCGTTGTCGTTGACTTCGTCGGCATCCGTGGCCTCGGCCTCGGCATCCGCACTGGTCGAAGCCTCAAATGCCGCGGCGGCGTGGTCGAGCGAGGGCCAGACTTCGACGGTCGCCTCCTCGTTATTGGGCATGACGGCGATCGCGCGCTCGGGCTCGGCGTGGAGCGCGCGGGCCAGCAATCCGTCGCGGGTGAGCGCGGCGACCGGCGCCGAAGCGAGCTCGGGCGCGCGGTGCAGCTCGCCGATGAGCGTCATGGCGTCGTGCATAAGCGACAGCGGCGTCTCGGTGGTGTCTGCGACCACGGCGGCGCCGGCGACGGCGCCCGCATGGTCCAGCACGGTGGCGGGCTTGGCGGCGCAAAAATCGACAAAGCGCTTGTAGCCGGCGCACTTGACCATGCGCTCGGCGGTCTTGCGGGCGGCGGGGTCAACATCCACAGCCACGATGCGTGCCTGGCGCTCGCGTGCTGCCGCCTCGCGCTCGCGTGCCTCGGCAAGCAGCTGCTCCCACAGAGCGGCGTCGTGCAGCTGCCAGCCCTCAAAGCCCCAGCGCTCGCGGGCGGCGCCCGGGGCGCGGTCAGTCAGAATGTTCACGGCCTCCAGCAGCAGGCCGCCGCCGGCGCACGAGGCATCGACCAGCGTGGGCAGGGCCTCGTTCTCGTAATCGTCGGCCGTTAGCTCGCGCTCGCACAGTGCGGTCCAGCCGACCTGCGCCAGCACCAGGGCGGCGTAGTCGGGGCGCAGCACGTGCGCGCCCTCGCCGGCGCGGGTCGCTGCGGGCGGCAGGCGTTTGAACAGCGGGTCGCCTGAAAGGTCCAGGCTGATGCTCGCGCGGCGCTGGCGCAGCGAAAGCAGCAGGTGAACATCGGGATCGGCGGCGTCGACATCGGCGCGACGGCCCGTGGTCTCGGCCAGGCGGTCGCACAATGCGTCCTTGGCGTGCAGGGCCGAGAAACGCGTGTTGCGTAGCTGCTCGGTCACGCCGCGGGCTGTGATGGCGATGGTGGCGCCGGGGCGGACGATGCTCTCCCAGGCGATGTCGTAAACGCTATCGTACAGTTCATCGGCATTCTGCGCCTCAAAGCGCCCGAGCACCACGAACACGCGGCTCGCCAGGCGCGAACACAGGCATGCTCGGTAGCCTTGCTCGAGCTCGCCCTCAAATGTAGCGCGGCCCTTCAGCCGGCGAACATGCGAAAGCCCGAGGCGTTTAAGCTCATCGGCGAGTGCGGACTCAAAGCCTTCGGGGCAGCTTGCGTAAAATTCCATGGGTGACCTCTCTGGTTGCGTCGCTCCATTATATGATGGATGCTTCGTTTGCCCTTATCCTCGAAAGGAACCCATATGATTGATGCGTACCCCGAATCCGCTGTGCTCTTTTTTGACGTGGACGGCACGCTGACGTCGTTCGATCCCGACGATATGACCGATAAGGACTTTTCGGCGGTTCGCCCCTCGCAGATGGTCGTCGAGGCGTTTCATCGTCTGCGCGACGCGGGGCACAAGGCGTTTATCTGCACGGGTCGCCCCCTGTGGCTCATCGCGGACAGCTTGCGTGCGCTCGACCCCGCGGGTGTCGTTGCCATGGCGGGCGCCACGCTCGAGGTCGAGGGCCGCGTGGTGCATGAGGACTGCTTTGGCGAGGACGTTATCGAGGAGCTTGCACGCCGTATGGCCGCGGCAGGGATTGAGGCCTTTTTCGAGACCAACGTGGCTACTTTTGCCCTGGAACCCGCGGGTGTTGAGCAGTCGTCTCTGATCGGCACTTCTGTGGTGCACAGCGCCGAGGAGATGCGCGTCGACGGCAGTCTGCGCGTGGGCAAGGTATGCCTCAATGTGCCCAGTTTGGCTCGCGTTGCCAACGATGACGGCTTTATCGAGCGCTATTTTGAGGCCTGCAACACCGGTGGCCAGAATCGCGAGCTGAGCCCCAAGGGCATCAACAAGGGAGTGGGCGTGGCGCGAGCGCTGACGTATCTGGGCCGCGAGGGAAATGCGCGCACCTTTGGCTTTGGCGATTCGGGCAACGACCTGGGCATGCTCGCTGCCGTCGAGACGGCTGTCGCCATGGGCAACGCCATGTCCGAGGTCAAAGCGGTCGCCGACTACGTGACTGACAATGTCGCACACGACGGCACCGTCACCGCGATGCAACATTTCGGCCTCATCTAATGAATCCCGCGTTCTGACGTTTGCTCAAACTGCGACTTTTTGCTTTTGCATGCTCAATCGGTTTATCAATCCAAACACTGAGGTGTTTATACCGTTCGCCGAGAAGATAAAAACCCGCAGCTCACGCCTTGATAAACATAGGTAAAGTGTTTAGCAGTTCAACGCCCGCGTGCAAACGAAAGGAATCAGGCAGATGGCAATCAAGGTGTTCGCTGACGGTGCAAACCTCGAGGGCATGCTCGACATGTACGAGAACGGCAACGTTCAGGGTTTCACGACCAACCCGTCCCTTATGAAGAAGGGTGGCGTGACGGATTACCGCGCGTTTGCCAAGGAGGTCCTGACCCACATCACCGATGTATCTGTGTCGTTTGAGGTCTTTGCCGACGACGTCGAGGCCATGGAGGTCGAGGCCCGCGAGATCGCTACCTGGGCCGAGAACGTCTACGTCAAGATTCCGTGCGCGACCACCAAGGGCGAGTCCACCGCCGAGTTGGTCCGCAAGCTTTCGGCCGACGGCATCAAGGTCAACGTCACCACCATCTTTACGCCTACGCAGGTCGACGAGATGGTCGAGGCCGTTGACGCCGAGACGCCGTCTATCATCTCGCTCTTTGCCGGCCGCATCGCCGACACCGGCGTCGATCCCATTCCGTTTATGACGGAGTCGGTCAAGAAGGCCGCCGCCAAGCCCAACTGCGAGGTCCTGTGGGCATCCACGCGCGAGCTCATCAACATTTACCAGGCGGAAGGATGCGGTTGCCAGATCATCACGGTGCCCAACAGCATCCTGGCCAAGCGCAAGAACATCGGCCGCGACCCGTACGAGGTCTCGCTCGATACCGTCCGTGGCTTTGCCAAGGATATCGCCTCGCTCGGCTTCCATATCCTGCCGTAACGCGAGCACTGGCTGCACCGTGGGCTGTTCGCCCCGGCCTTTCCTTTCCCTATCGCTCACGCGCTTCGCGAGGGTCGCGCTAGGCAAAGGAAAGGCCGGGGCTGCCGACACGAGCTTGCCGGTAAGTTAACGCTTGGCTTCCGTATCCTGCCGTGGGCAAAGGTACCCCCGCCTGCGCCGTGCAAAATTGAGAGTATTCAGCAAGGTAAAGGCTTTTACCAGCTAGATAAAGCACGGAACAGCCCCCGTTTTGGCTCTGACGACGCTAAAACGGGGGCTGTTTTTGCTTTTTCGCCTCTGAGGGGCATCCGGAACGGCGGAATTTGCAGAATACTCGCGATTTTGCACGTCGCTACCGGGGGGACCCTTGCTTTGGCGGTTTACTTCCCCTGCACCATGGTCAGGGAGATCTTTTTGCGGTCGCGGTCGACCTTCTCTACCCACACCTTTACCGTGTCGCCGACGCGTACCACGTCGCTCGGGTGCTTGACAAAGCGGTTGGCCAGCTTGGAGATGTGTACGAGGCCGTCCTGGTGCACGCCCACGTCGACGAAGGCGCCAAAGTCGACGACGTTGCGCACCGTGCCCTTGAGTTCCATGCCGGGCTCCAGGTCGTCGATAGAAAGTGCCGAGTGGCTAAAGACCACCTCGGGTGCGTCGTCGCGCGGGTCGCGGCCGGGCTTTTTGAGCTCGTTGACGATGTCGATGAGCGTGAGGGTGCCGCAGTTCAGATCGCTAGCCAGCGTCGAGATGCTGCCCAGGCGGCGCTCGATGTCGGGCACGCCGCCGCGGCTGAGCTCGCTTGCTTTAACGCCGGCGCGCTCCAGGACGGACGTGGCCACCTCGTAGCTCTCGGGGTGGACGCTTGTCGCGTCGAGCGGGTTCTTGCCGCCGCTGATGCGCAGGAAGCCCGCGGCATTGAGGTATGCCTTGGGTCCCAGCTTGGGGACCTTCTTGAGCTGGCGGCGATCGGTAAAGGCGCCGTTTTCCTCGCGGTATGCCACGATGTTCTTGGCTACGCTCGGCGTGATGCCCGACACGTAGCCCAGCAGGCTTGCGCTCGCGGTGTTGACGTCAACGCCCACGCGGTTGACGACGTCCTCCACCACGTGGCCCAGGGTGCGCGAAAGCTCGGCCTGGTCAAGGTCGTGCTGGTACTGGCCCACGCCGATGGACTGGGGCGGAATCTTGACGAGCTCTGCCAACGGGTCCTGCAGGCGGCGGCCCAGGCTCATGGCGCCGCGCACGGTGACGTCCAGGTCGGGATACTCCTGGCTGGCGAGCTCGGAGGCGGAGTACACCGACGCGCCGGCCTCGTTGACGATGGTGTAGCGAAGGCTGGGCGCCTGCTCGGCGATGAACTCCGAGACGACCTCCTCGGTCTCGCGGCTGGCGGTGCCGTTGCCGATGACGATGGTATTGACGCCGTCCTTCTTGACGAGGCGGGCGAGCTCGCGCTTGGTGCCGGCGACGTCGTGGCGCGGCTTGGTGGGATAGACCACGCCGTGGTCGAGCAGCTTGCCGGTCTCGTCCATGACGGCGACCTTGCAGCCGGTGCGGTAGCCCGGATCGAGCGCGAGCACGCGGGCGCCGCGCACGGGGCGCGCCGAGAGCAAGCCCTCGAGATTCTTGGCAAAGACGTTGATGGCCTCGGTCTGGGCGCGAACGGTGAGTTTGGCGCGGGCCTCGCGCTCCAGCGAGGGAGCCATAAGGCGCTTGTAGCCGTCGGCGATAGCGGCGTCAAAGACGGGCGCGAAGACGCCCTGGCGACGGGGCCAGCGGCTGCCGAGGCGCGCCGTGGCGGCAGCGCCGTCGACGTTCACGCGCACGCGGAGCTTGCCTTCGCGCTCACCGCGGTCGATAGCCAGCACGCGGTGGTTGGGTATACGGCGCAGTGGCTCATCATAGCTGTAGTACGGCTCGTAGGGAGTCTTTTCGGCGGGGTCGGTGGCCTCGACGACGATGTCGGCGGTGTTTTGCGTAAAGGCGCGCAGGTCGGCGACGTTCTCGGGGTCCTCGGCCACCGTTTCGGCCACGATGTCGGCGGCGCCGGCGAGCGCCTTCTCGGGCGTGTCGAAGCCAGCTTCCTCGTTGACGTATGCCGCGGCGGCGTCGAGCGCGCTGCCCTTGGCCGAGGCCTGCATGATGATCATGTTGGCGAGCGGCTCCAGGCCTGCCTCGCGGGCCTTCTGCGCGCGGGTCATGCGCTTTTTGCGGTAGGGCTTGTAAAGGTCCTCGACACGCTGGAGCTGCGTGGCCTCGCGAATCTGTTGCTCGAGCTCGGGCGTGAGCTTGCCCTGGGCGTCGATAAGCAGAATAACGTCCTCTTTGCGCTGCTCAAGATTGCGCAGGTAAGACAGACGCTCGTCGAGGGCGCGCAGGGCGACGTCGTCCATGCCGCCCGTTGCTTCCTTGCGGTAGCGCGAGATAAAGGGGATGGTGTTGCCCTCGTCGATGAGCTTGACGGCTGCCTCGACGTTGGCGGCCTTAAGGTTGAGCTCGCGGGCGAGCTGGGCGATAAGATCCATGGGACTCCTTGCGTTTAAGGTGCGTTTGCAGCACAGAGCTACCAAGGATACCACCCGTCCCAAAAGACTGTTTTGGGCCGTGCCACGAAAATGACCTATCTACTACGTTTAACCCGTATGGGTCGGCCATCCCCCGGTTTTCCGAGAATACGCAAGCCGTCTACCTGCAGTTTTAATTTCGCGAAATTAGGCATGGTTGAGAGTAATCGGTTAAACGTAGTAGATAGGCCCATTTCGTGGCGAACGAATCAAGCCTAGGTGCAAAATAGCTCCCGTCCTAGAAAAATCGTCGGCAAGGTAGCAAAAAGCCCCGCGGGCAGGAGGCTGCTCGCGGGGCAAAGAAGAGGGGCTTATTGGTGGCGGACCGAGGGGTTCGGCATGGGGTATCTGCCGCGGCCGCTCTTAAGGCATTACAGCTCGACGAGCTGGCCGGTCTCGGCGGCCTCCTTGATGGCGTTGAGAAGCGTGAGCGTCTTAACGTTGTCGGCGGGAGTCACGACGGGCTCGACCTCGCGGCGAACGACTTTCACAAAGTGCTTGAGCTGCATCTTGTGCGGCAGCGCCGGGTCCACGGCCGGGATCTCCATCTGCAGCGGCTTGTGCCAGTTGGAGGCTCCGTCGTAGGAGAACTGGTACAGGCGGGGCAGCGAAAGGGCACCCAAGGTTCCGCCAATAAAGTAGGCGTCGGCGTCGAAGGGACGGTACTGCGGGTCCTCGCGAGCGGTGGCCTCCCAGTTCCAGGGGCTGGCGGTGGCGTCGGAGATGGTCATGCTCGCAAGCGCGCCATCGGCAAAACGGACGTTGACCACGGCGGAGTCCTCGGTCTCAAAACCGCGGGCGGCGCTGGACTGCATGCCCTGGACGGCAACGGGCTCGCCCAGCAGGTAGCGGAGCAGGTCGACGTCGTGCACCAGGTTGACCAGGATTGGGCCGGCACCCTTCTTGCGGCGCCACTCGACGTCAAAGTACTCGTCGTTCTTATAGATCATGTAGTGGAAGCTTGACACGGTGAGCTTGCCCAGTTCGCCGGACTCGATGATCTCCTTGGCCTTGTTGACGAAGGGGTTGTGGCGACGGTGCTGACCCACGAGCACGGGCACGCCGGCGGTCTCGGCCTCGGCGGCGAAGGCCTGCGCGTCCTCGAGATCGTTAGAGATCGGCTTTTCGACCAACGGCACGATGTTGCGCTTCACGGCCTCGCGGGCAACGCCCAAGTGCAGGTCGTTGGGGGTGGCGATAATGACGGCCTCGGGCTTGACCTCGTCCATCATCTGGGCGGGATCGGTGTAAAACGGCACGCCGGCGGCTTCGGCCGTGGCGCGGGCGCCCTCAAAGGCGTCGGCGATGGCGACGAGCTCGGCCTCGGGCTCCTCGGTGACAAAGCGGATGTGGTTGCGGCCCATGGCGCCGGCGCCGATAACGGCAATGCGGACGGGGTTGAGCTCAGACATTTCGACTCCTTAATACTGGTGACCGGTGGAATGTGACAAAGGGACAGTCCCTTTGTCACATCGGTAGAACTAGGCGGACTTCTTCTTGCTGTCGGAGACCATCATGTAGACGGTGAGCACGACGGCGATGGCGGCGATCACAATAGCGCCGTAGAAGGACTGCTGGTAGGCGGCACTGCCGGCCTCGGCGTGATATAGCACGGCGGTGATGGGCTGGCTGATCCAGGTGGAAGCGGCGTAGCCCAAAAACATGATGCCGTAGTTGACGCCGATGTTGCTGGTACCAAAGGCGCCACCGGTGAGCGGCGGGTAGATGACGAGCAGGGCGCCAAAGCTAAAGCCGAGCAGGGCGAGCGCCACAAAGAACATGGCCTGCGTAAAGCTCATCGACATGATGACGAGTGCGACGATGGTGACGACAAGGCTGATGAGCAGCGACTTATAGGCGCCGATCTTGTCGATGATCTGGCCAAAGGACAGACGGCCAACCAGGTTGGCGCAGGTGTTGACGGAGACCACCACGCCGCCGAGGGCGACGGCAGCGGCGCTCGTGGGGTCGGCGAAGAGCTGGACGGCGGCGATGGAGGCAACCTTGCCCACGAGCAGGGTGCCCGCGGTGGCGGCAAAGGCGAAGGTGACGATGAGGACCCAGAAGCGCGGGGTCTTGACCATCTCGCCTGGGGTGAGGTCACCGAAGGTACCGGCATGTGCGCCGCCCTTAGGGGCCTCGAAGCCCTCGGGCAGCCAGCCGGCCTCGGGGGCCTTCAGGAGCAGGGCGGAGGCGGCAATCGTCACAAAGAAGATGACGCCGAGCGCCTTAAGGGCGCCAAAGATGCCCAAGCTCGGGATGAGCAGCGAGGCGAGCACCGGGGACAGCACGGCGGGGCCGGCGGTCGAAGCGGCCAGGGTGATGCCGGAGGCGAGACCCTTCTTGTCGATGAACCACTTTTGGCCGGTGGTGAGCGCCGGGTTGTAGCCCAGACCGTTGCCGACGGCGGCGACGAGCGAGAACCACAGGTAGAACTGCCACGGCTCGGTGACGGTGCCGGACATGAACCAGCCCACGCCGTAGCACACGGCGGCGGCGATCACGACGTTGCGCGGGCCGATCTTATCGGAGATGCGGCCGGCGAAGATGCCCGTCACGGCCATGATGGTCTGAAAGACCGGGAAAGCCCAGGTAAGGGCGCTCGACCACTCGGGGTAGACGGCGAGTAGGTTCTTGCTCACGACGGAATACAGCGCGATTGAGCTGATGAAGAACATGGTGACGCACGCGGCGGAAAGCACGACGGCGCGACCCTTGTTGGAGTTGGTGGAAGCCATTGGACTCTTTCTAATCAATACGGGGGAGGAGCGGGCGTGTCCGCAGGCCTCCCTGTTAGGTTGGTTTACTGGTCAGTCGGCTTGGCGACGCCGGACTCATCGGACCAGAGCTCGACACCCTTGTTCTTAAGGTAGTTGTCGGCATAGGCGCGACGGCCGCCGGGCTTGGCGGTGAGGTCGCCCATCATGTTGGAGAAGCCGCCGTCGACCTTGATGGCGTCGCCGGTGGTAAAGTCCGAGCGCGTGGACGCCAGGAACATGACGGCGTTGGCGATATCGCTAACGCCGCCGATGCGGCGCGTGGCGATGAGGCGGCTGCGGCTCTTTTCGACCTCGGGGTCGGCGTAGAAGTTGGCCGACATCGGGGTCTTAACGAAGCAGGGCTCGACGCAGTTGGAGCGCACGCCGTAGGGGCCCCATTCGGCGGCGAGCATCTTGGACATCATGTTGACGCCGGCCTTGGTGGAGCTGTACACGCCCGAAAACGTCTCGGGGGAGTGGCTGGCAACAGTCGAGATGTGCACTAGGCGACCCTGGCCGGCCTTGATCATCTCGCGACCAAAGCGCTGCGAGGTGATGAAGTAACCGGTGAGGTTGACGTTGAGCACCTGCTCCCAGTCGCTCAGCGGCAGGTCCTCCATGGCGGCGAAGCGAAGGATGCCGGCCGTGTTAACGAGGACGTCGACGCGGCCGAAGTTGGCGATGGTTGCGTCGACGGCAGCCTGAACCTCGGCCTCGTCGGTGGCGTTCATCTTGTAACCCTCGGCGTGGATGCCAAACTCGGCAGCGAGGTCAGCGGCAGCGGCCTTGACCTTCTCCTCGTCCAGGTCGAGCAGGACGACGTTGGCGCCGTTGCGGGCGAACTCGCGGCAAATCTCGACGCCCATACCGCCGAGCGCGCCAGTCACGGCGCAGACATCGCCCTCGAGCTTAAGCCAATTGCTCATAGGAACTTCCCTTCTTGTGCCTCCCGGTGGGCCGCTCCCATTAATCGACCCACGTGGTTTTCGCTGGTTATCGTATGCTTTGCATTTGCGCAGGTGAATTGCATATTTGTTAGAATGGCGTTAACCGTAGGTTTACATTGTGTGATGCAGATTATTCTCAATGGGCGCGTGACCTGCGAAAACAACCCCCTGTGGCACCATGCGGTCACAGGCGCGAAAACGGGAGATTGACGTGTACGATCGACGACTCGAGGCCATATCGGCTGCCGCGGAGCTGGGAAGCTTCTCGCGTGCGGCGGCAAAATTGCGCGTGTCGACCCCGGCGCTCGTCAAGCAGGTGTCGGGCTTCGAGGCCGAGTTTGGCGTCACGTTGTTCGAGCGCTCGCACTCGGGCGTCAAGGTGACGCCGGCGGGTGCTCTGCTGGTGGACGACGCGCGCTCGATCATGCGCCAGTCCGAGGACGCCCTGCGCCGTGCTCGACGTGCGGCGGGTGACGGCGGTGCCGTGCGCCTGGGCGTGTCGATGATGTGCCCGGGGCGCCAAACGCTGTCGATGTGGACGGGCATCCACGATCTGGAGCCGTCGCTGCGATTTGAGATCGTGCCGGTAAGCAACCTCTACGACGAGCGCGAGACAGTCATGCGTAGCTTGGGCCGCGAGGTCGATGTGGTGCAGTCGAGTTTTTCTACCCCACGCTGGGGCGACACCTGCCAAAAGCTCCGCATCGTCAACGTGCCGTTTTATATCGACGTGCCGCGCACGAGCCCGCTGGCGCGCAAGACGCGCATCACGGTTGCCGACCTGGAGGGCATGCGCCTGCGCGTGCTCCGTCACGGCAACGACGCCATGGACAGCCTGCGCATCGACCTGTTGGCCGACGGCGGCGTGGACGTGATCGACGTGGAAAGCTTCGACTTTGCGCTCTTTAACGAGGCGGAGGAAAAGGGCGACGCGGTTCTCACCTGCGGAGCGTGGTCGGGGGTGCACCCGGCCTTTGTGGGCGTGCCGTTCCTGTGCGGCCGCGAGGTACCGGTCTTTCTGCACTACTCGCTCGAGCCCACCCTCCAAGTCCAAAAATTCGTCAACGCAATGGCTCAGCTTCTCAAATAGCTATCGTGTCGATGATTCTTTAATCCCCGTCCTAGAAAAATCATCTGGTAGAGTTGACCCCGCATGATTTACAAGACGCTATGCGCCACCTACTCTTTTGCCATTTGGGGGATTGAACTTTTGAATACTTCTGTCGCCAAGAAGGCCAGCCAGGCGGTGCGCCTGCTCATGATGGTGCTCACGGCAGTTCTCATCTTCTTCTTCATCAATGTTATGCTGCTCGTCTCCGATATCCAGGGCACGGCGCGCGTGGTCAACTACGCCGGTCTGGTGCGCGGTACCACGCAGCGAATCGTTAAGCTCGAGGACGCGGGCCAGCCTCAAGATGGCCTGCTCAAAGCCGTGGATTCATACATCAACGGTTTGCGTTACGGAAGTGACGACCTCAACCTCGTCCGTCTCGACGACGACGAGTATCAGGCAAAAATGACCGAGCTTGCTAATTATTTTGATGAGCTTTGCACCGAGATCATCCGCGTGCGCGAAGTCGGCTATGAGAACACCGACATCATCTCTATGAGCGAGGAGTTCTTTGGCATTTGCGACGATGCTACGCGACTCGCAGAGGACTACTCTCAGGAGAAGGCGTCGGCGCTCAACTATCTCGAGGGCTTGGTGATCATCGACATCATGGGATTGGTGGCGGCCTTTGCGGTTGAACTTGTTCGCGCGGTGCGAACTGCCGCGCTCAATCGCGAACTGCAGAGCAAAGTCTATCTCGACGGAGCCACGGGACTGCCCAACAAGAACAAGTGCGAGGAGATCTTGGGGCAGGAGCAGTCTGTTTCCGCGGAGGCGCCCGTTGCGGTGTGCGTTTTCGACCTTAACAATCTGCATGCGGTTAATAACGGCTTTGGTCACGAGAAGGGCGACGAATACATCCGCTCTTTTGCCCGGCAGCTGGGGCGTGTGTCGTCCGAGACCTGCTTCGTGGGTCGCGACGGCGGCGATGAGTTTATCGCGGTGCTGTGGGATGCCGATTGAGCTGCCGTGGAGTCCTGTCTCGCTCGGGTTCGTGCGAACGTGAACGAGTATTCCGAGGCTCACCCCGACATGCCTATTAGCTATGCGGTGGGCTATGCGCTTTCCAGTGATTTTGATGAACCGCCTACGATGCGCGAGCTCTTTTCCCAAGCCGACAAAAACATGTACATCGACAAGAACCGCGTAAAGACAGCCGAGGCAGCTGGGCCGCAACGCGAGGAGCGGTAAGCCTGTAACAGAGGGCATAGAAAAGCCTCCGCAGCCCGTGTGGCTGCGGAGGCTTTATTCGTTGCGGCGCATTGTGTTTGGGTCGCTGAGATGAGTCGATTTGCCCCGAAAGAGGAGGGCATTGACCTTAGGGTCATGCCCGACGAATGAGCGGCAAATCGGCCGTCTCGGCGGGCCGAACTACTCCAGCTCAAACGCTCCGGTGTAGAGCTGGTAGTAATACCCGCGCTTGGCTATCAGCTCGTCGTGGTTACCGCGCTCGATAATGCGGCCATGGTCCAGACAGATGATCGCGTCGGAGTTGCGCACGGTGGACAGGCGGTGCGCGATGACAAACGTCGTGCGGCCCTCCATGAGCTTATCCATGCCTGCCTGCACGATAGCCTCGGTGCGGGTGTCGATGGAGCTCGTGGCCTCGTCCAGGATCATTGCAGGCGGATCGGCGACGGCAGCGCGTGCGATCGAAATCAGCTGGCGCTGGCCCTGCGACAGCTGTGCGCCGTTGCCGGTGAGCATAGTGTCGTAGCCGTCGGGCAGTCGGGTGATAAAGTCGTCGGCGCCCGCGAGCTTGGCTGCCGCGATGCACTCCTCGTCGGTGGCGTCCAGGTTGCCGTAGCGGATGTTATCCATCACGGTGCCGGTGAACAGGTTCACGTCCTGCAGCACCACGCCCAGCGAGCGGCGCAGATCGGCCTTGCGGATCTTGTTGACGTTGATGCCGTCGTAGCGAATCTTGCCGTCGGCGATGTCGTAGAAGCGGTTGATGAGGTTGGTGATGGTCGTCTTACCGGCACCGGTGGCGCCGACAAACGCGACCTTCTGGCCCGGCTTGGCAAACACGGACACGCCGTGCAGCACCTCGTGGTCGGGCGTGTAGCCAAAGTCGACGTTGTCCATGACCAGGTCGCCGCGCAGCGGCACGTACTCGATCTCGCCGGTTGCGCGGTGCGGATGTTTCCACGCCCACATGCCGGTGTGGTGGTCGGCCTCCTCGAGCTGCCAGGTATCGGGGTTCACCTGCGCGTTGACGAGCGTCACGTAGCCTTCGTCGGTCTCGGGCTTCTCGTCGATGAGCTCAAAGATACGGTCGGCGCCGGCGAGGCCCATGACCACGGCGTTGATCTGCTGCGAGATCTGGCCGATCTGTCCGCAGAACTGCTTGGTCATGTTGAGGAACGGCACCACGACGGCGATGGACAGCGCCATACCCGAGATGCTCAGGTTGGGCACGCCCAGCGCCAGGAAAATGCCGCCTGCCAGTGCGACCAGCACGTAGAGCAGGTTGCCCAGGTTCATAAGGATAGGCATGAGGATGTTGGCGTACATGTTGGCCTTTTGCGAGACCTCGAAGAGCTTTTCGTTGCGCTCGTCAAAATCGGCCTCGGCGGCAGACTCGTGGCAGAATGCCTTGACGACCTTCTGGCCGTTCATGACTTCCTCGATATGACCCTCGACCACGCCGAGCTCGGTCTGCTGCGCAATGAAGAAGCGCGCGGAGTTGGAGCCGAGCAGCTTGGTCATAAAGGTCATAAAGGCGACGCCTGCCACAATGACCAGGCACATCCAAACGCTGTAGTACAGCATGATAAAGAACACCGTGACGATGACGATGGTCGTCATGAGCAGGTTGGGCAGCGACTGGCTGATCATCTGGCGCAGCGTGTCGATGTCGTTGGTGTAGTGGCTCATGATGTCGCCGCGCTGGTGCGTGTCGAAGTAGCGAATCGGCAGGTCCTGCATGCGGTTGAACATCTTCTCGCGCAGCTTCTCGAGCGAGCCCTGCGTGACGATGGCCATGGCGCGGTTCCAGAAGAGCGAGGACAGGATGCCGACGCCGTAGATGCAGGCGAGGGTGGTCACGAGCTGTGCGATCTTGGGCTGTGCGGCTTCCCAATCGCCCGACTGCCACGATTCGCTAATAATCTGCAGAGCGCTCTGAAGGAAGGTCGCGCCGATGGAGTTGATGATGGCGCAGAGCACCACGCCGACAACGACGAGGGGCAAAAGCACGGGGTAGAAGCCAAAGAGCGTCTTGATGAGGCGCGACATGGTGCCGCCCTTGCGGTTGAGCGCGCGCTCGGCGGGCGTTGCCTTACTCATGTGCCTCGCCTCCTTCCTGGGTCTGAGCTTGCGTTACGGATGCCTCGGTGTCGGCCTCGACGGCTCCTTCGCCCTCGGCAGACATCTTGTTTTGCGAGGTAAAGGTCTCGCGGTAGATCTCGCTTGTCTTAAGCAGCTCGTCATGGTTGCCGATTTGCGCGATGCGGCCACCTTCCATGACGATGATGCGGTCTGCGTCCTGCACGGAGCTAATGCGCTGGGCGATGATGAGCTTGGTCGTGTTAGGCAGATAGCTTGCCAGCCCTGCGCGAATCTTGGCGTCGGTCTTGGTGTCGACGGCGCTGGTGGAGTCGTCCAGGATCAAGATCTTGGGGCGACGCAGCAGGGCACGCGCAATGCACAGGCGCTGCTTCTGACCGCCGGAAACATTGGAGCCGCCCTGCTCGATCCAGGTGTCATAGCCCTTGGGGAAACCGTCGACAAACTCATCGGCGCAGGCCAGATGTGCCGCCTCGCGGACCTCCTCGTCGGTGGCATTCGGGTCGCCCCAGCGCAGATTTTCGGCGATGGTGCCGCTAAACAGCACGTTTTTCTGTAGCACCATAGCGACCTGGTGGCGCAGCGCGTCCAAGTCGTAGTCGCGCACGTCCATGCCGCCTACGCGCACGGTGCCTTCGGTGGCGTCGTACAGGCGGGCGATGAGGTTTACAAGCGTGGACTTGGCCGAGCCGGTGCCGCCGATGATGCCGATGGTCTCGCCGCTCTTAATGTGCAGGTCGATATCGTCGAGCGCCTGGCGCTTCGCATGCGCGGAATACTTAAAGCTCACGTGGTCAAAGTCGATGGAACCGTCGGCAACCTCGAGCACGGGCTCGGCGGGATCGGCGATCGTGGGCTCGGCGGCCAGCACCTCGGTAATGCGGTGCGCCGATTCGTCGGCCATGGTCACCATGACAAAGATCATCGACAGCTGCATCAGGCTCATAAGGATCTGGAAGCCATAAGTAAAGATCGAGGAGAGCTGGCCCACGTCGAACAGCGTGCCCTGGCTCGTGATGATGAGCTTGGAGCCCAGGTAGATGATGACGACAAACGCGCCGTTGACGCAGATGTTCATCATGGGGTTGTTAAAGGCCAGCAGTTTCTCGGCGCGGGTGAAGTCCATCTGGACGTCGCGCGCGGCGGTCGCGAACTTCTCCTTCTCAAAGTCTTCGCGCACATAGCTCTTGACCACGCGCATGCCGGTGACGTTTTCCTCGACGGACTCGTTAAGGGCGTCGTACTTGTGGAACACGCGCGAGAAGATGGGGCGCACCTTAAAGATGATAAAGAACAGTCCAAAGCCCAGTAGCGGAATGATGGCCAGGTAGACCATGGCAACGCTGCCGCCCATGATAAACGCCATGGTAAAGGCGAAGATCAATACCAGCGGCGCACGCACGGCGATGCGGATGATCATCATAAAGGCCTGCTGCACGTTGTTGATGTCGGTGGTCAGGCGCGTGACGAGCGAGGAACTCGAGAACTCATCGATGTTGGCAAAGCTGAACGTCTGGATCTTGTAGAACAGGTCGTGACGCAGGTTCTTGGCGAAGCCGCAACTCGCATGGCTGCAGGTGACGCCGGCAGCGGCGCCAAAAGCAAGCGACGCAAGCGCGATGAGCACCAAAAAGCCCGCGGTGGGAAGCATCTCGGCTACGGTGGCACCGTCTTTGATGGCGTCGATTAGGTTGGCGGTGATAAATGGAATCAGCATCTCGCAGAGCACCTCGCCAAGCACGAGCAACGGCGTGGCAACGGTGACTTTCATATAGTCGCGGATGCTTCCCATGAGGGTTTTAATCATCCAGTTCCTCCCAGGTTACACGGATTTTATCGAGCATTTCGGCGAGGTCCTCACGCTCGTCGTGGGTGAGCGCGCTAAAGGCCCGTTTTCTAAAGCGGATGCGGGCCGCCTGGTCGATGCGGGCGTTTTCCCGGCCGGTTTCGGTCAGGCGAATGGTGAGTTGCCGTCGATCCTTGGGGTTACGGCTGCGCTCGATGAGACCGTTGACCTCGAGCTTGGACAGGATCTCGGAAAGCGACCCCGGCTTGAGGTCAAAGTGCATGCCGAGTTCCTGCTGCGACATCTCGCCGCCGGGCTGCTTGGCCAGCAGGCAGATGATGGGCGCCTTGCCGGACACGCCTCCGCCATGAAAATGCATGTAATGGCCGCAAAAACCCAGGCCGCTCAGGATGCGCTTGGCAAGCTTGTCTTCCGAGCTAACCGCTTCGGGTACATCCGCCGGCTGTGACGGGTCGCCGCCGGGCTCGTGCGAACAAAGGCTAAGAGGTTCATCGCACATGAATTAGTGCCGCTCCTTTCTTTAGTTAGGTAGTGGAATTGTTTTGTGCCTAACCAATCTAGGAGCATGAGAAATGAATGTCAAGGTACCAAACTTATTAAGTTACGGCGTTTTGCCAAACGCCGTAACCGCTCGACGCTGCAAACCCGCCAGAGCGGCAATCTGCCTTTCAACTTCGGCGGCATGACCAGAAGGTCAAGATAGTCGTTGGGGACGTTCTTGTTTGACTAGTCATTTAAGAACGTCCCTAATGACTAACTTCCTCCTTCCCGTAACCTTTCCGCAACAATGTGGCCTCCACGGCGCCGGCGCCCGCCTGCCGTGCTCCCTGCGCTACACTTAGTTGCACTGTGGCGCCGTTGCGCCGCGCCCGACCCAAGGGGGACTCTCATGAAGAATACTCAGCTGCTGCTGATTAACGATATGTGCGGCTACGGCAAGGTCGCGCTTTCCGCCATGCTGCCGGTGCTGTCGCACATGGGCTACCGTATCCATAACCTGCCGACGGCGCTCGTTTCCGACACGCTCAACTACCCCAAGTTCTACATCCACGACACCACCGAGTACGTGCGTCAAAGCCTCGCTATCTGGGAGGAGCTCGGCTTTGAGTTCGACGCCATCTCGACCGGCTTTATCGTGACCGAGGAAGAGACGCGCATCATCTCGGACTTTTGCCACCGCCGCGCGCAAAAGGGCACCAAGGTGTTCGTCGACCCCATCATGGGCGACAACGGTAAGCTCTACGCCGGCGTGCCCGAGTCCACGATTGGCCTTATGCGGCACCTGCTGGAGTGCGCAGACTATGCGGTGCCCAACTATACCGAGGCGTGCCTGCTTGCCGATAGGCCTATCGCCGAGCAAATTACGCCCGATGAGGCCCGCGTCCTTGTGGACGCCGTGCGCGAGCTGGGTGCCAAGTCGGTGGTCATTACGAGCGCCGTAGTCAATGGCATGAACGCGGTTATCGGTTACGACCATGTGGCGGGGGAGTACTTTACGATTCCCTTTGAGCTCATTCCGGTTTATTTCCCGGGCACGGGCGACACGTTCTCGGCGGTGCTCGTCGGCCGCGTTATGGCAGGTTGGAGTTTGCAGTGCGCGACGTCCGATGCCATGCGTGTGGTGGCTGAGCTTATCGAGCGCAATGCCGACCAAGAGGACAAGTCGGCTGGCCTTCCCATCGAGGCCTGCCTGGATGTGGTTGACCATGAGTAATGCTGGCGAGGGCGGCATCAAGCCTGCGGGCGAGAACAAGCCACTCGGCGCGCCGCGTGGCAAGCGTCCGCGTATCCGCGTGAGCTGCGTGGACCAGCTGGGTGCGTGCCGCTGCCACCATGGTCACAAGCCCGGCGACGTTTTTGACTTCGACCGAGACCGCGGCAAGATGTGCGCCATGGCCTGCCATGTGGGCTTTCCCTATATCGATATCCTGCGCTATGGCGGAACCGTGCCTGGCAACGAGCCCGGCACGGCAAAGTTCTGCTGCCCCGAAGTCGATACACTGAACGTCTGGCTCGCCGAGATCGTCGACGAGTAGTCGAGCGTGGATTTTCTCCCGTTTAGAGCGTACTTGAGCGCTCAAAGTGGGAGATTGTCCACGCTCAATTTGTATGCGGGAGATTATCCACGCTCATTTCGCGCCGAAGACGTGGCCCGCGACCTCGCTTGCCTACAGCTGCTCGAGCATAGCGGTACAACCGGCGAGCACGTCGCGGTAGGTGGCATCGAAGTTGCCGGTGTACCAGGGGTCGGCCACGTCGCCGGGGCGCTCGGTCCAATCGAGCAGGCGCGAGATCTTGCCGTCGGGGTCGTCGCCAAAGATGCGACGCAGGCCACGGGCGTTCTCGGCATCCATATAGACAATGTGATCCCAGTCGCCATACTCCGCGCGACGTACCTGACGTGCGCGATGTGCGACGACGGGAATCCCAACCTCGCGTAGCTTGGCAACGGTACCGTGATGCGGCGGGTTGCCGATCTCCTCGGTCGAGGTCGCGGCAGAATCAATGACAAACTCGCCCGCGCGCCCGGCGCGGTGCACCAGCTCGGTAAACACCGACTCGGCCATCGTCGAGCGGCAGATGTTCCCATAGCAGATAAACAGTACGCATTGCATATGCGGTTTCCTTTCGATCGCCATCATCAAGCTTGAGTATCGCATCTGCGCCTGCGCCTGCGCCCGCTTGCGCTCCCAGCGAGCCAGCTTAATCGTCACCAGCGTGAGCGCCCAGGCCACAAGCGAGAACGCGGCACCCACTGCGCCCACGTACGCAATGCCAACGCCGCTTACCACGGCGCCGCCTACCGCGGTGCCAAACGAAATGCCGACGTTAAACGCCATGGGCTCAACCGAACTCGCGAGTACCATCGACTTGGGATGGCGGCTGCGTGCCACGTCCATAAAGTGCGTGATGCACGACACCGAGAACAGGTACATGAGCAGCGCCAAGCTAAAGACAAAGACCAGCGCGAGCGGCATGGTGCCGCCCACAGCAAACAGCCCGAGCAGCGCCGCAGCCTGCAGCACAAACGTCACAAGCAGCGCCTTCATGCCAAAGCGCGCATCGATCCATCCGCCCAGGATGTTCGAGATCAGGCAGAACACGCCGTAGGCCATAAGCGTGGTGCTGGCTTCGACCGTGCCCATGCCCAGCACCTGCTCCAGATAGGGCGTCACATAGCCGTAAAACACGTAGACCGAGCCCACGCCAAACAAAAAGATGAGCATGCCGGTGATGATGCTCGGCTCGCGTAGCAGACCCGCCTGCTCGCGAAAGGTGGCAGGCTCGTCGGTTTGCCCAGCGCGCGGCATAAACGCCACGAGCGCTCCGCAGATCAGAACGGCAAAGGTCAGCGTGCCGTACATGGCCACGTGCCAATCGAGCGTGTCGGCCACAAACTTGCCGATCGAAGTGACAAAGACCATTGCCACGGAAAACGCACCATATACCACCGAGATGGCAAGCGAAGTTTGCTGCGGGGACAGCAGCTCGGGGATGTACGTCACACCCACGGCGAGCAGTGCGCCCGAGACGGAGCCCAAGATGATGCGCGAGGCGAACAACACCTGGAAGTTGGGCGCCAACGCCATGACAAGATTGCCCAGCACAAAGACGATGCTGTAGCACACGAGCAGCTGGTAGCGGCGGAAGCGTCCCGTGCTGAGCGCAAGCACCGGTGTGGCGATAGCGTAGACGAGCGCAAACACGCTAATAAGTTGGCCCGCAGTGGCAAGCGATATGCCGAGTTCCGTCGCCAAGTCGCTTTCGATGCCGATGACCACGAACTCGGAGCAGCCGAGCGAGAATCCCAACAGCACGAGCAGCGCCAGGCAGAGCTTGGTGCGCGCGGGGGAGAGCGCGGCGGCGGTTGGCTTACTTTTAGGCGTGGTTGCGGCGGTCAAGGTTGTCACTCCAATGTCGCATGAATAAGCGGGATTCACTTCCTGCAACTCTAACAGAATGTGACAAAGGGGCAGTCCCTTTGTCACATGGAGGTCTTGCCTGTATAGTCGCAATACAGGCGAAGATGGTCTCAGGTACATCGCGGGCGGCAGGAGATCCCATGGGTATGCACACGACAAAGGTTGCAGTGGGCGAGGGCAAGTTTGCGCTCGAGGCCCAGCTGACGGTGACGCCGCGAGGCATGGCGGTGTACGCCTGCTCGCCGGAGTTTGCGCACCTGGGCGCCACGGCGCAGGCCATTCCGCGCCCCGAGCCCGGCCGTACGGCAACGGTGAGCATCCTGGCCGTTCCGTGCCATCGAGACGAGATCCCGGCGCACGATATCGCGGCGGCGCTGGCCACGCGCTTTGGCGTGCCGGTAGTTGCAAGCACGGGTTTTCATGTTGAACAAGCGAGCGGTGACGACCTGCAGCGCGTGCTCGACACCACCAAGGAGCTCATCGCCGCGCTCGAGGAAGCCGCAGCCCGCATTCTGCGCGCCGGCTGGGATGAGGGCGGTGCGGGCGCCGAGGTCGTGGCGGTCGATGCTGCGACCGGCGAGGCGCTTGGCCCCGTCGACCGCATCGAGGCCCATGCTGGTGAGGGCATCCTGCATCAGGCATTTCTGACGCTTTTGGTCGAGGACCGGGGCGAAGACGCGCGCCTGCTGCTCTGTCGCCGCAGTCCGCTCAAGCGCCTGTGGGGCGGGGTGCTGGCCGATAGCTGCGCCGGCCATCCGCTCCCCGGGGAAGACGTCGCGGCCGCCACGGCGCGCCGCATCAACGAAGAGCTCGGCATTACGCGCGAGCCCGATCAGCTCAAGCACCTCGGACACGTGGTGTACCGCGAGGACCACGGCGACGGTCGCTGCGAGTGCGAATGGTGCGAGGTCTACCTTGCCCATGTTGAGCCGGGCGAGCTGCATATCAACCAAGAGGAGATCTCGGAAGTGCGTCGCGTGGCTCCGTCCGAGCTCAAAGGCTACCTGCAGGGTCACCCCGAGCAGCTGGCCCCCTGGCTCCGCGAGGCCCTCGGCGACCCATTCATCCGCACGGCCCTCGCTATGTAAAAAAGACAGTCCCTTTGCCACATCCAAACCGTCACAACATTCGGCGAAAATCTCGAAAACGAGGAAAAGCGTCGAATGTTGTGACGGTTTTTGTCTAGGGAATCGCTTCTCATCCAAAAAATCCGCTTGACTGTATTGCCGCAACACAGCGCAACGTAAGGGGTGTCCGATAACGGGCGCCCCTTTTTAAGCGGCAACATGGCTGCGAATTCGGAGCGCCCCCAACAAGAAAGGTGGGGAGATGGAAGCGGAAAAGAAGGCGTTTAAGATCACCAAGCGCGAAATTGGCTTTGTGCTGGGTATCGTTGTCTTTTTGCTGGTGAAGTTTCTTCCTTTGGCGGAGCTGAGCTCGACGGTCGAGCTCACGGTCGGCGGTCAGACCTGTCTGGCACTGACGCTCGCCACGGTGGTGTTCTGGGCATGCGGCGTGGCACAGCCGGGCTTTGTGGGCCTGCTCTACTGCGCACTGCTCGTCCTGTTCAAGGTGTGCGTGGACGACACGGGCGCCGCGAGCATCTCGGCGACGGTCGCCTCCACGTTTAGCTCGTGGACCAAGGCCACCATGTGGCTCGTCATCGGCGCCTACCTCATCGCCAGCGCGGTCAAGGAGTCGGGCCTGGGCGAGCGCATCGCCTACGCGTTCATGCTCAAGTTCGTGCGCGACGCCAAGTCGCTCATCATCTCGATCTTCGCGCTCACCTTTGTGCTGTCGCTGCTGATCCCGCATCCGTTCCCCCGCGCCTTCCTCATCCTCGCCGTCGTCTCGGTCATCGCCGAGTCCGCCGGCTACGGTGACGACGACAAGGGCAAGCTCGGCTTCCTCGTGTTTGCCGCTGCCGCCCCGGGTTCCATGTTCTTCCTGACGGGCGACTCCACGCTTAACCCGCTCGTTGCGCAGTACAGTGCCGAGGCCGGCGGCATGAGCCCGTCCTTCGTCGACTGGTTCCTGTACATGAGCGTGCCTATGCTGGTTGCGCTGCTGTGCACCCTGTTCCTGGGCCTTTTCCTCTTTAAGCCCAGCAAGGAGCTCGTCTACGATCGCGAGCAGATCGTGGCCAAGCAGGCCGCGCTCGGCAAGCTCTCCGTCAAGGAGATCCGCACCATCGTGTGGCTTGTCATCGCCATCGCGCTGTGGCTCACCGTCTCGGGCGACTATATCGGCTGGGTCACCCTGGCCATTGGCGTTGCTCTCGCCATGCCCATCATCGGCGAAGTCCTCACTCCCGCCAGCTGGAACGCTGTCGACATCAAGTCCCTCATGTTCCTGACGGCCGCCATGGCCGTGGGCTCCGTGGGCGGTGCCACCGGCATGAACGCCTGGATCGCCGACGTCGTGCTCCCCAGCTCCGTGCCTGAGAACATCTTCCTGTTCGCCCTGCTCGTCGCCGCGCTTTCCATGATCATCCACATGTTCATGGGCTCGGTCATGGCCGTGCTCGGCGTGTGCGTGCCGGCATTTATCAGCTTTGCCGCCGGCTCCAGCGTGAGCCCACTCGCCGTGGCGCTCATCGTCTTCACGTCCATCAACATCCACTACATCCTGCCGTTCCATAACCTGCCGATCCTTATCGGCGAAGGCAAGGACGCCGGCGGCTACACCTCCAAAGAGGCTATGCGCATGGGCATCCCCCTCACCGCGGTCGTCTTTGTCGTCGTGCTGGTCGAGGCCGCCTGGTTCCACCTCTTTGGCCTGATGTAAGCGGTCGAGCGCCCCGGCTGTAAGCAGCCAAGCGCTTGAACTTCGAGTGGTCGAGCGCTCCATTTGTGAGCGCCGCGGCCCCATTACGTTACCCCGTCCGGCGGCACCCCGTCGCCGGACACTCTCCCGAAAGGAGTACGCCATGTCCACTACCGATGCTCCCCAGATCCACGACCTGCGTTCCGCGCTCGACTTTTTGCGTGAGATGCCGGGCCAGCTGCTCGAGACCGACACCCAGGTCGATCCCGATGCCGAGGTCTCGGGCGTCTACCGTCACGTCGGTGCTGGCGGCACCGTCATGCGCCCGACCAAAGAGGGTCCGGCGATGGTCTTCAACAACGTCAAGGGCTTTGACGACGCCAAGGTCTGCATCGGTATGCTTGCCAGCCGCAAGCGCGTTGCCGCCCTGCTCGACCTGGACGAGGAGCACCTGGGCCTCGAGATCGGCAAGCGCTTCGAGAACCTGATCGCCCCCGAGCAGATCGCCGAGGGCAAGCACGTCGACTGCCAGGAGGTCGTGTACAAGGCGACCGACGAGGGCTTTGACCTGCGCAAGATCGTTCCCGCTCCCACCAACACGCCCGTTGACGGTGGCCCCTACATCACCATGGGCCTCGCCTACGGCACGAGCCCCGATGGCACCCAGTCCGACGTGACCATCCACCGCTTCTCCTGCGTCGACAAGGACAAGCTCGCCATGTGGATCACCCCGGGCAGCCGTCACCTGGGCGCGTTCTTTGACGAGTACTGTCAGCGCGGCGAGGACATGCCCATCTCCATCTCCATCGGTCTGGACCCCGCCGTGTACATGTGCTGCGGCTTCGAGGCTCCCACCACGCCGCTCGGCTTCAACGAGCTGCAGATCGCCGGTGCCCTGCGCGGCCACGCCGTCGAGCTTGCCGACTGCGTCACCGTTCCGCAGAAGTGCATTGCCAATGCCGAGTACGTGCTCGAGGGCTACCTCATGCACGACGAGACTATCAATGAGGACGTCAACGGCCACGGCTACGCCATGCCCGAGTTCCCCGGTTACACCGGCGGCGCCAAGGTCTGCCCGGTGATCAAGATCACCGCCGTCACCACGCGTGTCAACCCCATCATGGAGAGCTGCATCGGCCCTTCGCACGAGCACGTGTCCATGGCCGGCATCCCCACCGAGGCTTCCATCTACAAGATGGTCGAGACCGCCATCCCGGGCCGCCTGCTCAACGTCCACGCCGCTCCCTGCGGCGGCGGCAAGTTCGTTGCCATCATGCAGTTCAAGAAGTCGAGCAAAAATGACGAGGGCCGTCAGCGCAACGCCGCCATGCTTGCCTTCTCGGCGTTCTCCGAGCTCAAGCACGTCATCCTTGTTGACGAGGATGTCGATATCTTCGATATGAGCGACGTGATGTGGGCCATGACCACGCGCTTCCAGGCCGACGTGGACCTCATCACCATCCCCGGTTGCCACTGCCACGTGCTCGATCCGTCCAACGACCCCGCGTTCGATCCTTCGATTCGCGAGCACGGCATCGCCTGCAAGGCCATCTTCGACTGCACGGTTCCGTTCAACCTCAAGAAGAACTTCATCCGCTCGCAGTTCATGGAGATCGATGAAGAGAAGTGGGCCGCCGAGCTCGCCTTCTAGTAAGTAGCCCTATCAAATAGCTAAGGAGTTGTCATGCCTGAGTCTTCTGTCCGTTCCCGTCGCATTGTCGTTGGCGTTTCTGGTGCCAGCGGCGCTGCGCTGGGCCTCGAGTGTCTCAAGTGCCTGCGCCAGGCCGGTGCCGAGTCGGCGCTTGTCGTCACGCGCGGGGGAGAGATCACCATCGAGCAGGAGCTCGGCATGACGCTCGACGAGTTTGCCGCGCATGCCGATGTGGTCTACGACAACAAGAACATCGGCGCTGCCATCGCAAGTGGCACCTATCCGGTCGCCGGCATGATTGTGGCGCCCTGCTCCATGAAGACGCTCGCCGGCATTGCGAGCGGCTACAGCGAAAACCTGTTGCTGCGTGCGGCCGACGTGCAGATGAAAGAGCAGCGCCGCCTGGTGCTCATGGTGCGCGAGACGCCCTTCAGTGCGATCCATGTCGACAACATGGCGCGCCTGGCGCGCGTGCCGGGCGTCATGCTCATGCCGCCCATGCTCACGTTTTACAACGGCCCCGCCACGCTCGATGAGGCGGTGCATCACATCGCCGCCAAGGCACTCGAGGCCGTCGGCGTGTCGTGCGCCAACTATAAGCGCTGGTCATAGGCATCTTTAGGGTAGGATACGAGTAGTGTTTGAGCCCGCTGCCCCTGTGGGCGGCGGGCTTTTCGTGTCAAAGGGTGTGTCGGGAGGACCTATGCAGACGGGTATGTATGCGATTAGCGAGATGGCGAGCTTGTTTAACGTTTCGCGCCAAACGCTCATCTACTACGACAAGATCGGTCTGTTTAAACCCGCCGTGGTTAACGAAAAAGGCTACCGTTTCTATTCGCCCACGCAGATCCCGCTCATGCGTCTGATCTGCATGCTGCGCGACTTGGGACTGGAGCTCGATGAGATCGATCGCCTGACCTCGACGTTCGACATTGGAGAGATGACCGATCACCTGCGCTCGCGGGTGCAGGCGCTCGACGAGCAGATTGCCGGGTTCAAAGCCGAGCGCGCGAGCGTGCAGGAGCGGCTGAGTTTTTACGACGAGGCGGTCTATTGGCGCGAGCGCGAGGGCAAACCGGAGCTCAAGCAATTCGAGCGCCGCTACGTGGTCTTTGAGGAGTTCCCGAGCGATATCGAGCGTGGCCGCTCGATGCTGCACCCCACGCTCATGCGGGCGATTCTGCGCATGCGTGCGCTCACGGGCACACGCCCCATGCGCGGTTGGGGCGCCATGCTGCGTCGCGAGGCGCTGCATTCCGACGACCCCATCGCCGGTGCCGGTTCCTTTGCCGTGTTGCCGCGTGGTGCCGAGGAAATACTGCCGAGCGATCCTGCCGAGCTGGCGGAGATTGGCGTCGAGGTGCCGCCCGAGGGCACGTACCTGTGCATGAGTCGCTGGGGCATGCCGTACGAGCCCGAGGGTATCCGCGCCATCGTGGCCTGCATGGACAGGCACGCGCTCCAGCCCATCGGCAATGCTTTCGATTTTTGCTACCTGGACACCACGAGCTACGACGAGTCTCACCAAGAGGACTTCTGCTGTATCCAAATCCCCGTCGCCCTCAAATAACTTGCGGTGAAATAGTCCCTAAATAGCTCGAGTGGGCGTGCAAACAGGAACTATTCCACCGCAACTTCGATGCGACAAAGGAGCAGTCCCTTTATCGCATTCCGTGCGAGCTCCAGCGCCATCTGCGGGTATAAGGCTAACAAGTGTTTATTTGCGAGGCCTAAGGGGCGCCCCGTATGGATATCGATAACTTTGAATGGTGGTATAGCGAGGGCGAGGCTCCGGACGAGGAGTGGGACGAGCCCGCGCCGCGTGACGTGTCGAGCGACGAGGACGAGACCGGCAACGATGCCGCTGTCGAGCCTGACGCCGCCTCTGATGCCGCCGAGCCCCTAACCTTTGAACAGGCCTGGGCTCAGGCCGAGGCCGACGAGGCTAAGGCCGATGCCACGGCCACACTCGGTGAGCCGGCGGACATGTCCATCTCGCCGGCCAAGACCCCGCAGCCGCGCCATAACATCGACCCCGGCAGCACGGCATCCTTCAGCATACTCGACGTGCCCGCGCAGGGTGCTCAGGCGCCTGCGCCCACGCATCGCCCCGACCTGGCTCGCGAGGAAGACGCGGGCCGCCGCTCTCCGCTCGGTCCCATCCTCATCGCCTTCATGGCCGGCGTCATCGCTTGCTCGGCGATCGGAAATGTCTGGAGCCATGTGGAGCAACAGCGCAAAGATGCCGCCAAGGTCGAGATGTCTGTCGAGCAATCGCTCAGCCGCACGCGCTCGGTGCATGTGTCGGTCGAGGTCAAGGACGGTGCGACATGGGACACCGCCCGCGGCGATAGTCAGATGCTCATCCACATCGTGGGCCGCACGCTCAGGGGGCAGGCGATTGACGAGTATCAATATGTCAACTCCGCTGGCGACGGCATCGAACTCAAGCCCGGCGACTACGAGCTCACGGTCGACGAGCCGCCCGTCGCCACCGATGGCATGCGCTTCCGCGCCTCAAAGCGCATGGTCCCCGTGAGCTTTAACTCACAGGCGCCCGATACGGTCGACAGCACACCGCAGGGCGGGTTCGACCTTTACGCAATCGCTCAATAACTGCGCCTGCCGCCTCTCCGTGCCGCCAAGAGTGGCACAATAGCCCTCAACACTGTTGTTTACTTTTGGAGGAAGTAGCATGTCCACCGTCACCACCATCAAGCGCGGCGGCCTCACCGCGGCCATCGATTCCATGGGAGCCCAGCTCACGAGCCTTGCCCTCGACGGCAACGAGTATCTGTGGCAGGGCGACCCGGCCTTTTGGGGCAAGCACGCGCCCATTCTGTTCCCCATCGTGGGATCGCTGCGCAACAACACGGCGACGTCTGCGGCTGGCACCTGCGAGATGCCGCGTCATGGCCTCGCGCGCATCGTCGAGCACAAGCTGGTCGAGGTCTCCGAGGACGGCTCGTCCGTCACCTACGAGATCACCGATACGCCCGAGTCGCTCAAGGCTTTCCCCTTCCACTTTAAGCTCAACATGACCTATGCCCTAACCGGCGACGCCACGCTCACGCAGACCTTTGCCGTTGCGAACACCGGCGACGTAGAACTGCCGTTCTCGGTGGGCGGTCACCCTGCATTTAACGTGCCCGCTCCCGGTGCCGAGGACGAGGCATTCGAGGATTACGAGCTGGCATTTACCGAGGCTTGGACCAACGAGGCCCCCATCATCACGCCCGACGGTCTTATGACGTTCGAGGGCAGTTACAAGGCTCCCGATAACTCGGACGTGCTGCCCATCACGCACCGCAGCTTCGATAACGATGCCATCATGTTCACCGATACCCCGGGCTCTACGCTCACGCTGCGCGGCCGCAAGTCGGGCCACGGCGTCAAGATCGACTTTGAGGGCTTTAAGTACATCGGCGTGTGGTCTGCCGCCAACGACGCCCCGTTTGTGGCGCTCGAGCCCTGGACCGGTCACACCACCATGGACACCGAGGACGACGTCTTTGAGCACAAGGTCAACACCATTACGCTGGCGCCGGGCGAGACGGATGTCCGCAGCTTTAGCGTCACTTTGCTCTAGAGGTTCCGCCGTTCTGACGAACGGCGGGCCGGTCGACGCTGCGCGCCATCCAGAGCGACAATTTGTCATTCAAAAGGCAAGGCATGACCAGAAGGTCTATGCCTTGCCTTTTTCATGCCTAGTCGTTGGGGACGTTCTTGTTTGACTAGTCGTTTAAGAACGTCCCCAACGGCTACTAATTGTTTTCAGTTCGTTAATTTGTATATATGCATCTTATATATGCATCTGCTGGAGGTAACGCTGAGCGGTATCCTGTTAAGTCGTTAGCGTACGATTCAACAGGGAAGGCAGATTATGCATTCTCCCCATCAACGCGACGCGCATCCACAGCCGGTATGCAGCCGTCGCATCTTTTTGGGTAGCGCTCTCGCTGCGAGCGCTTCCGTCGTCGCCGGCGCGCTCGCCGGCTGTCAGCGCCCGTCCACGCTCAAGGTGGTTCAGCCCACGACGGGCGGCGGTCGCGACGACCTGTCCGATTCCGTGATCGGCAAGGATAAGATCCGCATCGGCATGGAGGCGGCCTACGCCCCGTACAACTGGCAGGTTTCCGAAGCCAGTGAGTTCACCATCCCCATCGACAACGTGCAGGGCGCCTTTGCCGATGGCTACGACGTGCAGATCGCCAAGATCGTCTGCAAGGCCCTCGGTGGCGAGCCCGTTGCCGTCAAGCAGAGCTTCTCGGGCCTTATCGATTCGCTCAACAACGGCCAGATCGACCTCATCATCGCCGGTATGAGCGCCACGCCCGAGCGCGAGGAGTCGGTCGGCTTCTCCGACCCGTACTTCATTGGCTACTTTGGCCTGTTCGTAAAAGAGGGTTCCCCCTACCAAAACGCCACCAAGCTTAGCGACTTTAGCGGTGCCACGGTGCTCGGCCAAAAGGACACCATGCTCGACACCGTCATCGACGAGATCCCGGGCGTTGTGCACAAGAACCCGGTCGATTCGGTTCCCACGGTGTTCTCGAACCTGCTGCAGGGCACGTGCGATGCCGTGACCTACAACACCGAGAACGAGAAGGGCTATATGGCCCAAAATCCCGGTATCGTCCCCATCCATTTTGCCGAGGGCGAGGGCTTTAAGCAGGAGGTCGCGGCAAACGTCGGCTGCCGCAAGGGCTCGGACAAGCTGCTTAAACTCATCGACAAGACACTCAAGGGCATTAGCCAAGAGGAACGCGACCAAATGTGGGACGCGTGCCTCGATCGTCAGCCGGCATAGGGAGGCAGCATGAAAACCATCAATCGTCTGGCCTCCTTTATCAAGGCCGACCACCGTTACGTGTACCTGGGCACGAGCGTTATCGCGGCGCTCGGCCTGGCGTTTAGTCAGCGCAACCCCACGCCACTGAGCTTCTTGGCGCCTACGGGCGTGTTCCAAGACTGCCTCTGGGCAATCCTTTGGGCCTGGATTGTCGTGTCGGCGGCGGCGCTTGTCACCAAGCTTATGCACTGGAGTGACTATCGCGAAACGTCGCCGTTCGCATCCGAGCGTTTCCACCGCGTCGCGCGCCTGGGCAGCTATGTCGTGGCCGCCATCGCGGCGATCTTTTTCGTGGACCGCTGCGTCATGTCGTTTATCGACCTGGTACAGGTGAGCATCGTCTCGGACTCCAACCCCAGCGACTTTTTGTCGAGCCTGGTCTACATGACCTACAAGAGCGGGGACTTCTTCATTCGCGGTATCGAGATCACCATCGCGCTTGCCACCTTCGGTACCGTCATCGCATTCTTCCTGGCGCTGCTTTTTGTGTTCCTGCGTATTCAGACCTTCGATCGCGTGGACAACGACCTGGTGCGCTTCTTTAAGAGTATCGGCCGCGGCTTTGCGACCATCTACTCCACCATCGTGCGCGGCACGCCCATGATGGTTCAGGGCCTGCTCATCTATTACGCGGGCTTCACCGTTTTGCGCGGCATGGGCTTCGAGACCGCCCAGGCCAACCAGATCTGGAGTACCTTCACCGCCGGCCTCGTCACCATCTCGCTCAACTCCACCGCCTACATGATGGAGGTCCTGCGCGGCGGCATCGAGTCCATCGATCCCGGCCAGGCCGAGGCAGCGCGCTCGCTGGGTCTTTCGCAGTGGCAGGCCATGCGCAAGGTCGTGTTCCCCCAGGGCATTAAAAACGCGATTCCGGCGCTCACCAACGAGCTCATCATCAACATCAAGGATTCGTCGGTGCTTTCGGTCATCGGCGTGTTCGACCTCATGTACGCCACCACCACCGTTGCCGGCGTGTACTACCGCCAGATGGAGGTCTACTGCGTGGCACTCGTGGTCTACCTGATCCTGACGCTCGTGGCGAGCCGCCTGCTCGAGGCCTTTGGCAAAAAGCTCGGCGCCGAGGCCCCGGCAACGCTGCCCAGCTCCAACTAGGCTCAAGACGAGGAGAATCATCATGGCAGATACCGCCACTACCGGCACCGCGGCCGCCGCACAGACCAATGAGCCGCTTATCCGCGTCGAGGGCCTGCGCAAGAGCTTTGGGTCGCTCGAGGTGCTCAAGGGCATCGACCTGTCCGTTAACCCCGGCGAGGTCGTCACCATTATCGGCGCCTCGGGCTCGGGCAAGTCGACCTTCCTGCGCTGCCTCAACCTGCTCGAGACCCCGGACGCGGGCCACATCTGGTTCCACGGCCAGGACCTTACGGCCGAGCGCTGCAACATTAACAAACTCCGCGAGGACATCGGCATGGTGTTCCAGGGCTTTAACCTGTTCAACAACATGGATGTGCTCGACAACTGCACGCTCGCGCCCGTCACGCTCAAAAAGATGAGCAAGGCCGAGGCCGAGAAGGTCGCGATGGAGCATCTGACGAGCGTGGGGCTCGAAAAGTTCGCGCACGCCGCTGTGGGCCGCCTATCCGGTGGCCAAAAGCAGCGCGTGGCCATCGCGCGTGCCCTGTGCATGAATCCGCAGATCATGCTGTTCGACGAGCCGACCTCCGCGCTCGACCCCGAGATCGTGGGCGAGGTGCTCGAGGTCATGCGCAAGCTTGCGGCCGACGGCATGACCATGGTCGTCGTCACGCACGAGATGGCCTTTGCCCGAACCGTGTCCGACCGCGTGGTCTTTATGGACAAGGGCGTGGTGCTCGAGGACGCCGCGCCGGCCGAGCTCTTCGGCAACCCCAAGCACCAGCGCACTCGCGAGTTCCTCTCGCGTTATCTCGAGGACAAATAACCGACCGCAAACGCTTATGTGGCAGGGCCGCTCCGGTGGGGCGGCCCTCGTCATCACAATCGAAAGGATGTCATGGCCGAGGTTTGGCGCTTCTTTGCGCATGAGGACGATTTTGCCGATTTGGATGAAACTGGCGCGTGCGAGCGCCTGGGGCGCGTGCTGTCGTTTCCGACCATCTCGAGCATGGATGCCGAGGCGGTGAACTGGCAGCCGTTCGACGACCTGCGCGCCTATATGCAGCAGGCCTGGCCGCACGTATTTGCGGCGGGCGAGGTCGAGCTTATCGACCATTCGCTATTGGTGACGCTTGCCGGCAGCGATCCGGCTCTTAAGCCCGTTATGCTCATGGGCCACATGGATGTGGTTCCCGTGGTGCCGGGTACCGAGGCCGACTGGACGCACGACCCCTTTAGCGGGCACGTGGACGACACCTACATCTGGGGCCGTGGAGCGATCGACATGAAGGACCAGGTCGCAGGCATTCTCGAGGCTGTCGAGTATGCGCTGGCGCACGGTTGGGAGCACGAGCGGACGCTGCTCCTGGCCTTTGGCCAGGACGAGGAGACGACGCAGTGCGGCGCCGGCGCCATCGGCCGCGCGCTCGAGGAGCGCGGTGTTGAGCTCGAGTTCCTGATCGACGAGGGCGACTACCGCATCGCTTCGGATGCCGAGTACAGCGCGGGCGAGGGTTGGCTCATGCACGCCGACCTCGCGGAGAAGGGCTATGCCGACATTGTGCTCAAGACAAAGAGTGTGGGTGGACATTCTTCCAACCCCTACGGCGGCACGTCGCTTGAGGTGCTCAGCCGTGCCATCACCGCAATCTGCGATATCGAGTGGCCGACGCGCGTGACCGACTTGCTTGCCGCCCAGCTCGTCGAGCTGGGGCTCTACACGGCGGATGAAATTGCCGCCAACGGGGGCGCCATTGTCCGCGATTGCCTCGCCAGCAAGAAGCTCTATCCGCTGGTGACGACCACCTGCGCACCCACGCAGATCGAGGGTGGCAGCACCGGCGCCAACGTAATGCCGCAGGATATGTGGGCCAACATCAACTTCCGTATGCTCGAGGGCACGAGCGTGGCCGACGTTGTGGCGCGCTGCCGTGAGGCGGTTGCCGGGGCGGACCTTGCCGGTCGTGTCGAAGTGGAGCTAGGCCCCGGCAGCTCCGAACCCTCGCCGTCCCCGCGCATCGGTGGCCCCGGCCTCGAGGCGGTTCGCTCCATCGCCGCCCGCTATTTCCGTGATCCAAAGGGGACGGAGGAAA
Source organism: Collinsella sp. (assembly GCA_048416615.1). Taxonomy (GTDB): domain Bacteria; phylum Actinomycetota; class Coriobacteriia; order Coriobacteriales; family Coriobacteriaceae; genus Collinsella. The sequence goes on along the minus strand of DBFSET010000005.1, from coordinate 21,956 downwards.
ATGGATCATTCGAGCCAGTGGCAATTGTGCCCTCGACCGTGATCGGTGCGACCGATGCTGCCAACTACCAGCGCATTTGCCCTGAGTGCATTCGCTTCTCGGCCTTTGTGGTTGATGACGACGAGTGCGATCGCGGCGTCCACGGCACCAACGAGCGCATCACCCGCCGCGCCTACCTCCAAGGCATCCGCTTCCTCGTCGCTCTACTCCAAACGCTCTAGCCAAAAAGCAAGCCCTTGGTGCAATGGGGTCAGGTTTGTTTGCACCAATCATTCCGTGCGGGTTATATGCAGGTTTGCCTGCGCACGCTATCATGTATGGGTTAGACCGCAACTATGTACCCCATACGCGAAGGGATGCGCATGTATCTGAAGATCGACATGTTCTAGCTGGGCTTACCCCCGCAGTGGCGCCGTGCGCCCCATCAATTCTGCCGATTTTCACCTTCACGCATATAAAGGAGTCCCGTCATGCGCGACAAGCTCGAAAAGATCATCAAGGCCTACGAGGAGCTCGAGAAGAAGCTTTCCGATCCGGCCGTCGCCTCCGATATCAAGGAGTTCACGCGTCTCAACAAGGAGTACGCGCACCAGTCCGACCTCATCGCCGCCTCGCGCGAGTACATCGGCGCGCTCGATGACATCGAGGCTGCCAAGGAAATGCTCCACGATACCACCGATGCCGATGAGAAGGAGATGCTCCAGATGGACATTTCCGAAAACGAGGCCAAGCTTCCCCAGCTCGAGGAAGACATTAAGTACATGCTCATCCCGAGCGACCCCAACGACGACAAGAACACCATCGTCGAGATTCGCTCCGCCGCCGGTGGCGACGAGGCGGCCATCTTCGCCGGCGACCTGTACAAGATGTACCAGCGCTTTTGCGAGTCGCGCGGCTGGAAGACCACCGTGCTCGATTCCAGCCCCAGCGAGGCCGGCGGCTTTAAGTCCATCGAGTTCAAGGTCGAGGGCGACCGCGTCTACTCCGTCATGAAGTTCGAGTCCGGCGTGCACCGTGTCCAGCGCGTCCCCAAGACCGAGTCCCAGGGCCGCATTCAGACCTCCACGGCTACCGTCGCCGTGCTTCCCGAGGCCGAGGAAATCGACGTCCAGATCAACCAGTCCGACCTGCGCATCGACACCTACTGCGCCTCCGGCCCTGGCGGTCAGTGCGTTAACACCACCTACTCCGCCGTGCGTATCACCCACCTGCCCACCAACACCGTGGTGCAGTCGCAAGAGCAGCGTTCCCAGATTCAGAACCGCGAGGTCTGCATGCAGATGCTGCGCGCCCGTCTGTACGAGATGGAGCTCGAGAAGCAGCAGGCAGAGCTCGGTGCCGAGCGCCAAAGCCAGATCGGCCACGGCAACCGTTCCGAGAAGATTCGTACTTACAACCAGCCTCAGGACCGCGTGACCGACCACCGTATCGGTTTTAACTCCACCTACAACGGCGTCCTTCTGGGCGATCAACTCGGCACCGTCATCGAGGCGCTTGCCGCCGCCGAGCGAGCCGAGAAGCTGGCACAAGCTGTTTAGGTTCCGCCGTTCTACCGAACGGCGGACCAGCCGACGCTGCGCGGGCCGCATTTGGACAATCTGACGTTCAACTTCAAGGGCGCGACCAGAAGGTCAGCGCCCTTTCGTTTCACGTCACCTTGTCTCAAATGCGACCCGCTCGCTGTCCGTTCTCTACTTGCGGCGTTGCCATGCTCCGGATGCGGTATGCTCAACCTGCGGCGCATTAGATGTGGTCATTGGGGACGTTCTTAAATGACTGGGTTGGACACATTGCTTTGAGGTGTTATTCAATCGGTTTTGATGGCCTTTAGGCTGTTTGCCTGCTTAAAGTAATTAACGGTGTGCATCTGCTATTGGAAATATTGCTCGAAAAATTGTCCAAGAAGTCGTGGGACCCTTTTTGACGCGTCGCGTGTCAAGCGATGTGGCAAGTTCTTGGTTAGATATTGGTCAGTTTTGGGGCAACCTTGCCAAAAGCTTGACGGATGCAGATTTAGACGTCGACGAATGAGCACTCCAGGCAGGCTCCAAGCAAAATTCTGGGCTAATTCTCGATAATCGCTCCCAATCGTCCCTTGCCGCGTGCCACCCTCGCGTACAATCTGCTCCGACATTCGCGCGCCGCCCGGCGCTTAAGAGGGGAGGACCCCATGGCAAACGAGATCTGGACCATCAAGCGTTGTCTCGAGTGGACCAAGGAGTACCTGGCCGAGCGCGGTGAGGAGCATCCCCGTCTTTCTGCCGAATGGCTGCTGTGCGCGGCAACGGGCCTGGCGCGTATCGACTTGTATATGCGCATGGACGAGACGCTCGACGCAGCGCAGCTCGAGACCATGCACGCGGCGGTCGTCCGTCGCGCGAAGGGCGAGCCGCTGCAGTACATCACCGGTAGCACGCAGTTTCGCATGATCGACGTCGCGTGCGCCCCCGGCGTGCTCATCCCGCGCCCCGAGACCGAGATGCTCGTCGAGGAAGTCCTCAATTATCTGGATGCCGAGGTGCTGAGCCCCGAGGCCGCCGCCCGCCAGCGCGTGGAGCTGCCTTGGAACGATGAGGTCGAGCAGGCCCGCAAAGCCGAGGCGGCGCTGGCCGAAGAACGCGCGGCCGCCGAGCGCCGTGCCGCCAACCTGACGGCCGCCGATGAGGCTGCGCTGGGTAGCGACGTGCTCGGTAGCCGCGCCTATGCCGAGGAGCTTGCCGATCGCGAGGCCGAGGAAGCCGCCGCGCAGGCGGCAGAAGTAGAGGCCATGGAAACCCCCGAGCCCGAGCTCGACGAATACGGCATCGCCATTGAGGGCAACGACCAACAGACGACTCCCGCGCAAGATGCCGCCGAGGCCAACGTACCTGCCCCAGCCGAGCCCCGCACTGCCCGCGTTCTCGAGGTCGGCTGCGGCACGGGCTGCATCTCGCTCTCGCTTGCCTGGGAGCGTCGCGGCCACGTCACCTGCACTGCTACCGATATCGAGCCGCGCGCCATCGACCTTGCTACCAAAAACCGCGATGCGCTTGGCCTCACGTCCGACGAGGTCGCCTTCAGCCTCACGAACCTGGTGAGCTCCATTCCCCGCGAAGAGTGGGGCACCTTTGACGTACTCGTCTCCAACCCGCCCTACATCCCCACCGATGTCATGCGCTCACTGCCGCACGAGGTCAAGGACTTTGAGCCCGACCTGGCGCTCGAGGGCGGCGCCGACGGCCTCGATATCTTCCGCCGTCTGCTCAACGCGGCGCCCTACATGCTGCGCGCCGGCGGCCTGTTTGCCTGCGAGCTCTACGAGGGCGCGCTCGACGCTGCGGCCGAGCTCTGTCGTCAAGCGGGTCTGTCGGACGTGCGCATCGTCCACGACCTCACCGATCGCCCCCGCATCGTTCGAGCCATCGTCACCGAGCCCAAGCAGCGTATTTAAGCTGAACTAATAGACATTTGCTCAAGTTTGCTCTTGCAATATACCGTAAAACTTCTACTATAGAAGGAGAAAGGTATGTCAAATCAGCTGCATCGGTACCGTATCGTGCTTGATTACATTGAACCTTGGCTTGATGAGCAGGATGAAGCTACGCTGAAGCAGATTTATGCAGACCTTTTGGTGCTCGAAAAGGAAGGTCCCAGCCTTGGTCGTCCACTGGTTGACCGTGTCAAGGGCTCGAAGCTTCATCATTTAAAGGAGCTGAGAGTGACTTCATGTGGTGGGCAGGTGATCCGCATCCTCTTCGCCTTTGACCCCAAGCGCCAGGCGGTATTGCTATTGGCGGGTGATAAGTCGCGAGCGGGATCGTCAAGGGCAAAATGGAACGGCTGGTATGCGATCAACATTCCAAAGGCCGAGCAAATATACCGTCGCCACGTAAGGAGGCTCGATCGAGATGGAACTGCATGAGTATATGGAATCTCGCGGGATAACACGCGACTCCATTACCGCCGAGCAGGAGAGGACTCGCGATCGTATCGAAGCCTATAAGCTTGCTCAGATTCGCAGGCTAAAAGATCTAACGCAGGCGTCGGTCGCCCAGTCGATGGGCGTTTCTCAAAAACGTGTATCCGAGCTCGAGCGCGGCGAGCTGGGTTCGATGAGGCTTGACACGCTGAGCAGGTACGCAGAGAGCCTCGGCGGAAAACTGGTTGCAAGCATCGAGTTTCCCGATCGTACCGTTACGCTTGCGCGCTAAAAATCTTCAATTAACCCCCTCACTTTCACCGACTACTAGAGCCGCTCACCAAACCAACATGCGCTCTGGGCAAATAGGTTGAACGTTTCGTGCGAGAATGCCCAACAGTAAACAAACTTGCACCAGAGCGTAAGGGGCTGGCATACACATGCAGACGGTCTATCGGGTATACGAGGGAGCGCGCGAGCCACATCGGCTTGCAGTCGAGCGCACGGCCGAGCTACTCGGTCGCGGCGGCCTGGCGCTTATTCCAACCGAGACGGTCTACGGTGTCGCCGTGGCGGTCAACGCCTTCTCGGATGTCGTTCCACAAGATACAAGTGAACCTCTGCCGTGGCCGCGCGATCCGCAGGCCACCGTTAACGGCGCCGCGGTCCCCGCACTCGGTACCGGCTATCGTCGCATCTTTACCCTCAAGCAGCGCGAGCTCACCCAAACGGTTGCCTGGCTGGTCGATGATGCCGAGGCACTCGATCGCTATGGTGTGGATATCCCTAACGAGGCCCGCGTACTTGCGCGACGATGCTGGCCGGGAGCCCTGACTATCGTGGTCAAGGCGGCTCCCTGCGTGCCGACCTTTATGCGTGCTGCCGACGACACCGTGGCCCTGCGCGCTTCGGCCTCTCCCGTGGTCCAAGCGCTCATCCGCGCCTGCGGCAGTCCCCTTGCCTGCACGAGCGCCAACACACACGGCGCGCCCGCGCCGGCAAGCTTTGCCGCCGTCGAAGGTCGCATCCTGGAGGGGGTCGATGTTGCCGTCGACGCCGGCGAGACCCCGTGTCGCGACGCCTCGACCATCGTGTCGTTCCAGCACGGCGGGCTCCAGATCCTGCGCCAAGGCGCACTTCCCGCATCAGAGATCGAACGGGTCCTGTCCGACCCGATGCAATAGAAAGGTGTAAGCGATGTCGTTGAATCTAGGTAGCCTGGGTATGGAAGACGCCTCGTTTAGCTTTGGCGGTTCCTACATCATGGCGCTCGACTGCGGCACCACCTCGGTACTCGCGACCATCGTCGACGAGTACGGCTGCATCGTCGCCCAGGCGCGTCGTAGCGTCAAAACCAGCTTCCCGCGCCCCGGCTGGGTGGAGCAGGATCCCACGGAGGTGCTTGCCAGCCAGATCGGCGTGATGATGGAGGTTCAGTTTAAGAGCGGCATCCATTCTGACCGCATCGCCGCTATCGGTATCTCCAACCAGCGCGAGACCACGGTGGTGTGGGACCGCATAAGCGGCCAACCCATCTATAACGCCATCGTGTGGCAATGCCGTCGCACCGCACCTCTGATCGACGAGCTGGTCGAGCAGGGCGCAGAAGAACTGGTGCGCTCCCGCACGGGACTCACGCTCGATCCGTATTTCTCGGCCTCCAAGGTGCAGTGGATCCTCGACAACGTCGATGGTGCGCGTGAGAGCGCGGCGGCGGGCGACCTCATGTTCGGCACCATCGACACCTGGCTCATCTACAACCTCACCGGCGGTCAGGTCTTTGCCACCGACTACACCAATGCCAGCCGCACCGCGCTCTTTAATATCCATACGCTCGATTGGGACGACGATCTGCTGGCACTTTTCGACGTCCCGCGTTCCATGATGCCCGAGGTTCGTTGGAGCTCGGGCGACTACGGCCGCGTCGCGAGCGACATCATGACCAACATGCCACCCATCATGGGCGTGGCGGGCGACCAGCAGGCGTCGCTGTTCGGCCACTGCTGCTTCCATCCTGGCCAGACCAAAAACACCTATGGCACGGGTTGCTTTATGCTCATGAACACCGGCGACGAGATCGTCGAATCCAAGAACGGTCTGGTCTCCACGATCGGTATCGCCGCGGACGGCAAGATCAGCTATGCGCTCGAGGGCTCTATCTTTGCCGCCGGCTCAACCATGAATTGGCTGCGCAACAACATGGGCATCATCTCGAGCGTGAGCGAGTCCGCGCAACTCGCCGTTTCGATCAACGACAACGAGGGCTGCTACTTCGTCCCCGCCTTCGCAGGCCTGGGCGCTCCCTGGTGGGACCCGCATGCTCGCGGTATCGTGTGCGGCCTGACCGGCGCCTCGAGTCGCGCGACCATTGTGCGTGCGGCCTGCGAGTCCATGGCCTACCAGAGTTATGACGTGCTACGCGCCATGGAGCAGGACGTGGGACTTTCGATTGAGCGCCTGTCCGTCGATGGCGGCGCCTCGCGCAACGAGTTCATCATGCAATTCCAGGCTGATCTGCTGGATATCCCCGTGCTGCAGTGCGAGACGGTGGAGACCACGGCGATCGGCGCCGCGTACTTGGCGGGCCTTGCTGTCGGCTATTGGGAGGATTTGGAGGAGCTGGAGCAAAACGCTCAGATCGTCAAAGTCTTCCATCCTCACATGTCCGTCGAGCGCCGTGAGAGCAACCTCGCTGGTTGGCGTGATGCCGTCAAGCGTTCGCTCAACACCGCTCAGTAGGGTTGCGACGAGCTGCTCGATACAACAAACCGTTAAACTTATGCACGGCGCGAGGCAACAATGTCGCCATGCGTCTTGTCAGCAAGGCCATCTTCCGGCCGCAACGAAAGGGGCAATCAACCCATGACCGTCACCTACGATACGTCCCGCGTGACGCTTGTCGACCATCCGCTCGTCCAGCACAAGCTGTCGATCCTGCGCGACAAGAGCACCGGCACCAACCAGTTCCGCCAGCTCGTGCGCGAGCTTGCGCTCTTTGACGGCTACGAGGCCATGCGCGACCTGCCCATGGAAGACGTCGAGGTCGAGACCCCCATCACCACTGCCACGTTTAAGCAGCTTGCCGGCAAGAAGCTCGCCATCGTTCCTATCCTGCGCGCGGGCCTCGGCATGGTCGATGGCATCCTCGACTTGGTGCCCTCCGCTCGTGTGGGCCACATCGGTATGGAGCGCGACGAGGTCACCCACGAGCCGCATGAGTATTACTGCAAGATGCCCAAGGATATCGATCAGCGCATCTGCCTGGTTGTCGACCCCATGCTCGCCACGGGCGGTTCGGCCGAGATGGCCATCAGCTACCTGCGCGAGCGCGGTGTCAAGGATATCCGCATGCTGTGCATCGTCGCCGCGCCCGAGGGTCTCAAGTCGCTGACCGAGAAGGACCCCGATGTGCATATTTATACGTGCGCCATCGATGACCATCTCAACGAGGCCGCCTATATCGTTCCCGGCCTGGGCGACGCCGGCGACCGCATCTACGGTACGCTCTAGTCGTTGGGCCTTGTCGGCTACGGTCACAAATACGAAGAAATGGTGCGCGCGGGCGAGCAAAAGTCGTCCACGCGCACTTCTGTTAACGGACGTTTTGCGCTGAGGGGTTCGAAAAAACGTATTACCGTACCTGCGGCATAAAGAAGGCCTTAAGAAAACGTACAGGTGCGTATTAACCGTTTGTTTTACGGTTGTACTTTAGCGATTGGCTCGTACAATAGTCACCAATGTTTGGCTGGGACTGTGCTGTGAGGCGTTAAAAAGGAAGGCGAGGAAGCCAGTGTTTCAGATAGTCGATCTGCTCGCTATCGTTGCAGGCGCCATCGCGGGCGCAATTGCCTTCCTTCCCTTTGTTTTTACGCTCAAGCCGGTTCTTGACGATAAGCAGAATGCGGACATGCTCAAGGGCATGGTGAGCCTGGCGGTCTCGGCAGTCGCCCTGCTCGTCTTTACCTTGGTTGTGTTTGCGTTGTTCGGAGAGGCATTTCGCATGTTCCTCCTGGGCGAGGCGATCGGCTTCGTGGCCTTTATGGCCGCCTGCACGGTTCGCGTCGCCAAGGCGCTGCGAGATCCTCATGAGGTCGAAAGGTAAGTCGTGGAAATTTTTGAAAAGCTGCCTGATGAGATTAATCATCTGGTCAGCGAGTTCAGCTCCACCCCTGTCGTGGGCGATCTGAGCTGCGGCATCACGCAGTACTCGTTTTGGCTGATCGTCTCCACGATCGTGCTCCTGATCGTCCTGGCCGTGTTCAAGAAGAAGCAGACCCTGGTTCCCAAGGGCTTCTTCGTCAACGGTTTCGAGTACATCATCGAGTACGTCGAGAACGATATCGGCAAGGGCGTCGTGGGTGAGAACTGGAAGAAGCACTTCCCGTTCCTGTGCTCGCTTTTCCTGTTCATCCTGATCAATAACATGATCGGCCTGATCCCGGGAATGAAGCCCGGCACCGGCGCAATCGGCTCCACCGCCGCGCTCGCCATTTTCGCCTTCGTGTACTTCATCTACTACGGATGCAAGGCTCACGGCGTGATCGGCTACATCAAAAGCCTCGCCCCGCAGGGCGTGAGCTTCCCGATGAACGTGCTTGTGTGGGTCGTCGAGCTTTTCTCGACCTTCCTGCGCCTCATCACGCTCGCCGTCCGTCTGTTCTGCAACATGTTCGCAGGACACGTGGTCATGGGCTCGTTCGCCATCATGGCGAGCATGTTCATGCAGCCGCTGCTTCAGCAGGTTTCCGCGGCCCACGCCGTCGGCGCCCTGCCTTCGCTGGCCTGGCTTGCCATCCTCATCCTGATCTATGCGATCGAGCTTGTGGTCGGCGCCATCCAGGCTTACGTCTTCACGGTCCTTACCGCCGTGTATGTCTCCGAGGCAGAGGAGGTCGCGGAGGAGGAGTAATCTTCCGTTCGCGCCTTAAAGGTAAGGCAATTCGTTAAACCGCCGGTGCCCGTACCCATGGAGCCCGGCAGTTATAAAAAGGTTATCCTGCGTGAAATAAGACACGCACGACAAAGGAGGAATCGTGGGAGTTATCGGTTACGGTCTCGGTGTTATCGGCGCTGGTCTTGCTATCGGCCTGTCTGCTCTGGGTGCTACGGGTGCTATGGCCCGTCAGCCTGAGGTCCAGGGCCGCGTGTTCACCGTCTTCATCATGGGCTCCGCCTTCGGCGAGGCTCTGGCTCTGATCGGCTTCGTTGTCGCGCTGATCGTTAAATAGCACGGAGCGTCAAGTATGAATCTTTCATCCCAGAAGAGCGCGATCGCACTCTCCGCGTCCGCGGCCGCGCTGCTCATGCCGGTTTCCGCGTTCGCCGAGGACGGCGCTGCCGGTGCGGACATCCTCATCCCTAAGATGGCGGAGTTCATCCCGGCGCTTGTCGCCTTCCTGATCATCTGGATCGTGCTGGCTAAGGTCGCCCTGCCGGGCATCATGAAAACCATGGAGGAGCGCGGCAAGAAGATCGAGGAGAGCCTCGATGAGGCCGAGAAGACCAAGCAGGAGGCTATCGCCAAGCGCGCTGAGTCCGACTCGATCGTCACCGACGCCCGTCGTCAGGCTGCCGACATCGTTCTCGAGGCCCGTAAGGACGCCGAGTCCGAGCGCGCCCGTATCATCGAGGCTGCTCACCAGGAGGCCGAGGAGATTATCGCCAAGGCCCATACGACCGTCGAGGACGAGCGCAAGTCCATCTACGCCGGTGCCGCGAGCTCCATCGCCGACCTGTCCGTTGCCGTCGCCACCAAGATCGTGGGCGAGGCACTCGAGGACGAGTCCGAGCAGAAGAAGCTCATCGAGCGCTACATCCAGGAAGCAGGTAGCCTGAATGCCGACTAGCCGCTATCAGGACAAGGTGCTCGAGACCTACGCGCGCTCCCTTTTGGAAGCCGCCAAGGCCGAGAACCATGTGTTCGAGGACCTCGAGATGATCGAGCGCCTGGCTAGCGCCAGCCCCGAGATCATCGCCGTGCTCGACACCATGTCCAAGCGCGACCAGCTCGACCTTCTTCCCAAGGTGGCAGCTGCCTTTAAGTATGTTGCCGAGGAAGACGAGGATGTAGTGGGCGTGACCGTCACCACGGCGATCCCGCTCGACGACGAGCTGCGTCAAACCATCACTAAGAAATGCGAGCAGGACTTCGGCCGCAAGGTATTCCTTATCGAGCAGGTCGACCCGTCTATCGTGGGCGGCCTGGTGCTCGAGGCCCGCGGCGAGCGTCGTGACATTTCCGTCAAGACGCAGCTGCGCATCGCGCAGGAGACCCTCGCAAACTCTGCTAATTCGTACGGAGGTGAAGCCTAATGTCCGAAACCCTCAATGCCCAGGATATCGCCAAGAAACTGCAGGAGCAGCTCACGAGCCTCTCCGCGACGGTCGATACGCATGAGGTTTCAACGGTCGACGAGGTAGGCGACGGCATCGCGCGTGTCTCCGGCCTCAAGAGCGCCATGGCAGGCGAGCTTCTGGAGTTCAAGAGCTCCGATACCGGTGAGACTGTCTTCGGCCTTGCCCAGAACCTTGACCGTGACGAGGTCGGCGCCGTTCTGTTCGGTGCCGTCGACTCCATCAAGGAAGGCGACGAGTGCCGCACCACTGGCCGCATTATGGATATCCCCGTGAGCCGCGCCATGCTCGGCCGCGTCGTCAATCCGCTCGGCCAGCCTATCGACGGCCTGGGTGACATCGTCGCCACGCATCGTCGCCCCATCGAGTTCAAGGCCCCCGGTGTCATCGACCGTACCCCGGTGTGCGAGCCGGTTCAGACCGGCCTGTTGGCCATCGACTCCATGGTGCCTATCGGCCGTGGTCAGCGTGAGCTCATCATCGGCGACCGTAAGACCGGTAAGACCGCCATCGCCATCGACGCTATCCTCAATCAGCGCGGCAAGGGCATGGTCTGCATCTATGTCGCCATCGGCCAGAAGGCCTCCACGGTTGCCAACATCCGCGAGACCCTCGCTCAGCACGGTGCGCTCGACTACACCATCATCGTTTCGGCCACCGCTGCCGATTCCGCCCCTATGCAGTACATCGCGCCTATGGCCGGTGCCGCTATCGGCGAGTTCTTTATGTACAACGGCGAGGACGGCAAGCCTGCCAGCGAGACCAACCCCGGCGGTCACGTGCTCGTCATCTACGACGACCTGTCCAAGCAGGCCGTGGCCTACCGTCAGATGTCGCTGACGCTGCATCGTCCGCCCGGACGCGAGGCCTATCCTGGCGACATCTTCTACCTGCACTCTCGTCTGCTCGAGCGTGCCGTCAAGATGTCCAAGAAGAACGGTTACGGCTCCATGACGGCTCTGCCGATCATCGAGACCCAGGACGGCGACGTCTCGGCCTACATTCCGACCAACGTTATTTCCATTACCGATGGTCAGATCTACCTGCAGTCCGAGCTCTTCTTCCAGGGTCAGCGCCCGGCAGTCGACGTGGGTATCTCCGTGTCCCGCGTCGGTGGCGATGCACAGACCAAGGCCATGAAGCAGGTCGCCGGCAACCTCCGTCTGGACCTTGCTTCGTACCAGGAGCTCGCCGGCTTTACGCAGTTCGGCTCCGACCTCGACGAGGCTACTCAGAAGCAGCTGACCCACGGCGCTCGCATGACCGAGCTCCTGAAGCAGCCGCGTTATAAACCGTTTGAGGTTGGCGAGCAGATCGTTACGCTGTTTGCCGGCAACGAGGGCTTCCTGGATGACCTGGAGATCGCCGACGTGCTGCCTTTCCGTGCCGAGCTTATCGAGTATATTGACAATGGCTTTGGCTCGCTGCTCGACAAGGTTCGCGCCAAGAAGATCGACGACGACACCAAGGCCGAGCTCTTGCGTGTCATCGGTGACTTCAAGCAGCAGTTCATGGCCAAACACCATGCCGACACGACTGGATCAGAGGAGAACTAAGCCCTATGGCCAACCTTCGCGACATTAAGAAGCGAATCTCCTCGGTTACCACGACCAAGCAGATCACGCGCACGATGGAGATGGTCTCTACGGCCAAGATCCGTCGTGCCCTCGATCGCTCCAAGCAGGCCGAGCCCTATAAGGAGGCGCTGACCGACGTCATGCTGACGGTTGCCGGCGACGCCTCCTGCTCGGGCACCGATCCCATGCTGCAGAAGCATGAGAGCGTCAAGCATGGCCTGATTGTCGTCATTGCTTCGGACCGCGGCCTTGCCGGCGGTTTCAATACGACGGTGGAGCGCACGGCCGAAAAGCTCGCCGCTTCTTGGGCGAACGATGGCATCGAGTGCGAGATCATCGCGTGTGGGCGTAAGCCGGCCACGTATTTCCGTGACCGCGCAAATGTCATCATGCATTTTGAGGGCAATTCCTCCGAGCCCGATTTCAATCAGGCTCGCATGATCTCCTCTCATATCTGCGATGCGTATCGTGCCGGTGAGCTTGACCGTGTCGAGCTTGTCTACCACCACGCCAAGAACCGCGTGGATCAGGAGCTTCGCGTCGAGCACTTGCTGCCGCTCGATCCCGAGATGATCGCTATGGCCCACGGTCCGCGTAAGAACGAGACCGACGCCCCTAAGCGCATCTCGTCCACGTTCGAGTTCGTGCCCTCTCCCGAGCATGTTCTCGGCAAGCTTGTACCGTCTTATATCCTGACGGTCATCTACCAGGCCCTGATCGATTCGGCGGCCGCCGAGCAGGGTGCGCGCCGCAAGGCCATGCACTCCGCGACGGAAAACGCCACCGCGATCATCTCGACCCTTACCCGCACGTATAGTCGCGTGCGCCAGGCTTCGATTACGACCGAGATCAACGAGATCGTCGGCGGAGCCTCAGCATTGGAGGAACAGTAATGGCTAATAACACCGTAAAGCTTGCGGTCGAGGAAGCCACCAAGAAGACGACTGGCGGTGATGGTCGCATCGTGCGTATCATCGGCCCTGTCGTCGACGTCAAGTTTGACGGCGCGGTGCCCCCGATCTACAACGCGCTCACGGTCGAGGCCGAGACCCCGATCGGTCACCTGAGCACGATCCTCGAGGTCGAGAGCCAGCTTCCGGGCGGCGTCGTCCGCACGGTCGCCATGTCCTCGACCGACGGCCTGCAGCGTGGTCTCATCGCCACCGATACCGGTGAGCCCATGAAGATGCCCGTTGGCCCCAAGACGCTCGGCCGCATTTGGAACGTCATGGGCAAGCCTGTCGACGGTAAGCCCATGCCCGAGGTGGAGGAGTTCTATCCCATCCACCACGCAGCGCCCCGCTTCGACGAGCTCACCACCAAGACCGAGATCTTCGAAACCGGCATCAAGGCCGTTGACCTGCTCGAGCCCTACATCCGTGGCGGCAAAACGGGCCTGTTCGGCGGCGCCGGCGTCGGCAAGACCGTTCTGATTCAGGAGCTCATCAACAACCTCGCCCAGGAGCACGGCGGCACCTCGGTGTTCACCGGTGTCGGCGAGCGTACTCGTGAGGGCACCGACCTGTTCCTCGAGATGAGCGAGTCTGGCGTTATCGACAAGACCTGCTTGGTCTATGGTCAGATGAACGAGCCGCCTGGAGCGCGTCTGCGCATCGGTCTGGCTGGCCTTACCACCGCTGAGTACTTCCGCGATCGCGGCCAGGACGTTCTGCTGTTCATCGACAACATCTTCCGCTTCTCCCAGGCCGGCTCCGAGGTTTCCGCACTGCTGGGTCGTATGCCGTCCGCCGTCGGTTACCAGCCTACGCTGGCTACCGAGATGGGTGACCTCCAGGAGCGCATTACCTCGACCAAGACGGGTTCCATTACCTCCGTCCAGGCTGTCTACGTCCCTGCAGACGACCTGACCGACCCGGCGCCTGCCACGACGTTTACGCACCTCGACGCCACCACGGTTCTTTCGCGTAGCATTTCGTCGCTCGGTCTGTTCCCGGCTATCGACCCGCTCGCTTCTTCCTCCGACGCTCTTGATCCCTCGATCGTCGGCGAGGAGCACTACCGTGTCGCCGTCAAGGTCCAGGAGCTCCTGCAGGAGTACTCCGACCTTCAGGACATCATCGCCATTCTGGGTATGGACGAGCTGTCCGAGGAGCAGCGCCTTACGGTTAACCGTGCCCGTAAGATCCAGCAGTTCCTCTCCCAGTCCTTCCACGTCGCCGAGAAGTTCACCGGCAACCCCGGTGTTTACGTCCGCGTCGAGGATACCGTCCGCTCCTTCGCCGAGATTGTCGACGGCAAGGCCGATGACCTGCCCGAGCAGGCATTCCGCTATGCTTCCACGATTGAGGACGTGCGCGAGCGCGCCCGCAAGATGGGGGAGAAGTAGGTTATGCGTATCCGCATCGTGTGCCCCGTGAGCTGCGCCTATGAGGGCGACGCTGCGTTTGTGTCGATTCCGTCCACGGATGGCGAGTTTGGCGTTCTGCCTGCTCACTCCAGCGAAATCTGCACGATCGACCGCGGTTACGTTCGCGTTTCCGATAAGGCCATGGGCACTGTCGACCACACGTTTGCCGTGGCCGGCGGCTATGCCCAGGTTGCGGACGATGTCGTGACCGTCCTCGCCGAGCGCGCTTGCGATTTGGCGACCGTCGACGCCGACAAGGTTAAAGCTGATATTCAAGGTTTTGAAGAGAAGCTGGGTAATTTGTCGGAGGATGATGCACGCCGCGCCTACCTCTATAATGAAATCGCATGGTGTAAGCTCAAGCTTGCCCAATAGTCAAACGTTTTGGCGTTCGACCATTTGCGAACACATCATGCCCGGGATGGCCCAGCCACCCCGGGCATGCTTTTTGAAAGGGTAGACCTTGGATATTATCCGCGTTGAGGGTGGCCACGCCATCGGAGGTTCCGTGCCTGTTTCGGGTGCCAAGAACTCCGCGCTCAAACTTATGGCGGCAACGCTTCTGGCGCCGGGCAAGACGACGCTGCAGAACGTGCCTGATATTTCCGATGTCCACGTGATGGGCAAGGTGCTCAAGGGTATGGGCGCTACGATCGATGTTCTCGACGAGCACACGCTCGAGATCGATACCTCCCAGGTTGATTCTTGGGAGGCGCCCTACGAGCTCGTTGCCAAGATGCGCGCTTCCACTGCCGTGATGGGACCCCTGCTGGGCCGTTTCCATCGCGCCAAGATCGCCATGCCCGGCGGCTGCAACCTGGGCGCTCGCAAGATCGATATGCATATCTTGGGTCTTGAGGCCTTGGGCGTTGAGTTCGATACCGCCCACGGCTATATCAACGCCAACGCGCCCCAGGGCCTGCACGGTACCACCGTCACGCTCGAGTTTGCCAGTGTCGGTGCGACCGAGAACCTCATCATGGCCTCCGTGCGCGCGCAGGGTACCACGGTAATCGACAATGCCGCCCGCGAGCCCGAGATCGTCGATCTCGCCAACATGCTCAACGAAATGGGCGCCAAGATTGTCGGCGCCGGTACGCCTGTCGTGACCATCGAGGGCGTGGAGGAGCTGCATCCCGTTACCCATCGCGTGGTGGGCGACCGCATCGAGGCCGGTACCTTTATCGTTGCCGGTGCGTTGATGGCAGACGACCGCGGTGTCGACGTCACAGGCTTTTGCCCCATTCACTTGGGCATGGTGCTCAAGAAGATGGAGCTCATGGGCATCGACTGCGAGCGCGTCGAGGATGGCGTCCATGTGAACCGTGCCGAGTGCATCAAGCCGGTCGACATCCAGACGCTTCCGTTCCCCGGTTTCCCCACGGACATGCAGGCGCAGATCATGGTGCTCTCCGCCCTGGCCGACGGCAGCTCCGTTATCACCGAGAACATCTTCGAGAATCGCTTTATGTTCGCATCCGAGCTGGTGCGCATGGGTGCCGACATTCGCATCGAGAGCCACCACGCTATGATTCACGGCGTCAAGGGCTTCTCCGGCGCTCAGGTAACCTCACCGGATCTTCGTGGTGGCGCGGCACTCGTCGTTGCCGGCCTCATTGCCGACGGCACGACCGAGGTCTCGGCCATCCATCACATTAAGCGCGGCTACGAACAGTTTGTCGAAAAGCTGCAGGCGCTTGGCGCTCATGTCGAGCACGCCATTGTTCCCGATCCCGTCATCTACTAATGCAGGTTGCCTATGTTTAAGAAAAAGCCCATTACGGAATCTCGAAGACCTTCGACCGGCGCTCAGGCAAAAATCTATAGCCGCGATAACGTTGCCCGCTATTCCGAGCGCGCTCGTCAGCGCCGTCGCGGTCATACGGTTCGCCGCGTCGCGCTCATTGCCGTGCTCGGTGTGCTGTTGAGCGCTACGACTGCCGCCGGCCTGTGGTTTGCCACCATTATGGGCAAGCTCGGCGATTCCAACGTCATTACCGACAACCTGCGCCAGATCCTGGTTGATACCGACGAGGCAAAGGACCCGTTCTACGTGCTACTCCTTGGCACTGACGGTCGCCCGGGCGAGGATACATACCGCGCCGACTCGATTATCCTGGCGCGTATCGATCCCACGCAAAAGCAGGCGACACTCATCTCCATTCCGCGTGATACCAAGGTCGTCTACAACGGCTCGACCATGAAGATCAACGCCTGCCATACCTACGGCGGCGCCGAAGCCATGGTCCAGGCGGTCAACGAGCTGTGCGGTGTCCAGATTTCCCACTATGCCGAGGTCAGCTTCGACGGCATGCAGTCGCTCATCGATTCGGTCGGCGGCATCGACATTAACGCAACCGACGATGTCGACGACCCCGAGCATCTCGACATTAAGATCACCGCCGGTCAGCAGCACATGGATGGCGCGACCGCCCTTACCTATGCCCGTTGCCGCTACATCTATGCCGATGGCGACTACACACGCATGCGCCACCAGCGTCAGGTGCTCGGCGCCCTCGCCAACCAGATCCTCAACAACTTCGATGCCACCAAGGTTTTCGACCTCGTCAATTCGCTGTCCGACATGCTCGTGACCGATATGAGCGTTCAAGACATCGTCTCTACGGTCAATGCCATGCGCGGCATGGATGTTGACGGCATCTATTCGGCCAACTTGCCTTCGTATGCCGATGCCAGCACCATGATTGATGGCGTGAGCTACGTCTTTGTCTACGAGGACGAGCTTAAGGAAATGATGGAGCGCGTCGACGCTGGTAAGGATCCCAAGGGCCCCAATACCATGGGCCAGTCCGATGGCTCCAGCTCTACGATCGGCGACCTGAACAACAACACGTCCGATGATTACGCCAACGGCACCGCAACCTCATCGGTTAGCTCTGACGATTCGGACGATTCGACTGATTCGAGCGATTCGGACTACTACGAAGAGCCCACCGGCGACGGCAACGGCTACGAAGCCAACTACTAGAGTTACGCGGGCTTACCAGCCCGCGTAACGGCTCGACGCTGCGCGCCGCCCAGAGCGACAATTTGTCATTCAAAAGGCAGGGCATGACCAGAAGGTCAATGCCCTGCCTTTTTCATGCCAACTTGTTCGCCCTGGACGTCGCTCACTGACGTTGATTCAACCAGCGATGCCGACTACACTCCTTGCACCAAAAATCGCCCCGTTCTCGGTTGAGGACGGGGCGATTCGTCTTTTGGGCTTGTGCGGCCAGATCTATGCGAAGCGGGCGACGAGTTCCTGGAGGACGTCGGTCATCTTGACGAGCGAGCTGACCGGGACAAACTCGTTGACGCCGTGGTAGCAGTAGCCGCCCGTGGAAAGGTTGGGGCAGGGCAGGCCGCGGAACGACAGCTGCGCACCGTCGGTACCACCGCGAATCGGCAGCACCTGGGGCTCAATGCCGCAGGCAAGGTAGGCTTCCTTGGCGACATCGATAAGCTCGGGGTAGTCACGCACGATCTCGGCCATGTTGCGGTACTGCTGCTTGATCTCGACCGTCACGCGCTCTTCGCCCAGGCGCTGGTTGAGCAGGGCTGCGGCGGAATCAATCAGCGCGAGCTTCTGCTGGAACTTGGCGGCATCGTGATCACGGACGATATAGCGCGCCGTGGCATGGTCGACCGTTGCCGAGACGCCCTCAAGGTGATAGAAGCCCTCGTAGCCCTCGGTGTATTCCGGACGCTGCTCGTAGGGGAGCAGGGCATTGAAGTCGCAGAACAGATTGCCCGCGTTGACCATGCGGCCTTTGGCGTCACCGGGATGGATGGACTGGCCCTCAAAGTGAACGGTTGCCTCGGCGGCGTTAAAGCACTCCCACTCCAGCTCGCCAATGGGACCGCCGTCGACCGTGTAAGCGTAATTGCAGCCAAAGGCCTCGATGTCCAACAGCTCGGCGCCGTGACCGATCTCTTCGTCTGGGCAAAAACAAATGCCGAGTGCGGGGTGGGGCAGCGAGGGGTCCTGAGCGATACGCGCGACAAGCGCCATGATCTCGGCGACGCCGGCCTTGTCGTCGGCGCCCAGCAGCGTGGTGCCGTCACTGCAGACCAAGTCCTCACCCACAAGGTCGTTCAGGGCGGGAAGCTTGGCGGTGCTCATGGCCACGGGCTTGCCGTCAACGGTACCGCAGACCAGGTCGCCGCCTTCGTAGCGCACGATGTGCGGCTTCACGCCGGCGCCCGGCGCAACCTCGGTGGTGTCGAGGTGCGCGATCAGGCCCAGGGCGGGCTTGTCCTCCGCGCCCGCGCTCGCAGGAATATGCGCGCAGACGTAGGCATGCTCGGTCACATGGGCATCGGCCGCGCCGAGCTCGCGCAGCTCCTCGGTCAGCACATTAGCAAGGTCAAACTGAACGGTGCTCGAAGGCACCTGGTCGCAGTTTGCATCCTCGGATTGCGTGTTGATTTGGACGTAGCGCAAAAAGCGCTCAAGGACGTCGGGGTTCGTGGTGTTGTTTTCCATAAAGACCGCTCCAATCTTGGTCGTCGTGTGCAACAAGAACTCTAGCACGGTATGCCACGGCATACCGCGACACTTGGATGGGGTAGAATCAGCCTTTGAAAGCAGAAGGGACGGAAGGTCATGGATACGACAAATAGCTCGCGCGAGCTGCATCTAACGGTGGCGAACGAAGACTACTTGGAGTGCATGGTTCGCATCGAAAGCGAAGAAGGGGAGACCAATGGCGTGCGATCGGTCGACATCGCGCAGCGTCTTGGTGTCTCCAAGGCATCGGTCAATAAGGCAGTTTCGGCGCTTAAGGCGTCCGAGCTTGTCGAGCAATCGCATTACGGCAAGGTCATCCTGACCGACCGTGGTCGCGAGGTCGGCACGGCTATCTGGTACCGTCATCGCCTTATTCGCACGTTTTTGGTCCAGGAGCTCGGCGTCGATTTTGAGCGGGCCGATTCCGAGGCGTGCATGATGGAACATGCGCTTTCCGAGGACACGATGAGCCGCTGGCTCGCTTATCTCGAAAAACAGGGAATCAGCGTCGAGGAATAGCGAAACTTATATATGGATACGAGTTATTACAACCGCCCCGGCGGCGAGGAACTTATGCGCCGCATGTCGAGCGAGACCCTGTTGACGCAGGGCCCCATGGGCAGCGTGCTGATGAGTGAATACGATGCCGCCGACATCCCACCGGCGTTTTGGAACCTTGCCGAGCCGCAGACTGTTTCTCGTATCCATCGCCTGTATGTCGCCGCCGGTGCGCAGGTGCTCATTACCAATACCTTTCAGGCATCAAGCTATGCCCTCAAGCAAGATCAGATTACGCCGTCCGTGGCTGAGGTCAATCGCGCTGCCGTCGACGATGCGCGCCAGGCGCACCCTCAGCTGCTGCTGGGCTCGATGGGCCCGATCGGCATTGAGTGGTTTGCCGAAGACTCTGCCGAGTATCGAGAAATCCGAGGCATTTCGCGAGAGCAGGCATACGCCCTGCTCAATGCTGGTGTTGACGGTCTGCTGATCGAGACGGTGACGTCTATCCGTAATTTGCAGCCCATGCTTGCCGGCGCCCAGGATGCCGCCGACGGCATGCCTGTTTTGGTAAGTTTTGTCGTTGACGATAAAGGCGACCTGCTAGGCGATGGCCTCAACATCGAGGCTGCTGTTTTGTACGCCGAAAAGCACGGCGCAAACTCGGTTGGCGTTAACTGCTGTTCACTTGCGGCCGCGAACGTGGCGGTGCCCAGGATGGTTGCATCGGCGACTACGCCCGTCACGGTACGCCCCAACGTGGGTGATCCGGTCCAAACACAGGATGGTCCTGTGTGGCGCGAGAACCCCGAAGCCTTCGCGCGCGCTTGCATCGAATGGAGGCGTGCCGGTGCCGCAATGGTGGGCAGTTGCTGTGGAACCACGGCGATCACCACGGCGGGGATGGCCGAGGCGCTCGATATATAAAGGTCGAAACCGCTCCATACGGGGCGGTTTTTTATTGCCTGCACATCGTCGGTAGCGTTTGCCCAAATGGTGAATGACGATTTTGGCAGGTTGCTGGGCGAGCGTTGCGGGTATACCCCATGCGTACCATGATCCAAACACTGTGAGGTGTCTGCGCGTGTGCGCGATAATTCATTTTGGAACTGATGGTTGGCGCGCCCGCGTCGACGACGACTTTACCGCCGACAACGTTGCCCGCATTGCCGATGCCGTCGGCGAGTTGTGGCAAAAGATCAATCCCGGCAAAACGGTATATATAGGGTTCGACACCCGGCCGCAGGCGCGCGAGTTCGCTGAACTTGCGGCAGGCGTGCTTGCCGCTCACGGATTGGACGCAGTGCTCGCATCTCGGCCTGTCCCGACTCCCGCCCTTACGTGGGCGGCGGCGTATGACGGCGAGGCCTGCGGTGCGCTCATGGTGACGGGGTCCCATCATCCGCAGGGGTATCTGTGCCTTAAGCTACGCATGGGAGATGGCTCGACGGCCAATCAGGATGTCATCGAAGAGCTCGAAGAGACCATGGCCCCCGAGCCGATGGGGATCGAGGAAAGCTATCGCACCGCGGATATTATTCCTGACTATATGCAGGCGGTGGCGTCGTTTGTCGATGCCGAGGCCATTCGAGCCGCTCACCTGCGTGTGGTGGTTGACCCCATGGGCGGCGCGGCCCAGGGATATCTTGCCGACCTGCTGCGGGAGCTAGGCGTCGAGGTGCACGAGATTCATGCCGGAGAGTCGTCCGATCAAGAGGACATTTGCCCCGACCCTGTTGAGCCATGGGTGGACGCTTGCGAGCGTGCGGTTGTCGTGGACGGGGCGTGCGCGGGCCTGGTGACCGACGGCGATGCCGATCGTATCGGCGCGGTCGACGAACGCGGTAGATATATACATCCGCATCAAATCATGGCGCTTGTTCTGGGCGACCTCGTTCAATTCCGCAATTTGGAGGGCCGTGTCGTCGTCAATCTCTCGTGCTCGACGCTCGTGCGCCGCATTGCTGAGGCGCTTGGCTGTCGTGTGACCGTTAAGCCGGTCGGTTTCAAGTATATAGCTGCAGAGATGAAGAAGGGCGGCGTCCTCATGGGAGGCGAGGAGGCCGGCGGTATCGGCATCGCCGCGCATATGCCCGAGCGTGATGGAATCCTTGCTTGTCTGATTCTGTGTGAGCTTATGGCAAAGACGGGCGCGCCCTTGGGCGTTTTGGTCGATCAGCTCGAGGCCAGTTTTGGTAAGACGAGCTATGGGCGTCGCGATTTGCGCCTTGAGGCCGAAGATGCCGAATCGCTGCGAACGCTGCTTCCTGGCATGAATCCCAAATCGATTTGCGGCAAGGCGCCGCAGGCTGTAAGCCATATGGATGGTTTACGTTTGGCATTCGAGGATGACACCTGGCTGTTGATCCGCCCCAGCGGGACCGAACCGGTGGTTCGCGTATACGCCGAGGGGTTCTCGGTGGAGGAGCGCGATGAGTTGCTCGATGCCGGCTGCGCCTTGGCTAAGGGAGCCTATCAGATTTAGCCATATGACGCTTTACTATAAAGAGGCCCTCGGCGAGTGGTAGAGAACGGCTGGCAAACGTAGGCTGAGTTAAAATATATGTAGGAAATGTGTACGCCCAGATTCCCGCCCCCGGGGCCCCTCCGGTCTGGCAATATATCTCCTTGCCGCGCGGCCCGGTCGGACCGGGAACCAGCGCAGGCGTGCACCTTGAGAACCGGATACTGCGAGGATGGACACTGACCTCAGTGTCGCATCCGGGCAGACATCGAACCATTTGAAAT
>DBFSET010000004.1:0-16485 GCA_048416615.1 Collinsella sp. | reverse complement strand
GCATCGACCAGGTTGCCCGTACCGAGTAGGGGGTAGCGCTATGAAGCAAACGCAGGCAACCCGCCGTCTGGGCGAGCAGCTTCGCGAGAAGCTCGGTTATATCCTGCTCTTTGAGGTTTCCGATCCGCGTCTCGACCTGGTCACCCTGACCGCGGTCGAGGTCGCGGTGGACCGTTCGTTCGCGCGTGTGTACGTGTCGTGCGACGCGAGCCGCTACGACGAGGTCATGGAGGCGCTCGCCAGCGCCAAGGGCCGCATCCGTAGCCTGTTGGCCCGCTCGCTCGATTGGCGCGTCACGCCCGAGCTCGATTTTCGCATCGATCGCTCGACCGATGAGGCCGAGCGCATCACGCGTGCGCTGGAAAACGTTCCCGCCACGCTTGCGATCGAAAAGGACGAGGACGGCTATCCAATAGCGGATGTCGCCCAGGAGGCAGCTTTAGATGAGTAATTCCGCCGACCTCGCATCGTGCGAGTCTGCAGATATTCAGCGACGCATCCTCGAGCTCATCGAGGGTGTGTCCTCCATTGCGATTTCGGGACATACGTCTCCCGATGGTGACGCCCTGGGCTCCGTGCTGGGTCTGGGCTTATCGCTTATGAAGTTTTTCCCCAACAAGGACATTGCCCTGCTGCTGGCAGACGATGACCCGGTTCCGCGCATCTACCGCTTTATGGAGGGCGCCGACCGTCTGGTGCCGGCATCTGCGTATACCGGCAATCCGGATCTGTTCATCTCGGTGGACGTGCCGGTCGTCGAGCGTCTGAACAACTCCGCCGAGGTGCTCCGCCGCTCGTCGCATGTCGTGTGTTTCGATCACCATCCGGCGCGCGAGGAATTTGCCGAGCTGAGCCTGAGGTGCGTCGGCGCCGCGGCATGCGCCATGATCATCGACCGCTTTTTGGACAATTGCGGCATTGTGGCTCGCGATGGTGTCGCGACGTGCCTGCTGTGCGGCCTGGTGACCGATACCGGTCGTTTTCAGTACCAAAACGCCGATGCCACTGCGTTCCATGCCGCCTCGCGCCTGGTCGCGCACGGTGCCGACCCCGCGCGCGTTGCGCTCGAGGTCTACCAGAGCATGCGCGTAGAGTTCTTGCATCTCAAGTCCATCGTTATGGGCCGCATCAAGACAGTGGCGCACGGTCGCGTGGCGTATAGTTATGCGTATCAGAGCGACCTCGAGGCCTGCGGCGTCACTTCGGACGAGTGCGATGGCCTGGTTGATGTGGTGCGTTCGGTGATGGGCGTTGAGGTCTGTCTGTTCCTAAAGGGCATCGACGGCGATACCAAGGTGCGCGGCAACCTGCGCTCCAAAGGTGACCTCGATGTGTCCGAGATCGCTGCCAACTTTGGCGGTGGCGGGCATCATGCCGCCGCCGGCTTTTCCAACAACGGAACGATTCGCGAGACGCTCGCCGTGGCACTTCCCATGCTGGCCGAGCTGGTAGGGGAGGATCCCGCTTCGGTGACCGTCGAGCTCTAACATTTTGGATGGTACATGGCTCGTCGTACGCCTTCTCAATTGAATATGCTGCTCGCCGTCGATAAGCCGGTGGGCTGTACGTCCCACGACGTGGTATCGCAGTGCCGACGCGCCCTCCATGAGCGACGCGTCGGCCATGCCGGTACGCTCGACCCCATGGCCTCGGGTGTCATGGTGGTGGGCGTGGGCCAGGCGACCCGTCTGCTGGGCATGCTAACCCTCGATACCAAAAGTTATGTCGCCGACATTTCGTTTGGCGTCGAGACCAATACCGATGACGCGGAGGGCGAGGCCGTCCGCACGGTGCCCGTTGCCCCCGAGCTGCACGATCTCGCTTACGCCCGTGAGCAGCTCGCCGTTATGCTTGGCCCGCAGATGCAGGTGCCGCCGGCGTTTTCGGCCATCTCGGTCAATGGCGTTCGCGCCTATAAGAGTGCTCGCGAGGGCAATGCGGTAGACTTGCCCCCGCGCCCCGTCGAGGTCTATGCCGCCGACCTGATCGCCGTGGGCGGCGAGGGCGAAACGTGCGTCTGGACCGTGGCGTTTTCGGTAAGCAAGGGCACCTACATTCGCGCGCTCGCTCGCGATCTTGGTCGCGCCTGCGATAGTGCTGCGCATATTTCCGCGCTGCGCCGTACGGCCTCCGGCGTTGTTTCCATTGGCGCCTGTCATGCGGTAGAGGAGCTCTCTGCCGAGTCCGCTGCCGGTTTCGCTCTGGATCCCATCGCCGCCCTTGGTGCCACGCGTGTCGATTTGCCGGGAAATCTTGCAGACGACCTGCTTTGTGGTCGCCGCATTCCCATTGAACGTGCGCTTGCGGACTTCGATGCGTCGAAGGCGCCGTTCGCGCTCGTGCTCGATGGTGGATTGAAGGCGCTTGCTCGAATCGAGGGCGGCCGCTTTGTGATGGAGCATGTCTTTCCGCAGGCGATCGGCGGTGTTCGATGATGCTGGCGCCCCACGAGCTCGCGCGTATCTTTTTCGCGGGTGAGTTGGACGAGGCCCGTATCGTTTTTGCCGATGCATTTGATGGGTGCGAGTTCTTGGGTGCCGCGTCGATCGCCATTGGCGTGTTTGATGGTGTACATCGTGGGCACCGAGAGCTGATTGACGCGGTTGTTCGCGATGCACGTTCCCACGGCAGCAAAGCGGTCGTGGTCACCTTCGATCCTGATCCGGACGTCGTGGTGAGTCCGTCGCCCGCTCAAAAATTGATGACGACGGCCGACCGCCTGCATGCCCTGGCTCAAACCGGGGTCGATGCGGTGGTGGCCGTTCCCTTTACGCCCGCCGTGGCGGCACTCGATCATGTCGGGTTTCTGGCGCTGTTGTCGCGCGTTATCGACATTCGCTCCATTCGTGTAGGCAGCGACTTTAGGCTCGGCCGCGGCGGGGCTTCGGGCGTTGCCGAGATGCGCGCCTGGGGCACTGAGCGTGGGGTTGACGTTTACGGTCACGACCTTCTCTGCGTTAACGGGCAGACCGTCTGCGCCACGCGCGTCCGCCATGAGCTGGGTCAGGGTCATGTGGAACTGGCTGCCGAGCTTCTCGGCCGTCCCTATATGCTGCGCGGCGTTGTGGCGGCTGGCCGTCACGAAGGCTCCGATATGGGCTTTCCCACGGCAAACATCCAGGTGCCCGACGGTATCCAGGTGCCTGCCGATGGCGTCTATGAGGGTCTGGTGCTGGTCGACGATACCGTATGGCCTGCTGCCGTTAACGTCGGCCTGCCGCCGACCTATGCCGATGATGCCGCCTCGGCGCATCTCGAGGCCAACTTGATCGGCTATGCGGGCGACCTGTATGGCGCCTCGGTGTCGCTGGCGTTTACGCGCTGGCTGCGTCCGTCTCGCGTGTTCGATTCCCTGGACGAGTTGATCGCGACCGTCGAGGGTAATATCGACGATATCCGTCATAACTTGGGTGAGCAGGGGGTGAGTGTCCGTGATTAGCGATGAGGAAAAAGATCAGGTACGCGCGGCGTCGGACCTGGTTGCCATCGTGCAGGAAACGGTTGAGCTCAAGCCCCGCGGCCATGAGTTTTGGGGCTGCTGCCCGTTTCATGGCGAAAAGACCCCATCGTTTCACATTATTCCTGCTACGCAGGTGTGGCACTGCTTTGGCTGCGGTGAGGGCGGCGACGTCTTTACCTATATCATGAAGCGCGAGAACCTGAGTTTTCCCGAATCGATCCGCTATTTGGCTGATCGTGCAGGCATTGAACTGCACGATACCGGTGCGCAACGCGATCGCGGCACCAAGCGTGCCCGCATCTATGACCTGTGCGCCGAGACGGCTCAGTTCTACCACACCATGCTTATGCGCGGTAAGGACAGCCGTCCGCGCGAGTACTTTGCCAGTCGTGGCATGGGCGGAGATGTCTGTCGCCGCTACTG
This sequence comes from Collinsella sp., assembly GCA_048416615.1. Taxonomy (GTDB): domain Bacteria; phylum Actinomycetota; class Coriobacteriia; order Coriobacteriales; family Coriobacteriaceae; genus Collinsella. The sequence continues at coordinate 12,602 of DBFSET010000004.1, read as the reverse complement.
CCTGGGCTTTGCGCCGGGTCGCAACGCGCTGGTGTCGCATCTGTCGCAGGCGGGCTTTACCCCGCAGGAGATGATTGACGCCAATGTGGCCGTGAGCCGCGGGCGCGGACAGCTCGCGGACCGCTTTTACGACCGCGTGATGTTTCCCATCTTTGATGAGCAGGGTCACAATATCGCCTTTGGCGGGCGCATCATGGGCGATGGTCAGCCCAAGTACCTCAACACCGCCGAGACGAGCGTGTTTCATAAAAAGCGAAACCTCTATGGCTTTAACTGGGCCAAGGAGTTTATCGTCGCGCAGGATACCGCCATCGTGGTGGAGGGCTATACCGACTGCATCGCTTGCTGGGAGGCAGGGATCAAAAACGTCGTCGCCACGCTGGGCACAGCGCTGACGGAACATCACGTTAAGACGCTCACCCGTTTTGCCAAGCGCATTGTATATATGTTCGATGGCGACGCCGCCGGTCAAAAGGCCGCTCGCCGCGCGATTCAGTTTATCGAGCAGGATTCGATGGACCTGCGCTGTGTGGTGCTGCCCGACGGCAACGACCCCATGGAGTTCATCACGGCGCATGGCGGCCAGGAGCTTCAGGCGCGCATCGACGCGGCCGAGCCCCTCATGGACTTTGTGTACCGTTCGCTGCAGGAGTCGAGCGACATTACCACACCGGGCGGTCGCGCCAAGGCGCTCGAGGACGCGCTGACGCTCATCTATCCGCTACGTGACAGCTATATGATCGACACGTACTTTATCCAGATTGCCGACCTGTTGGGTTTGGACCTGGAGACCGTGCGCGCGAGTTCGGGCCGCGTGTTTCGCGATGTCGTCAAGCGTGAGGATGCCGAGCGCCGCCGTGAGCAGAACTACGAGCGTCAACGCGCGCAAGCTGAGCGCTCGGACAGTGCGGGCGGTCGGGCGTCTGGTTCGCAGGGGACGTCTCGCGGTGCCTGGGCCGCGGGCGCGACGCCGCCGGTGTCCGCACCGGTCGAGGAGGACCCGTACGACTACGTTCCGCTTGATGCCTATGGGGCCGCGCCGGTGGAGGTCGACGAGGACCTGCCGCCAATCGATGTGCCAGCGGGGATGGAAAGCGCTGCGCCCGTTGCCGATAGCTCAAGCGCGGCGGCAGCTTCGCCGATGCCAATTGTTTTGACCGATCTGGAGCGGAAATCCCTGGCGGGAGAGCGCGAGCTGCTGACGATGCTCACGAGCTACCCCGATCTGTTCCGCACGTATGCCGATCGCATTTGTTCTATCGAGTGGGTTGACCCGCGTCACGAGTCCATTGCGTGGGCCGTGCTCGCGACACCGCCGGGAACCGATCCTGCGGCCTGCATGGATGCGGCGCGTGCGGTGTGTCCCGAGGCGGCGTCGCTTGTCAGCGCCGGGCGCATCTCGGCAACGAGTAAGCACCCGACCGAGACGAATATCGTCTTTATGCTCGATACGCTCGAGCTCTACACCATTAAACGTCGCATGCGAGCCGCGCAGGCCAAGTTGCGTCAGGACCGTTCACTCGACGATGAGGCCCGTCGCGTGCTGACGATGCAGGCGGTGCAAGATTCACAGCGCCAGCGCGAGCTCCAAAAGTCGATCGGTGGCGTGGCCGACCCGTTCCGTTTGATCGGTTTGGAGACCGCAGGTGCCGATCAGGCCTAGATGTTGTGGTCAACCAGCGTATTCTCGCCTATATCCTGTCTTTATTTTGGGTATAGACGTCCATGTGTGTGCTAAAGTATTGAGTCCTGTGGACTACGAAGGGAGAATCTGTGCCAAAAAAGACTGAGAGCACGGGTACTGGGCTGGAATCCTACGTTGCAAAGCTCATGGGCAACGGCTCAAACAGGACTTCGGTAACCGAGGACGAGATTCAGGTCGCCCTGAAGGATATCGATGTCTCTGACGAGCAGCTCAACGCGGTGTATTCCGCGCTGCGCAACAGCGGCATCCAGATTATCTCCGCGAGCGGAAACGACGACGCCCCGATGGACGTCGACGATGACGATAACGATACCGACGATTTCGACGATGACGAGCACGATTCCGGCTCGCTTGACGATCACGAGCTTAAGATGGCTCGCCAGGCCGATGCCGAGATGGGCTCTTCCAAGAGCAAGAAGAAGCGCACCGTGCGCACGTCTCGTTCGCGCTCGCGCGTGCGCGGCATCGATGCCTCCACGGTGATGCTGACCGGCGACCCGGTTCGTATGTACCTCAAGGAGATCGGTAAGGTCGACCTGCTGACCGCATCTGAAGAGGTCGATCTGGCCATGAAGATCGAGGCCGGTCTCGATGCTACCGAGAAGCTCGAGGCTGCCGATGCAGGCGAAATTGAACTGACGCGCGCCGAGATGCGTCGTCTTACGCGTATTGAGAACGTTGGTCTTGAGGCCAAGCAGGCGCTCATCAGCGCAAACCTGCGTCTGGTCGTCTCCATCGCCAAGCGCTATGTCGGCCGTGGCATGCTGTTCCTGGATCTGATCCAGGAGGGCAACCTCGGTCTGATCCGCGCCGTCGAGAAGTTCGACTACCAGAAGGGCTTCAAGTTCTCCACGTACGCCACGTGGTGGATCCGTCAGGCCATTACGCGCGCTATTGCCGACCAGGCCCGCACCATCCGTATTCCCGTGCACATGGTCGAGACCATCAACAAGCTTGTCCGCGTGCAGCGCCAGCTTCTCCAGGACCTGGGTCGCGACCCGACCCCCGAGGAGATCGGTGCCGAGATGGACATGAGCGCCGACCGCGTCCGTGAGATCCAGAAGATTTCGCAGGAGCCCGTGTCGCTCGAGACCCCGATCGGCGAGGAAGAGGATTCCCAGCTGGGCGACTTCATCGAGGACTCCCAGGCTATCGTTCCGCCCGATGCCGCCAGCTTCTCCATGCTGCAGGAGCAGCTCACCCAGGTGCTCGATTCGCTTGCCGATCGCGAGCGCAAGGTTATCGAGCTACGCTTTGGCCTTGTCGACGGACATCCCCGCACGCTCGAGGAAGTCGGTCGCGAGTTTGGCGTCACGCGCGAGCGTATCCGCCAGATCGAGTCCAAGACCCTGGCCAAACTCCGCCACCCGAGCCGCAGCAGCAAGCTGAAAGACTATATTGAGTCTTAACCTCGCAAGCAAGAAGCGCCCTCAAGCACATCCGCTTGAGGGCGCTTTTATGTAGTCATTCAAGAACGTCCCCAATGACTGGGTCGGAAAATTTCTTAAAAAAGTTCTTGCCCTTCGTCCAATCGTCCGTATAATAAACTTCGTTGCTTGAGAGCACGCACCTATTCCTCGGTAGCTCAATGGTAGAGCACGCGGCTGTTAACCGCGCTGTTGTAGGTTCGAGTCCTACCCGGGGAGCCAGGTTGTAAAACCCGTCGCTTATGCGGCGGGTTTTTTCATGCCGCGATCGATTGTGGCGAACGTTACCGTATCAACATTTCGTGTCGAGGATATAATCGCGAGCCCCGCCGCCTTAACAAGGCGCGGTCGTTGTAAAATATTGGAATAATTGCTCCCACGACATGGTGCCGCGAGCACCAGAAAAGGAGATTCTTGTGTCTGAGACCATTAACGGCAGCCTGAGCGTCTCGAACGACGTTATTGCCGATATTGCCGGTTATGCCGCGATGACGTGCTACGGCGTCGTCGGTATGGCCGAACAGCTCCAGGGCGCCGAGAGCGTGCGCTTGCTTGCCGGCCAGCGCCTCCGCAAGGGCGTACTTGTTTCCGCCGACGAGAACGGCCTCACGGTCGACCTTCACGTCGTGCTGGAGAACGGCGTCAACATGAAGTCCGTCTGCCACAATCTTTCGAGCTCCGTCGCCTTCACCCTGCAGGAGATCGCCCAGATCGATCCCGCCAGCCTTAAGATCGGCATTCACATCGACGCGCTCAAGAGCCGTCTGAACTAGCATCCGAATACGGAGATTTCACCACTCATGATTGCAAAGACCATTCGCACCTGTTTTCCGATCGCTGCGGCTGCCGTTTCCGAAAAGGCCGAGGAGATCAACAAGCTCAACGTCTTCCCCGTACCCGACGGTGACACCGGCACCAACATGTCGCTCACGCTCGCCTCGGTGACCAAGGAGCTTTCCGCCCTTCCCGCCGATGCCGACATGGAGGCCATTGCCGGCGCTATTACCCACGGCTCCCTGATGGGCGCCCGCGGCAACTCCGGTGTCATCACGTCGCAGATCCTACGCGGCGTGGCCGAGGGCCTTGTCTCTGCCGATGAGCCCATTACATCCGCCAATATCGCCTTCGCCTTCCGTCGCGCCGTCAAGGTTGCCTTCCAGGCTGTTCGTAAGCCCATCGAGGGCACGATTCTCACGGTCCTGCGTGATGTTTCGATTAAGGCAGACGAGTGCGAGAAGAAGAAGTTCTCTGCCGAGGATGCGCTCGACGCCATCGTCGTCGAGGCCTACCAGTCCGTCGCCCGCACGCCCGACCTGCTGCCCGTCCTCAAGGAGAACGGCGTGGTCGACTCCGGCGCCTTTGGCTTTGCCATCTTCTTGGAGAACTTTGTTGCCGCCGCTCTTGGCCGCAGCACCGTTGTCGAGGATTTCTCCGCTACTTTTGATTCCGCCGGCTCTGCCCGCGATGCCGCCCTCGATCGAGTTGAGATCGAGGCCAACGACGACTGGGAGGGCTCTGAGTTCCGCTACTGTAACGAGTTCCTCTTTAAGGCCGACGCTCCGTTTGACGAGGACGAGTGCCTGAAGTTCCTGGGTTCCATGGGCGACTGCGAGCTGCTCGTGGGTGCCTACCCCGATTACAAGATCCACGTGCACTCCAACACCCCGAACCTGGTGCTCGAGCACATGCTGCAGCTTGGTCAGATCTACGAGGTCTTTATCCACAACATGGAGATGGAGGCCCACGACCGTACCGCTAAGATCCATGAGGACCAGGAGAAGGCTGCCGAGCCCGCGAAGGCCCTTGGCTTTGTCGCCGTTGCGGCTGGTTCCGGTGAGGCTGACATCCTCAAGTCCCTCGGCGTCGATGTGATCGTGTCGGGTGGCCAGACCATGAACCCCTCGACCGCCGACTTGCTGGGCGCCGTCGACCAGGTCAACGCGACCTCGGTCATCATCCTGCCCAACAACGGCAACATCCGCATGGCTGCCGAGGCTGCCGCTTCTGCCTGCACCGACAAGAAGGTCGCCGTCGTTCCCACCAAGACCGTCCCGCAGGCGTTCTCCGCGCTGTTCGCGGTCCTGCCCGATTCCGAGCTCGAGGATGCCGTTGCCGCCATGGTCGACGCCATCAGCGAGGTCCGCGATGGTGAGGTGACCCGTGCCGTGCGCGATTCCAGCGCCTCTGACGGCTCGCCGATTCACTCCGGTGACGTCATGGGTATCATCGCCGGCTCCATCGATGTGGTCGGCTCTGACGTGAAGCAGGTCACGCTCGACTGCATCAACCGCATGCAGGAGGAAGAGGAGGGCGACGCGCTGACGATTCTGGCCGGCGAGGAGCTGTCCGACGAGGCCTTCCAGGAGATCGTCGACGCTATTGAGGAGGCTCAGCCCGATCTGGAGATCGACGCCCATCGTGGCGAGCAGCCGCTCTATCCCGTGATCTTCTCGATTGAGTAGGCTCTGCCTATGTCCGAGCTGTGCTCCGTGCCGCGCGTCTCGGAGCGCTTTGCCCAGAGCAATGCGCTCGACGAGGATATCGCGCGACTCAAATATGTTTCGGGTAAACGTGAGGAGGCCCTTCGCCGTCTGGGGATACGGACGATGGGGGACCTCCTTCTCCATATTCCTCATCGCTACCTGGACTTCACTCGCTCGTGGTCCATCGAGATGGCGCCCATCGGTACCGTGTGCACCATCATCGCCACGGTCGATCGTATCGTTCAAAAGCAGCCCCGTCCGCGTATGCAGGTGACTGAGGTCTCGCTCGTGGACGAGACGGGCGTGCTGCAGGTTGCCTTTTTCCGTCAGCCTTGGATTGCCCAACAGCTTAAGCAGGGCGACCGCCTGGCCGTGATGGGCAAGGTCGAGTTTGCCTACGGTTTTAAGCAGATGGCCTCGCCTCACTTTGAAAAGCTCGAGGACGGGCGCGCCGCGGGTACCATTTTGCCGGTCCACTACGTAAGTGACGGCGTGAGTCAGGCATGGATGCGCCGTATCGTGAGCGGTGCGCTCGAAGCGGTCGCCAATCCGTTCGATCCCATTCCCGCGCCGCTGCGCGCAAAGCGGAAGCTCATGAGCAATGCCCGTGCGCTGCGCTCGATCCACTTTCCCTCGAGCATGGCCGAGCGCGTCATCGCACGCCGGCGTCTTGCCTACGAGGAGTGTCTCTGCCTGCAGCTCGCGCTGCGTCTGCGCAACGATGGCGGTATGGTCGACGTAGTGCCTTATGCGCATGACGCGGGCGAGCATTTGGCTGCGCTCAAACAGGCCCTGCCGTTTTCGCTGAGCGATGAGCAGGAGGCTGCATTTCAAGACATCCTGCATGACATGTGCGATGGCGGTCGTGTGATGAACCGTCTGCTGCTGGGTGACGTCGGTACCGGTAAGACCGCCGTTGCCGCCTGCGCACTGGCGGTTGCGGCCGATAGCGGCACCCAGGCGTGCGTCATGGCGCCCACGGGCGTGCTGGCGCGTCAATATGCCGATAAGACCGGCCCCCTGCTCTCGCAGGCTGGCATGACCTGGGCGCTCCTGACGGGCGCCACGCCGGCGGCCGAGCGTGAACAGATTCATGCTCGGCTCCAGTCTGGCGAGCTCGACGTGCTCTTTGGTACCCATGCGGTGCTTTCGGAGAACGTCACGTTCAAGCATTTGTCGCTTGTGGTGATCGACGAGCAGCACCGCTTTGGCGTGGGTCAGCGTAACGCCCTGCGCGCAAAAGGCCCGGGTGCCGACTTGCTGGTCATGACTGCCACGCCGATCCCTCGCACGCTGGCGCTTTCGGTGTACGGCGACCTGGATACGAGCATCATCCGCCATCGTCCCGTTCCGGGTGCCGGCGTTGAGACGCGCGTCCTCACCGAGTCGAGTCGCGACCTGGCCTATGGCGCCATTCGCGAGGCGCACGAAAAGGGGCAGCAAGCCTACGTGATCTGTCCGCTCGTGGAGCCGAGCGATTCGGCCGATGAGCTCGAAGACGTACCCGGCATCGCTCGCGACGACGAGGGCCGCGTGACCGTGCCCGTGCCGTTGCATGACACGGCGACCGAGCTCGATCGCCTTCGTCTGGCATTACCGGGGCTTACCATCGAGCGTCTTCATGGCCGCATGTCGGCGGGGGAGAAGGACCGGGTCCTCGATGCCTTTAAGCGTGGCGAGATCGATGTGCTCGTCTCGACCACGGTGGTCGAGGTGGGCGTTGACGTGCCCAACGCCACCGTCATGGTCATCGAGAACGGCGAGCGCTTTGGTTTGGCGGCCTTGCACCAGCTGCGCGGGCGCGTAGGCCGCGGCAGCGTGTCGGGTACGTGCCTGGTCATGACGCACTCCAAGGGCAACGGCGGCGCGTCGGCGGCACAAGACCGCCTCCAGTCACTCGAGAAGACCTCGGACGGCTTTACGCTCGCCCAGATGGACCTGCGTCTGCGCCACGAGGGCGAAATCCTGGGTTACCGCCAGCATGGCGGCGTGACCTTGCGCTTTGTTGACCTCGATGCCGACGAGGAATTGATCGAGTGGGCCCATTTGGACGCGGTCGAGCTCTTGCGGTATGCTTGCAATCTTGACTCCGTGGCAACGCGCCCCTTGCGCGACGCGGTCGCCACGCGGTATCGACACATCTTTAAGGAGGTCAGCGGAGGATGAGAATCATCGGCGGCGAATGGCGCGGTCGTAAGATCGAGGAGCCCCGTGGTCGCGATGTCACCCGCCCCACGACCGATCGCGTGCGCGAGGCGTGCGCATCTATGGTCATGTCGGCATTCGACTTCGATCTGGACGAGGTCCGCGTGCTGGATGCCTTTGGCGGCTCCGGCGCCTTGGGCATCGAGATGCTCTCGCGCGGTGCTCGCTCGCTCACCACGTTCGAGATCGATCGCAACGCTGCTCGTCTGATTATCAAGAATATCGAGTCGCTCTGCCGCGACCGTGCACGCTGGCGCGTGGTGACGGGCGACGTGCTGGCAAGCGCTTCGCGCGGCCGCGTGCCGGGCGGTCCCTTTGACCTGGTTCTGCTCGACCCGCCCTATGCTTTTGGCGCCGAGCCGGTCGTGGAGCTGCTGCAAAACCTAGCTCAGCAATGCTTACTGGCGCAGGGCGCTTACGCGCTCTTTGAGCACGCCGCGGCCGATACGGGCGCACATCCGGCAGGCTTTGAGACCGTGCGCGAGAAGCGTTACGGCATAACCTCGGTTGACTTGCTGCGCTGGGTTGGCAACGGCGAGGATGATGGCAACGATAGCGACGCACCCACGGAGGATGCCCATGAGTGACACCATTAACCGCGTAATCGTCCCGGGCACCTTCGATCCCATCACGTTTGGCCATATCGATGTCATCCGCCGCGCCCGCCGCATCTTTCCCAGCGTGATCGTTGCCGTTGCCGAGTCGCAGGGAAAAAACGGCGTCGGCACCACGTTTAGGCTCGACGAGCGCGTGGCGCTTGCCCGTGAAGCGCTCGGTGATATTGACGGCGTCGAGGTGCTGCCCTTCACCGGCCTCTTGGTCGATTTTGCCCGCGAACAGGGGGCAGGAGCCGTGGTCAAGGGTCTGCGTGCCATGACCGACTTTGAGTACGAGCTGCAGCAGGCCGACCTTAACTACCGCCTGGATAACGAGCTGGAGTCCATCTTTGTCATGAGTGCGCCGCAGTACGGCTATATCTCGAGCTCGGTGGTTCGCCAGATTGCCTCGCTCGGTAGCGACGTCTCTAATTTTGTTCCGTCCAATGTGGTCAAGGCGCTCAAACATCGCTTTTCGTGACGTTTTTTAATGCCTGGTGGCATGTGGTAAACTAACACGATGATATGTTACCTATGAAAGGAGACCGGATGCCGGGCGAGAATTTTCCTGGCGACAGGATTGTGAGTCTTGTCGACGAGCTCGAGGGGCTCATCGAAGAGGCTAAGACGCCGTTCGGCAAGAACGCCCAGATGAAGGTTATCGACGCCGACGTCTTCTTTAACATCCTCGACGAGATCCGCATGAGCTATCCCGAGGAATGGCAGAAGTCCCGCCGTATCCTCAAGGAGCGCGAGGAGCTTATGGCTTCCGCCGCCGCTCAGGCCGATTCCATCATCGCCGATGCTCAACAGCAGGCCCTCACCATTGCTGGTGAGCAGGAGATCGTCCGCTTAGCGCAGCAGCAGGCCGACGACATTCGCGACCGTGCCCAGCAGTACGAGCGCGAGACGCGCTATGCCGCCGAGGACTACGCCGAGCAGGTCTTTACGCACCTCGAGGAGAACCTCAAGAGCCTGACCGGCACCGTCACCCGTTGTCGCCAGCAGCTTAACGAGGGTGCCGCCCAGCAGAATGGTCAGTGGTAATGGCTGAGTTCCCGAACGTTACCGTCGATCTTTCCGAGCAGCTCGAGTTTCCCGGAGACTCGTATCCGCTGACCGGCAAGGTCGATGTCGCCGCCTATACGGTGGGCGAGAAGGAGTACCAGCTGCAGGACGGCATTGACTACGACGTGGTCTTTACCAATGCCGGCACCGGTGTTCTGCTTACGGGCATGGTCCGCGCGCACGCAACCGGTGAGTGCGACCGTTGCCTGGAGCCCGCTTCGTTTGATATCGCCGGTGAGATTGAGGAATTCTATCTCTTTAACGAGCCCGAGGACCCCGAGGCCTACGAAGACGGCTACGAGCTGCTGGGCGAGGATCGCATCGTCGATCTGGGCGAGCCCATCAACGACGCGGTCGTCATGGACACGCCGTTCGTTGTCCTGTGCAAGCCCGATTGTCGCGGCCTGTGCCCCACCTGCGGCATCAATCTCAACGTCGAGCAATGCGATTGCGCCGCTCAAGCAGAGGCCGAATGGGCCGCTGCCACGGAAAATCCATTTGCAGCATTGAAGAATCTCAAGCTTGACGAGTAAAACTGTGGTAGTATCGCTACTTGCGCGTAATCGCCACACTGGATAGTTCATAAGGAAGGTCACTATGCCCGTACCTAAACAAAAGCAGGGTCGTATCCGCACTCACACCCGCCGTTCCGCCAACATGAAGATTTCGGCTGCGGCTCAGTCCACGTGCCCCCGTTGCGGTGCTGTCAAGCTCCCGCACCACGTGTGCCCCAGCTGCGGTTTCTACAAGGACCGCGAGGTCATCGTTACCGAGTAACTGTATACTCTGGATGCGATGCCGTTCCAACTGGAACCACAATGGCCGGCTCAATGAGTCGGCCATTTTTGTATAAGGAGCATGTATATGAGTAACGTTCGCGTTTGTGTAGACGTTGTGGGTGGAGACGAGAAGCCTCAGGTTGTCCTCGACGGTATCGAGGCGGCGCTTGCGGCGGATCCCGATATCGAGGTCTTGGCCGTCGGTCCCGCAGAGATCGTGAACCCCTTTGCCGCGGCTCACGCTCGCGTTGAGGCCTTGGAGGCGCCCGATGTCATCGCCATGGATGACGATCCCATTCGAGCCGTGATGACCAAGCGTAAGTCCTCGATCGTACTTGCCTGCCGTGCTATCAAGAAGGGTAACGCGGATGCGTTCTTCTCTGCCGGCTCCACCGGTGCCATGACCGCTGCCGCTACCGCCTACGTGACGCCATTTAGGTATCAGGCCGAGGGCAAGAAGCAGCCGGTGCGTCCGTGCCTCACCAATGCACTGCCCAACCGCGCCGGCGGCCTGACGGTCCTGTGCGACATGGGTGCCAACCCCGATGTCGAGGTCGATGACATGGTACGGTTTGCCCAGATGGGTAGTGCCTATGCGCGCGTCGTCTTGGGCATTGAGCATCCCCGAGTCGGTCTGCTCTGCAACGGCACCGAGGATGAGAAGGGCTCCAACTTTACCAAGGCGTGCTTCCCGGCCATGAAGGCCGCCGTTCCCGGCTTTGTGGGCAACTGCGAGGGTACCGACCTGACCTCGGGCAACTTTGACGTCGTCGTTGCCGATGGCATGTCGGGCAACATCGCGCTTAAGGCAACCGAGGGCGCCGCTAAGTTTTTGCTGCAAGAGCTCAAGGGTGCCTTTATGGCTTCGCTCGGCACCAAGATTGCCGCGCTGCTCATCAAAAAGCAGATGCGCGAGATCAAGGCAAAGCTCTCGGGCGATGCTAAGGGCGGCGCCATTCTGCTGGGCCTGCGTGGCGTGGTCCTGATTGGCCACGGTGCCACCTCGGTCGAGGCCGTCAAAAACGGTACGCTCGCCGCGGCGGAGGCCGTGCGCGCCGGGCTGGTCGAGAACGTCGCCAACTCTATGGACGGCATCGTTTTGTAGGAGCGAGTTAGAGCGCTGTTATGTGCCTCGCGGCCTTCGTCGTGGGGTAGAATCAAAACCGTGTCTTGGCGCTGCGCTTGCGGCGCCAGCTCGTTGATGTTCACGCAATATGAGAGGAAGCGCTATGGACCGCTCCGAAATCTTCGATAAGATCGCCGAAGTCGCCGCTGACGTTCTGGGCGTCGATGTCGCTGACATTAGCGACGAGACTACCTTTGACGATCTCGATGCCGATTCGCTCGAGCGTCTGCAGCTGGTGACGGCCATCGAGGACGAGTTCGACCTCGAGATCGATGACGAGACCCTGCTGTCGCTCAACTCTGTCGCCGACGCTGTCGACGCTATTGAAAACGCCAAGGAGGCCTAAGTCTTGGCTTTATCTCAACGACTCGCGCGCGCCCAGGAAATCCTGGGCCACGAGTTCAATAACAAGGTGCTGCTGCGCGCGGCGCTTACGCACCCCTCTGCCGTGGAAGGTCAGCCCGTCTCGGCGAGCTATGAGCGCCTTGAGTTTTTGGGCGATTCCATTTTGGGTGCCGTGGTTGCCCGCTCGCTCTTCGAGTCCTATCCGGAGTTTGACGAGGGCAAGCTTACGCGCCTGAAGGTGTCGCTCGTCTCGGGTGCCACGCTGTCCGAGGTGTCTCATGAGCTGGGCATCGACGACATCATCATCTTTGGTGCCTCTGAGACCGGCACGGGCGCGCGCGGCCTGCATTCGGCGCTCGAGAACGTCTACGAGTCGCTCGTGGGTGCCCTGTACCTGGATGCCGGCTGGGACGTTGCGGCGGAGTTCATCCACCGCACGCTTAAGCCGCACCTGGCTTCCGAGCGTGCCGAGCATCCTGCGAACCCCAAGTCGTTTTTGCAGGAGTGCGTGCAGGCCGACGGCCACGAGCCTCCGGCGTACAAGCTCGTTGGCTCTGAGGGGCCGGCGCACGCACCGACCTTTACCGCCGTGGTGCTCATCGACGGTATCCGCCAGGGCCGCGGCACCGGTTCCTCCAAGAAGGAGGCCGAGGGAGCCGCTGCGCTTGAGGCACTCGACCGCATGGGCTACACCACCAATGGCGTGATTCTCAACAAGAAGCCTGTTTAAGCGAGGAACCGTGTATCTCAAGTCCCTCACGCTCAAAGGGTTCAAGTCGTTTGCCGACCGCGCCCATATGACGTTTGAGCCGGGCCTGACCGTCATCGTCGGTCCCAACGGCTCGGGAAAATCGAACATCTCCGACTC
>DBFSET010000003.1:0-51178 GCA_048416615.1 Collinsella sp. | reverse complement strand
TCCTCGTGTATACTGACTTTCGCATTTAACGGAGAGTTGTCCGAGTGGCCGAAGGAGCACGATTGGAAATCGTGTAGGCGTCAAAAGCGTCTCCAGGGTTCAAATCCCTGACTCTCCGCCAGTTAATTCCAAAGCAGGCCTCGAGCCTGCTTTGTTTTTACCCCACGCGGAGGGGTGGCAGAGTGGTTGAATGCGGCGGTCTCGAAAACCGTTTGGCCTGTATAAGGTCACGAGGGTTCGAATCCCTCCTCCTCCGCCATTTTGCTTGAGAAAGCTCCCAACAATGGGAGCTTTTTTGTTATCGGATCCCCTCTCGGCCGCACATCCCAACCAAACATGTACATCACCCTCCAAAAACGACATTTTTCGACATCTTTGGAGGCTGATGTACATGTTTGCATATCGCACTCGGCGCACGATCGGCCGTTTTGCCGGCATTCGGTATATTTCCTCACTTCAACGGACATAAGGACTGCATATCGGCATAAAGCGAGAGGTCCCTAATGGATACTCCTGTTCTCATTACGCATAAAACCGCATGGCTCGTCCATCATGCGCCACAAGACCTGGTTCAAGCGGTCGCGCAACACGACTACCAGATAGGCGCAAGAGGCCTCTCCACCCAGCAACGCACCGCGCGCATCCGACAGGCTCTTACCGACTGCGGTATTCCCACTAGCATGCTTGAGACCATCGATATCTCCGTTGTATTTGCCTTCGAGCGAATCCGCGCCAACGGTGTAAATTGCCACGTTCTTGGCCAAAATCTACCCTACGACCATATTGACGAGCTGTCCCCTGGTATTTTTATCACCGACGAAGCCCTTACCTTCGTATTCGCTGCCGAGTGGATGGACAGAATCGAATACCTCGAATACGGCTACGAAGTTTGCGGTGACTATCGCATGGGGCTCAATCCCGATGACCCTTACACCGATCAACCAGCTACCGCTTCCAAGAACGAAATTGTCGATCTGCTCGATCGGCACCCCGGCAAACCCGGTGCCACACGCGCCCGACTCGCGCTCAGGCATATCTACGACCACTCAGCCTCACCCATGGAGACCGCATCCGCTATCGCCCTTTCACTCCCGACGAGCGAAGGCGGCGTTGGCATCCGAGGTGTCGAACTCAACAAGCCGCTCGAAATCCCTAAACGACTTTGGCATTGCGCCAAAGCTCGAACGCTCAAAATCGACGCTCTTGTTACCTATAAGCGCAGAGAGCTCGGCATCGAATATAAGGGCGGCTTTCACGACGAGGCCGAACGCAAGGGAGCAGATGCGGAGCGAGAGGCCGTACTCGCCCAAATGGGCTATCGCATCGTCACGCTCACCTCAACGCAATTTGCCAGCCAACTCGCTTTCCACCGTGCCATGAACAATATCCGCGAAGCACTCGGCATGCCTCGTTGCGTAGATGCCGAGTATCAGCGAAAGCAAAACGAACTGCGCAAGGCACTTATCCGCAACTGGAGGAGCGCGCAGGACGAAGACGCGCCCTCCAAGTAGCGTCATCCCGGCGCACCACACCAAAACATGTACGTCACCCTCCAAAAACGACATTTTTTGACATCTTTGGAGTGTGATGTGCACGTTTTGAACCTATGACCGCACCTAGTCCCGACCGTTTGCCGAGCGGTAGGGTCGCAATCGGCGCCGAACATGTACTATGTACGGGCATTGTCCAAACCCGTAACTCAAAGGAACCCATCTTGCCCGTCGTCGCCGCTATAACCGTTACCCCACATGCCTCGGATGCCATGGTCGCTATTCCCTTTTGGCTCGAGATGTTCGCTGTTGTCGCGGCATCGATCTCGGGCGTGCTGGTCGCGCGCGAGCACAAGCTTGACCTGGTGGGCGCGGTCGCACTCGCCGTGGTCTGCGGTCTGGGCGGCGGTCTTTTGCGCGATATGACACTCCAGGTCGGCAACGTCTACATCCTCAACCAGCCGATGGCACTCCCGCTTTCCATTGCCACGGCGGCCATCATCTACATCTTCCCGGCAATCGTCGATAAACCCGAGAAACTCATCCCATTGCTCGACATCATCTCGGTCGGCATCTACGCCGCCACTGGGGCGGACAAAGCACTGGTTTATGGCTTTGCGCCGGCCGTATGCATCATGATGGGCTTTTTCACCGCGGTGGGTGGCGGCATGCTGCGCGACGGCTTTATGGGTGTGGTGCCGGGCATTTTCCAGCGCACCAATTTCTACGCCATCGCCGCCATCGCCGGCTCGGCAAGCTATGTGTGTCTCGTAATGAGCGGCATCATGAGCAATGTCGCCGCACTGGTCGTATGTGTCGCGGTGACCATGGGTCTGCGCTGGCTCTCGCTGCGCTTTGACATCAAAAGCCCCACCGAAGAAGACATCGCGCGCTTCTTGCATCGCAAAAAATAGCTAGCGCGGACTCGTCCCCGAAATGCAACTGAGAGGTTCTTTTAGAGCGCCCGCGCGATGGGTACCCTGTTAGATACATGTCGAGTATCTAACGAAGGATTCACTATGCCTTGCAACCTAAAACCGTCGTCCCGATGCCGTAAAACGCGTGGCCGCATCGCCCTCCTATTCGCACTGATTTCACTTGCGCTGACCGCGCTTCCCACGACGTCGTTCGCCGGTACAGACACCGCGGGCAACGTGCTCGCAACCGAAGTTGACTCAAATCCGTCTGGCGTCGAAAGCGACCTGTACTGGGCCGGCCAAAACCTTAACCTAGACGACGCTTCCATCGGCCGCGATATTATCGCGGCAGGCGAGAGCTTGTCGATTCGCGACTGCACTGTAGGCGGAGCCGTTCGCCTGGCGGCGCGGGCCATCGATATCTCCAAAACCGCAATCGATGGCAGCGTGACGGTAGCCGGTCAGCATGTCGTACTCAACACTGGTAGCACCGCCAACTGTTTTTACGCGATGGGCGAGACGGTTGCCCTGCGCGGCTCTGCCAAGTCGGCAGCACTCGCGGGCAGTACGGTAACCATCGACGGCATCGTCGACGGCGATGTCGAGGTCTGGGCCGACAAACTCATCCTGGGCAAAAACGCTCACATCACCGGCACGGTGAACGCCCATGTTTCCGAGGACCCCGAGCGCGCCGCAGGAGCCGAGGTCGGCGCGCTCAAGATCGACCGTACCGAAAATGAAAGCGCCGCCACGACGGTTAACGATATCATCGGCGGCATCGTGGCCGCAGCCCTGTCGACCTGCTTTATCGCTCTGTTGCTCGAGCTCGTCTTTCCGCGTGCGACCGCCAGCGCCGCCGGAATGCTCCACCAGCGCCCCACACCCCTGTGGATGAGCGGTCTTCTGGGTACGGTAGCCATTGTCCCTGCCGTATTGTTGCTGATTATCTCGATTGCCGGCCTGTCGCTTGCTGGAGCCCTCATGTGCGCCGTGATCGGCGTCGCGCTGGTCTCCACCGCTTTTGCGGGCTGCGCGATCGCTCGCATGGTCGGACATAACCAGAACCGCTACGCCATGGCAGCCGTCGGCGGTGTGGCCGCAGGCGCCCTCACAGGACTTCCCCTCATCGGCGGCTTCATCAGCGGCGTGGCCTTTGTCTTTATGCTCGGCTACGTCATCCAGATCATCTGGCGCAACGCCCACCTCAAGCCGCAGCAGGCCGCCAACACCCCGGGCCTTCCCTCCGCCTAGCCGCTAACCACCACAAAGGGGCCAGGCACCTTTGTGGTGGTGCAAAGCATCCTGACCCCATTGCACCAAAAAGGGCGCCGACCATTGCGGTCGGCGCCCTTTCTTATTGGCGGTTATAAGCCCCAGCGCTTATTTGTTGACCTGGCCGGCGCGGACGGCAGCCTTCTTGCGGTCGGTGGCGTTGAGCAGACGCTTGCGCAGGCGGATGTTCTTGGGAGTGATCTCGACCAGCTCGTCATCGGCGATGTACTCCAGCGCCTCCTCCAGCGAGAAGGTGCGGGGCGGCACCAGCTGGACGGAGATATCGGAGGTCGAGGAACGCTGGTTGCCCAGGTTCTTGGTACGGGCGATGTTGACGACCATGTCGCCGGCCTTGCTGCGCTCGCCCACGATCATGCCCTCGTAGCACTCGGTGCCCGGCTCAACGAACAGCTGGCCGCGCTCCTGCAGCGTACCCAGAGCGTAGGCAACGGCCTTCTCGGTGGTCATGGAGATCATGGCGCCGTTCTGGCGGTTGCCGATCTCGCCGGCGTAGGGGCCATACTCCAGGAAGGTGTGGTAGAACACGCCCTCGCCGTGAGTGACGTTCATGATGCGGTTCTTAAGACCCATGATGCCGCGCGTCGGGATCTTAAACTCAAGGTGCGTCACGATGCCCGAGGTGTCCATGCTCGTCATGATGCCGCCGGAGGTACCGAAGACCTCAACGACCTTGCCCGAGTACTCGTCCGGGCACTCGACGACGGCCTGCTCGACAGGCTCCAGCTTGTTGCCGTTCTCGTCCTTCTTAAACAGAACGCGGGGACGGCCAACCTGGAACTCAAAGCCCTCGCGGCGCATGGACTCCATCAGAACGGACAGGTGCAGAATGCCGCGGCCCGAGACCTCGACGCCGCTCTTGTCCTCGAGCTCCTCGATCTTCATGGTTACGTTGTTCTCGGCCTCGTTGAACAGGCGCTCCTTGAGCTGGCGGGCACCCACGATGTCGCCGTCACGGCCGACGAGCGGGGAGGTCGAAGCCTCAAAGACGATGGACAGGGTCGGCGGGTCGATCTCGATGGGCTCGAGCTCGACGGGGTTCTCGGGGTCGGTGTAAACATCGCCGATATCGGTGCGGTCGATACCCACGACGGCGGCGATATCGCCGGCGCCGACTTCCTGGCACTCGGTGCGGCCCAGGTAGTCGAAGGTAAAGAGCTGCTTGACGGTAGCGGTAGCGCTGGAGCCGTCGTTCTTGACGACCAGAATCTGGTCGCCCTGGTGAATGGCGCCGGAGTACACGCGACCGATACCGATGCGGCCGACGAAGTTGGAGTGGTCGATGGTCACGCACTGCATGGCCAGCGGGGCGTTCTCGTCAACCTCGGGCGCGGGCATGTCGTCGATGATCATATCGAGCAGCGGATACATGTCCATGTTGCCGTCGTTGGGGTCAAGGCGGGCAAAGCCATTCATGGCGCTGGCGTAGACCACGTGCTCCATGGCGAACTCAAGCTGGTCGTCGGTAGCGCCCAGGTCGGCCATAAGGTCGAGGCAGTCGTTGTAAGCCTTCTCGGGGTTAGCACCCGGACGGTCGATCTTGTTGATGACGATCAT
Organism: Collinsella sp.; assembly: GCA_048416615.1. GTDB lineage: Bacteria > Actinomycetota > Coriobacteriia > Coriobacteriales > Coriobacteriaceae > Collinsella. The sequence goes on along the minus strand of DBFSET010000003.1, from coordinate 45,924 downwards.
GATCTTGAGGCCGGTGTCGATAGCGTGACGCAGCACGAAGCGGGTCTGGGGCATGGGGCCCTCAAAGGCGTCGACCAGCAGCAGGGCGCCGTCGGCCATACGCAGCACGCGCTCGACCTCGCCGCCAAAGTCGGCGTGGCCCGGGGTGTCGATGACGTTGATCTTGACGTCCTTGTACTCGATAGAGATGTTCTTGGCGAGAATCGTGATGCCGCGCTCGCGCTCCTGGTCGTTAGAGTCCAGGACGCGGTCCTCGACCTGCTGGTTGGCACGGAAGGCGTCCGTGGCACGCAGGAGTTTATCGACCATCGTCGTCTTGCCGTGGTCGACGTGGGCGATGATGGCGATGTTCCTCAGATTGTCTACGCGCATGTAGTTCCCCTATCTTCTATCCATATACAAACGGCACGCGTATGCGACCCACCCAGCAATGCAACGCTCGGCGGGAATATTGAGCCTTTTACCGAAAACTCGTTTATTTTAGCGATTTTAGATGAGAGGGGTTTCCTCACCTGCAGGTTCAGGGTCGCTCCACATAAAACCATCGCCGGCGCCCATGCCCTCATACAGCACATATGCCGAAAAGCCGCTCTCGAGCGTCGTCTCAAAGAAGCTCACGAGTAGAGCGTCATGGTAGCCGCCGTCAATCTCGACACAGCCGGTGTAGCCGATGGCATAGCGGGCGATGCGGCCCAGGCCCTCGTCCTTAAGACCCATCTTGTGCTCGGAGATAAAGTTGGTGGCGGCCTCGAGGCACGCCTCCTCGCCATCCTCGTCGAGCGCGGCCAGATAGCGGTTGGAAGCAGCGTCCTCGATCGCCACAACTACGCCCGGATTCTCGCCGGCGGCAAGGTCGTCCAAGAACGCGCCAATCAGGTCACACACCATGGCGTCGAGCTCGGCGGAGACGTTACCGGCGTCCTGCATATCCTGTGCCATCTCTAGACCTTCCCATCGAATCCGGCGTCGTTACAGTTCTTGTGCCTCGGCAGCGATCTTGGCGGCAGCGTCGCGGGCGCGCATCATATCCATCGCGCGCTTGTCGAGTACCTTGATCTGGTTGGTCAGCATGACTGCATCGACCACACCCCAGATTACCAAGCCTGTTGAAATCGAAAACCCAAGCGCACCAACTGTACCACGAAGACGAGAACAGATTACCGCGACAAGGGCGGAGATGATAACCATCTTGATATAGGAGCCGCGGCGCTCGCGAAGCGTGCGGGCCTGCGTCACATAGGCGATGCGAGCCGCCTCGGATGCCTCCGAGCGCATCTGGGCTTCACGCGCGATGGCGGCCGCTTCAGCTGATACGCGGGTACCCATCAGCGACCTCTCCGCTCGCGTGCCAGACATTTAGAAATCATCGGGGGAAAGCGTATGGACGAACTCGTCGAACTTCTCGAACTCCTGCTCGTCGTCAACTTCCTCGGCATGGGCAGAAACGGTACCCAAACGATTCATGATGTCGTCCTCCACGAACATGGGGGCATTACTGCGCACGGCAAGGGCAATGGCGTCACTGGGGCGGGCGTCAATCTTGCGCTCGTCACCATCGACCAGCACGACAATCGTCGCATAGAACACCGGCGGCTCGGCACGAACGATCTCGATGCGCTCGAGCTTGGCGCCCAGGGCATCGACGGTGTCAAGCAGCAGGTCATGCGTTATCGGGCGCTCGGCGCGACCGCTATCGATACCACGGCTAATGGCCGCAGCCTCAAACGAGCCGGTCTGAATGGAAAGCGAACGCAGGGGCGCCGTCGAATCCGACTTGCCGCAGCGCTCACGAAGCACGATAAGCGATGGCACGGGACCGGCGGCCATGACGATGGTCTCTATGTCGACACGAACCATGGAACACCTCCGGTACGTAGCGGTTAACACACGGCAGGGTCGCCGCATTGAATAGCTATACTACCCAATCTTTCGCCCAGCACACAAAATCAAAGTAGTTAATTTGGGACGGGGCTATTTTGACTACTTCTGTTAGATAAGAAAAAAGCCCCGAGGCAATGCCCCAGGGCTCTTAACGTTTTGATGGTGGACCTGACAAGATTCGAACTTGTGACCTCCCGGTTATCAGCCGGACGCTCTAACCAACTGAGCTACAGGTCCATCATGGTGGAGGTTAGGGGGATCGAACCCCTGACCTCAGGCTTGCAAAGCCCGCGCTCTCCCAGCTGAGCTAAACCCCCACGGAGAAAGTAATAAACACCCCAGCGGCGACTCGGCTCTCGCTGGGGTGTTTATTGCGAAAGAAAGTGGTGGACCTGACAAGATTCGAACTTGTGACCTCCCGGTTATCAGCCGGACGCTCTAACCAACTGAGCTACAGGTCCATCGCGCAAGGGATATATTAGACGAGTCGTTACGCGCGCGTCAACAACTTTTTTGAAAAACTTTGGAGGGTGCCCGTCGAGTGGGCGAGATGGGTTAGGCTTGCTGCTCGGACAGTCCTGCGCAAGACGAAGGCCACATTAAGTGGCCTTCTTTGCGTGCGGAACTCGCGACAAGCCTAACCCATCTCGCCCACTCGGCGGGCACGGGGTCCAAGGTTGTCAAAAAAGCGGTCGGCGCGCAGGTGCGCCGACCGCCGATATATGGGGTCTGATATTTTCTACCAGCTAGTTCCTCTTACTCGTCGAGGAGATCCTCTGGCATGTCGTTGCCGTCGCCTAGGTCGACAGGGGTTTCTTCGGGGGCAGAGCCGTCTTCTGTGGCTTCGCCTTCGGGCTTTTCCTTGGCTGCCGTCATGCGGGCTACGGCGCAGATGCGGTCGTTGTCGTCGACGGCCATCATCTTGACGCCCTGGGTGGCGCGACCGGTTTGGCTGATCTCGTCGGTCTTGACGCGAATGACCGTCGCGCCCTCCGTCACGATGAACAGCTCATGCTGCGGGCCCACCGTCTTCATGGCGGCGAGGTTGCCCTTGCGCTCGGTCATCTGGATGGTGTAGACACCCTGACCGCCGCGGTTCTGCTCCGGGTAATCCGAGACCGGCGTGCGTTTGCCGTAACCGCGCTCGGTAATGACAAACAGGTCGCCGTTACCGTTGGTAATCTCCATACCAAGAACGCTCACGCCTTCCTTCATGCCAATGCCGCGGACACCGCTGGTATCGCGACCAGTGGCGCGCACCTGGTCCTCGGGGAACATAATCGCCTTGCCCGCGGTGGTTGCCATGATGATCTTGTCACCCTCGCGCACGCGACGCACAGCGAGCAGCGCGTCGTCGTCCCTCAGGTTGATGGCGATCAGGCCGTCGCGGCGGCTACGGTCGTAGGCGCTCATCACGGTCTTCTTGACCATGCCACTCTTGGTGGCAAACATCAGGTACTCGTCGGCGGGGAACTCGCGGCAGCTGATGACGCTCGCGATCTTCTCGCCCTCCTCGAAAGGCAGCAGGTTGACGATCGCGGTGCCGCGCGCCTGGCGCGTGCCAACCGGCAGCTCGTGCACCTTCAGGCGATAGACCTTGCCCTTGCTCGAGAAGAACAGCACGTACTCGTGTGTGGATGCGATAAACATCTCGTCGATAACGTCGTCCTCTTTGAGATTGACGCCCGACACGCCCTTGCCGCCACGCTTTTGGGCGCGATAGGCAGCCACCGGGATGCGCTTGACGTAGCCGGTGTGGGTGATGGTCACGACCATATCCTCGTCGGCAATCAGATCTTCGACGTCCAGGTCCTTCTCGACATGGCTGATCTCGGTGCGGCGCTTGTCGCCGAACTTCTTGGAAATCTCGCGCATCTCTTCCTTGATGACGCCCAGGATTTTCTCCTCGTGCGCCAACAGGTCCTCGTAGTAGGCGATGGCGCGGCGCAAGCCGTCCAGCTCTTCCTGAATCTTGTCACGCTCCAGGCCGGTCAGGCGGCGCAGCTTCATCTCGAGGATGGCCGTGGTCTGCTCGGGCGTAAAGCCAAAACGCTCGATCAGGCGGCTGCTGGCCTCAGAGTCGGTCTGCGAGGAGCGGATGATGCTGATGACCTCGTCGATATGGTCGAGAGCCATCAGGTAGCCCTCGAGGATATGGGCACGCGCCTGTGCCTTCTTGAGGTCAAAGCGGGTGCGGCGGGTGACGACGTCGACCTGGTGGTCGATGTAGTGCTGCAGCATCTCGCGCAGGCTCAGGCATTTGGGAACGCCGTTGACAAGCGCCAGGTTGTTGGCACCAAAGGTCGTCTGCAGCGAGGTGTACTTGTACAGGTTGTTGAGCACGACCTGAGGGATAACGCCCTTCTTGAGCTCGATGACCAGACGGATACCCTTCTGGTTGGACTCATCGCGCATATCCGAGATACCCTCGATGCGCTTGTCATTGACGAGCTGGGCGATCTTCTCCTGCAGGGTGCCCTTGTTGACCATGTAGGGAATCTCGGTAAAGACCAGGCGGCTGCGGCCGGTCTTGGTGGATTCCACGTGGGCCTTGGCGCGCACGGTAATGGAGCCGCGGCCGGTCTCGTAGCTCTGCCTAATGCCGGCGCTACCCATGATGATGGCACCAGTGGGGAAGTCCGGACCGGGCATGATCTGCATGAGCTCGTCGACGGTGGCGTCGGGGTTGTCGATCAGGTAGCAGGTGGCCTCGATCGCCTCGGTGAGGTTATGCGGGGCGATGTTGGTGGCCATGCCGACGGCGATACCCTGGCTGCCGTTGACCAGCAGGTTGGGGAAGCGCGCAGGCAGCGCCTGGGGCTCGGCGAGCGACTCGTCGTAGTTGGGCTGCCAGTCGACGGTGTCCTTCTGCAGGTCACGCAAGAGCTCCATGGCGGGCTTCGCCAGACGGCTCTCGGTGTAACGCATGGCGGCGGCGCCGTCGCCGTCGATGTTGCCGAAGTTGCCGTGACCGTCAATGAGCGGCGTGCGCATGGAGAACCACTGTGCCAGGCGGACCATGGCCTCATAGACCGCGGAGTCGCCGTGCGGATGGTACTTACCGATAACTTCGCCGACCGTCCAGGCCGACTTCTTGTGCGGACGGTTGGGGTAGATGCCGCTCTCGTTCATTGCGTACAGGATGCGACGGTGCACCGGCTTTAAGCCATCGCGCACGTCCGGCAGGGCGCGCGCCGTGATGACCGACATCGAGTACTCGATGAACGACTGCTTCATCTCGCGGCCGAACTCTGAAATCTGGAGCTGGCCGCCGTTGATATCCTCGCCGGCCGAGGCACCACGGTCGACTTCGCCAAAGCTCTCCTCGAGCTCGGCGTCGTCGTCCTCTTCCTCATCATCATCGGCATCGGGGTTATAGGCGTCCGGGTCGCCGTCCTCGCCCTGCTCAGCACGGGCAAGCAGGCGCTTCAGATCGTCGGGCATGCCGGCGTCGCCGGCCTCGTCCATACCCTCGTTGTTGTTGATATCGTCTGCCACGTTACCTCCTCATGGTTTGCGTGGTTCAAATCAGATAGTCCCCGTCGCTAGGACGGAGACGGCTTTCCCAGCCACCGCACCTTCGCCCTCAATCGTCGGTCGCGTACCCAAGTACGCTTCCCTCCTCTTTCGAGCGAATCTGCGGCACCTGGAAAAGCCGAACAGGTTAGGCATCTAAGAATCGTGCGTCATGTGCGTGCTTCTCGATGTACTCGCGGCGATAGCCGACCTCGGAACCCATCAGTTCGCGCACGGCGCGGTCCGCCACCACGGCGTCCTCGATCGACACGCGCTGCAGAATGCGGGTCTTGGGGTCCATCGTCGTCGAGGCAAGCTGCTTGGGGTCCATCTCGCCCAGGCCCTTGTAGCGCTGGACGGTGTAGCCCTTGCGCTTCTTGGTGATCTTGCCATCCTTGGCCTTGCCGTCCTCGTCGTTGTCGTCGGGGTTCAGCCCCAGGCTCTGGATGGTGTCGCGCAGGATCTCGTCTTCGGGCTGGCGGCCGTTGGGATACACGTAGTGAATCTTGTTGCGCACCTTGATGCCAAAGATGGGCGGGCACGCGACGTACACGTAGCCGGCGTCAATCAGCGGGCGCATGTACTTGTAAAAGAACGTCAGCAGCAGGATGCGGATGTGCGCGCCGTCGACGTCTGCATCGGTCATGATGATGATCTTGTGGTAGCGGGCCTTGGTGATGTCGAAGTCGCCGCCGTCGCCGGCGCTCGTCGTGACGCCGCAGCCGATCGCGGTGATGAGTGACTGGATGGTGTCGCTCGAGAACGCACGATGATCGCCCACGCGCTCGACGTTCAGAATCTTGCCGCGCAGGGGTAGGATCGCCTGGATGTCTCGGCGACGGCCGTCCTTGGCCGAACCGCCTGCCGAGTCGCCCTCTACGATAAAGAGCTCAGTCAACTCGGCGTCGCGCACCGAACAGTCGGCGAGCTTGCCGGGCAGCGACGCCGTCTCGAGCAGACTCTTGCGGCGGGTCGCCTCGCGCGCCTTGCGGGCGGCGTTGCGCGCCTTGCAGGCCTGTTGGGCCTTCTTGACGATCTCGCGAGCGGGCTTGGGATGCTCCTCGAGGTAATCGGCAAGCCCGTCGGTCACGATCTTGAGCGTCAGCGCGCGCATATAGGAGCTGCCGAGCTTGGCCTTGGTCTGGCCCTCAAACTGCGGATCGGGCAGTTTGACCGAGATAACGGCCGACAGGCCCTCGCGCACATCGTCGCCGGTCAGGTTGGCGTCTTTTTCCTTGAGCAGGTTCTGCTTGCGAGCGTAATCGTTAATCACGCGGGTGAGTGCGGTACGGAAGCCCTCGAGGTGCATGCCGCCCTCGGGGGTGTAGATGTCGTTGGCAAACGACATGACGTTCTCACCGTAGCCGCTATTCCACTGCAAGGACACCTCGACCTCGCCCATCTTGGTCACGGGCGCATCCGGATCCGATTTGCCCTCAATATAGATGGGTTCCTTAAAGGCCTCGGGGACATCCTTGCCCTCATTGAGGAACTTAACGAAGTCGATAATGCCGCCGGCGTAGCAAAACTCCTCCACATGGGGAGTCGCCTCGCGCTCGTCGGTCAGCACGATCTTGAGGTTCTTGTTGAGGAATGCCGTCTCCTGCAGACGGTTGTGCAGCGTGTCGAAATCGTAGATGCAGGTCTCGAAGATCTCGTCGTCGGGCCAGAAGCTGACAGTGGTACCCGTCGTCTCCGAAGTGCCCACGACCTCCATCTTCTTGACGGTCTTGCCGCGCGAAAACTCCATCTCGTAGATGTTGCCATCGCGGCATACCCGTACGACCACACGCTTGGACAGGGCGTTGACGACGGAGATGCCCACGCCGTGCAGGCCGCCCGAGACCTTGTAGGCCGAGTTATCGAACTTACCGCCGGCGTGCAGGATCGTCATGACGACCTCGAGCGTCGGGATCTTTTTGATGGGATGCTCGTCGACGGGGATACCGCGCCCGTTATCGACGACCGTGATGGAGTTGTCGGCGTGGACCGTCACCTGGATCTCGGTGCAGAAACCGGCCATGGCCTCGTCGACGGAGTTGTCAACGATCTCCCACACCAGGTGATGAAGACCGCTGGCGCTCGTCGAGCCAATGTACATGCCCGGGCGCTTACGAACGGCCTCGAGACCTTCGAGAATCTTAATCTCGCCGCCATCGTAATCGTTTTCGTTTGCCACACGTCCTCCTTCAGTTAAGAAAATGTGTACAGCCTTACTAGTTTATCGTAAAAAAATACCCTCGGGAACGAGGGTATTTGGCTCTACAAGGCCACCAGATGCGATTTAAGGCTCTTTTTTGCTCTGCACGCCCTTGGCCCACTCGGCACTGGCTCTCATGGCGTTCTCGAGGGCCTCGCGCAGCTTTTGGTCCTCGATGGGTGCCACTTGGTGCTCGATCTCGGCACGCTCGGCATCGCTTAGGTCGGCATGCGGAGCCGGCGGACGCTCGGCCACGGCCGGACGCAGGCGCTCTTTTGCAGCGGGCGGTGTGTGGCCGGGGGCGGTCGTCTTGAACACCAGGCCGTCGACGTGCGCGCCGGCGCGCTCCATGCGCGCGCGGATAATCTCGCGCAAAAGTGTCATCTCCTGCGTCCATGAGGGCGAATCGAGGTACACCAGCAGTTCGTTGGACTCGGGCAGGTAGCGCAGGCCCGTCACATGGCGTCCCTCGCGCGTGCCCGAGCACACCGCATTCCAGGCGCGATAGACCGCACGAGACTCCTCCGCAGCCTCCATCTGCGCGCGGCGCTCAGGTGTCGCGGCCGCCAGGATACGCTGACGCTCGGCATCCAAAAAGCCGCCGAAGGCGACCATTCCGTTCTCGCGCTCGTAATTAGCACGTCTCACCCATGCTCACCACCTTGGCTCGATCAAGCAGGTCATCGGTAAAATACCCCAGATTGGTGGTGGTTATGACCGTCTGGATATCATCACCGATCAGCTGCAGAAAAGCGCCTCGGCGCCCGGCGTCGAGCTCGCTCATCACGTCGTCCAAGAGCAGCAGCGGCGCGGTGCCCAGGATATCGCGCGCCACGGCCACTTCTGCCACCTTCCAGGCAAGCACCAGCGTTCGCTGCTGGCCCTGGCTGGCAAATGAACGGGCCGATCGGCCCGCGACGGAAAACTCAATCTCGTCGCGATGCGGACCCACGAGCGTCACGCCGCGGCGGATCTCCTCGTCGGCGCGCTCATCGAGCGCCGAGAGCATGTGCTCATACGCCCAGCCCCTGAGCTCGTCGCGATCCTCGGTGCGAGGCAGGTCGCCAAGCGTGGACACATAGGACACGCCGGCGGGCTCGCCGGATGCCACGCGGCCATAGGCGTCGCGCATATGGCCCGACAGCCGGTCAAGCAGGGCCAGACGATGCACGAGCAGGGCCGAACCGGCGCGGGCGATAGATTCGTTCCAGGCGCCGAGCATCTCGCGGCAGCACCAGGTCTCCTTGAGCAGGGCATTGCGCTGGGTCACGCAGCGTCCGTAGGCACTAGCCAGATCGGCATAGCGCGCACTCAGCTGAACGCCAAAGTCATCAAGTGCGGCGCGGCGCACGCTGGCCCCACGCTTGACCATATCCAGGTGGTCCGGACAAAACAGAACGCTCGGCAGCACCCCGCGCACGCCGGACGCAGCGCAGCGCTTGCCGTTGCGGCTAAACGAACGCTTGCTGTCTTCCACGCTCAGCCCCATGTCCAGCACGCGCCCGTCACCTTCGAGCCTCAGCTCGACCTTGCATGAGCCCACGCCGTCGTGCACGAGCTCGGCTGCGGTCGGATGCCTAAACGAGGCGCCACTCGTCAGCAGCTGCAGCGCCTCTATGAGGTTGGTCTTTCCCGCCGCGTTGGGGCCTGCGAGCACTGTCACGCCGTCGCTCAGGGCAAGGCGGTAACTGTCGAAGCTGCGATAGCGCGCAACGGAAAGATCGCGTGCGAACATGGTCATGGGCAGTGCTAGATACGTACCGGCATGACCAGGTACAGGTAGTTGATCTTGTCGTAGGACTTGAAGATGCCAGCCTGCGAATAGCTCTTGAGCTCCAGCGTGATCTCCTTCTCCTTGGACAGGGCATTGAGGCAGCCAAAGATGTAGTGGTAGTTGAAGGCAATGGTGCCCGACTCGCCCTCGGCCTCGACATCGATCGTCTCCTGCGCCAGATCCTGGTCGTTGGAAATGGAGGACAGGCCCATCTGGCCGTTCTCGACGTCAATCTCAAACTTGACAGCGGGGTTGGCGCTCGCGATAACGGCCACACGTTTAAGGGCGGCGTTAAAGGCGGCTACGTCGATCTTGACGCTCGTCACGCATGAATCGGGGATGAGCTGCTTGTAATTGGGATATACGCCCTCGATGCGGCGCGACACGTAGGTGGTGTTGCCGGCCTCAAAGACAACCTGGGTGTCGGTTGCGCCGATCATGATGGTAGCCTGGCTCGCCATGATGCTCAGCGCGTCGTTGAAGGCGTCGGCAGGCACGTTGAGCTCAAAGGAACCTTCGAGGGTCGAGGTCTCGACCTGCGTATCGCACACGGCCAGTCGGAAGGAATCGGTCGCGACCAGGCGCACGGTGTTGTTCTCGACCTTCATGTGCACGCCACCCAGGATGGGGCGGGCCTTGTCGGTCGAGGTGACGCGCCATACGCGGCTCACCATTTCGGACAGGATATCGGTCGGCAGCTCGACGGCGCTCTCGATGGCGTATGCCGGGAACTCTGGAAAGTCGTTGGCATCGAGCGTGTTGAGGCGGAAAGAGCTCTTCTCGCAGCCAATCAAAACCTGACGCTCGGACAGCTCAAAGGTGACCGGGGCATCGGGAAGAGTCTTGGTGATGTTGGAGAGCATCTTGCAGGGAATCACCATCTCGCCCTCCTCTTCGACATGAGCCGCAATGCGGTGACGAATCGAGATGGTGTAGTTGGAGGTCTGGAATTCCAAGATGCCGTCTTGTGCCTTGACGAGCACGCCCGACAGAATGGGAAGGGTGGATGCCGAAGCGACGCCTTTCATAACGACGCCGATGGCTTGCGTAAGCGAGCTCTGGCTGACGGTGAACTTCATCTTTTAATACCTTTCTATAGATATAAATATCTTAATAATAGTAATAGTACTGACGAAACTGTTGATTACTCCTAAAAGTGCAGGTCAGCCCTAAAAAGAGAATCGACAGGAACCTGTGTGCAACCGGGCATGTTTTCCACGTTCAAAACCTGCGCAAAACTTTTCATCACCGCAGCTCGAGTTTTTGACACCTTATAACCGCCGTTTCGACAAGTTTTCAACAGGTGTGTCCATTTACCTACGAGCGCAGTGTAATTTTATCGCGCAGCGACTTGAGGTCTTCGGTAACAGTCCGGTCTTCCTGAATCATCTTCTGAACCTTTTTATAGCTCGTGCTAACGGTCGAGTGGTTGCGGTTGCCAAACTCGGCGCCCACGGCCGTCGTCGTCATCTCGCACATCTCGATCGCCAGGTAGATAGCGATATGGCGCGCCTTGGCGATATTGGCGTTGCGGCGAGGCCCGATGAGTTCCTCGTGCGTCACACCGTATTGCTCCTCGATGACGGACTGGACCGTCTGCACATTGATCTTCTTGGCCGATGTATCGAAGTACTGGTTGGCGATGGCGTCGATGTCGTCAAAGGTGAGCTCCCCGCCTTCGCGCTCGCGATCGCCCGCTTCGCCGGCACAACGCTCGCAAAAGCTCTCGAGCTCGCGAATGTTGGTGCCCGAGACCTCGGCCATGTGTTTAAAGTGCGCGTCGGTCAGATGTCCGCCGTCGCCCCCGTAGGCCGCCAGCAGCGAGTCGTTGCCTGCCTCGGGCGCGGCGGCGATCGTGTTCTCGTAATAACGCTGCAAAATCTTGTACTTCATCTCGTAGCTGGGCTCCGCCACCAGGCACAGCAGACCGGCATTAAAGCGACTGGTCAGGCGCTCGTCCATATTAAGGTCCTTGGGAGCGCGGTCGGCGGCGATCACGACCTTCTTGTTGTTGCGGATAAATTCGTCCATCAACTGGAAGAAGTAATCCACGCTCGCGCGCTTGCCAATGATGTTCTGGATGTCATCGATGATAAGCACGTCGACGCCGTGGTATGCCTGCATAATGGGGGCGTTGCTCTTCTTTTGGCGGTCGAATTCCGTCATCAAGTCGTCCAGGTATGCCTGCGAGTTGGCGTACTTCACCTTGATCGCGGGCGATTTCTCTGCCAGCTCATTTTTGATGGCGAGCAGCAGGTGCGTCTTGCCCAGGCCCGATTTGCCGTAGATGAACAGCGACGTGCAGGTACCAGGCGTGTCTGCAAGCATGGCGAATTTGAGCGCCGAGCGGTAGGCAAGGCTGTTCTCCGGTCCGAAGACGAAGTTTTCAAACGTGAATTTCGAATTCGCTGCGAGGGGTGCCCCGTCCGCGTTTTTCTCGGCTGCCGCCGGCGCCGCCGCCGAAGGCGCTGCCGGCGCTGCGGACGAACTCGCGCTTTTCGCCGGTGGCCTGCCATTCATTTGGGTCATCATGCGGCGGAAATCGTCGGCAGACAACGTGTTTTTGATTGCAATGCCCGATTCCTCGCCGGGTGTCGTCTCGTGTGCGACGGGCATATGCGTGGCGGTCGGGATGGGCGAGGGGGCTGGCTCTACCGCCGGTGCGACCGAAGCGGTCGGCTGCGGTGCCATGGTTTCACGGGAAACATCGTCGCGTCGAGGCTCGGGCGCCGGCGTTGCCGCTGCGGTGGCGGTCGCTACCGGGTGAGTGACCGGGGCCGTATTTGCCGGGGTGCCTTGCGGTGCCACGATATTGAGCGCAATCGGCGCAAAGGCGATATCTTCCAGATAGGCCTCGATGGTCGGCTGATGCTTTTTGAGCTGGGCGATGGCAAAGCGTGAAGGGGCCTCAATCGTCAGAGTGTCCTCGGTTAAACTCACGGCGCGCGATTGTCCCAGCATATTGATGAGGCGTGCATCTTGGCCGTCGCGCTGACAAAAGGCGATGGTATCCCCAAGGATGATGCTTGCTTCCTCGTCCACTGTTTCTCCCGTTCCTTAACTTTGGGCTCGCACGCGAGCGCTGCCTATCTCGGTCAGATGATATTTCTGGCCATGTTTGATGACCAAGCCGGCTTGCGCCAAGTCGTTGAGCGTTCGCGACCACGTGGGCGCTGAGTTTCCAAACGCTCGTGCCAGGTCGGTTGCGCCGCACTCCTGGTTTTGAGCCAGATAGCCCAGTGCCGCTTCGCCGCGCTCGCTCACAAATACGTTTTGCTGCGGCTGTGCATATTGATTCGCCGCATTAGGATACATCATTTGAGCTGCTGGTTGTTGAGAACTCTGCATGGGCAGCGGCTGCTGTTGAAAACTTTGCGGCCACTGTTGGTAAGGCTGCGGGGGCATCTGCTGGGCCCATGGGTTGTACTGCGCCTGGGGCATCTGTTGGTTCGGCTGCTGGTATCCCAGCGGGTATTGCTGGGGGTATGCCTGCACATATCCCGTTTGCGGCGCGTATTGAGCCGGATACCCTTGCGGGTTCGGTTGATAGGACATCTGCTGTGCGGCCGATGCGCCCGCCATCTGCTGTAAGGTTCCCGCATCCTGGCCCATCGCTGGCCTTGCATCGGGCATGTTCTGGGGAATCGCGCCCGTGGGTGCCTGGGGCTCTTGCATGGGGGGCATGCCAGACTGCAGCATGGGAGGCATTTGCTGTTGCACCTGTTGCATTGCTGCGGGCTGCTGCGTGAAGGCGCCCGGCATGGGATATGTCTGCTGCTCTGTTTCGGGTCGAACGGCTGCCCCGCGCCCGCCGGCACGCTCGATTTCCTGCACTCGCTTGGGGTCCAGACTTACCGTCACGACGGTGCCATTGCCCATGTTGTCCTCGATGGAGACGGCGCCGCCGGCGTTTTCCAAGTACTCCTGTACCATGGGAAACCCGGCGCCGGTGCCGCGGATATACCGTTTCATCTTGCTGTTTGCGCTGGTTACGCCAAAATCGAAGGCACGTTCTTTGTCGTCGATGCCCGGACCCTGATCGGCAAAGCGGATGGTATCGCCACCGTCGAGAATCGAGATAATGGGCTCTGCAAAATGCGCGTGGATAAAGTTTTCGACAATCTCGCGGATAACCATCAGCGAGATGCGTCCTCCCTGCTCTTTCATGCACTGGTAGACGGTGTTGGTTGTCTCTTCCAAGTAGGTACGGACGTCTTGCGGTTCGATGACGATGACACGCGGTGTCGACAGCATGTCATCGTAGACCGCGATGCGCGCTGCATACATGGCCTGCGGTGCTTGTGCGGTGACCTGCTCGCTCTCGTTGCGTTCTTCGCGCACGCCGGTGATGTGCTCGTTGTCGGGTGCCGGATCACCGGAATCGACCATGGTGTAGAAGTCGTCAGACATGCCGCTCGCAATCTTTCAAAAGGTTTTGAACAAATAGTAGCTCACCGCGTAATGTTTCTCATCTTTCGACAAGTTTTCAAAACCTGTTGAAAACTTTGGAAAACGGACGAAAAGTTCTCAACATTTCCAACATGACCTGTTGAAAACTCGATGAAATTTCATGAAAAGTTGCCTGCTGCCTCAAATGCCGATTCTGCTTATGGGGGAACCGTGTACTCTTTGCAACCTTTTACCTTTGATTTCTTGACATTTGAACATTGATTTCCCTACAATCTTCAAGCTCACGTGTCTATATCTGCGTCCGCGCCCCCGCGGACACTCGAAATGCAGCAGGAGGAACTTAAGATGAAGCGTACGTATCAGCCTAATAAGCGTAAGCGTGCCAAGACCCATGGCTTCCGTGCCCGTATGGCCACTAAGGGTGGTCGTGCCGTGCTCGCCCGTCGTCGCGCCAAGGGCCGCAAGCGTCTCACTGTCTAGCAGCGATACACACATCTCGCATGAAGACTATTAAGTCTCGGCAAGATTTCGAGCATGTGTTCAGTCAGGGGCGTCGTTTCAATCACCCTCTGATTCGAATGACCATATGTGAATCGGTTGGCGAAGGCGACTCCGGAAGGGTCGCCTTCGTTGGTGCTAAACGACTCGGTTGTGCTGTCGTGCGCAACCGATCTAAGCGTGTGATGCGCGAGGCCGCCCGCAGCTGTGGATTTCCCGTTGCGGGTTATGACATCATCTTGTTCGCGACTCCCAAGACGAGGGTTTCCTCGCCGCAGGAGATGGACAAGGCATTGCGTTCGCTTATGAAACGCGCCGGCGTTGCCGGGGAGGAGCGATGAGCAATCACGTTTTGCGACGTGTTGCCATCGCTCCTATTCGCATATATCAACAGGTTATTTCGCCCTTATTGCCTGACGCCTGCATTTATTACCCAACGTGCTCGCAATACGCCGTTCAGGCGATTGAGAAGTACGGTGTTTTGAGAGGCTGCTGGCTTGCCGTGAGGCGCATCGCTCGCTGCAATCCCCTGCACGTCGGCGGTTATGACCCTGTGCCTTAGCGGGCACTCGCTATCGGAGGAAAACTTACATGTGGGATTGGATCGTTAACATCCTTTTTGAGCTGCTCAAGCTCATCCAGACCTTTGCGGTCGACTGGGGCCTGTCCATCATCATTCTGGTGGTCATCATCCGTCTGCTGCTGACGCCGCTTATGCTCAAGTCGACCAAGTCGACGGCTCGCATGCAGGTGCTGCAGCCTAAGATGCTCGAGATCCAGGAGCGCTATGCCGACGATCCCCAGCGTCAGGCCGAGGAGATGCAGAAGTTCTACAGCGAGAACAAGTTCAACCCCATGGCTGGTTGTCTGCCGCTGTTGATCCAGATGCCCGTCCTGTTCGCCCTGTTTACGCTCCTGCGTAAACTGCCGAACTACTTTAGCGACGGCACGTTCTCGTTCTTCAACATCCTGCCTGACCTTACCACCACGCCGAGCGCTTCCTTTGCCGATGGCTTTATGGTTGCGCTGCCTGCGCTGGTTTGCCTGATTCTGTTCGCTGTCTTGACCCTGATTCCGCAGCTGTATATGTCTCGCAATCAGACTGGTCAGCAGGCCCAGAGCATGCGCATGATGGCCGTCGTCATGACCGTCATGATGCTTTGGATGGGCTGGAGCCTGCCCGTCGGCGTTCTGCTTTACTACAATGTGTCTTCTGCCTGGCAGGTTATCCAGCAGATCTTCGTGACGCAGAAGGTTATCGACAAGGCCAAGGCCGATGAGGAGGAGCGCCTCAAGAACGCTCCACTGCAGGTCGAGGTTACCCGTCGCGAGAAGAAGCCGCGTCCGCACAAGAAGAAGTAGTCGGGATATCAATCTTATTTAGGTACCTAACTTTTGGAGTACGTTATGTCTGAAGAGATCATCGAGGATATGCTTGAGGAGGTTGCCCCGCAGATTGCGGGCGATTATCCCGAGATTGCAGAGCGCTACAAGGCCGGTGAAGAGCTGACCGATGAGGAGCTCGACACCATTGCCGATGTTGCGATTTCCATTCTGCGTTCCATCCTTTCGCACTTCGATGCCGCCAACTCTCCTATTGATGAGTACGAGGGCGACGAGGGCGAGCTGATTTTGGATGTTACGGCTCCCGATCTTGCCGTTCTCATTGGCCGTCATGGCCGTACCCTTGATGCCCTTCAGGTTATGTTCTCTTTGCTGGTGAGCCGCAAGCTTGGCTTTAGGTATCCGGTTGTGGTTGACGTTGAGGGCTACAAGAGCCGTCGTCAGGACAAGGTTGCCTCTATGGCTCAGTCTGCCGCCGAGCGTGCCATTCGTACTCATAAGAGTGTTTCGCTTCCGCCCATGAATGCCTATGAGCGCCGACTGGTTCATATTGCACTTCGTGGTAATAATGCCGTCGATACCCATTCTGAGGGTTCTGACCCTGATCGCCATGTGGTGATTGTTGCTCGATAATCTACTCGAGCTTATGCTAAGGGGACGTGGTTTCCACGTCCCCTTTTTTTGTCAAAAGTTCTCGATACACTGATTTTTGTCAGAAAGGAGCTTCTGTTGTTTGTACTTACAGATCAGCAGGCTGACGAGATGCTGAGTCGTCTAACTTCCTATTGCAAAGAGTATTCCCTGAATATAACTGATGCTTATCTAAGGAAATGTATTCAGCATTTGGATTTGGTTCTTGAAACAA
Organism: Collinsella sp.; assembly: GCA_048416615.1. Taxonomy (GTDB): domain Bacteria; phylum Actinomycetota; class Coriobacteriia; order Coriobacteriales; family Coriobacteriaceae; genus Collinsella. Next base: position 29,436 of record DBFSET010000003.1, on the reverse strand, counting down.
ATAAGACAACCAACCTCACCCGTATTCTTAACGTAGAAGACGCTGCGGTACTTCATATCCTCGACTCACTTGTCTTGCTCCCTTATATCAATAAGGCTCCTGAGGGAGCTTTGCTCGATATGGGAACTGGTGCGGGCTTCCCTGGTATTCCATTAACGATAACCACGCATCGTAAAGCTACTTATATTGACTCTGTTGGCAAGAAGGTTGATGCTGTCAATTCTTTTGTTCATGCTCTTGGATTGAAACATGGTCATGCAGTCCATGATCGCCTTGAAGAATATGCCCGGGGCCATAAGAAGCAGTTTTCTGTCGTAACCGCCCGCGCACTTGCCCCTCTACCGATTCTTGTTGAGTATGCGGCTCCATTCCTCAAGGATGGTGGTCTATTTGTTATCACGAAGGGCAATCCAACGGATGAGGAGCTTGCTTCCGGCATGTCAGCGGCTAAGATCTGCGGCTTCACTTTGCTTTTGAATGACGCTATCGATTTGCCTGAGGGCTTGGGTCACAGGGAGTTCATTGTTCTTAAGAAGAGTCATCCAGCATCCGTTTCATTGCCTCGTGCAAATGGAATGGCAAAGAAGAATCCGCTTGCCTAGATGTTTCACGTGAAACATAATGGATACTAACAACTTGCAGTGTTTCACGTGAAACATGGCGGTTGATATTGAATCGGAATGTTTCACGTGAAACATCCTCCGTTTGACGGCTTTAATACACACCAGGAGGGACCGTGGGATTTCGCGACGTTAAGCGTTCGAAGAGCGCAAAAGACACGCGTATCATTGCAATCATCAATCAAAAAGGCGGCGTCGGTAAGTCGACGACGGCTGTAAACCTTGCTGCAGCACTGGGTGAACAGGGACGCAAGACACTGATTGTCGATTTTGATCCGCAGGGAAACAGCACTAGCGGATTTGGAATTGAAAAAGAAGACCTTGATCAGTGCATATATGATGCATTGCTGAATGACGTGCCGGCAGAATCGCTTGTTCTTGATACAAATTGCAAAAAGGTATTCGTAATTCCGGCAACAATTCAGCTTGCAGGTGCCGAAATTGAGCTCGTAAGCGCAATTGCTCGTGAAACCCGCCTCAAAGATTTGCTTGAGCCGATTCAGGATGAGTTCGATTTTATATTTATCGACTGTCCTCCTTCGCTCGGCCTGCTTACCATCAATGCTTTGACCGCAGCAGATAGCGTTTTGATTCCGATACAGTGCGAGTATTACGCACTCGAGGGCGTTACGAAGCTGCTTGAGTCAATGAAGATGGTCAAATCACGTCTGAATAAGGGCTTAGACACCTATGGTGTGCTTATGACCATGTATGACTCGCGTACTTCTCTGTCGAATCAGGTTGTTGAGGAAGTTCAGTCGTACTTTGGCGATAAGGCTTTTAAGACCTTAATTCCTCGTACCGTAAAAATCTCTGAGGCTCCGTCTTTTGGAGAGCCGGTAATTACCTATGCGCCTCAAAATAAGGGTGCAAAAGCGTATATGAACCTTGCAAAAGAGGTGATCAAGCGTGCCTAGCGCAAAGAAACGTGGCGGATTGGGACGTGGACTCAATGCATTAGTCTCAGAGGCCGAGTACGAGACCGGTGGTTCGGCTGCATCGGCTTCAAATGCCACATCTGAAACAAAACTACCTATTGAGGATATCGTTCCCAACCCTAATCAGCCACGAATTCACTTTAACGAAACTGAACTTCGCGAGTTGAGTGAATCGATTCAGGAGCACGGGGTATTGCAACCACTGTTGGTTCGCAAGCATGGAAACGGCTATGAGATTATTGCCGGTGAGCGTCGTTACCAGGCTTCAAAACTTGCTGGTCTTGAGGAACTGCCAGTCATCATTAAGGAAGTTAATGATGAGGAAATGCTCGCTCTTGCACTTATCGAGAATCTTCAACGTTCTGATTTGAACCCTGTCGAAGAGGCAAAGGGTTATCGTCAGTTGATTGATGCAAGCGGCATGACGCAGGAGGCGTTATCAAAGGCTGTCAGTAAGTCTCGTTCTGCAATTACAAATTCACTTCGTTTGTTAGATCTTCCGGAAGTCGTACAGCAGATGATTTTCGAGGGCAAGCTTACTGCAGGTCATGCAAGGGCGATTCTTGCAGTTCCTTATGAAGATGCCAGGATTCGACTTGCTGAAAAAGTTGTCGCAGAAGGTCTTTCCGTTAGAGCGACAGAAAATCTTGCTCCGTTATTTTCTGCCGGAGAGACGCCAAGGACCCCGAGGCCAGCAACGCCTCAGTCATTCAAAAAGGCCGCTCGAGTACTTCGTCAAGTTTTTAACACAAATGTACGCGTGAAGAGCTCACGTGGTAAGAATAAAATTGAAATCGAGTTCAAAGACGAAGAGGAACTCTCCCGTATCCTTGGCGAAATGGTTCAATTTGGGCAGGAGGATCAGGATGAAGAATAAGGTTCTCGCGATCGTTGCGTTGGCAACCACCGTCGTCGCTGGCACTTTTGCTGGTTATAAGCTTGCGACAGATGATGAACTGAGAGGTCGACTGCTGCGTGGAGCACAGGATATCGTCGATACATCTAAGAAGAAAATGAATGTGATGACCGAAGATGTCGCTATGCGCACTGCTCAGGTGACTAAGAATCCCAAGATTAACCAAGACTGGGTTAACCATCAGTGGGAAAATGTTGGTTATTAGGTACCTAACAATTACTCGCCTGTTTTGAAGGGGTCCTTGTTTGATTCAGGAGACAAGGACCCCTAATTTTGGCCATTAAACTAAGCTTGAAGAAGTCAAGTTCAATAGTATGAAAAAAATGAAACAGCCCTGGTTGCATTATTTTTAACCAGGGCTGTCGGATGTTTCACATGAAACGTTATGGGGTGCAGACTCCCCTATGCGTTCTTCTGGACCTTGAAACGTTGCTTTAGCTGACCGCAGGCGGCATCAATATCATTGCCGCGCGAGTTACGGATCGTGGTCTCGATGCCACGAGACTCAAGGCGGCGCTGAAGATCCTCAACCTTATGAATCGGCGACGGCTTGAGCGGGCTGCCCTCGATGTCGTTAAGCTGAATCAGGTTAACGTGGCACAGCGTTCCCTCGCAGAAGTCGCAGAGCGCCTGCATTTCGGGATTCGTATCGTTGACGCCTTCGATCATGGCGTACTCATAGGTCGGGCGGCGGCCCGTCTTCTCGGTGTAGAGCTGAAGCGCCTCGTGAAGGCGGAGCAGCGTGTACTTCTTAACACCGGGCATGAGCTTATTGCGCGTGGACTGGATAGCGGAGTGCAGCGACACAGCGAGCGTAAACTGCTCCGGAATGTCGGCAAACTTGCGAATACCGGGAATAACACCGCTGGTAGAGACAGTAAGGTGACGGGCTCCAATACCGATACCGTCGGGATCGTTAAGGATGCGCAGAGCCTTGAGAACCTCATCATAGTTGGCAAACGGCTCGCCCTGGCCCATGAAAACGACGCTCGTGGCACGCTCGCCAAAGTCGCTGGAGACATGAAGTACCTGGTCAACGATCTCTTGGGCGGTCAGCGAGCGCTTGAGGCCGTTGAGACCGGTAGCGCAAAAGGCACAACCCATGCCACAGCCAGCCTGAGTAGAAACGCAGACGGAAAGCTTGTTACGACGGGGCATACCGACAGTCTCGACGGAAATGCCGTCGTGGTACTCGAGCAGATACTTGCGAGAGCCATCTTTGGAAACCTGTTTGGTGAGTTCAGTCGGCGTGTCGAAGGCAAAAGCCTCTTTAAGCTGCTCGCGGAAAGCCTTAGGAAGGTTGGTCATATCGTCAAACGAACAAACGTTCTTCTCAAAGACCCATTCGATGAGCTGCTTCGCGCGGAAGGCGGGCTGGCCGAGTTCGGCCACAAGCTCGCGAATATCGTTTTGGCTCAAGTCGCGAATGTCCTGAGATTTAGTCCTGGGATTCATGGAAGCCTTTCGATTTTGGGGAAACGTAGAGGGTATCGCTACAATATGGTATCAGCTGCAGAAATTATAGAGGAGGAGTCTGCCCATGCCGGGTAAAAGCCTAGAGAACATGCACGTAGCGGTCTTGGCGGGCGGTCATTCCGCCGAGCGCGAGATCTCGCTCAATTCGGGAAAGAACGTCGTGGTGGCCTTGAAGGAGGCTGGCTACACTTCGGTGGAGCTGCTCGACACGGCTGCCGATGATTTTATGGTAACCATGGCGACCGGCGGCTTTGACGTGGCGTTTATCGCCATGCACGGTGCCGGCGGCGAGGATGGTGCCATGCAGGGTGCCATGGAGACCCTGGGTATCCCCTACACGGCGTCGGGTGTGCTGGCGAGCGCCTGCGGTGCCGACAAGGAGGTCTCGAAGCTCCTATACGCCAAGGCGGGCATTCCCATTGCCCCCGGCGTGGCGCTCGAAGTGGGCGATGAAGTCGATATCGATCATATCGTCGAGGTTTGTGGCGAGCGCTGCTTTGTGAAGCCGGCCGTAAACGGTTCCAGCTATGGCATTTCCCTGGTCCATGAGCCCTCCGAGCTTCCCGCGGCAATCGCCAAGGCGTTTGAGTACGGCGACAAAGTGCTGGTCGAGAAGTGTATCGAGGGTACCGAGATCACCGTCGGCGTATACGGCGAGGATGACGTGCGCGCCCTGCCGATCGTTGAGATCCGTAAGCCCGAGGACTGCGAGTTCTACGATCTGGACGTGAAGTATGTCGACCCTACGGACATTCATCGCATTCCGGCGCAGATTTCGCCCGAGAACTACGCTCGTGCCCAGGAGCTAGCCTGTGCCGCCCATAGGGCGCTCGGTTGCTTGGGCATCTCGCGCAGCGATTTTATCGTGAGCGAGGACGGCCCCGTTATCCTCGAGACCAATACCATTCCCGGCATGACCGATACGTCGCTGTATCCGGATGAGATCCGCCACACCGACGATATGACGTTCCCGCAGGTCTGTGACAGCCTGATCCGTATGGGTCTTCGTCGAGCGGGCATTGCATGCTAATCGAGGACGCGGTTTCATCAGGAACGCCGCAGTTTGTCATCGACTCCTATGCCACGCTTGCCGAGCGCGCCAAAACCCAATCGTTTGGTCTCATCGAGGAAGATGTTATCGTCCTCGATACCGAGACCACGGGTCTTTCGGTGCAGGACAACGAGCTTATTGAGATATCGGCGGCCCGCCTTTCGGGCCGCGAGATCGTCGACCGCTTCGATACCTTCGTGCATCCCAAGCAGCTGATTCCCGCCGAGATTACCGAGCTCACGAGCATTACAAACGCCGATGTGGCAGATGCCCCATCGGCCGTCGATGCCGTGGCCGCTCTCGCCGATTTTGTCGGCGGCTGCCCGGTGATCGCACATAACGCCACCTTCGACCGCTCGTTTATCGAGTCGGTCAAGGGCGGTGTCAACGTCAGCGACATCTGGATTGATTCGCTGGCACTGTCGCGCATCGCGCTTCCGCGTCTGGCATCGCATAAGCTGTCTTTCATGGCCGACCTGTTTGGCTGCGACTCGGTGTCGCACCGCGCCAATGCCGATGTCGACGCCCTGTGTGGCGTATGGCGCGTGTTACTCGTGGCGCTCACCGACTTGCCCCAGGGCTTAATGGCGCGCCTGGCCGACATGCACCCCGACGTACCCTGGTCCTATCGTCCTATCTTCTCGTTCTTGGCGGGGCAGAACCCCGGTTCCATCTTCTCTCTCAGCGCCGCCCGCGCCGACGTACTCAAGGCCGATCGGGCCGATGATCGCGTTGATGCGGACGAGCTACCGGTCCTTAAGATGCCGAGCCGCGAGGAAATCGAGGCGGACTATGCCCCGGGCGGCCTGGTTAATCGCATGTACCCCACGTACGAGCCGCGCGATGAGCAGATCGCGATGGCGCTCGAGGTCCGTGATGCACTCGTTACGGGAACGCATCGCGTGATTGAGGCGGGCACGGGCGTCGGCAAATCGATGGCTTACCTGGTGCCTTTTGCCGAGGCCGCGCGCCGCAACAACATCACGGTTGGTATCGCGACTAAATCGAATAATCTTGCCGACCAGCTCATGTATCATGAGCTGCCCAAACTTGCCGAGCAGCTGGACGGAGGCCTATCGTTTTGCGCCCTCAAGGGCTATGACCACTATCCATGCTTGCGCAAGCTTGAGCGCATGAGCCGCGGGCAAGTCGAAATTACGACTAAGCGTGATCCTGCCGACACGCTTACGGCAGTCGCGGTCATCACGGCGTACGTGTGTCAGTCGGCCGATGGCAACCTCGACTCGCTCGGCATTCGCTGGCGCAGCGTCAACCGTCCCGACTTTACGACGGCGTCGCGCGAGTGCGCCCGTCGCCTATGCCCGTTTTTCCCCGATAAATGCCTGGTCCACGGCGCCCGCCGTCGCGCGGCGCATGCCGATGTAGTGGTCACCAACCATTCCCTGCTGTTCCGCAATGTTGCGGCCGAGGGCAGAATCTTGCCTCCGATTCGTCACTGGGTGATCGATGAGGCCCACTCCATCGAGCGCGAGGCGCGCCGTCAATGGGCGCGCGTGGTGTCGGCGGATGAATCGCGCGTTCTGTTTGAGCGCCTGGGTGGCTCGAGCACCGGCGCGCTGAGCCAGGTTTCCCGCGATTTGGCAACCTCGGAGGGCTCTACGCTCTACTTGGGTCTAACCGCCAAGGCGACGTCGACGGTTGCGCGCGCGAGCATGGCAATCGCCGACGTGTTTGACGGCGTTCGCGAGCTCGGCCGCCGTGCCCGCGGGGGCTATGACAATGCGAACCTATGGATTGGCCCCGAGCTGCGCGAATCTGACGACTGGCATGATTTCTTACAGTCGGCCTGCACTGCCATCGACGCATTGGAACAAGCTGACAAGAGCGTCGACGCGCTGGTACAAGCCGTCGCCGCCGACAAGCCCGAGGTTGTTGTCGACCTGGGTGATATCTCGCGCCGCCTACACGAGCTGGCCGAGAACCTCAAACTCATCATCGACGGCACCGATGAACACTACGTGTACTCGCTGCAAGTCAATCGCAGATTGCGTGCCGGCGGCGAGTCGATGACCGCGGAGCGCATCGATATTGGCGAGGCCTTGGCAACCGAGTGGTTGCCCGAGGTCCACACGGCTATCTTTGCCTCGGCGACCATGACGGTTTCCAAGAGCTTTGAGCACTTTAACCACGCCGTCGGCCTCGATCGCATCGGTGCCTCGACATCATCGTCGCTGCACTTGGATTCGAGCTACGACTTCGATTCGAATATGGCTGTAGTCGTTGCGGGCGATATCCCCGATCCGCGCGACCGCGAAGGCTATCTTTCGGCGCTCGAGCGTGTGCTGGTCGACGCTCATCTCGCCATGGGCGGCTCGGTGCTCACGCTGTTCACCAACAGGCGTGACATGGAGGAACTGTACGCTCGCGTCGAGCCCAAGATGGCTCGTGCGGGTCTGGAACTCAACTGCCAGCAGCGCAACTCGTCTCCTCGCCGTCTGCGCGACCGCTTTATCAACGAACCGACCTCGTCGCTCTTTGCGCTTAAGGCCTTTTGGGAAGGGTTTGACGCCAGCGGCGAGACGCTGCGCTGCGTCATCATCCCCAAGCTGCCGTTCTCGAGCCCCACAGACCCGCTCTCATGCGAGCGCAATCTGCGCGAAGACCGCGCTTGGGCGCGCTATTCGCTGCCCGAGGCCGTGCTCGAGGTCAAGCAGGCAGCCGGTCGCCTCATTCGCTCATCGACCGATTGTGGCGTACTCATCTTGGCCGACCCGCGCCTGGTGACGAAGGGCTACGGCAAGAAATTCTTAACGTCGCTGCCCACGAGCTCCTATCAGCGCATCGAGTCGGCACAAATCGGGCACTATCTACAGCTGTGGCGCGCACGCCACGAGCGGCGCCGCTAAAGCGGACAGACGAGGGATTTTGCCATATCGCACAGACGCTCTGACAGGGCGGGGTCATCCAGGATGCGGATGGCCCCGCCCGCTGCGATTACCTGGCTTAACAGCCAGCGCTCGGAGCCGTAGCGCACATTCACTGTTGAGCTGTCCGCCCCATTGGGTTCAATCGACATAATGCCGGGCCAGTCTAGGCACTCCGCCAAGGCGCGCGGCATGAGAAGCTTCGCGCTCCGCTCCGCCTGGGCGAGGGAGTCGTGGGGGGTCGCGGGCTCCGGTGCGTGGCGCACGACGGAGTCGTCGGTCAAGACCAAGCCCTCGATTTTATCCATACGATAGGTACGCTGTTCATCGACCGCGATGTCCCAGGCAATCAGGTATGTTTGGTCGCCGTTTGCCGTAATGCGCAAGGGGTCGACCAGACGCTCACGTGGCCGTGCATCGTCCATCGAGCGATACGAGATGCGGCAGCGAACGCCGTCCTGAATGGCGCAGCTCAGCTGCTGCCAGTGCGACCCGTGGTTGACGGTGTCAAAGACGCGCTGGTTATAGCCGAGCTCTTCGGGTAGAAGGGCATGTCGAATCCGAGCTGCCGTATGCGGCTCGATCCCCAACGATTCAAGTTCATGGTTGAGCACAGCGCCCTCGGCGGCACTCAGGCGTAGCGGCAGCACGCGCCCCGCATCACCGGTGAGGACCACGCACTCGCCGCGGCGTTCACAGATAATACGTGCGCCCGATTCTCGGTCCGCAAGCGTCGAGACGATCTCGAGAATCTCGTCGAGTGATGCCCCCGTGATATCAAAGCGGCTGCAAAGCTCGTCTCGTGTCATGCCATTCTCGCCGGCGGCGTAGAGGGCCTCCATGATGTCGATGGCGCGCGAGAGTCTTTGCTCGCTGGTGAGTTTACGCACGGGCATGCTCGTGCACCGTCCTTTCGATGAGGCGATTCCACGCCTGCTTGAGAGCATCGGGGGCGACGGGCCTCATGCCATCCATGGCATGGGCCATGCAAAACGAGGCTGCGGCTTCAAAGTCGCGCACGTCAACGGTCCAGGTCCACTCTGCTTCGGTGCGCGTGAGTTCGCCTCGTCCGCGTGTGAGACCGCTGATCATATCGGCCTGCGCTTCACGCGCGAACGAGAACGTAGCCGCAACGGGTGGGCGGTCGGCAAAATCGAACTCAAAGAATAAGTAATCGTTGAGGTTGAAATCCGCAGGGATGGCGTAGGCTTTCGAAGGTCTCCAGGCGCGAATGATGCGGTCGCAGCGGAATGTCCTGATATTGTCGGTGGCATTGTCGAGGCCGCAGAAGTATGCCGCACCCTCGCGCTCGAACATGCCGTAGACGCAAACGGTCCGCTCGCGTTGCTCGCCGCGTCCGTTTTGGTACAAAAAGCGCAGCGCGCAACGCTCGGCAAAGGCACTCCATACCGCATCGACGGCGGGAGAGCGGCGGATCGGTGCCTCTCCTGTCGTCGACACGCCGGTGAGGTAGGCAATCTTGGAGCGAATGTCGGCAAGCGGCGCGGCAAAGGTGGATGAGCCTGCCGCGAGTGTCTGGTCGATGGCATTGAGCAGGATGTCGGCATCGTCTGCGGTGATGAGACCGCCCGCGGCAAACGTGTGCTCGCGGTCGATCGTCCACGCGCTCTCCTCGGTTTCCTGCGCTCCGGCAGCACGAACCTCCCTGATAACGATGCCGCGTTCGAGCAGCTTGTCGCGATCGCGGCGGAACTTGCGCTTGTCTGAGTCGATATTGCCCGAGCCGTATCCCAAATCGGAATCCAGGACGATTTGCTCGGTCGTCAGCGGTTCGGGAGAACTGTTGAGTACAAAGAAAAGGTTGAGGATGCGCTGAGCCGTTTTATCGAAACCGGGCTCGGCTGCCCCCTTTTTAATTGTCGCGGTCGCGTCGCTTGCCGTCATAGAATCCTCGCATGAGAAGGTCGTTTGATGCCATGATTTTAGTCCGATATGGAGATTAGGCTATATCCTTGTCCGCTCGCGGCGTTAAGATGGCCCGAATTCGGTCGTTTGCGCTCGCTCGGGGTATACTTTCGACTATATACGGTTCTAATGTGCATGCATTGGGCCTATTTGTCGGATTATGGATGTGGAGCGCACATGGCGAACACCCAGAACTATATTAACCACCTGCTGCAGAACACCGGCATTACGCCGGCGTGCAGTGAAGAAGAGCGCCTGGCTGCCGAGGATATCGCTCAGATTTTCCGCAACCACGGCTTTGACCCCGAGGTGCAGGAATTTAATGCTCCCGCGCCCAGCAGGTTGGCGTTTGCCGTTACCGGTATCCTGGCGTTTGCCGGCGCCCTGCTGATGGGCATCGGCGGCGGTATCGGCTTGGTCGGCACCTTGCTGGCCATTGTCGGTGCCGTGCTCTACGTACTCGAGCGCACAGGGCATCCCGTGGTTTCGCGCCTGGGAAAGACCGGTGTGAGCCAAAATGTCATCGCCTATCACAAGGCCTCGGGCCCGCTTGCGTCTCCTCGCAACCGCCCGGTCGTCGTGGTGGCCCACTATGATTCCCCCCGTGCCGAGCTCCTTGCTCGCGAGCCCTACGCTCCGTATCGTGCGCTCATCGCCAAGCTCCTGCCTGTCGCCACGATCGCGCCCGCGGTTGTCGCCATCCTGCGTATCCTGCCGCTCCCCGGCGTGCTCAAGGTACTGCTGTGGGTTGTCGCGATTTTGGCCTCCCTTGTGGCACTGGCCAACGCCGCCAATATCATCTCCAACCGTTTTGTGCTTCCCTACACGTCTGGCGCGGTGTGCAACAAGTCCTCTGTTGCCGCTATGCTCGGTGTCATGGACAACGTTGCCCCCTATCAGGGCGAAAACGAGTTCCCCGATGACATTCCGTTCGATACCTATTTTGGCGAGCAGAAGCGTCGCGCCGAGGAAATGGCGCGCGCGGCGGCTGAGTATGCCGCGGCCCAGCAGCAAAACGACTACGGTAACACCATTGAATATGAGGAGCCTTCCTACGACGAGGATGAGTTTGGCCAGCCGGTGGCGCCTGTCGATGTACCCGAGCAGGACGAGGCTTTTGATGGACAGATCGATGGTTTTGAGGGTGCCTCTGCCGACGAGACGCTGATCGGCGTTATCGCCCCCGAGGCTCAAGACCAGACTGCCCAGGCCGAAGTGTCCACCGAGGAACAGTCTGCCGCCGAGCCGGCGGAGGAGCCTGCGGCGGTCGAAGCCGCCGAGCCCGAGCCCAAGCTCTATCGCAATGCCGCCGGCAATATCCGCTTTGGTTCGGATGCCATCCGCGCGCTCGGCATGCTTCCCGAGTCCTGCACGCTCGATTACGAAGAGGGCGAGGAGCCGACGTTTGAGCCGGAGCCTGCTCCCGTTGCACAGGAGCCTGCGCCCGCGGCCAATACGGCTGTTGCTCCCGCCGAGCCGGTCGCTGCCCCTGTTGCTTCCGCGGAGCCTGACGATAAACCCGTGCTCGATTCTGCAGCTGGTCTGGATATTCTGGCGCCTGCCGCTCCGGCACAGGTTGAAGACGAGACCGCCGACGAAGACTATGACGAGTATCCGCAGCGCGTGTCCTATGAGAGTGACACCGATTTCTCGGCCGAGCTTCCCTCGACAACGCCCCATGCCGATATCGCTTCTGCGTTCTCCTCGATTGGTGCCAGCGCTTCTAGCTTCTTTAAAGGCGCCTTTGCGAAGGGCAAGAAGTTCGTCGACGACTTTGAGGAAAAGCGTGCCGCTGCCCGCGAGGCCGCCGAGCGGGAGGCCATCGCCCAGCAGCAGGCCGCCGAGGCCGAGCGTGAGCGTGCGGCACAGGAGTTCGAGCAGAGCGAGGCCGAGCAGCCGGAGCCTGTCGATGTTGCCGGCGCCACGACGTCCTTCGAGGCTCCGCAGCCGACATCCGCTGACGTTGCCGAGGCTACGACGTCCTTCGAGGCGCAGCAGCCGGTCGATGGCACCATGTCATTCGATGCCACGATGACGTTTGAGAAGCAGGGCACCGCAATTGCCGAGCCCCTTCCCATCTCCGATGATGCCCAGGACGTCGCCGATGATTCGGTTGTTGACGAGGCCGATTCCGTTGAGGCCAGCGCACCCGAGCAGGTCGAGGCTCCTGCTATGAAGCAGGAGTCCCCTGCGATTGACGAGGCTCCCAAGACGGATGAGTCCAGGCCTTATTCTACGCAGATCTTTACCATGCCCGCGCCGAGCGACCCCGGTGCCACGGTGGCCAATGTCGCTCCCACGCAGGACGAGGCAGTTGACTCCCTCATGGCGCAGATTTCGTCTCAGGTGCCTGCGCGCCAGCATATGAATATCCCCGATCCGGCCTCCGCGCCTGCGCCCTCTTCGTCGCCGCTGGCCTCGGTCCCCGATCCGTCGCTGCCTTCGATGCAACAGGCCAACGTCGCGTCCCGCACGTCGCTGTTCGATCTTCCCGATCCTTCGGCACAGACAAATGATCCCTTTGCGACGGCGCAGGGGCCCGAGCCCACATCGGCACCGGTTGCGACCCCCATGCCCATCTCCTCGGGCGCACAGCCGCTCGAGACCATCTCGGCTCCTGCTTCGACGGGCGCCAAGCCGCAGAAGCGTGGCCTGGGTGGCTTGTTCGGTCGCAAAAAGAAGAACGAGCAGGACAGTATGAGCGACTGGCTGGGCGTCGAGGACGATTACGATGCCAAGAAGTCTGGCCGTGGCATTGGCTCGTGGGATAACTTCGAGGATGACGACGACGGTTGGAAGGGCGGCGCCACCTCTTCCGATGGTGCTTCTGCCGAGGATATGCTCTCGGCCGTTGCCTCCATGGGTGACGATGAGCTGCTCGGCCACGATATCTGGTTCGTCGCAACGGGCGCGTCCGATTGCGACGGCGCCGGCATGAGGGCGTTTTTGGCCTCGCATCGTGACAAGCTCCGCGGTGTGTTCTTCATCAACCTCGAGTCTATCGGTGCCGGCAGGCTTTCGGTGGTGACGGTCGAGGGCGAGCAGCAGCTGTTTAAGGGCGATCGCCGCATCATGAATCTTGTCAGCAAGGTGTGCAAGTCGTTCCACGTCGATTGTGGTGCGTTCGAGATGCCCTATGCAAAAACCGATGCATCCGCAGCGCTCGAGGCGAGCCGTCGCGCCCTTACGATCGCCGGTGTGGACGGTCCGCGCCTTGCCTACGCTCGCACCGAGGATGACCTGCCGTACAACGTCAATCCGACCAATATCGCTACGGTGTCCGAGGTCGTGACCGAGGTCATTCGTCGTTCTTAGACAGATCCGCTAAGGAGTCAGCGTGTTTTCGTACATCAAGCGCCATTGGCCCATCTATCTGATTTTGACCCTGATCGCTGTCGCATTGGGTTTTGGGGCCGCGTACGTCGTTGGCGTTAAGGGCTCGACACCCGAGACAACAATGAGCGAAGAGGTGGAGCAAGAGCAAAGCTTGGGTGCCGACGGTATTTCCGAGTCCGATCAGGCAGCCATCGATGGCGGTTCGTCATCTACTGAATAGCCGATTCATCGTTTGTGCCCAGGGCGGGCGAGCCGGGAGACTGGCTCGCCCGCTTTTTCATTGCGCTAGCGCTTCTTTGTGGCTGACCTAAGGTGAGCGAACCATATGGCTGCAGCGCCCGAGGTCAGGAGTGCGGTGATGCATGCGGCGACGGGAACAGATCCCGTTGCCGGCAGGTTCTGAGGCAGGGCGCATCGTTGGATGACGCGGTCCTCATCATGTGCCTCGAGTTTATCGCCACCGCCGTTGCGGCAAAGATCGACGCGCGCGCTGTTGGCAAGTGCGGTTTGGGGTGTATAGGACGACGTTGCCTGCATATGCACGACTGCGCCTCGGGCATCCGAGTTAAGGGCCGCCTTGGCATCGTCAAGATCGTCGTGTTCGTCTTTAAGGTCATCCCGGGTCCAAGAGCCCGCTTCGCTTCTGGTTGTAAAGTCGGCGGCTTCCGCACCGTATTCAAAACGGATACCCGTGATGACGGCGTTGTCTGTAAGATCGATCTCTTTCGTATCGAGCGTGACGGACTTGTCCGTCGGGATATCTGCTTTCCATAGGTGCCACCCGTCGTAATCGACGAGACGCACATCTTCGCCCAGCAGCTTTGCAACCTCTTCCGTTTCGAGCCAAGGATTGCAATGCCCGTCGTCAAGCGTTGCATTGACCTGCTTGCCCGTATCGCTTGTTCCTGCCGGAGACGTTCGATACCACACGTTGCACAGCCCGTTTAGATCACCAACCGCAATAGGGGTTTCAACGGCAACAAGTTTCGCGGCGCCATCTTTGGCGCACTCAAGGTCGTCGGTGATGGTTAACTCGTCGACCCAGGTGCTCGACTCATTTTTGGCGTCGATGGTATAGGAGAAGGCGCCTGGCGTATTGGCCCGTGCTTTGGCTCGGTTTTTTCCGTCGCCGTTGGCAACAAGTTTGCTTACAACTGGCTGTGCAATCTCTTGGCGCTTATCGACGCTTCCCCTGATCTCGATGGGGGCATCCTTCATGGCTACGGTTTGAACTTCTCCCGTGGCCTTTACTTCAAACGTTATCTCTTCGGCGAGGTCGTAGGTACGCGGAGACATCGTTTCGCGCAGGGTGTAGGTGCCGGGTGAAAGGTGCTCAATGTGGTGCGGTTTGCCGGATGAAGTCCAAGAATCGATTTCGTTGCCATTGAAGTCGCAGAGGACAAGCTCGGCGCCTGTCACTTCCTGACCTCCGCACGCGTCGACTTTGGAGACATCGATCTTGGTGTAGTCGTTGGAAACGTCAAGGTGCGCTTCGATCACGGGTGTTTGCTGGTCAGCGTACGACAACTTCACGGTATGTGGGGTCGGGTTGAGCAGATAACCTTCGGGCGCCTGCGTCTCGACGACCTCGTAGGTGGCGGTACCGCATCCCAGTGAAAGAAGGTCGACTCGCGCATGTCCCCGTTCGTCGGTTGTAACGGTGGCGACGGTTTCGCCATCCAGGGCGACGATGCTGCCGTCGGTTCGCGCGATGTCGCCGACAGCGCGGATGTCAAACGTGGCTCCAGCGAGGGTGCGCCCACCTACAGCATCCGTCTTAATGATTTCGATGCTTCCGGTTGCGGCGTCGTCATAGAACGAGACGACGGCGACCGGTGTCAGATTTCTGTCGGCGGGAATCGCTATCTCCAGGTCTTCTCCGCGCAGATACGGTTCCTTGGCCGATGCCTCGTGCACGTAGTATGTTCCGGGATTAAGTGATTCGGGCAGCGTGACGGAGCCGGTTGCATCGGTTGTGAAGGCGTTCATTACATTGTGGGCCGGATACCAACATGTTTGCGAGACGGGCTCGTGATGGCTATCGAGCAGCTGGAACGTAAAGCCGGCAAGTGGCACGGTGCCGCCGGTCTGAGCATCGCGCTTTACGATTTGAAGGTGTGTCGACAGGGCGTGGTTGTCAACGATGTACTGAAGCTCGGCGCCGTCTGCGGTCTGCTCTGCTGTGATGGTCCATTCTCCTGCTTGCTTAAATCCTTCAGGGACCGTTTCTGCAACCTCGCGAACGGTGTAGCCCGCGCGGTCGTAGGGAATGGCACCGTGAGCGCCGGCGGGTCGCTTGCCTACGCCAAACCATGCTTCGGGCTGGTCTTTGGTGGAGGCAAAGCCATAAACGTTTGTGGTCAACGTGCCGACGACTTGTTGGGAGCTATTGCTGACAACTTCAAAGACGACGCCTCCCGCCGGCTGCTCAAGGCCGGACTCATCGCTATCGCCATGGTCCTTAAACTTCGAGATTTCAAGGTCAAAGGCGATGGGGATGTTGGGAATACGGCTTTCGAGCTCAACGATGCCCGTATCTCCGAGTTGCTCGGCACCGACGGTGTAGCTCCAGCAGTCGTTTGAAATCAGGTAGCCCTCGGGTGCTTTCGATTCGTAGATGGTAAAGGTGCCCAGAGGAACGTCATTGAGGATCGCCCATCCGTTTTCGTCGGTCGTAAGGGTGCGAGCCCAGCCGGGAGTTGATTGCGAGACGCAGGTGAATTCAGCGCCCACAAGCGACGCCCCAACTTGGGCGCCGGCATCCGTGGCGGCATCGATTTTTGCAATACGCAAGGTGATGGTGCCGGGCTGCTCGTTGATAGTGACATGTTCGCCGCTGTTTTGTGTGGTGAAGGCTATTCGATCGCTTCGAGGGATATAGCCTGCCGGGGCTTTGGTTTCGACCAGGTAATATGCCGTATTGGGCAAAAGCGTTGCTTGTGCACGCCCGTTTTCGTCCATCTGGATAGTGCCGACACGTGCATCGCCCGCACTTTCAAAGATATCGAAGGTTGCGCCACCGAGTCTGTATGTGTCGTTACCGGCGGTGATGTCAGCCCGGGACGATTGTTTTTGGAAAGATACGGAGACGGCGGGCAGAACATAGAGCATGTCCTGGTGTCGACCCTCGCCCGAGACCGGGCCGTGATAACGCCTGGCTCGATGTGGGGCTGCCTTAATGGATCCGGACTTAGCGCTCTCGTAGAGCCAACGTGCAGCCGCTACAGCCTCGGCGTTTTCGTAAAACCTACCGCTTCTGGCAACTCCCTTGCTATTTGTATACGAATAGGTGCCGTCGGGGTGCGTGGTTCCGTTGAGCATCCACACGGCAATCTGGGTGGCGGCGCGGGCGAGATCGGGCGACAGATTGTGGCCGCCAAAGGATGTACTGGAGGGGTATCCGTGGCAGACGATGGCGGCAAATTCGTCATCGAGCCATGTCCAGCCCTGGTTATATGTGCGCCATGGCCCTCCCGGCTTGCTGGGGCCGGGGCAGTCTTGATTCATGCAGTACGAAATCGAAGTGTCCTGTGCCTCGTATTTACCGACACCGAAGGGGCCACAGCCGTCGCTTATGGTGCGGAAATTAAGGGCGTCACTCCCGTCGACGGCGAGCGCGGTCCCTGGGGCCAGGCAGCCGATCAGAAAAAAGAGGAGCAGGAGCAGCGGACCTGTTGCGATTGCGCTGTGGACAGAGTGCGTGGGTGCGTTGGACATGGCTGCTCCTTATCCCTCGTGCGCCGCACGGGGAGGCCGCGGCGCTTGGGATGAGGCTACCGCCATGGTTCATGCGGGTAAGTACCAGAAGCTGACCAAAAGCTTGCCCGATTTCTGACAAATCGAGCTCAAATACAACAATCAGATAAAAGTGCAGGTAGAAGAAGGTAAGAAGAGAAAGACAAAGGTCCTCATCTCCACAATCGGAGTGGTTTTCAAACGATTCTCCACAGCCAAAACAAGCATCGACACCCTTGTATCGAACAAGACAACCGCGTTATACTAGCCAACACACAAGCGGGCATCGCCAAGTGGTAAGGCATCAGCTTCCCAAGCTGACACTCGCGGGTTCGAATCCCGTTGCCCGCTCCAGTAAAAAGCACAAGCACGGCAGCGTTACGTTGCCGTGCTTTTTACTACCAAGTGCCGGGATTCGAACCCGCCAGGGTGCGAGCGTAAAGCAAACGCGAAGCGTTTGTAGCGAGCAGGCGAAGGCGCCGGCAGGCGCCTGAAGCCGGTGCGTATTTGCAAAGCAAATACGCGGACGTCCCGTTGCCCGCTCCACCGAGCACGGGAGGCATGGGGACGGCAAATCCAGCAAAGTCTTCCCCACCGTCTCCGTGAATCCGAGGAGATCGCCTGAAGCCGCTCTATGCTACAAAATGTTAGGTTAATGCCCGTTATCGTTACTTGCGCCCGCGCACGGTACAATGGTTGGGTTACGACCAACGTGCCAATAACCAAAAAGGAGCCGCTATGATCGATCGCTATACCCGCCCGGAGATGGGACACATCTTCTCCCTCGAGAACAAGTACGCCATTTGGCAGGAGATTGAGGTCCTGGCCTGCGAGGCGCAGGCGGAGCTCGGCAAGATCGGTATTTCCAAAGAAGAGGCCCAGTGGATTCGCGACCACGCCAACTTTGAGAAGGCGAAGGTTGACGAGATCGAGGAGGTCACGCGCCACGATGTCATCGCCTTCCTGACCAATATGAAGGAGTACATCGACGCCGATGTTCCCGAGGGCGACCCCAAGCCCAGCCGTTGGGTTCACTATGGCATGACCAGCTCCGACCTGGGCGATACGGCTTTGTGCTACCAGCTCACGCAGGCCTGCGACCTAATCATCGAGGACGTCAAGAAACTCGGCGAGATCTGCAAGCGTCGCGCCTTCGAGGAGCGCAATACGCTCTGCGCCGGCCGCACCCATGGCATCCATGCCGAGCCGATGACCTTCGGTATGAAGTTTGGCTCTTGGGCATGGGAGCTCAAGCGCGATCTCGATCGTCTTGAGGACGCTCGCAAGAACGTTGCCTTCGGTGCCATCTCGGGCGCCGTCGGCACCTACAGCTCCATCGAGCCGTTCGTCGAGGAGTACGTCTGCGAGCACCTGGGCCTGGTCCACGATCCGCTGTCCACGCAGGTCATCAGCCGCGACCATCACGCCTACCTCGCCGGCGTCCTTGCCACCACGGCGGCCACCTGCGAGCGCATCGCGACCGAGGTCCGCAACCTGCAGAAGACCGATACGCTCGAGGCCGAGGAGCCGTTCCGCAAGGGTCAAAAGGGCAGCTCCGCCATGCCGCACAAGCGCAACCCCATCACCATGGAGAAGGTCTGCGGCCTGTCGCGCGTCGTCAAGTCCAACGCTCAGGTCGCCTTCGATAACGTCGCCCTGTGGCACGAGCGTGACATTTCGCACTCCTCTGCCGAGCGCGTCGCCCAGGCCGATAGCTTCATCGCGCTCGATCACATGTTCCAGTGCCTCATCCGCGTTATCGACGGCCTGCAGCTGTATCCGGCTCGCATGATGGCCAACCTCAACAAGACCCGCGGCCTCATCTTCTCCTCCAAGGTGCTGCTGGCCCTCGTCGATACGGGCATCACCCGCGAGGACGCCTACGCTATCGTGCAGGAAAACGCCATGGCAACCTGGCACGAGGTACAGGATTGTGTCTCCGGCCCCACCTTTAAGGAGCGTCTCGAGGCCGATCCGCGCTGCACCGTCAGCCAGGAGAAACTCGACGAGATCTTTGATCCGTGGGACTTCCTCACCCGCATCGACACGGTCTTCGACCGCCTGGAGCAGCTGAACTTCGAGTAGGGTTAACCTAATTCGACCGCTTGCGGATGCATTTCAACCTTTGGCGCCTTGCCCATCTTGGGCGAGGCGCTTTTTTATTGCCGCATCAGCCCCGGGTATAAAATGAAATCCGACTGCTGTTTCGATGAAGGGAGGCGTGTGCCCGGACGTACCAAGCGAGCCGCCATCGTCTCGCTTACGCTCATACTTCTTGTTGCCGTCTGTGCGGGCGCCCTGACGTATACCGTTCGAAGCAGCTCTTCCTCCCCGAATGAAGCCGACAAAGACCTCCCGGTACTCAAAATCGGCGTTACGGATAACGACCCCTATGTGCATGTCGATACCACGGGCGATTACGCCGGTATCGATATCGACATCGCCCGCGAGGCCTGCAAGCGCGCAGGGATCAAGCCGCAATTTATCGACATATCTTGGAATGACCGTGATCGCCTACTCAAAAACGGCGATATCGATTGCCTGTGGTGCGACTATTCTCCCTGTTATCGCGAGGATAAGTATTACTGGACTGAGCCGTATTTGACCCTGACGGTTTCGGTCGCCGCCAAGAAAACGAGTGGCATCACGTCCTTGGCGCATCTCGATGGAAGCAAGACCATTGCGGTGATTGCGGGCTCGGTGAGCGAACGCCGATTGCTCGCAGGGGATCTGGATATCTCGCCGGACGTGCAAATCAAATCGTATGGTTCTGCCGAACTCTGCAAAGCCGCCCTCGCCAAAGGGTATGTCGACTGTTGGATGGCGGACGTTCAGTCGCTTGATCGACTCGTTGCCCAGTATCCTGTCGTTTATCGTGTGCTCGCCGACAACGTTATGACGGTTGACCTGGGCGTCGCGTTTGATGATAGCTATGAGGGGGAGTACGTCAAAAACCTCGATACCGCACTGTCCGACATGGATCGAGACGGCACGATAGAGCACATTGTGGACAATTACAAGGCAGGAGCGACGACAGGCGGGCGAGGAGCGGAATCATGACAAATGACGAGCGCCGCTTTCGCCGAAAGAGTTTAGCCGCAGTGGGCATCGGCATCGTGGCCAGCGTTGCCCTACTGAGTCTGCTCTATATGGTTGGCACGCATCGCTGCCTTGATAAAACGCTTGGGTTCGGCCAGGAAACCATGGTGTTTTTAAAAAATGCCTGCGAAAAATATGACCGATATGAACAGGGAAGAAAAACCGAGGCGACGCACAATTTGGATGCGGCGCTCGAGTCGTTTGCGACGTTCTTGCCGCCTGATCGATTTGAAGTCAACGACGATCTGGTCGAGGAATATGTCCATACCGAGAGCCTTTCGGGAATGTTGGTCATGGACGCCGATGGTCATATGGTCGCCCATTACGATATCGACGGCCGCGATCCACTCATGCTGTGGCGAGAGGAGCTGGCCTGTTCGTCGGTCGCATCCATGTATCGAGGCTCCAAAGTGTCCTACTCGACTGTCGTTGAGCGTCGCGGTGTCGACTTTGCCGTGAGTGCCGTTCCATACGGTGATGGGGTGGCGTTGGGATATCGATCCCTTGCAGCTGAGCCCGCCGATGACTATTCGTACACGATCGCCGACGTCCTTGTGAACAACACGTTCCATCAGAGTCCAACGGTGCTTGTGATGCGCGATGCGCAAATCATTTCCTCAAACGATTCGACCGTCGATATAACCCTTGCCCGGCTTCTTGCCGATAGCGGAATTGACTGGAAAGACGAGGGCATAACGCGTATCGAATATCGGGGGACTACCTTATATGCCGTGCGTGCGGCATATAAGGACTACCGCCTGTTTGCGCTGTATCCCAAATCCGAGGTCATGTCTGACAGGATTTCATTTGTCGCCGTCGGCGTCTTGGCATGCCTTGCGTTTTGGGTCGTGGTACTGTTGGCTCGAAATATCGTTGACCACCGCAATTTGGTCGAAAAGGATAAACAGCTCGGCATTATCAATGCCATAAGCGCCGTCTACGATTCGACCTTCCTTTTGCATCTCGACACCCTCGAGATCGAGGGAATCAATATGTCGCCAGCGATAGCGAAGATATTTGCCGAGCACAACGAGGCATATGACTTTATGGACACGGTCTGCCGGGATATCGTGAGCCCCGAAAGCCGCGAAGCGGTTGTGGGACTCGTAGATATAAGTACGCTTCGCGAACGCATGGAGGGCGTACCGTACTTGACTGCGGAGGTGCGAGATTGCCGGGGTGCTTGGTACTCGCTGCAGGTTGTTCCCCAACACCGTGATGAGCAAGGGCGGCTGGAATCGGTTGTCGTGGCGACGCTCAACATCTCGATGGCCAAGCATGCCGAGGAGCTGTCATACCAAGATAAACTGACGGGGCTTCGCAACCGCAACTATCTTGAATCGCGTGGAGATAGCCTGGTAAACGAGGACTTGCCAGTGAGCGTGATTATGGTGGACTGTAATTATCTCAAGCGGACCAACGACATTTATGGTCACGAGATGGGGGATGAACTGCTGCGACGGACGGCGTCCGTGCTGCGGCGGGTGGCTGGTGCGGATTACCTGCCGATGCGCGTTGGCGGCGACGAGTTTTTGCTGGTTTGCCCCCATACTGACAACGAGTCTGCGCTCGGGCTGGAACAGGATCTTCGTCTCGGTCTTGCCGCGGTAAGCGATGAGACCCTGACGGTCAGCGCATCGATTGGCGTGGCGACCGTCGAGACGGCTGGAAATACGCTGGCCGATGTATATCGCGTCGCCGACCACAATATGTATCGGGAGAAGCGCATGGTCCACGTACAGGGTGCGGACTGCTAATCTTGCCCCCGCCAGTCCAAGCATCGTAGGATGTTGAATCGGTGCTTGCGATAATAAGTCGGTCCAGGCGGGGATAATAGACGTCTGAAATTTCTTTCTGAGAGGGGATCTCAATGATTAGTTTTGACTACAAGCCTCAGGGTGTATGCTCTCGCAATATTCACCTCAATCTCTCTGACGATGGCAGCAAGGTGCTGGGCGTCGAGTTTACTGGCGGCTGCGATGGCAACCTCAAGGCCATCTCCAGGCTGGTCGAGGGCGCTCCCGCCGATCGCGTAATCGAGGTTCTCGCCGGTAATACCTGCGGTATGAAAAAGACCTCATGCGCCGATCAGCTTACGCGCGCTATCGAGGCCGCTCGCGCAGAGATCGCCTAATGAGCATCGCTGATCGCTTTAAGAATGGAATAACGCGTCGAGGTTTTGTGCTGGGTGGCGCCGCTACCGGTGCTGCTGCCGTACTGGCCGGTTGCTCGAAAAAAACGGGCGCGAGTGATGACGCCGCTGGCGAGCCGCAGGTTATCAAGGACGATTCGAAGATTGTCTCGATCACTGATGAGTACGAGGCTGTCGATATCGATCTTGAGCCCGCGGCCTCGTGGACGCTGCCGCTGGGCACGCTGCTGTACTACTGCGATGGCGACTACGCTGCCGCGATGATGGCGCCTGCTTCTGCCCTGCATGCCAATACGCTTGGTGTGCTCAACCTAGGCGATGGCTCGCTTACCACACTTATCGAGGATCCCATTGAGGGAACCGGTTATGCGTTTTACGACGTTCGCGCGGGTGATGGCGTGTTCGCGTGGGTCGAGATGAACTTTGCCAATGCGTCCTGGAAACTCTATGCGCAAAACCTTGCAGGCTCCTCCCTTACCGGCAACGCTGTCGAGCTCGACCGCGGTGGCGAAAACTACGATCCGCCGCTCTTCACAGCGTATGGGTCGTCGGTCATCTGGTATAAGATGCCTTCGTCCGGCGGCGCCAAGACGAGCAACGATTCGTACTGCTACCGTCAGTCGCCCAGCGAGTCCAAGCCTGAGACTATTTGGAAGTCGACGGGCCGTTTCGCATCCGCCCCGCGTGTGAGCGACGGCATCCTGACCATCTCGCCCCGCGTGCACAATGATGAGGGCGTCTATTACGGTATGACGGCGATCGACCTGACTGACGGCAACAACACGAAGCGAGCTCAGCTGGTGCTGCCTTCGTCGGTTTCGCCTTTCGAGGCCGTGTATATGGGCGACACCTTCGTGTTCTCCATTGAGGCGACGTATAGCGGTGTGGGCAGCCTGGGCAATATGGGCACCTATATCGGTAACGAGGGCGGGCCGTACCTCTTCCTTTCGCGTGAGCCGCTCGCGTGCGCTGCGGGAAGGAAAAACAAATACCTGGTTAAAGTTCAGGCGTCGCATTTTTTGATTGACACTTCGGCTAAGACCTACGGCTCGCTTCTGTCGCCCGACCGAGCCTTGGAGTATGGCGATTATCCTGCTACGGCGGGTAAATCGAACTCGTTCTTAACGTACGCAACGGTGCGTAACAGTCAGGGGATTCCCGAGACGGTTACCGCTCGCTTGTTCTCTCTTTAGTCTCCGAGGGGTTAAAAAGGCGTCGACAGGGGAATAAGCGCGTTGTGACTATGAGTACCGCCCGCCGAGCTATCGCACCCATGCGATACCCGGTGGGCTCAGGTGCGTTAAAATGAGCTTGTTCTTAGCTAATTGAGACAGGGGGGCCGTGTTATGGCTTCAGATGCAAAAAAGATTCTGCTGGTCGAGGATGAGAAGGCAATCCGTGACGCTGTCGCTGCCTATCTCGAGCGCGAGGGCTATTGGGTTGTGGGCGTGGGCGACGGCCAGTCCGCTATCGAAGAGTTCGAGAAGCATCAGTTCGACCTGGTCGTGCTCGACCTCATGCTCCCTAAGATTCCCGGCGAGCGCGTTTGCCGCACCATTCGCGACACCTCGGATGTCCCCATCATTATGCTGACGGCCAAGGGCGAGATCGAGGACCGTATTATCGGCCTCGAGCTCGGTGCCGACGACTACCTGATCAAGCCGTTCTCGCCGCGCGAACTTGTCGCGCGCGTGCGCGCCTTGTTCCGCCGTGCCCACCAGGCCGATGAGCCGGCCGTCGAGGTGCTCGACTTTGGCGATCTGGTCATTGACATCTCGGGCCACAAGATTTTGGTCGAGGGCAAGGAAGTCGACCTGACGGCTTCCGAGTTCAAGCTGCTCACCACGCTTGCCCGTCACCCCGGCCGCGTCTACAACCGCATGGGGCTGGTCGAGAAGGTGCTCGGCTACGACTTTGAGGGTTACGAGCGCACCATCGACAGCCACGTGAAGAACCTTCGCGCCAAGCTGGGCGACGACCCCAAGAAGCCCAAGTGGCTCTACACCGTCCACGGTGTCGGCTACCGCTTCGAGGCTCCGACCAAGACCGATAAGTCGGACGAGAAATAAAGGAAATCACATATGACACCTGCGCGCTTTGAAATCGGGCAAAAGCATAAGCAGGAGAACGAGGCGGGTTCCAAGGCTAGTTGGAACACGCCTCGTTCCGATTCACGGCCAACGATGAGCTATCCCTCGCGCATGGCCCTGGCTTTTGCCCTGACATCGCTCATGACGGTATTGGTGCTGGTGGGCGTAGTCTCCGTTGTATGGGGCACGGTTTTTACGGATTACACGCGCTCCAATATTGTCGAAATCGCCAATTCCGCTGCCGAAAAGTTGGCAACGTCATATGAGGAAAACGGTTCTTGGACCGCGGGGGAGCTGCGTACGGTCGCGACATCGAGCTTGGTGTCCGACGATCTTGGTATGCAGGTCGTCAATAAAAAGGGCGTCATCGTCTACGACGACTCGTGGCCCTCGGCAAGCGCTACTGCCGATGTACGCGAAAATCAGGCGACGACCGACGATGCGAGCGGAAAGAGGGCATCGCACAGCCCAGTCTCGTCTGCTCCCACCGACTCCAATAGTGTTGCCAACGTTGAGATCGTGACGTCCTCCGGCGAGCACGTGGGTCAGGTCAAATTGTGGGCGATTGGCTCCGATGCCCTGCTCACCAGGGCAGACTCAGCATTCAGAGAGAAGACCTTTAACGCCATGGCCCTTGCCGCGGTTGTGGCCGTCTGCATCTCGGTCGTTATCGGAGCGCTCATGTCGCGCATGCTCACCAAGCCGATTCATCGTATTACCAGCACCGCTAAGCAGATTCGCGATGGAGACCTGTCCGCTCGTACGGGCTTGCGCGGCGATGATGAGATCGATCAGCTGGGAGAGACCTTCGACGAGATGGCCACCTCACTCGAGAAGGATATGAAGCACGAGAAGCGCCTGACCTCTGATGTTGCCCACGAGCTGCGCACGCCGCTCATGGCCATGCTTGCGACGGTCGAGGCCATGCAAGACGGTGTGTATCCCACCGACGACGAACACCTGGAGACAGTCGCATCCGAGACGCGTCGTCTGGCCCGTCTGGTGCAGCAGATGCTCGATCTGTCGCGCATGGAAAACAGCACCGCGCCGCTCAACCTGGAACCGGTGGACATGGTGCCGTTTGTGCGCTCGATTGTGAATGGCCAGGAGCGCTTGTTTGCCGACCGTGACCTGCGTTTGCGCTTTGCAGATGAGACGCAGGGCCACGATGACGTTGTCGAGGCGGATCCCGACATGATCACGCAATGCGTCATCAACCTCTTGAGTAACGCCATGCGCTATACCCCCGAGGGGGGTTGGGTCGTGGTGTCGGTGCTCAGCGACCGCAAGCACGTCGATATCGCGGTTTCGGATACGGGCATCGGTATCGCCAAGGATGATTTGTCGCGCATCTTCGGTCGTTTTTGGCGTGCCGACGCCAGTCGCGCCCGCGAGGCGGGTGGCCTGGGCGTGGGCCTCGCCGTGACCAAGCAGATTGTCGAGCGTCATCACGGCTACATATCCGTGGAGTCGGAGCTTGGAAAGGGTACGACTTTTACGATTCATCTGCCTCGCGAGCACACGGCGGACGCGGCATCTACTACAATGGAGCACTAGCTTTTCGCTATTCGGTGAAGGAGGGGTTTCGTCCCTGCCGCTCCGAGTTTGCGAAAACGTGCGGGGAAGAACCCGCATTACTGTCGTATTTAGGTAAGGAGTGACTCACGTGACAACGATGGAGCGTCGTCCGGATTCCCGTGGCAAGGTTCGTGATATCTATGATGCCGGCGAAAACCTGCTGATGGTCGCCACCGACCGCATTTCTGCGTTCGACTTTATTCTCCCCGACGAGATTCCGTTTAAGGGAGAGGTGCTCAACCGCATCTCGGCATTCTGGTTCGATAAGTTTGCCGACATCGTTCCCAACCACCTCGTTTCCATCGACCCGGCGGATTTCCCCGAGGAGTTTGCCGAGTATCGTGACTACCTCGCAGGCCGCGCCATGCTGGTCAAGAAGGCTCAGACGATTCCTATCGAGTGCATCGTCCGCGGCTATCTGACCGGTTCGGGCAAGAAGACCTATGACGAGAACGGCACCGTCTGTGGCATTCAGCTGCCTGAGGGCCTGACGGAGGCCTCCAAGCTCCCCGAGCCGCTGTTCACGCCGTCCACTAAGGCCGAGATCGGCGACCACGACGAGAACATTTCGTTCGAGCGTTGCTGCGAGATCGTGGGTGAGGACATCGCCACGCAGATTCGCGACCTGTCTCTCAAGATTTACAAGGCCGCTGCCGAGTATGCCGCGACTCGAGGCATCATCATCGCCGACACCAAGTTCGAGTTCGGTGTCATCGATGGCAAGGTTACGCTGATCGACGAGTGCCTCACGCCCGACTCCAGCCGTTTCTGGCCTGCCGCCAGCTACGAGGAGGGCAAGATCCAGCCTAGCTACGACAAGCAATTCGTCCGCAATTGGCTCAAGGCCAACTGGGATATGACGGGGGAGACCCCGCACCTGCCCGCCGAGGTCATCGATGGCACGTCCGAGCGCTATCGCGAGGCCTTCCAGATCATCACGGGCTCCCAGTTCACAAGCATGAAGGAGAACGCATAAGTGAGTACCCGTAGCGCCACGAACAAGCGCACGCAATCCCACGAAGTTACCGGGGTTGCGCGCAAGTCCGCCGCATCTGCTAAACCCGCCCGCCAGGCAGCGAGCTCCGTTCGCGTCGTGCCGGCATCATCCAAGGCACGCCGCAAAGAGCTCGAGAAGGGTGAAAACCTGGACGGCCTTTCCAAGGAGGAGAAGCGCGCCCGCAAGGCCAAGCAGCGTGCTCGCGAGGATCGTATCTACACGGTGTCGAATATTCTCCTCAAGCAGGATGAGGACTACACCAAGCGTCGCCGTATTTGGTGGGCTGTGCTCGCTATCGGCATGGTGCTCGTCGTGGCAATTTGGGCTTCGCTCTACTTCGCTCCCGGCGGCACGGTGTCCAGTCCTGTTCAGATGGTCGGCATCGTTTTGTCCTATGTCATCATCCTGGGTGACTTTATCTACGACTTCGTTCGTATTCGTCCCCTGCGCAACATGTACCGCGCGCAGGCCGAGGGCATGTCCGAGAACAAGCTTAACGCTCTTATTGAGCGCGCGGCTGCCGAGGAGGACAAGAAGGACTCCAAGAAGAAGTAGCGTTTACATACATACTTATCGCTAAGATATAAGGCGCGTCGTTTTTGCGGCGCGCCTTTTTATTGTCCTATATATAGATAGATGGAGTGGCACATGATTCGAGCTGCCCTGACGGTCGAAGAAGCTCTGGAGGGCATGAAGGCCCTGGAGCCCAAGATTAAAAACTATGCGCGCCTGGTTGTCCGCAAGGGCGTAAACGTCAAGCCCGGCCAGGAGGTTGTCGTTCAGTCTCCGGTCGAGTGCGCGCCCTTTGCCCGCGTGGTGGTCGCGGAAGCTTATGCCGCCGGCGCTGGCCACGTGACGGTCATTTGGGCCGATGATGCCGTGACGAGGCTCACGTACGAGCATGTCGATAAAAGCTATTTTGAGCAGACGCCCGAGTGGAAGCGCCTGCAGCTGGATTCCTTGGCCCAGGACGGTGCCTGCTTTGTCTTTATCGAGGGTGCGGACCCTGCCGCCCTTAAGGACATCGATCCAGCCAAGCCGGCCGCGGCATCTAAGGCGAGGAATACGCAGTGCAAGGTCTTCCGCCGTGGACTGGACTACAACATCAACCCGTGGTGCATCGCCGGCGCGCCGGTCGTGGCTTGGGCGCGCGAGGTGTTCCCGGGAGACGCCGATGAGGTTGCAATCTATAAGCTGTGGAATGCGATTCTGCACACCGCTCGTGCCGATGGCCAGGACCCGGAGAGCGACTGGGAGCTTCATGACGCGGCGTTCGAAAAGAACTTGCGCTTCCTGAACGACAATCGTTTTGACCGCCTGCATTACACGTCGGCAAATGGAACCGATCTGACGATTGGCATGACGAAGGGTCACGAGTGGGCCGGCGGCAAGGGTGAGACGCCCGATGGACATCCCTTCTTCCCCAACATCCCCACCGAGGAGGTCTTCACCTCGCCTGATCGTATGCGTGCCGACGGTATCGTGTATTCAGCTATGCCGCTCATTCACCACGGTAACAAGGTTGACGATTTTTGGATTAAGTTCGAGGCCGGCCGCGTAGTGGACTATGATGCCCGCGTGGGCAAGGCGACGCTCGCGAGCATTATTGACACCGATGAAGGCGCTGCTCATCTGGGTGAGGTGGCGCTCATTTCCAAGAACACGCCGATCCGCGAAAGTGGCGTTCTGTTCTATGACACGCTCTATGACGAGAACGCTAGCTGCCATCTCGCGCTAGGTGTCGGTTTCCCCGAATGCATCGAGGGTGGGTACGACATGTCCAAGGAAGAGCTCCTGGAGCATGGCGTTAACGTCTCGAGCACGCACGTCGATTTTATGATCGGCACGGACGACATCGATATTACGGGCATTACGCCTGATGGACGTGAAGTTGTGATTTTCCAGAACGGCCAATGGAGTTGGGAATAGTCCCAGACCGTGGTACAATGCTACCCGCGGGCCGTTAGCTCAGCTGGCAGAGCAGGGGACTTTTAATCCCAAGGTCCAGGGTTCGAACCCCTGACGGCCCACCATAGAATAGAAAGCGATCGACTCCGGTTGGTCGCTTTTTTTTGTTGCCGGTGCACGGGTTCGAACCCGTCGGGGCGCGGAGCTGAGTAAACGCGTGAGCGTTTGCCAGCGCAGCGCGCAAGGCGCGAAGCGCCGTAGCGGCCGCCTGCGGAGCAGGCTGAACCCCTGACGGCCCACCATAGAAAAGAAAGCGATCGACTCCGGTTGGTCGCTTTTTTGTTGCCGGTGCACGGGTTCGAACCCGAACTTCTCTATATATAAGAACGCTTGGCGAACAAAACCTGCCTTTTACCGACGGGAAACAAATAGCTGATGCTTTTGGAGTAAAGTGGCGCTCCAGAGATGACCGATGCCTTAACACCTTTAAACCAGCTGGTCATCGCCAATATCAGAAGCCAATGCTTCAGTTATAACCTCAGGGACGCGACTGAGGGACATATTCATTTGTGAACAAAATATGGAGTGCCAGATTCCCGCCCGCGGGGGCCCTCCGGTCTGGCAATATATCTCCTTGCCGCGCGGCCCGGTCGGACCGGGAACCAGCGCAGGCGTGCACCTTGAGAACCGGATACTGCGAGGATGGACACTGACCTCAGTGTCGCATCC
>DBFSET010000002.1:0-62261 GCA_048416615.1 Collinsella sp. | reverse complement strand
AAAGCGGCAGGCTCCTGCAGGCGGCGGGGGCGGACAGGCCGCTCCGGTGGAACTCCCAGAGAATCCCCTCGCGCTCCTCTTTCGTATACATCGGACTCCCTCCTGGACCCAAATTGGGTCCGAGATTTTGTCCGAGGTCCCAACAGTCCCTATTTCACCGCAACTCAGGGGGATTGCATTACTGGTAGCGCAGGCACTCCACGGGGTCGAGTTTTGCTGCCCGGCGGGCGGGATAGAAGCCGAAGATGACGCCGATGCCGACGGAGACCGCAAAGGCCAGCAGCACCGTGGCGATCGAAAAGCTCGGCGTAATGGTACCGCTGGCACCGAGCTCGCCAAGCACGCCGGAACCCGCGGCGAACATCGCTAGTCCCCAGGCAAGCAGGTAGCCAATCAAAACACCCAGCAGGCCGCCGGTGACGCACAGCGCCGAGGACTCGGCCAAAAACTGTGCGGTGATATCGCGACGGCTGGCACCCAAGGCTCGACGAATCCCGATTTCGCGGATACGCTCGGTCACATTGGTGAGCATCATATTCATGATGCCGATACCGCCCACGAGCAGCGAAATGCTGGCAACGGCGCCCATGATGAGCGAAAACGCGCCCATAAAGGAATTGAGGGCGTCGATGGCACTTTTCATTGAGGTCGCCGATACGCTGTCATACTCGTCGTCGTCCGCGATGCCCTTCATGCTGCGCACCTTGGATTCAATCGTCTTGCACATCTCATCCATGTCCGTGCCCTCGGCGGCGAGCGCCGTTACGCTGGGAAACGACGGGTTCTCGTCGCCAAAAAGACCCGAGATGGTCTCGCGCGGCATGTATAGCGTGAGCGAGCCCATAGAGTCGCTGCCGCCGTCGATAACGCCGACAATCTGCACCTCGCCGTTCGACACCTTGATGGTCTTGCCGAGCGCGTCCTGCTCGTTGCCGTACAGCTGATCAGCGCCGCCACGGCTGATGAGCGCCACGCGTGCGCCAGATTGGGACTCGGCCTGGGTGTAGGTGCGTCCCGCAACAAGCTTGCTGGCGCCCACCGCGTCGAGCATGTCGCTATCGACGCCCTGCGCCATGACGGTATAGCTTTTGTCACCGGCCTTGTACTCGGTATAGGCGCTGTCCACGATGCCGATCTGCTCGATCTGCGGCACCATCTTGCGAAGCTTCTCAACGTCCGATTCGGTGAGCTCTTGCGACGAATAGATCTGCACTATACGCGCTGCGTTGAGGCCCAGGCTGTTGACCAGGCTGTTTTGGATACCGCCGATAAGCGAGGTCATGGCAATGACGGAGGCGATGCCAATGACGATGCCCAGGATGGTGAGTAGGCTGCGTCCCTTGTTGGCCTCGAGGGAGTGAAGGGCTTCTTGGATGAGGTCGCGCGTGCTCATGCCTTCACTCCTTTCGTCGGATTGGCGTCTGCGTAAATCATGGGCAGGTTATCAATGGCGCCGCGCAGGGTCTGCGGCGCGTGCGCGATGTACGCGCCGTCGTGAATCCGGCCGTCGCGAATTGTTACGGCACGGTCGGCCTCGGCGGCGATACCGGGATCATGCGTGATGAGCACGATGGTCTTGCCGCGTTCCTGAAGTTTGTGGAAGGTTTCCATCACGAGTGCTCCGGTGGCGGAGTCCAGGTTTCCCGTCGGCTCATCCGCCAGGATGATGGGCGGGTCGTTGACGAGGGAGCGCGCGATGGCAACTCTCTGCATCTGCCCGCCCGAGAGCTCGGAGATGCGGTGGTCCCAGTGGTCGACCGGCAGCGTGACGGCTTGCAGCGCATGGACGGCGCGCATCTCACGCTGAGCCCGCGGCACGTTGGTGTACGAAAGCGGCAGCATGACGTTTTCGATGACCGATAGGCGCGGCAGTAGGTTAAAGCTCTGAAAGACAAAGCCGATGCTCAGGGCTCGGACTTCGGTGAGCTCGTCATCGTCGAGCTCCGCCACGTTGAGGCCCTGCAGGTAATAATCGCCTGCCGTCGGCTTGTCCAGGCAGCCCAGGATGTTCATGAGCGTTGACTTGCCCGAGCCCGATGGGCCGGTAATGGCCACGAATTCGCCGGGATTCACTGCCAGGTTCACGTTGTGCAGGATATGGGCGCAGCCGGCCTCGCTCTCAAAAATGCGATGCACGTTGCGGATGTCGATGACGGGACGCATTACATGCCCTCATCGGCAGACATGCTGCCAGAGTCGCCGCCGTCGGCCGTCATGCCTTCGCCAGTGTCCACGATAAGGGTGTCGCCGTCGCGCAGCTTGGTGACCGGCACGTCCGCGTTGATCTCGTTGCCCTGGTCGTCGCGCTTGACCTGCGTTTTGCCGACCACGGCGTCGTTATCGTTTTGCGTCACGACGGTCACCTTGACGCGTCGGGTCTGTTTGCTTTCGCCGTCGGTTGCCACGTTGACGTAATAATGCTCGCCATCCTCGGTCATGAGCGCCATAGTCGGTACCATCACCACATCGTCGAGCTGTTCGGTTACCACCGAGACCTCGGCGGTCATGCCCGGCTTGAGGCGCGCGTCGGGCGCATCAATCAAAATATCGACGTTAAAGGTCACGCTGCCGCC
This sequence comes from Collinsella sp., assembly GCA_048416615.1. Lineage (GTDB taxonomy): Bacteria > Actinomycetota > Coriobacteriia > Coriobacteriales > Coriobacteriaceae > Collinsella. The sequence goes on along the minus strand of DBFSET010000002.1, from coordinate 59,688 downwards.
GCCGTTAGCGTCGGAGTTTGCCACCGAAGCGATTGTCGTGACCGTTCCCTGGCTCACGATATCGGGAAAGGCCGGATAGGTAACGTTGGCGCTCTGGCCCACGGCGATCTTGGCGATATCCTTTTCACCCACCTGAACGGTGACCTTCATCTTGGAGAGGTCGGCGATCTGCATGCACTGCTTGCCGCCGCTCGTATCGCCTTCGCCCATAATCATGCCGCCCGTCACCGTGGCGCCGACCTTGGCGTTGAGCTCTACGATGCTGCCCGTGCTGGGCGCGGTCACGGTGCGCTCGGCAGCTTTGGCGTTGGCTTGGTCCAGGTTCGCCTGGGCCGAGGCCAGGTTGCGTTGGGCGCTCGAGACGGCACTCGTGTCGGCGGTGCCGCTGACGCCACTCGCGCCTGCCGCATCTGCGTCAGTCGCCGGAGCGGCTTGGGCGGCAGCTACCGCTTTCTGCGCGTTGGCGAGGTCTTCCTTGGCAGCTGTCACCGCGCGCTGCGCTTCGGCAACATTGCGATCGAGCTCGTCGTTTTTAATGGTCATGAGCACGTCGCCCTCGTTGACGGACTGGCCGGCCTGCACGTTGATCGATGCCACCGTGCCGTCGACAGAAGGGGAGACCACCGAAGCCGAGATGGGCTTGAGCTGGCCTTTAGCCTCGACGGTGGTCATAAATGTGCCCTCGGTGACCATGTCGGTCACCGGCCCGTTGTTGCCTGCGGGCCGTGCGTTGATGACGAAGGTCACGACAACGGCGATGAGCACAATGGCGGCCACGACGCCTGCCGCAATGCCGCGTCGGATGAGCTTTTTGCGCCGACGCTCGGCACGCTTCGCCTTGAGCTTAGCGTAGGCCTTTTCGTCAGAAATCTCGGTTGTATCGCTTGTGCTGTCGCTTTGCTGTGTGGCGTGCACGGTTGTTATGAGGGGAAGCGTTTCGGTGGCACCCTCGGGCGCTCGCTCGGTATCATTCGGTCCCGGGGTGATGGTGGGGACATTCGACATGGCGTCTCCTTTATAGAAAGTTCCTCGATAAGTATATGCGCCCGTCGCGAGAGGCGGGCGCATTATGGCGGTATCTTTCGGAACTGTTAGATTGGAGCGTCAGCTCCCCGTTGTGCGAAGGCGTGTTTCCCTACGAGTGCACGACCACGCACAGGCCGACGCTGATGCAGTCGTGGAGTGCCTTGGCATCGGCCAGGCGCAGGTTGATGCAGCCGTGGCTACCGCACCATTTGTACGATTCGGCACTATCGAAACTCGAATCGTTTTGCCAGGTAGCGTCGTGGAAGCCGACCATATTGCCCTCGAACGGCATCCAGTAGCTGACCGGGCTCTCGTATTTGGGCTTTCCGGTCGCGGGGTCTTTGGCACCGATGAGCTTGCTTGCGCCGTCGTTGCTGTTGATCTGCCACACGCCCTCGGGGGTGGCGTCTTCGCCCGGTTTGCCGGAAATAAAGTTGGCCTCCCACACGATATTGCCGTTCTCGTCGTAGTAGCGCGCGTGCTGCTCGGACAGGTCGACGTCGATATAGGCCTTCCAATCGGGCTCGCCCTTGGCGGTAAACGTGTCGGCCTTCTTGGAGTACGAAATCTCGATATCGCCGGTCTGCTTGTTATTGATAGCGTCCTCTACTTGCTTGGCGAGCGTGTCGCTGTCGATGGACCAGCCAAAGTCGCCGCCCTCTACAGCGCATTCCTTACCGTCGGCGCGTGTCCACCAGCGGGTGGTGCCCACGGTGTTAAAGCCGTTGGCGAGCTCGGCGGCCCAGCTGCTGATCTGCGACGTATCGAGCGTGGGGTTGGCCGGATCGGCAAAGCTGATCCACTGCAGCACCGAGCTGCCGTCGACCTTGCCGGAATCGTTGCCGTTGAGCTTAAGGGTCACGTTGACGCCCAGGAAGTTGTTGGCGGCATCGCATGCAGCCTGAATCTGGTCGTTGGTGAGGGTGCCGTTGAGCGGTTCGTAGGCGTCGTTGCCGATCTTGGTGATATCGACGTTCTCGGCGAGCGACGCGAGCTCGATCTCGGCATATTTGATGACATGCTCGCGGTTGATCTTCTCGTTGGAACGGGCTTTCTCAACGGTAAACTTGCCGGCCTTCTCGTCATAGGAGCTGGCGGCCTCGAAGGTGCCCGAGCGGGCCTCGTTGAACTCGTCGATAGCGCTGCCCAGGCCCTCCTCAAACTGCTTTTGGTCAAAGGCATCGGAGAGCATGGACAGGTCGACGTCCTGGTCCAAGTCGACCGAGTCTTTCTTGGTGGCGCTATCGGTTTTGCCGCCGAGCGACGCGATGAGGCGCGATGGCCACAGCAGCGGCTCGTTTTTGCTGATAATCTCGTGGGCGGCTTCCTCGCCATCGACGATGGGTTCGTCGGACTCGGGCTGGTAGGTCCAGCTAAAGTCATCGCCCGACACGGTGAGCTTGTAGTGCTTCCATGCTGAGTTGACCTTGGTGGCTGCCGAAGATGCGTTAGAGAGCGAGATGTCGACGCCGGCGATGGTAGTGTTGGGGTAAGCGACCTGCGAGAACGCCACGACGCCTACGATGTAGACGATCGCGACGAGGCCGAGCACGACAAAGAGGGCCGTCTTTCCACCCGACTTGCTGCTTTTGTTGGTTCGCTTGTCCGCGGGCCCGCGATTGTTTGCCGTGCGAGCGTGCGAAGGGCCCTGCTTGGGGGCGGCACCATGTGCGGGACGCTGCTGATATTGTTGATGCTGCTGGTATTGACGCTGATTCGGGCGCTGTGAGGCATTGGCCGGGCCGTGTTGTTGGGTGTGAGCCGGCGCGATGGGGCGCGGCGATTGGACGCCGCCCGTATGCCTACTGGGCTGTTGCGGATCGGGAATCATGTTGCTGCGGTCGATTTGCGACATCGTATATATTTCCTTCGATTGTCGCCTTGCGGCTCATCGTGTTTTAACTGGGCTTGCATTATAGCGATTAGCCTGTTGTTTGTGGTGCGGAAACAGTATCAGTTTGGATAAGTCAGCCTATCCGCATACGCCGCATTTGGCGCAGGCAGAAAGCGCGGCCGGGGCTTGCGCGATGCCGCCCTTGGCCGTCTCGCGCAGGGTTGCCGGCAGGGCGTGGCCCACCGAGAGCATCACGTGCGCCATCTGGTCAAACGGCACCAGGCTCTTGATGCCGGCGAGCGCGAGCTGGGCCGAGCTGAAGGCCGCGGCAACGCCGATGGCATTGCGGTTTTGGCACGGCACCTCGACCAGTCCGCCCACGGGGTCGCAAACGAGTCCCAGCAGATTACTCAGCGCGATGGAGCTGGCGTCGAGTGCCTGCTCGGGGGTGCCGCCGAGCATCTGCACCAGCGCGGCGGCGGCCATGGCGGCGGCGCTTCCTACCTCGGCCTGGCAGCCGCCCTCGGCGCCGGCGACGCAGGCGCTCGTGGTGAGGTTGAGGCCGATGGCGGCGGCGCAGTAGAGGGCGTCCATGACCTGCTCGTCATTGAGCTGCAGGTGGTCGGCCAGGGCCAGCACGCAGCCGGGTACGACGCCCGCGGAGCCTGCCGTGGGGGCCGCGACGATCACGCCCATAGTGGCGGAGCGCTCAAGTACGGCCATGGCACGTGCCACGGCTTCGGTCTGTACGGCGCCCATTAAACTGGAGCTAAGGTCGTTGCGGCCGGTGGCATCGACGAGCTTAGCCTCGCCGCCGATAAGCCCGCCGAGCGAGCGCTGCGGATTGGCGATGGGGGCCGTGGTCTCCTCGCGCATGACGTCGAGCACGCGGCGCATGGCGGCGACGGCGTGCGCCTCGCCGGTAAGGCGCCCCTCGCGCACGGCCATGACGGCGCCGATGCTGAGCCCCAGCTCCTCGCACGCGTCGAGCAGTTGCTCGCCGTCGTCGAAGATCTCCTTGGCCGAGACGCCGGGGGAGAGCGATGATGCCGAGCCGGGGAGCTCAATAAAGGTGGCGTAGCCGACGTTGTCGAGTTTGCGCACCATGGGGATGACGGTGTCATCGGGTGCGCCGTCGGTCTCAAAGACGGAGTAGGCCTGGCCGCCCACCTCGGTGCGGTAGGTACGGCAGAAGGCAATGTTGACGTGTGCGTAGGCGAGCAGGTTCGTAAGCGCGGCGAGCACGCCGGGAACGTCCTGGTGCGCCACGAAGAGCGTTGAATACATGCCCGAGATGTCGACGCCGACGCCGTTGATGCGGCTGATGCGCATCTTGCCGCCGCCCAGGCTCTCGCCGCGGACCTGCGCCGTAGCGCCCGTGTCGTCGACCATCTCGATATCGACGGTGTTGGGGTGGAGGGAGGCGTCGTCGCCCTTGATGTCAAAGTGATAATCGAGGCCCTGCTCGCGCGCGAGGTCGAAGGCCTGCTTGATATTCTCGTCGTCGGTGTCGAGCCCCAGGATGCCCGCGACGAGCGCGCGGTCGGTGCCGTGGCCGCGGTAGGTGTGGGCGAAAGAGTTCCACAGGCCAAAGGTAACCTTGGTGATGCGGCCCTCGAGCAGGCTGGCGGCCACCTGTGCGCAACGCAGGGCGCCGGCGGTGTGCGATGAGCTGGGGCCGACCATGACGGGCCCCAAGATCTCGAATGCCGAGGTCGTAGCTAGTGTTTGCGGCTTGCCTGCCATGGCTGCTCCTTTGCCTTGTCTCGTCGTCCCGAAGGGCGGGGCATAAGGTCGCCTGCTCGGACAGTCCTGACTCGCACGGAGAGCACATTAAGTGCTCTCCGGCTCGTGCGGAACTCGCGATCGACCTTATGCCCCGCCCCTCGGGACTAAGGATACATGGTAGAAGTGCGCGTGCGCAAAATTCATTAGCTGGTGACGCGTCATGCATTGCATATCGAAATATCTTCACCACCGGATTAATAAAAAAGAAGTACCGCTTAGGGGCGGTACTTCTTTTGAAAGCGTGTGCGTGTTGCGACCTTGGTGGTTTCTAATTACAGGCCGCAGGCTGCTTTGAGTTCTTCGACTCGATCGGTCTTCTCCCAGGTGAAGTCGGCGTCTTCGCGGCCGAAGTGGCCGTAGGCTGCCGTCTTCTCGTAGATCGGTCGACGCAGGTCCAGGTCGCGGATGATTGCGCCCGGGCGCAGGTCGAAGGTCTTCTCGACGGCCTCGACGATCTTGTCCTCGGCAACATGCGCGGTACCGAAGGTGTCGACCATGATCGACAGCGGCTTGGACACGCCGATGGCGTAGGCCAGCTCGACCTCGCAGCGGTCTGCCAGGCCGGCGGCCACCACGTTCTTGGCGACCCAGCGCGCGGCGTATGCGGCGGAACGGTCGACCTTGGTGCAGTCCTTGCCGCTAAAGGCGCCGCCGCCGTGACGGCCGTAACCGCCGTAGGTGTCGACGATGATCTTACGGCCGGTGAGGCCCGTGTCGCCCATGGGGCCGCCCACGACAAAGCGACCGGTGGGGTTCACATAGATGTCGGCGTTGTCCCACGGCATGTTCTCGGCAGCCATGACGGGGGTGATGACGTGCTCGATGAGGTCGTCCTTGATCTTACCCATGTCCTCGATCTCGGCGGCATGCTGCGTGGAGATGACGATGGTCGTGACCTCGACGGGCTTGCCGTCCTCATAACGCACGGTGACCTGGGTCTTGCCATCGGGGCGCAGGTAGGGCAGGGTGCCGTCGTGGCGCACGGCGGCCAGGCGCTCGGCCAGACGGCTCGCCAGGTAGTGCGGCATGGGCATGAGGGTCTTGGTCTCGTTGGAGGCATAGCCAAACATCATGCCCTGGTCGCCGGCGCCGATCAGGTCGATCGGGTCGGTGGTGGCGCCGGTCTGGGTCTCGAAAGACTCGTCGACGCCCTGGGCGATATCGGGCGACTGCTCGTGGATGAGGCTCATAACGCCGCAGGTATCGCAGTCAAAACCGAACTTTGCGCGGTTGTAGCCAATGCGGCGGATAACGCCACGGGCAATCTCCTGCACGTCGACGTAGGCCTGGGTGCGGATCTCGCCGGCGACGATGACGGTGCCGGTGGTCACGAGGGTCTCGCAGGCGCAGCGGACGTTCTCAACGTTGGCGGGCACGCCATTGGGCGCAATGTAGCCCTGCTCCTGCAGCTCTATTTCTTTAGCGAGGATTGCGTCGAGGACGGCGTCGCTGATCTGGTCAGCGATCTTATCGGGATGACCTTCGGTCACCGATTCCGACGTAAATACAAAGGACCCGTGCTGGGGTGGGATGGAACGAAGTTCTTCTGACATGATTGTCCTTTCAAAAACGTGTCCCGGCGACCGTTACCATTCCGCCGAGCTCTATATGCAAGGGCACATCATAGCGCGTAAATCCAACATTCACACCCTTTCCGCACCTACTCATTGGGGACAGGCTTAAATGACCAGCCAGGTGCTCATTGGGTAGTCATTTAAGTCTGTCCCCAATGAGTGGGTCGGTGCCCTTTGTGCGGAGGTTGCTTTGATGCTTTATACTGATGCGGTTAGACATCCATCCTGCAATCGAGGAGATTTCCATGGCATCAGACGTTCGCGTCCGCTTTGCACCCTCACCTACGGGCAAGCTGCACATCGGCGGCGCCCGCACCGCTATCTATAACTGGGCTTTCGCCCGTGCAAACGGCGGCACGTTCATCCTGCGCATCGACGACACCGACCCCACCCGTTCCACCGACGAGAACACGCAGATCATCCTGCGCGCCATGCGTTGGCTGGGCCTTGACTGGGACGAGGGCCCCGAGGTGGGCGGCGACTTTGGCCCCTATGCCCAGACCGAGCGCCTGGACCTGTACAAGCAGGCCGCCCAGAAGCTCTGGGACGAGGGCAAGGCCTATCCCTGTTTCTGCACTAAGGAGCAGCTCGATGCCGACCGCAAGGCCGCGCAGGAGCGTAAGGACCCCTTCCAGGGCTATCAGCGTCGTTGCCGCGATCTTGATCCCGAGGAGGCCCGTCGCCGCATCGAGGCCGGCGAGTCCTACGTCCTGCGCATCAAGGTGCCCGAGGACCGCGGCGACGTCGTCATCCACGACGCCGTCCACGGCGAGGTGACCTTCGATGCCAAGGAGCTCGACGACTTCGTCATCTTCCGCTCCGACGGCACGCCCACGTATAACTTCGCGACCGTCGTCGACGACGCCATGATGAAGATCACCCACGTCATCCGCGGCGACGACCATCTGTCCAACACCCCGCGCCAGGTCATGGTCTACGAGGCCCTCGGCGCGCCCGTGCCTACGTTCGCGCACATCTCCATGATCTTGGGTGCCGACGGCAAAAAGCTCTCCAAGCGCCACGGCGCTACCTCGGTGGAGGAGTACCGCGATGCCGGCTACCTGTCCGACGCCTTCGTCAACTATCTGGCGCTGCTCGGCTGGTCGCTCGACGGCGAGACCACGATCATCCCGCGCGATGTCCTGGCCAGCATGTTCTCGCTCGACCGCATCTCCAAGAACCCGGCGACCTTCGACCCCAAGAAGCTCGACTGGGTCAATGCCGAGTACATCAACGGCATGTCCGATGCTCAGTTTGCCGACGAGATCATGGTCCCCGAGCTGCACGAGGCGGGTCTCATCGAGGGTAATGTCGAGTACGGCGAGGATTGGATCGACGCGCTTGCCGCCATCGTCAAGCCGCGCACCAAGATGCCGGCCGACGCCGTGACCGTCGCCGCTCCCATCTTTGCTACGGCCGAGACGCTCGAGTATGACGAGAAGTCTGTCAACAAGGGCCTGGCCAAGGAAGGCATGGGCGCCATCCTGGATGCCGCTAAGGCCGCGCTCGAGGGCGTGGACGAGTGGACGGCTGCCAACATCGACGCAGCACTTGAGCCGCTGCCCGAGCAGATGGACCTCAAGAAGCGCGTGGTGTTCCAAGCTGTGCGCGTCGCCGTCTGCGGCAACATGGTGAGCCCCCCGCTGGGCGAGACCATGGCGCTCATCGGCCGCGACGACTGCCTGGCGCGCATCGACCGCGCCCGCACGATGGCGCTGTAACAGTCGCGTAAACGCATGTATCTGAGCCCCGCTCACCACGAGTGGGGCTCTTGTTTCTGTAGACGTATGGGATAGGAGGTGCTGGGGCCTTGGCCGAGCAACTGTCACTGTTTGGTTCGCCGGAACCTAAGGAAGCTCCGAAGTCCGCAGCCCCTTCCGCCGCCCCGGCGCAGCCCGAGCCCGCACCCGAACCCGTCGCCGCCTATGCGAGCGTAGCCCTCGACATCCCGACCCGTGCGCTGTCCGAGCCGTTTGCCTACGGCATTCCGCAGTCGCTCGCCAACGATGTCCAGATCGGATCCACCGTTCTAGTCCATTTTGGCAACCGTGCGGCCGCGGGCTACATCGTCGACATCGCGCCCGAGCTGGCCAACCTGCAAGGTAACGACGCCCTCGATTCCGTGCGCATCAAGCCTATCGAGGCTATCCTCAGCAAGCCGCTCTTTACTGCCGAGGCTGCCCGTATTGCGCGCTGGATGAGCCGCGAATATGTCGCGACGCTTTCCGAATGCCTGCGCCTGTTCTTGCCCCCGGGCGGAAGTCCGCGCGTGGTCAAGGGCGATGACGGTGTGTTGACCGTTGAGCGTCCCGCCGTCAAACCCATCCAAATCCGCTGGGTCATGCTCACGCCCGAGGGTTTCGACTACACGCCGCCCAAGACAGCGGTTCGCCAACGTCAGCTCATCGAGGCGCTCCAATGCGGCCCGGTCACGACGCGCGACCTCAACCTGCTCTTCAACAGTATGTCGGCGACCATTAAGGCGCTCGAAAAACGCGGCGTCGTGGTGGTGGAGGAGCGCCGCGCCTGGCGTGGCTGCAGCGAGCAGACCACGCTGTCCTCGGCGAGCGGCAAGGCCCCGGTCGCGCTCACGAACGGCCAGCAGCAGGCCCTCGCGCAGATTGAGCGCGCACGCCTGGACGCTCACGGCGACGTGGTGCTGGTCGATGGCGTTACCGGTTCCGGCAAAACTGAGGTCTACCTTTCGGCAATTGAGCGCGTGCTGGCGGCCGGCCGTTCGGCCTGCGTGCTCGTGCCCGAGATCTCGCTGACGGCCCAGACCGTCGGCCGCTTCCGCTCGCGCTTTGGCGAGACGGTCGCTGTGTTCCATTCGCGTCTTTCTGCTGGTGAGCGTCTGGACCAGTGGGATATGGTCGCCAGCGGTGCCGCGCGCGTGGTTGTGGGCGCCCGCTCGGCGCTGTTTTGCCCGCTCAGCGACTTGGGCCTCATCATCATCGACGAGGAGCACGAGACTAGCTACAAACAGGGTTCCAGCCCGCGTTACCATGCGCGCGAGGTGGCGGCCGAGATGGCGCGTCGCTATCGCTGCCCACTCGTACTGGGCTCCGCCACGCCCTCGGCCGAGGCCCTCGACCGCTGCCGCCGCGGCACGTACGGCGGCGCCACCTGGAAGCGCGTCGAGATGCCCGAGCGCCCGGGGCATGCCGTGCTGCCAACGGTCCGCATTGCCGACCTGCGCCGCGAGTTCGCACACGGCAGTCGCTCCATGTTCTCTAAACCGCTGATGGAAGGTCTGGAGCGCGTAGTCGAGCGCCGTGAGAAGGCCGTGCTGCTGCATAACCGTCGCGGCTTTGCGCCGTTTCTTATGTGTCGTGAATGCGGCTGCGTGCCCACCTGCAACCACTGCTCCACCGCGCTCACGTACCACGAGCGCACGCACACGCTGCAGTGCCACACCTGCGGATCGTCCTGGCGCGTTCAGCCGTATCCCGCGCCCACGAGCCGCTGTCCCAAGTGCGGCAGCCGCTACCTGGCAAAAATGGGGCTGGGCACGCAGCAGATCGAGGACGCACTGCACCAGATGCTGCCCGACGACGTCGCCATCATTCGCATGGACGCCGATTCCACGCGCGGCAAGGACGCGCACAAAAAGCTGCTCGAGCAGTTCGATGCGGCCGATTGCGCCGTGTTGCTGGGCACCCAGATGATTGCCAAGGGCCTCGACTTTCCCGAGGTCACGCTTGTGGGCGTGGTCAATGCCGACTTTGCGCTGAAGCTCCCCGATTTTAGAGCAGGGGAGCGCGCCTACGATCTGCTGGAGCAGGTTGCGGGTCGCGCCGGTCGCGGCGATCGCCCTGGCGAGGTCATCATCCAGACCTATCTGCCCGAGGACCCGGTCATTCGCGCCGTCGCCGAGCACGACCGTTCAATCTTTACCGACTACGACCTGGAACAGCGTCGCGACGCCCTGTATCCGCCGTTCGTGCGCCTGGCCAACATTTTGGTATGGTCGGCGAATGCGGATGACGTGCGGGACTACATCGGTCGCATCGCGAAGCTCCTCAAGCGTCGCTGGCATGCCGCCGCGCCCGACTTTTTGCGGGCGGGCAGCGCCGTGCCCCAGGTGCTTGGTCCGGCTTCGTGTGTAATCGAGAGAGCCAAGGACCGTTACCGCTTCCATCTGCTTGTAAAGTCGCCGGTAGGGTACCATGTCTCTGATGATATCGACGCCTGCCTCAAAGAGGTGGGCTCCGTGCGCGGCGTGAGCGTGAGCGTTGACGTCGACGCCTATGATTTGATGTAACAACCCGAAAGGATGGCCATGGAAGCCAACGGAATCGTACTGTCGCCCGACCCTCGTCTGCGCCAGGAGTGCGCCGTCATCGAGGAGATCACCCCGGCGATCGAGGCGCTTGCCGAGAAGATGAAGAAGATGATGTTCGAGAACGGCGGTTGCGGCCTGGCTGCCCCGCAGATCGGTGAGCTCATTCAGCTCGTCACCATCGACTGCGATTACAGCGACAAGAATGACTATGACCCGTACGTGCTCATCAACCCTGTCATTGTCGAGCAGAGCGACCATCTGGTGCCGTTTAGCGAGGGCTGCCTTTCCATCCCCGGCATTAGCTGCGAGATCGAGCGTCCCGATCACGTTGTCGTCGAGGCGTATGACCTGGATGCCAACCTGATTCGCTATGAGGCCACAGGCGACCTGTTCTGTGTGTGCCTGCAGCACGAGATCGATCACCTGCACGGCAATACCATGTTCGAGCGACTCAAGCCGATGCAGAGGCTCAAGGCCGTCAAGGAGTACCAGGACGCCCTGGCCCGCGGCGCTCGACCGGGCGAGACGGAGTAGGTCCCACCGTCCCCTTCCGCCGCAGGGCTTAGGTTTTGCTCCATGCTCAAACAGTCCTGCTCGCACGAAGAGCACATTAAGTGCTCTTCGGCTCGTGCGGAACTGCGCGTGGAGCAATAACCTAAGCCCTGCGGCGGAAGGGGACTGCGTTTTCGTGCTCCTTTTCGCCCGGGTGCCGTCGGGCCAGGGAGGGGCGTCTTCGCTGATAGGTGCTTTACTGAAAGAGCTGCTTTTATTGCGGCTCTTTCTTTGTTTTTGGGTATATTTGTTCTTGTTGAATTGTTATTGCGGATGGGCTGGGTACTTGGCTTTCCGCTGTTGTTTGTAGCCGTCTCGGCTTTGGTTGAGGGGAGACGTTCTTTATGCGTATTGTGTTTATGGGCACGCCCGATTTCGCAGTGCCTTCGCTGACTTCGCTTGTTGAGGCTGGGAACGAGATTGCACTTGTTATTACTCGTCCCGATGCTGTTCGCGGGCGTGGTAAAAAACTGGAGCCTTCTCCTGTTAAGGCCAAGGCGCTTGAGCTGGGGTTGCCGGTTGTTGAGGCTAATCGTATGACGCCTGAGGTTGTTGAGGCGCTTCAGGCTGCCCAGGCTGATATTTTCTGTGTGGCTGCCTATGGCTGCATTTTGCCCGATGAGGTGCTGCATATGGCGCCGCTTGGTATTGTGAATGTTCATGCTTCGCTGCTGCCTCGTTGGCGTGGCGCTGCTCCCATTCAGCGTGCCATTCTTGCTGGTGATGAGGTTGCCGGCGTTTCCATTATGCGCATTGGGCATGGCGTGGATACGGGCGCTTATTGTGCGCAGGCCTCGACCTCGGTTGCCGGTAAGCATGCCGAAGCGCTCACGATGGAGCTTGGTGAGCTTGGCGGCAAACTGCTTGCCGATACGCTTCCCTCGCTTGCCGATGGCTCGGCTGTTTGGACTGAGCAGGATGAGTCCCTCGTCACGCATGCTGCCAAGATTTCCAAGCAGGAAATGCGTCTGGATCCGAAGATGGCGGCGCTCGATTGCGTGCGTCATGTGCTTGCTTCGTCCGATACCGCGCCTGCCCGTTGCGTGATTGCCGGTAAGTCGGTTCGCGTGCTCGATGCTGCGCCGGCTGATGTGTCGCTTGGCGAGGGCGCTGTTGCCGTCAAGAGCAAGCGTGTTTACCTGGGCCTTTCCGATGGCGCGGTTGAACTGCTCGAGGTTAAGCCCGATGGCAAGCGTGCCATGGCTGCTTCTGCCTGGGCTGCCGGCTTGCAGGGTGCCGACCTTACGTGGGGTGTACTGTCATGAGCAAGTTGTCTCCCGCGCGCAAGCTTGCGCTCGATGTGTTGATGGAGGCCGATCGTCGCGGTATGTACGCACGAGACGTGTTATCCTCCCGTGCTTCTGCCAAGGCCATTGACCAGCGCGATTCCGCTTTTGCCGCTCGTTTGGCGCTCGGTGCTGCCGCCACGCAGGGCATTTTGGACGAGTTGCTCGATCAGTTTCTCGATAAACCTAAAAAGGTCGCGCCGCGCGTTCGCATGGCGCTTCGCATTTCGGCCTTCGAGATGCTCTATCTGCATACGCCGGGCCGCGTTGCCGTGAGTCAGGGTGTTGAGCTGGTGCGCAGTGGTGCTAAGTCTGCCGCGGGCCTGGCTAACGCGGTGCTGCACAAGGTTGCGGACAACGTTGAGGACTTTGCCACGGCATCCGATGTGGATGAGTCCGAGCGCCGCCTTGTTCGCCTGTCTCGTTTGATGGGCCTTCCTCGCTGGCTGTGCGCTCGTATTATGGCCTCGTTCGATACGCCCGAGGGTTCGCTCAACTTTGCCGGCAATCTGGCGCCTGCGCCGCTGGCCCTGCATGAGAACGCCTTTGCAACCAAGCCTGATCCGTATATCTCGCAGCTCGTTGCGCCTGTCTTCCCGGGCTGCCATGCTCCGGTCGATGCGCAGGTCACGGTTGCATCGGGCGTGTTTGAGCGTGCTGCCGCGGTTGCCTCGGACCTCAACGCCCAGCTTATCGCTACTGCCGCGACACGTCCCGGTCGTTGCCTGGAGATCGGTGCCGGTCGCGGCACCAAGACCTACGTGATGATGTGCCAGGCCAAGCGTGCCGGGTACGAGCGTCAGCATACCGCGCTCGATCTGCACGATCGTAAATGTGACCAGAATCTCGCGCGCCTGCATAAGGCGGGTATAACGGGTGTTCGTACGGTGTCGGGCGATGCCTGCGAGCTCAATGAGGTGCTCACGTCCTTTGACGCGATGCTTGGCGAGCCCGCCCTGTTCGACACGGTGTTTATCGATGCGCCGTGCTCTGGCACCGGCACCATGCGCCGTCATCCCGAGATACCGTGGCGTCTGACCGAGAACGACGTTACGACTGAGCTGCCCAAGCTACAGCTGACGATGCTCAAGGAAGCAGCCGCGCGCGTTGCTGCCGGCGGTGAGCTTATCTATGCCACCTGCTCGGTTTTTGATGAAGAGAACACGCGGGTCGTGGATGCCTTCCTGGCCTCTCCCGAGGGCGCCGGCTTTACCGTGGCGCCGCTCTCCGAAGCCCAGATTCTGCAGCTTCCCGATTTCGCGCAGGCCAAGAAGCTTGTCGCCGTGCGCCAGAACGATCGAGGCTTCTTCCAGAGCGTCCCCATAAACTCCGACTCCTACGACGGCCACTTCTGCGCCCGCCTGATCCACAAGTAACTACTAAGTTGCGGTGAAATAGGGATTGAATAGCGGCTTCCACCCGCCAAACAGTCCTTATTTCACCGCAACTCAGGTTGTCCTGCGAGCGTAGGTCTCAATAGCGGTAAAGAGTGGGAAAAATAGCCCCGTTTCATGCTTGCTTCTATCAAAAGTAGGGCGGATTACGGGGCTAGATCGGTGATACCCGATCACAGCAAAAATGGCCTAAATTAAACCGCAGGTAGATGGCTTGTTGAAATTTGCAAATTACCGGAATGGATAGAGGTTGTCAATTCAGCCCCGTAATCCGGCAGAGTTTTGAATTGTTACAAACTTAGCATCAGCCCGAAATCCGATCTAAAGAAAAGTTGCGGTGAAATAGTTCCTGTTTGGCCGTCGGATGGGCTGATTCAGGAACTATTTCACCGCAACTCATAACGAAACCTGGGTGGCGGGACCGCTTGTCTTTAGTGGTTATGTGGGCAGTTGGCGCAGCAGCCGCTGGTGGCGTTGGTGCTGGAACCACCGCTGCGCTGGTCGGTGTTGTAGAATCCGCTGCCCTCAAACTTGATGCCGCTGGCCGAGAACGTCTTGGCCGCCGGGGCACCGCAGTTCGGGCACACGACCTCGGGGGTTTCGGACATGGGATGCTCAACCTCAAACACGTTGCCGCAGCTCGAGCACTTGTAATCGTAGCGCGCCATAATACTTCCTTTTCAGCACAAAGCGGGCAGATCGCTCTGCCCGCATAAATTCAAACAGCTGTAACTGTACCCTATATCGGGGGTTTTATCACGCTTCGCCCCAGAATCTATGGGTGTTGCGCAGGAGCTGTGCAGTTTTGCCTTCGGCGGCCGAAACGTCGGCCTCATCGGCCTGCCAGGTCCAGTTGCCCGTGGCGACACCCGGCACGTTCATACGCGCGTCGTCGCCTAGCCCCAGTACATCCTGCAGCGGCATCATCACCAGGGGAGCGTCGCTTGCCAGCGCGTCGCCCATCAGCCTGGCCGCCACCTCAACACCGCTCGGCTCGTCGCCGACCGCGAAGGAGCGCGTGCACCAACCGGCGAGCGTCGACGTGTCGTGCGTCGAGGTGTACAGAATCTTGCCCGGCGTGGGATGCACGCCGCAGCGGACGTCGTAATCGCTAAACTCCAGCACGTCCATACCGGGGAAGCCGCAGGTCGAAGCCATAGCGCGAACGCCGGGCGTCAGGTAGCCCAGGTCCTCGGCGATAAAGTTGAGCGGACCCAGCTCGTCATAGGCGGTCTGGAACAGATCCTTGCCCGGACCCGCCAGCCAGCGGCCGTCAGCGCAGGCCTTACCTGCGGGAATGCTAAAGTAGCTGTGGAATCCCAAGAAGTGGTCCAGGCGCACGCGGTCGTAGAGCGAGAACGCGCGACGCAGACGGTCCATCCACCAGCGGTAGCCGTTCTCCTTCATGTGATCCCAACGGAAGGTGGGGTTGCCCCACACCTGGCCCTCGGGCGCAAAACTGTCGGGCGGCGCGCCAGAGATCTCAATCGCTTTGCCGGTATCGGACAGCCAGAAGTTCTCGGGCTCGCTCCACGCATCGGCCGAATCGTCCGAAACGTACATGGGAATATCGCCGATGACCTCGATGCCTTTCTTGTGCGCGTAGTTCATGAGCTCGCACCAGGCCAGGTCAAAGCGGTACTGCATGTACGCCTGCAGCTCTGCCTCGTCGTGGAAACGCTTGTCGTCGATCAGGTGCTCGTTGTAGCGCGCGACATCGGCCGGCCAATCGTGACGCGATTCGCCTTCAAAGTACTTCTTGACGGCCATGTAGACGCAGTACTTCTCGAGCCAATCGGCGTTGCGATGCTTAAATGCCGTGTACAGCGGGTCGGCATCCTCGCCGCCTCGGGCCTTCCAGGTCTCAAAGTCGGCCGCCAGCTCCTCTTGGCTTTCGGGCAGCAGGTCGATATTGCCCGCAAAGGCCGAAGGCCCAGCGTAAGGGGAGCGGAAGAAGTCCGTCGGGTTGACAGGCAGAACCTGCCAGTAGCGCATACCCATGGCGGCCAGGTGGTCGATAAAGCGACGCGTGGGCGCGCCAATCGTGCCGGGCTTGCCGTCGTCGGTGGGTACCGAGGTGATATGGCACACGACGCCCGCGCCATGATCGAGCGGCTCCTGCAGGCGCTGCTCGGCATGGTGATAGATGATCGACGAGCCCAGCGGATACAGGTCGAGCGTGACCGTACCGTTGTGGATCTCGCACTCGTGACCGCTGATCACGTCACTTGCGCATTCGTCGAGCGCCGGAATCGTCACGCGATGCGAATTGCGCAGGCTGCGGTTGATGATAACCGTCGCGGACTCGCCATCCTTGCCCGTGCGGTTGTATGCCAGTACCTCGTCGTTGAGCGCGAAGGCCTTGATCTCGCCGTCAATCATAAATGGCAATGCGCGGCGTACGGCGGAGGCGTTCTTGACAATAGCCAGCGTGTCGAAGTCGTGCAGTTGGTCCTTGGTCGGCAGCGTGCGGCGGTTGCCCGGGTCGGTAAGGCCCTCCAGGCCGTACTCGTCGCCGTAGTAGATCGAAGGCACGCCGGGGAAGGTCATCTGCATGAGCGTGGCGAGCCAAAAGCGGCTCTTGGCCAGTCCCATCGCGTTCTCGTCCAAGCGCCATTTGCTGCGTTCGCACTCGGGCAGTTGCGACTCGTCGGGGCCGCCGCCGAGCACCGAGATGATGCGCGGACGGTCATGGCTCGAAAGCAGATTGAGCGCGCAGGACAATGCCTCGCTCGGGTAGTTCTCTCGCAGGGTCTCGATATCCTCGGCGGCCTCGTAGGCGTTCTTGTAGCCCATCAAAAAGCCGATGACCATGTCGCGGAAGGGGTAATCCATAGCAGAGTCCAGCTCGGAGCCCTGCAGGTAGCGGCGCAGATGGCCATAGCTAATCTTGTTGGAGGCGTCTTCCCAGACTTCGCCGAGCAACAGTGCGTCGGGCTTTTCGGCGAGCACAGCCTTCTTGATCTCGGCCAGGAAGTCGTCGGAAAGCTCGTCAGCGACGTCCAGGCGCCAACCATGGGCACCGGCGCGCAGCCATTTGCGGATCACGCCGTCCTTGCCCAGGAGCCTCTCGCGCACCAGCTCGGACTTCTCGTTGATGGCCGGCATATTGCCCACGCCCCACCAGCAGTCGTACGAGCCGTCCTCGTGGAAGGTAAACGCGTCACGCCACGGTGAATCCTCGCTCTGCCAGGCACCCACGCCCGGGTAGTTGCCGTAGCGGTTGAAATAGATCGAGTCGTCACCCGTGTGGTTGAAGACGCCGTCCAGGATGATGGAGATGCCCAGCTTCTCGGCTGCCTGGCACAACTCCGTAAAGTCTTGCTCGGTGCCCAGAATTGGATCAATCTTGGTGTAATCGGCGGTGTCGTAGCGGTGGTTGCTCGCGGCTTCAAAGATGGGGTTGAGGTAGATGGCCGTAAAGCCCAGCTCGGCGATGCGGGGCAGGTCTTCCTGGATGCCCTTGAGCGAGCCGCCGTAAAAGTCCCATGTCTTGATGGAGCCGTCCTCGGCGCGCTCGTACACGGGCGGCTCGTTCCAGTCCTCGACCATCCGGCGCTGAATGCCCTTGCGCGGTTTTTCGAGTTGGGCCATTGTGCGCTCGCGCCAATGCTCGTCACGGGCGTAGCGGTCGGGGAAGATCTGGTACACCATGCCGCGCTCGTACCAGGTGGGGCGGTTCTCGCGGTGCTTGTAGACAGTAATCTGGAAGGACGGCACCTCGGCGTAGTCGTAGGTCACGCCCTCGCCGCCGGTGCGGCCTTGCGGCGCGCCCAGCCGAACCTCGGGCTGGCCCTCGATATTGCATATAAAGCTGTACCACACAAGACACGGTTCAGTGCATTTGAGCTCGCCGGTAAAAATGCCATCGCCTTCGTGCTCCATCGGAATCAGGGTCTCGCCGACTTCATCGACCCAGGTACGTAGGGTGAGTGTTGCCTGGTTGGGATCGGCATCCTCCAAAATAACCGAGAGTGCAACGGTAGTTCCTGTGGTCACAGCGCCAAACGGAGTGCGAAACTGCGGTAGGCGACTGTTGTGTATCAATCTCATAGTACGGTCCAGTTCAATAGAATCACGGCCTGCGGGCCATGGGCTTTACGCACAAAATATAAGTATATCTGTTGTACACAGGGTGTATAAACAACATCCGTTTACCATCGGCGAACGGTTGTCCTAGAAAATCGTTTTACCAACTATCTACAGAGAAGGGGCGCCCGGTTGGAGCGCCCCTTGTTTAGGGTTTTGATTAGGTTTTAGATCGTCTGTGGGCTAGCGGCGCTTGCGGGTGGCCGTTGCCTTGCGGACGGACGTCTTCTTGGATGGGGCCTTTTCCGCTGCCGGAGCGGCGGGGGAGACCGGGGTCTCCTTGGCGGGCTCGGGCTTAGCCTCTGCCTTCGGGGCGGCCTTGACCTCGGCGGCCTTCGGCACCGGCTGGGCCTTTACCTCGGCCTTGGGCTCCTCTTTGGCAGCGGCGGTCTTAGTCTCTGCCTTGGGAGTTGCGGCCTTTGCCGTGGTCTTATTGGCTGACGTCGTGCGCTTGCGCGTGGTGGTCTTGGCGGCGGGCTTGGCCTCGACGGTCGCCTCTACCTTGGACTCGGCAGGCGTCTCCTCGACCTTGGCGGCCGGCTTCGTTGCAGTGGCCTTGGCGGTCGTCGACTTGGTTGCAGTAGCCTTTTTGGCGGCAGTGGCCTTGGTCGCGCTCTTGGTCGCGGTCGTCTTCTTGGCTGCTGTCTTGGCCGGAGCCTTAGCGGCCGGCTTGGCCTCGGCGGTCTCGGCCTTTACCTCGGGGGTCTCGGCTTCGGCGGCCTTCTTGGCAGCTGCGGTGGTGCGCTTGCGCGTCGTCGTTGCCTTGGCAGCAGTCGTCTTTGCTGCGGCTGTCTTGGTGGCAGCGGCCTTGGTCGTCGTGGCCTTCTTGGCCGTCGTCTTGCGAGTCGTGGCCTTCTTTGCCGCAGGCTTCGCAGCGGGCTTCTCCTCAGCCTTGGGCTCCTCAGCAGCAGCGGGCGCCTCAACAACCGGCTCGGCCTTGGGCTCGGGCTCAGCCACAACCACAGGCTCGTCGACAACCGCCGCCGGCCTCTCAATCTCCGGGTGCATAAAGAAGTACAGGTCCAGATACTTGTCGGCCGAGCGTGTCCAGCTAAAGTCCTGGCTCATGGCCTGCGTGACCAGCTGGTTCCAGGCATCGCGGTTGTCCCAGAACAGGCGAGCCGCGCGGAACACGGCGTCGCCCATCTCGTCGCCGTTAAAGTTGCTAAACGAGAAGCCCGTGCCCTCGCCGGTAAACTCGTTATACGGGATCACCGTGTCCTTCAGGCCACCGGTCTCGCGCACGATGGGCAGGGTGCCGTAGCGCATGGCGATGATCTGCGACAGGCCGCAGGGCTCAAACTTCGACGGCATCAGGAACATATCGGCGGCGGCATACATTCGCTGCGACAGCGCCGGATCGAACTCGATGCGCGCGGCCATGGTGCCGGGGTACTTGTCCTGGAAGTAGCGCAAGCCGTCCTCGTAGTCGCGGTCGCCGGTGCCCAGCACCGCCACCTGCACGCCGCCGGACAGGATGCGGTCGAGCGCGTACATGACAAGGTCCATGCCCTTCTGGCGCGTCAGGCGCGTGATCATCACCATAAGCGGACGGTCGTCACGAACCTCGAGCCCCAGCTCCTCCTGCAGCTTGGCCTTGCACACAGCCTTGCCGGAACGGTCATCAACCGTGTAGTTTGCAGCAATGCGCTTGTCGGTCGCCGGGTCAAAGCCCGCCACGTCAATGCCGTTCAAAATGCCCTGCAGCGCATAGGAGCGCTCGCGCAGCACGCCGTCCAGGCCCTCGCCAAACTCGGGTGTCTGGATCTCGCCCGCATAGGTGGGGCTTACCGTAGTGATGGCATCGGCATAGCGCAGCGCGCCCAGCATGTAGTTGATGCTGCAGGCGTCGCAGCGCAGCTGCGAGGCGGCCGCCGGTATATGCGCCACACCCAGGATGTCCTCCATCACGGTGTCGCTAAACTGGCCCTGGAACGCCACGTTGTGGATCGAGAACACGGTCTTGACTCGGTCATACAACGGCAGGCCCTGGTAGAACTCGCGCAGGAACACGGGCGCCAGTGCCGTCTGCCAGTCGTTGCAGTGTAGGATGTCGCACTCAAAGCCGGCCGGCAGGTGCTGCAGGCACTCGGTGATGGCCTTGGAGAAGAACGCAAAACGCTCGCCGTCGTCAAAGAAGCCGTACGGATAGTCGCGCGCAAAGTAGCGCTCGTTGTCGATGAACATATAGGTGACGCCGTCGTGCTCGAGCTTCTCGAGCCCGCAGTACTCGTTGCGCCAGCCCAGGCTCACGTAAAAGTCGGAGAAGTGCTCCATCTGCGCCTTGTACTCGTCCTTGATGGTGGCGTACTTGGGCACCATCACGATGACCTCGGCGCCGGCGCGCACAAGCGCCGCAGGCAGCGAGCCCGCCACGTCGCCCAGGCCACCGGTCTTTACAAACGGTGCGCACTCGGCCGAGGCAAACACGATCTGCATCTTTTTGCTGGAATCTGTCATATTGTCTCCCTGTTGCAATTCGAGAATAGCCGCCTGGCGCAAACCGGGCGGCTATTCTGCATGTTACGAGCGATGTTGCGGTGCCTACGTTAATGCACGATGGTGGTATCGGGAGTTAACGGAGCCTTGCCCAGCACCAGGATGTTCTCGGGCGTGCCGCGGAGCTCGGTGTTGGTGGGAACCACGTTGTTCTTGTCCAGGATGGCATTCTCAACGCGGGCGCCGCTCTTGATAATGCAGCTCTGGTTGATGATCGAGTTGGTCACCGAAGCGCCTTCCTCGACCACAACGCCGCGCGACAGGATCGAGTTGCGCACGGTGCCCTTGATGATGCAGCCGGCCGAGATGATCGAGTTGCACGCGTGGCTGCCGGTCGCATAGCGCGAAGGCGGCACGTCGTGAGCCTTGGTCAGGATCGGGCGCTCGGGATCGAAGAGCTGATCGGCCACGGTCTGGTCGAGCAGGTCCATGCTGCGGCGGTACAGCGACTTCTCGCTAAACACGCCCACGACCTCGCCCTTGTACTCGTAGCTGCACACGTCGATGTTGCCAAAGTCGCCCTGGAGTGCCTCGAGCAGATCCAGATAGTCGGCGGCCTGGTAATGGTCGATGATCTCGAGCAGCGTCTCGCGGTTGACGATGCAGCAGTCCATGGAGGCGTTGTCGCGGTATACGACGCCGGCGCTCACGCCCGTCAGGCGGCCGTTCTCGTTAATCTCGAGCTTGGTCTCGTCATCAACATTGCGCGTGGCCTTGCAGTACACCACGGTCATTTGGGCACCGGAGTTCTCGTGCGCGTCGATGATGGTGTTGAGGTCCATATTAAAGATGATGTTGGTGCCCATCATCACGACATAGGGCTTGTCCGAGCGCTGGAACAGCGTCTTGTTGGAGATGATGTCGCGCAGCAGGAAGCGCATGCCGCCCTTGGTGGTGCCATACGCGTTGCCGGGCACCATGAACAGGCCGCCCTTCTTGCGGTCCAGGCCCCAGTCCTTGCCCGAGCCCACATGGTCGATCAGCGAGCGGTAGTTGCCCGGCATGACGACGCCGACGGTCTTAATGCCGGCATTCATCATGTTGGACAGCGGGAAGTCGATCAGGCGGTAGCGGCCCAAAAACGGAACGGACGCGATGGGGCGGTCCTTGAGCAGCACGCTGCCGTAGGTCGAAGAGTAGTTAGCGGTGATATAACCGATGGCCTTGCGATTGATCATCGGATCATTCCCCCTTCCCGATAACGACGTCATTTCCAACGACGGCCGTATCCTTGGTGGTATCGACAGAGCCGAGCTTCACGCCCTCCTCGACCGTGGAGTTCTCGCCCAAAATAGCGCGGCAGATGTGCGCGCCGCTCTTAACGTGCGCACCCGGCAGCAGCACGGAGTCCTCAACCACGGCGCGCTCCTCGATGATGACATCGGTCGAAAGGATCGAGTGGCGAGCGGTGCCGTAGATCTTGCAGCCGTTGGAGACCAGGCAGTCGTCCAGGCGGCCATCCGGGCCAATGTAGTGCGGCGGACGCGTGGTGATGTTGGACATGATGGGGAAGTTCTTGTCAAACAGATCGAACTCGGGGTTGTTGCCCAGCAGGTCCATCGAGGTCTCGTGGAAGCTGGCGATGGTGCCAACGTCCTTCCAAAAGCCGTGGAACTCGTAGCTGTACAGGCGCTTGCCCTCGCCGAGCAGCTTGGGGATGATGTCCTTGCCAAAGTCGTGGCTCGAGCGCTGGTCCAGGGCGTCCGCCTCGAGCGCCTCGATCAGCACGTCTGCCGAGAAGATGTAGATACCCATGGACGCGAGGTTCGAATCGGGCTTCTCGGGCTTCTCGGTAAACTTGGTGATGCGGCCGTCCTCGGGGTCGGTGGTCAGGATGCCAAAGCGGCTGGCCTCCTCCCACGGCACGGGCATAACGCTCACCGTGAGGTCGGCGTTGTTCTCAATGTGCGTCTTGAGCATCTTGCGGTAGTCCATGCGATACAGATGGTCGCCCGAAAGAATCAGGACGTACTTGGGGTCGTTGGCCTTGATGTAGTCGAGGTTCTGCGTAATGGCGTCGGCCGTGCCCGCATACCAGGCGCCGCCGGTCTGCGTCTCGTACGGCGGCAGGATCGACACGCCGCCGTCGCGGCTGTCCAGATCCCATGCCTCGCCGGAGCCCACATAGGCATGCAGCAGGTAGGGACGGTACTGCGTCAGAACGCCCACCGTGTCGATGCCCGAGTTGGAGCAGTTGGACAGAGAAAAGTCGATAATGCGGAACTTGCCACCAAAGCTAACCGCCGGCTTTGCGATCTTTTGGGTGAGTGCCCCCAATCGGCTGCCCTGTCCTCCTGCGAGGAGCATCGCGATGCATTCTTTCTTACTCATCGATTTCTCCTTCTGTCATCGATGTGCTTAAACCCATTAGCGACGGGCGCTGCGCTCGGTCGCGCCCGTCGAGTAATGCCGTGCTGGCATAAGGGAGCTCGCGCGCCTTTACGCGTGCCAGATCTCGTCGCGGTACTCGCGAATGGTGCGGTCGCTCGAGAACCAGCCAGAGGAGGCGGTGTTGAGCAGCGCCTTGCGGTTCCAGGTCTCCTGGTCGCCGTAGCTGTTCGTGAGCGCCTCCCACGCATCCACGTAGCTGCGGAAATCGGCCATGACAAGGTCGGGGTCGTTGTTGTTCATAAGCTCGTTGTAGATGCTCTCGAAGTTGCCCGAAAGACCCGCAAAGGTGTTGTCCTTGAGCTCGTCCATCACGCGGCCCAGACGCTCGCGGTCGCCGTTGAGGGTATCCCACGCAAAGTAGCTGTTCGATGCCCAGAGCTGCTCGACCTCGGGCGCGGTCAGGCCAAAGATGGCCTCGTTCTCGCGGCCGGCCAGGTCGGCGATCTCGATGTTGGCGCCGTCGAGGGTACCCAGCGTAATGGCGCCGTTCATCATGAGCTTCATGTTGGACGTGCCCGAGGCCTCCTTACCGGCCGTGGAGATCTGCTCCGAGATCTCCACGGCCGGGTAGATGAGCTGGGCGTTGCTCACGCGGAAGTTGGGGATAAAGCAGACCTTCATGACCTCGTTGACGCGGGCGTCGTTGTTGATGACGTCGGCCACGGAGTTAATGAGACGGATGGTCTCCTTGGCGAAGGTGTAGCTCGAGGCAGCCTTGCCGCTAAAGATGAAGGTCGTCGGCGTCACGTGGAAGTTGGGATCGGCGATGCGACGGTTGTAGATGTCCATCACCTTCATGATGTTCATGAGCTGGCGCTTGTAGGCATGGAAGCGCTTAACCTGAACATCGAAGACGGTGTTGGGGTCAATGACCAGACCGGTCTCGGCCTTAACGTAGGCGGCCAGGCGCTCCTTGTTGGCGCGCTTGGAGGCACCCACGGCCTTCAAGAACTCGGTGTCGTCCTTAAAACCTTTAAGCTTCTCCAGCTCAAAGGCGTCCTTGAGCCAGCCATCGCCAATGGCATCGGTGACGAGCTTGGCGTAGGTTGGGTTGGCCTCGGCAAAGAAGCGACGGTGCGAGATACCGTTGGTCTTGTTGTTGAACTTCTCGGGCGTCAGGGCATAGAAGTCCTTGAGCACGATGTTCTTGATGATGTCGGAGTGGATCTTGGCCACGCCGTTGACGCTGTGGCTGCAGATCACGGACAGGTTGGCCATGCGAATCTCGCCGTCCCACAGAATGGCGGTCTGGCGCAGACGCTCCTGCCAGCCCTCATGCGTGGTGTCGAACGACTCGTGCCAACGACGGCTGATCTCGTCGATGATCTGGTACACGCGGGGGAGGAGCTTGGAGAACGTGCCGATGGGCCACTTCTCCAGAGCCTCGGGCAGGATGGTGTGGTTGGTGTAGCTCACGACCTGCGTCACGATATTCCAGGCGTCATCCCACTCGAGCTTCTTCTCGTCGATCAGGATGCGCATGAGCTCGGGGCCGCACATGGCGGGGTGCGTGTCGTTGGTGTGGATGGCCACAAACTGCGGCAGCAGCTCCCAGTTCTCGCCGTGCTCCTTCTCAAAGGTGTCGAGCAGGCTGTAGATGCCGGCCGAGACAAACAGGTACTCCTGCTTCAGTCGCAGCAGACGGCCGTGCTCGCCGGCGTCGTTGGGGTAGAGGATGGCGCTGATGGCCTCGGCCTCGGCGCGCTCGGCGTCGGCCAGGGCATAATCGCCGCGGTTGAAGGCCTCGAGGTCAAAGTGCTCCTCGACCGGCTCGGCGGCCCAGGCGCGCAGCTTGTTGACGGTCTCGCCGGCATAACCCACCACGGGGATGTCATAAGGGACGGCCAGGATGTCCTGCGTGTCCACCGTGCGGTAGAACGTGCGGCCGTTCTCCTCAAAGCCCTCGACATGGCCGCCAAACTTGATGGTCACGGCCTTGTCCTGACGGCGGACCTCCCAGGGATAGCCGTGGGTGAGCCACTCGTCGGTGGCCTCGACCTGGCTGCCGTTAACGATCTCCTGCTTAAACAGGCCGTAGCGGTAGCGCATGCCGTTGCCGTAGCCGGCGATGCCCTCGGCTGCCATGGAATCCAGGAAGCACGCTGCCAGACGGCCCAGGCCACCGTTGCCCAGAGCCGGATCGGGCTCCTGGTTCTCGATGACGGACAGGTCGAAGCCCATGTCGTCGAGCGCCTCGGCGACCATGTCGCGCACGCCAAAGTTGAGCAGGTAGTTGTCGAGCAGGCGGCCGATCAAAAACTCGATCGAGAAGTAATACACGCGCTTCTTGCCCTCGGCGGTCACACGGGCGTCGCTGGTGGTGGCAACGGTGCGTGCCTTCTCGGCCACGAGCTTGGCCAGGGCGTTAAAGCGGTCGAGGTCGCTGGCGGCCTCGACGCTCTTGCCGCTGATGCTCATGACGGCATCGCGATAGAGCTCGGTAAACTCCTGCTTGTTGTCGAAGATCTTATTCATACGTTCCTTTCCCCGGGGATGTTTCTCTCGGAACGGTTATGTCTTGTATCCTACGCCTCGGCGAGGCGGGTAATTACAGCTGTAACGGCTTTGTTACGCATCCTTGGCAGACGGCTTAACAGAAGCAGACTTGGCCTTGGTAGCGGCCTTTTTGGCTGCCGGCTTCTTGGTCGCGGTAGCCTTGGCAGCAGGCTTTGCGGCGGTCTTGGCCTTTGCCTTGGCCGGAGCCTTCTTAGCAGCTGCGGTCTTGGGCTTCACCGAGGACGAGCGCTTACGCGTCGCCTTTTTAGGCTCCTCGACCACCGGCGGCTTGTAGCTGCTGGGACCGCGGCGCTTAAGCACCACGCCAGCCAGGCCGGGCACCTTGATCTCAATGGAGTCCATCTGCCCGTTCCAGGGATAGGGCTCGCTCGAGCAGGTGTAGGGCTCCTCGCCGGCATATCCGCTGCCGCCAAACTCGGGACGGTCGGAGTCAAAGATGACCTCCCAGTCGCCCTCGCGCGGCACGCCCACACGGAAGCTCTCGTAGCTCGCCGGGTCAAAGTTGATTAGGATCACCAGGTCGTCGTCGATGTCCTCGCCCTGGCGCACAAAGCTCACGATGGACTGCTTGGAGTTATCCGCGTCGATCCAGGTAAAGCCGTCGTCGGTGTAGCCGCGCTCGTACAGGGCGGGCTCGGCGGTGTACAGGTGGTTGAGCGCCTTAATAAACGCCTGATGATGACGGTGGGTCTCGTACTCTTCGGTCAGGAACCACTGGATGGACTCGTAGTAGCGCCACTCAATAAACTGGCCGATCTCGTTGCCCATAAAGTTGAGCTTGGCACCGGGGTGCGTCATCTGGTAGAAGGCCAGCGTGCGCAGGCCGGCAAACTGGCGCCACCAGTCGCCCGGCATGCGGCCGATGAGCGAGCACTTGCCGTGCACAACCTCGTCGTGGCTCAGCGGGCAGATAAAGTTCTCGGTAAAGGCGTACATGATGGAGAACGTGAGCAGCCCGTGGTTGCCGGGGCGCCACGGAAAATCGGTCTGCATGTAGTGCAGGGTGTCGTTCATCCAGCCCATGTCCCACTTGTAGTGGAAGCCCAGGCCGCCGTCCTGCGGCGGATAGGTTACGAGCGGCCACGCGGTGGACTCCTCGGCCATCATCATCACGTCGGGGTAGTGCGCCTCTACAGCGCAGTTGACCTGGCGGATAAACGCGCTGGCGTCAAGGTCCTCCTCGGTACCGTACTTGTTGAACTTCTTTTGGCCAGGATCGTCGATACCAAAGTTGAGGTACAGCATGCTGGAAACGCCGTCCATGCGAATGCCGTCCACGTGGAAGTTCTCGAGCCAGTACAGCACGTTGGAGACCAGGAAGGAGCGGACCTCGCCGCGGGCGAAGTCGAACTTGCGCGTGCCCCAGTTGGGGTGAATCTCGTGTTCAAACAGCATGTGGCCGTTAAAGGTGGCAAGGCCGTGGGAGTCGGCGCAAAAACCGCCGGGTACCCAGTCCATGATCACGCCTATGCCCGCCTCGTGGCACGCATCGATAAAGTGCATGAGCTGCTGCGGGTTGCCGTAGCGCGACGTGGCGGCATAGTAGCCGGTCGTCTGGTAGCCCCAGGAGCCGTCGAAGGGATGCTCCATGAGCGGCATGACCTCGATATGTGTATAGCCCATGTCGCGTACGTAGTCCACGAGCTCCGCCGACAGGTCGTCGTAGGTGTAGAACTCGCCGCGCTGCGCGGGGAAGGGATCCATGGGGCCGGGGTAGTTGCCGTACTCGTCCGGCTCGCCCTGCGGCGCGTCGCCGTGGCGCTTCCACGAGCCAATATGTACCTCGTAGATGTTAAGGGGCTGCGACATGTGGTTATGGCTCGCACGTCGCTTAAGCCACGCGGCGTCGTTCCACTGGTAGCCATCGAGGGTCCACAGCACACTCGCCGTACCCGGAGGGCACTCGGCCTTAAAGGCATACGGATCGGCCTTGTAGAGCTTTTCGCCCTCGTTGGTCTCGATAAGGTACTTATAGAGCTGACCCTGCTCGGCGCCAGGAATAAAGCCTTCCCAAATAGCGCTCGTATGCATGGGCACCAGCGGGCTGGCTTGCTCATCCCAGTCGTTAAATTCGCCAATGACGTGGACGCTCTTTACGTCGGGCGCCCAAACGCAAAAGCGCCAGCCGCGCGTACGGTTCTGCGTGTCGGGGTGAGCGCCCATCTTTTCCCAGCTGCGCTCCCACATTCCAATGCCAAACAGGTAGACATCGTCTTTGGAGAGCTCCGGTGCGTGCGGGGCGGCTTTGCGGGTAGCAGGCTTTTTGGTTGCTGGCTTTAGCTTTGTATCGCTCACGTTTGATCCCATCATGACGCGGCAGCGTGTTGCCTTGGTGACTAGATGCGAAAGGTCCAAGGCTGCACGAATCGAAGGGACGGCGATAGTTCTATGATTCGTTCCACCTCGCGTGCTCGGTGGAACTTTCGGCAGAAACTACGATAACACCTGTGCGTTAGTTTTATGGACGAAAGCGGATTTGCGGGGGCGTTTAATCGGTAAGCGACATGTTTATACCACTGGCAGAATTGCCGTGGTAAAACTCTTGACAGTTTTACCAATTAGGGTTTCAAAACTGTTAGGCTTACGTTTGGTAAAACGTTTTTAGCAGGTTGTTTACCATTTGACATCGAAAGGCTCTTTTATGGACCACATCGCTGCCCCAAGTGTTGCTTTTATTTTCGATTGCGACGGAACACTGGTTAATAGCTCCCCCGTCTGGGGACATGCACAGACCGAGTTATTGCGCCGTCATGGCATTGATGTGACGGTCGACGATTTTGCCCAGTTTGAACATCTTTCGCTGGAGGATGAGTGCCAGGCCTACCACGACACGTGGGGCATTGGCAAGAATGGCGAGGAGCTGTATCGCGAGCTGGGCGATATTTTGATTGATGGGTACTCCAAGGTGCTGCCGCGCGAGGGGCTCCTGGCATTTTTGGAGCAGGCGAAGGCGGCCGGTATTGCCATGTGCGTTGCCACGTCTACACCGGCCGAACTGGTGCAGTCCGCGCTCGCTAGTGCCGGGCTCGACGCTTACATGGAGTTTGTTACCACGACAGGCGAGGCGGGGCGCTCCAAGCAGTTCCCCGACGTGTACGAGCTGGCGTTGCGTCGCCTGGAGGAGCGCCACGGGCACAAGTTTGAGCGTGCGTGGGTGTTTGAGGACGCTGTCTTTGGACTTAAGAGCTCTGGTACCGTAGGCTTTAAGCGTGTGGGCATCTATGACCCGCACGGCCGTATGGAGCGCGACGAGGTGCGTACCAACTGCGACATCTTTATCGACAGCTATGAGGACCTTGACCTGGCCCACGTTCTTGAGTTTGAGGGTTAGGCGAGGGCCGTGGCTTGCAAAGTATTAGTGGTTTGCGGCTCGCCGGTGGTGACGAGCGCGGATCTGCTTCGCCAGCTGGCGGGGGAGTGCGACCACATCGTAGCCGTAGACCGCGGCCTGGACGCCCTGTTGGGCGCTGGCCTGAGCTGCGACGTCTACGTGGGCGACGTCGACACCGTTAGCGATGAGGGACGTGTTCTGGTCGA
Source organism: Collinsella sp. (assembly GCA_048416615.1). Taxonomy (GTDB): domain Bacteria; phylum Actinomycetota; class Coriobacteriia; order Coriobacteriales; family Coriobacteriaceae; genus Collinsella. The sequence goes on along the minus strand of DBFSET010000002.1, from coordinate 30,916 downwards.
TGCCGCTGCCGATTTTGAAGTAGAACGCCACGATCCCTACAAGGACTATACCGATCTGGCACTGGCGCTCGATTCGGTCCGCCGTCGGTGGCCGGGTGCCGAAGTGGTAGCAACCTGTGCCACCGGCGGCCGCCCGGACATGGCCCTGTCTGTGTTAGGGCTACTGGCAGGCTATGCGGACGCCCCCGTCTGGATCGAAGAAGACGAAGTGACGGCCAGAATCCTGCACCAGGACGAGACCTGGACCATCGAGGGCGCCGAGAGCAAAACCTTCTCCATCATCGCCATAGCCCCCAACACCAAGGTAAGCGAACACGGTCTAGAGTGGGAGCTAGATCACAGCCCCCTAGGCTTGTTAGCCGACACGGGCATCAGCAACATAGTAAGATCCACCGCAGAGATAACCGTCCACCAAGGCGTCGCAATCGGTTATTTACTCCATCAGGGTTTTATCGGGACGGTGGGGAAGTAAGTTTTGGCCCCGTCCCGATAAAACCCGTAAGGCAGGGCAACAACCCCAAAAAAAGTCCTTGCATCAAAGGAAGTCTTCCCCTATAGTACTACCTCGTCACGGGGGCGTAGCTCAGCTGGGAGAGCGCTTGACTGGCAGTCAAGAGGTCAGGGGTTCGATCCCCCTCGTCTCCACCATCGTGAATACAAGGCCACTCAGACGAGTGGCCTTTTCTATTTGCATACGATATTAAGTGGCTGAACTGCATTTTTGCAAAATATGCAAATTGCTTTCCTGTTCAAGTTCGCCGTCAGCAGTAGTTGTCGCAAATTTTGCGACAACTGCACCCCAAAAGTTGCGCAATTACCTTCCCGGTTTTGTACAAAGTTTGTTAGCCAAACATAATAGTTTGAGCAATTCACGCCGCCAGCGATACAACTCAGGCAGTGCTTACCAACCCCCACACCCCCATAAACCTGCGGCAATGTATGCAAGACGGCTCAATATCCCCCATAACCACGGCAAATAAACAATATGTTGCTCAACACGCCCCAAAACGTATGGGCCACCTGCTGTGCTAAGATACCTAACGTTACATGGGTTCAACTGTGCTCACGGCTCTAGTAAGTCGCAAAGCGCAGGGTCGATCAGCATCCGGCCGTAACGGCGGTGCCAGAAAAACCACGAGCTCCAATAGCGTCGACATGCGTATCTCATCGAATGACTTAGTTCTTGTCTATGCTCAAGCCGTTCTTTGGAATAGGTATTTCATGACTAATCGCAGCAGTCCTACAGCTGTTTGCGTGCGGTCCAGTTTTGTACCCGCTTTACTGGGCCGCACGCAGCCAGCTGGGGACGCGGTCTATTTGCGATACACGACTGCGTCTCTAGCCACTGCACTCATACATACCGTTCACGGTGGGGCAGAGCCACGTGCTTGTCTAACTGGGCTCAGGGTTTGAATATGGAGCGCCTTCGCGCACAAGCGCCCTGGCGAAGCCATACCAAACCCCGTGAGCTACACGTAAGACAACAAGGGGGTGGTGCTCGTGTGGTATGTGATCCAGGTCATTAACGGTCGCGAAGACGTAATGCGCGAGCGCATCGAGCGCATGGTGCCGGCTAGCGCCATGCAGGAGCTCTTTTACCCGCAATTTCAAACCGAGATCAAAGTACACGGCGAATGGGTCGATACGACCAAGCCGCTCTTTCCCGGTTATCTTGTCTGCGACACGGCAGATCCGCGCACCGTGCAACAGTATCTGCTGCGCATGGACGACTTTGCCCGGGTGCTTTCCCAGGACGGTCAGTTTGTGCCGCTGGCAAAAGAAGAGGTCCAGCTTATTGGCAGCTTTACGCATGCGGGAGACCGCGTAGTGCCCATGAGCGAGGCCTTAAAAGACGGTGATCAGGTTGTAGTGACGGCAGGTCCGCTGCTGGGCCACGAAGGCCTTATCAAAACCATTAATAGACGCAAGAGCAATGCTTATTTGGAGCTCGACCTGTGCGGCCGACGCGTGACTACGCGCGTTGGCCTTGCCGTGCTTTCGGCCGAGCAGCGCACAATGCGAAACCTTAAAAAGGCGATCGCCTAACTGTAGGCGACTGTTTAAAGGGACAGGGAGTATCCCCGGGGGGGCGGGGACGTAGGTTTGAAGGAAATATTGTCAGAAAAAACTGAATATACAGAAGGAGCGCCAGTGGGGGCTGCGCTGGTTGCCCAGGCCATGAAGAGCGGCGACGTAAGCATGCGCTACAAGGCCATGCAGGCCGTCAAGGACTGGGACCGCACGCGCCTGGGCTACCGTGCCGTAAAGCGCGCGTTCGACATCGTGTTCAGCGGCTGCGTGCTGGCCGTCATTGCCGTACCGAGCCTGGTGCTCGCCGCCGCCATCCGCCTGGAGAGCGAGGGCAACCCGTTCTACAGCCAGATCCGCGTGGGCCAGACCCACCGTGACGGCACCCTGTCCACCTTCCGCATGTGGAAGTTCCGCTCCATGTACAGGGACGCCGATGAGCGCCTCGCCGAGCTCAAGGGGCAGAACGAGATTGCCGGCGCCATGTTCAAGATGAAGGACGACCCGCGCGTCACCAAGATCGGCAAATTCATCCGCAAGCACTCCATCGACGAGTTCCCGCAGTTTCTCAACGTGTTCCTGGGCCAGATGTCCGTCGTCGGCCCGCGTCCGCCTCTGCCCAACGAGGTGGCAGAGTACACGGAGTACGACCTGCAGCGCCTGGCCGTGAAGCCCGGCATCACCGGCTTGTGGCAGGTGACGGAGCGCAATTCGACCGGGTTCGACGGCATGGTCCGCCGAGACCTGGAGTACATCGCCAACCGGGGCATTTTTACCGACCTCAAGATCGTTGTCCTCACGGTGATCGAGGTCATCACCGGTAAGGGTGCGTGCTAATGCTTCAGGACTATTCTAAATTCGTTGAGCTCAAGCGCGTTCCCGTAATCGATGTTCCGATCACGGGGACCAATATGTCTGAGTGTGTCGAGTTTCTCACTCGCCATATAGATGAGCTACATGGCGAATATATTTGCGTTTCCAATGCTCATACCTCGGTTATGGCCCATGACGACCCTTCCTATTGGGCCTGCCAAGCTGACTCCCTCATGTCCGTTCCCGACGGCAAGCCTTTATCTGTCGTCGGACGTAAAACAATAGAGTCTATGGGGCGTGTAACTGGACCCGATCTGATGCGAGAGATATTCAATATTTCCTTGCAGCAAGGATGGAGCCATTACTTCTACGGTAACGAGCAGAAGAATCTCGACGCTCTCAAAAATTCACTTCAAGAGGAATATCCAGGTCTGGAAATCGCTGGCATGGAGCCTTCGGTTTTCCGACCGCTCTCCGACAGCGAGAAGCGAGACCTTTCGCGACGTATCGCTGATTCGGATGCAGACTTCGCATGGATTGCTCTTGGCGCGCCCCGTCAAGAAGTTCTTATGCACGAGCTCAAGGGAGGGCCACAGCCGTTGATGATCGGTGTTGGCGGAGCGTTCAATGTCCTCGCTGGCGTGGTGCCAGAGGCGCCGATATGGATGCAAAACCTGAGTCTCGAGTGGCTATACAGACTAATTCAAGAGCCAAAACGGCTTTTCAAACGATACCTCGTAACCAATACGAAATTCCTCTTTTACCAGTTTACAAAAGCCAAACGTAAGGAAGGCAAATAGATGAACGATTCGACCACCTTTAAAGACAAGACCCTCATGATCACGGGCGGCACCGGCTCGTTCGGCAACACCGTGCTCAAGCACTTCATGAACACCGACCTGGCCGAGATCCGCATCTTCTCGCGCGACGAGAAGAAGCAGGACGACATGCGCCACCGCCTGCAGGAGAGGTCGCCCAAGCTCGCCTCCAAGGTGCGCTTCTTCATCGGCGACGTCCGCAACGCCCAGAGCGTGCGCGACGCCATGCACGGCGTGGACTACATCTTCCACGCCGCCGCCTTGAAGCAGGTTCCCTCCTGCGAGTTCTTCCCCATGGAGGCCGTGCGCACCAACGTCATCGGCACGGACAACGTGCTCCACGCCGCGATCGAGGAGGGCGTCGACCGCGTCGTGTGCCTGTCCACCGACAAGGCCGCGTACCCCATCAACGCCATGGGCAAGTCCAAGGCCATGATGGAGTCCATCATCTACGCCAACGCCCGCAACGGCGCCGGCCGCACCACCATCTGCTGCACCCGCTACGGCAACGTCATGTGCTCGCGCGGCTCGGTGATCCCGCTGTTCATCGACCGCATCCGAAAGGGCGAGCCGCTCACGGTCACCGACCCCAACATGACCCGCTTCCTCATGAACCTGGACGAGGCCGTGGACCTGGTCCAGTTCGCCTTCGAGCACGCCAACCCCGGCGACCTGTTCATCCAGAAGGCGCCGGCGTCGACCATCGGCGACCTCGCTGAGGCCGTGCAGGAGGTCTTCGGCCGCGTGGGCACCCAGGTCATCGGCACCCGCCACGGCGAGAAGCTCTTCGAGACCCTCATGACCCGCGAGGAGCGACTGCGCGCCGAGGACATGGGCGGCTACTACCGCGTCGCCTGCGACTCGCGCGACCTGAACTACGACAAGTTCGTCGTCGACGGCGAGGTGGAGACCCAGGCCGACGAGTCCTACACGAGCCACAACACCGAGAGGCTCGACGTGGAGGGCACCATCGCCAAGATCAAGACCGCCGAGTACGTGCAGCTGGCACTCGAGGGCCGCGAGCACGAGGCGGTGCAGTAGGGTGCGCGTCCTCGTCACCGGCGCGAGGGGCTTCGTTGGGAGGAACCTCTGCTGCGCGCTTAAGAACATAAGGGATGGTAAGGACCGCCGCGAGAGATTCGCGGGCCTGCTGCCCCTCGAGGTCATGGAGTACGACCTCGACTCGACGCCCGGGGAGCTGGAAGAGTACTGCTCCCGCACCGACTTCGTCTTCAACCTTGCGGGCGTCAACCGCCCAAAGGACCAGTCCGAGTTCATGGAGGGCAACTTCGGGTTCGCCTCCACGCTGCTGGACGCCCTCGAGCGCCACGGGAACAAGTGCCCCGTCATGCTCTCCAGCTCCGCGCAGGCGAGCCTGTCGGGCCGCTTCGAGGGCTCGGTCTACGGCGAGTCGAAGCTCGCGGGGGAGGGCCTGTTCCGCAAGTACTCGGAGCGCACCGGGGCGCCGGTGCTCATCTACCGCTTCCCCAACCTCTACGGCAAGTGGTGCCGCCCGCGCTACAACTCCGCCGTGGCGACCTTCTGCGACGCCATCGCCAACGGCCGCCCCTACACCGTGAACGACCCCTCCGTGGAGCTGGAGCTCCTCTACATCGACGACCTGGTCGACGAGATGCTGGGCGCCCTGCTCGGCGAGGAGCACCGCTGCGGCTACGACGGACTGGAGCGCGTGGAGGGCGAGGAATTCTGCTACGTCCCCGACACCGACGTGAAGACCCTGGGCGAGATCGTCCGCCTGCTCGACAGCTTCCGAGACAGCCGCGAGACGCTGTCGGTCCCCGACCTCACCGAGGGCTCCTTCTCCAAGAAGCTCTGGAGCACGTTCCTGTCCTACTACGAGCCGGGCAACTTCGCCTACGGCCTCAGGCCCAACGTGGACGCGCGCGGCTCGTTCACGGAGTTCCTGCGCACGCCGGAGCGCGGCCAGGTCTCAATCAATGTTTCCAAGCCTGGCATCACCAAGGGCAACCACTGGCACATGAGCAAGTGGGAGAGGTTCCTGGTGGTCTCCGGCTCCGCGTCGATCAAGCTGAGGAAGGTGGGGGAGGACTCAGAGGGGAACCCGTTCCCCGTCGACGAGTACGTGGTCTCCGGCTCGGACATGCGAGCCGTGGAGATGATCCCCGGCTACACGCACTCCATCACCAACCTGTCCGACACCGAGGACCTCGTGACGGTCATGTGGGCCAACGAGCCCTTCGACCCCGAGAACCCCGACACCTACTACGAGGAGGTCTAGCCGCATGGGCAAGGACTATTCCGATATCGCATTCAAGGACGACGGCCGCCTGAAGCTCCTTATCATCGTGGGCACCCGCCCCGAGGTCATCCGCCTGTCCGAGGTCATCAAGAAGTGCCGCCGCCACTTCGACTGCCTGCTGGCGCACACCGGGCAGAACTACGACTACACGCTCAACGGCATCTTCTTCCGCGACCTGGAGCTCGCCGACCCCGACGTCTACCTGGACGCCGCGGGCGCCGACCTGGGCGAGACCGTGGGCAACATCATCGCCGCGAGCTACAGGCTCATGGTCGAGGTCCAGCCCGACGCCCTGCTGATCCTGGGCGACACCAACAGCTGCCTGTCGGCAATCGCGGCCAAGCGCCTGCACATCCCCATCTTCCACATGGAGGCCGGCAACCGTTGCAAGGACGAGTGCCTGCCCGAGGAGACCAACCGCCGCATCGTCGACGTCATCTCCGACGTCAACCTGGCCTACTCCGAGCACGCCCGCCGCTACCTCAAGGACACCGGCTGCGCCCCGGAGCGCACCTACGTCACCGGATCGCCCATGGCAGAGGTCCTGCGCGCCAACCTGGACAAGATCGAGGCATCCGATATCCTCTCCGAGCTCGGCCTGGAGCCCAGGCGCTACATGCTGCTCTCCGCCCACCGCGAGGAGAACATCGACACCGAGGCAAACTTCACGAGCCTGTTCACCGCGATCAACGCCCTTGCCGAGAAGTACGACATGCCGATCCTGTACTCCTGCCACCCGCGCTCCCGCAAGCGCCTGGAGGCCACGGGCTTCCAGCTGGACCCGCGCGTGCGCATGCACGAGCCCATGGGCTTCCACGACTACAACTGCCTGCAGATGAACGCCTTCGCGGTTGTCTCCGACTCCGGCACCCTGCCCGAGGAGTCCAGCTTCTTCGCGAGCGTCGGCCGCCCGTTCCCGGCGGTGTGCATCCGCACCTCCACCGAGCGCCCCGAGGCCCTGGACAAGGCCTGCTTCACGCTGGCCGGCATCTCTGAGAAGGGTCTACTGCAGGCCGTCCACACCGCCGTCGAGCTCGATGCGGAGGGGTCGCTGCCCGATGCCCCCGTGCCCGACTACGCCGACGAGACCGTGTCCACCAAGGTGGTCAAGATCATCCAGAGCTACACCGGGGTCGTGGACAAGATGGTGTGGAGGAAATCTTAGCCATGGGCGCTGGGTACAGATTGCTTGATGGTTTCTCGCGAGCTTATAACAAATTGCTCTTGCTCCCTGCCCTACGTCGCTCCTTTGCATCATGCGGTAAAAACGTGACCATCGGTCGTCGTAGTGAAATTCAGGGGATTGAAAATATTTACATGGGACATGATGTATATATTGGCCCAGGAGCAACGTTTCTGACGACACGTGCGAAGATTCATATCGGCAATTACGTCATGAGCGGCCCTCATCTCACAATTATTACTGGAGATCATCGTACAGATGTTCTCGACCGACCCATGATGACGCTTGATGAGTCGGACAAGCTTCCAGAGAATGACCAGGATGTCGTCATCGGCAATGATGTATGGATTGGCAGCGGCGTAACGATTCTTAAGGGCGTTAGAATTGCCGACCATTGTGTGATTGCAGCCGGTACGGTAGTGACAAAAGACGTTGGCCCGGAGTTTTCAATCTGGGGGGGGCTTCCAGCTCGCCGTCTAAGCTTTCGGTAAGAGGAAATCAATGACTAAAGGTTATCCGCACGTCCATGCAAAGGTGTTGATGGTCGGACCCGATCTCTCTCTTCACGGCGGAATCGTTTCAGTCGTGAAAGGTTATCTAGACGCAGGTCTCCCTGAGGCATGCGATGCCTTTGAGTACCTGGGGACGGGCATCGGTTCCTCAAAGCTCGGTAAATCCGTCGCATTTTCCCGAGCGTTGATTCGCTATGCGATGATCATGCCATCCTATGACATTATTCATTTACACATTAGCGCCCGTGGCTCATACAAACGTAAGTCAATTATGGCTCGTATGGCCCACAAAGCAGGCAAGTACGTAATACTTCACGACCACGATGGTGAGTTTAAGAAGGCCTTCGAAGAGGGTGGAGATTCCTACCGTCGTGATGTAAGAAAGACCTTTAGTATCGCCGACCGAGTTGTGGTTCTGTCGGAAGAATGGCTCGACTACTTTGCGGAAAACGTCTGCGACCTTGAGAAGATTAACGTTGTCCATAACGGTGTTAAAGTCCCAGATCAGCCGTGCTCACCTTGTTCGCGTCAAGACGTCCTTTTTTTAGGACGTCTTGACGCGAACAAGAGCCCTGACGTGCTCTTGCGCGCGTCAAGAGAAATCCTGTCGCGTTTTCCCGGCACCAAGGTCGTATTCGGCGGAGACGGAGAGGTCGAAAAGAACAAATCTCTTGCGGCAGAGCTCGGTATTGCCGACCGCTGCGAGTTCCACGGCTGGGTCGCGGGCGCAGAACGCGAAGAGCTCTTTGAGCGTGCCGCGGTGTATTGCCTCCCCTCCAAAAACGAGGGGCTCCCCATGAGCGTTCTTGAAGCCATGGCTAGAGGAATTCCAACTGTCGCCACTCCCGTTGGCGGAATTCCTCAAGTAATTAATGATGGTGTTGATGGGGTTCTGATTCCGGTTGATAACCATCAAGCTCTGGCCGTTGCATTGAGTCATCTTCTCGAATCAAGCGAGCTTAGAAAAGAAATGGGATCTTTGGCCCGAAAAAAGATACTCAGCTCATTCGATATCAATCTACTCTTGAGCGAAATACTCGACATCTACTGCAATGCTACCAGCGGTAATTAGAGGATTAAATTGAATTCAAATAAGTTAACACATGAAGCTGGGCATATTGTTTTTGTTCACCCTTCCCTGATGGGTGGCGGGGCCGAGCGCGTCTCGCTTGCGCTCGCGTCGTACTTCGTTGCTCATGGTATTAGGTTTACCTATCTCCTGACTAAAAGTAACGTTGTTGAATACGATGTTCCCGAAGGAGTCGAGGTGCGTTCTGAGTTTGCAAGCGCTACGCTCAAGCCATTCGACCAAATTAAGCTTATACGACGTTTTATTTCCGAGTGGCCCAATGCTACGGTAATTTCCTTTTTACCTCATCAAAACATGTATACGCTTATCGCGACTATCGGACTTCCAAACAGGGTTATTGTTTCGGTGCGAAACGATCCGAGATATGATTTTCCTGGCAATAAGATCCTCCCATTCATTAGAAACATGTTGTATCGAAGGTCCGATGCAATTGTGTTTCAGACAAAAAGCCAGGCAAGTTTAATGCCGAGATGCCTTCAGGCGAATTCAAAAATCATCTTAAATCCAATATCTAGCGAACTTCCTGAACCGTATTCTGGGCTTAGAAGAAAAGCAATCGTCACAGCAGGACGACTTGAACATCAAAAAAATCACTCGATGACAATCAGGTCATTTGCGCTGTTTCATAAAAAACACCCTGAATATATTCTTGAAATCTTTGGCAAGGGAAGCCTTCAATCAGAACTAGAAAACCTTGTTCATAGCCTTGACATGGATGATTCAATTAAATTTATGGGCTTTTCTTCTGACGTTCTTATGCACATTAGAACTGCATCGGCTTTTGTAATGTCATCAAAGTTCGAGGGCCTATCTAATTCTATGCTTGAGTCCTTGTGTATGGGGGTTCCAACAATTTGCACCAAATGTGGCGGTGGTGGAGCAGAGGCAGTTATTCGGAATGGCGAGAACGGCATTTTGGTCGATATTGATGACGATCTTGCTGAGAGCGAAGCGTTCAACAGGATCGTCGAAGATCAATCATACTCGAATCGACTGTCTAATAATGCCCTGATGTTAAGGCAGTCTCTCTCTTTAGAAGCTATTGGCAATGAATGGGCGGATCTTATTTTTAACTAGATTTCCCCGGGAGCCTCCAATAAGGAAAACAACATTGCGCAACAAAATGACACTGCATAATCAAAACAAAAGTATATCTGAGTTGTTATTAGGAATTGCAATAATATCTGGTCTAATGGTCCCCTTTGTTCGAGACCTGGGCGCCTCATACTCATTTGCAACAGATTGGGAGATTAACCGTTTTGCATTCAGCACCTCTAATGGGCGATTTGCTTCTTTATTTAATCTCATTCAGCAAATCTGTTTTTCCATTCTTTTATTGCGCGCAATAAGTAAATCCCGAAAAGCAAATTGGCTCATCATATCTTGTTCATTTTTTGGACTAATAATTTATAGCTTATTCGCCATTGCCTATAACGAGGGCGATTTATCTAGTGTGCTCTTTGGAGATGTCCCAACCACAGTATTTGTAATTCCCTTGTTTTACCTATTGGCGGAGGAGCCAAGCATCAAGTTGCTTATAAAGAAATGGGTCCCTCTTCTTTCTCTGTTTTGCTTTATCGCTTCACTTATTTCAATTCTAAAATTTAAATCTCTTTGTGGCTTTGGATCTTATATTGGATGGTGTCCTGCGAGGGACTATTTTGCATTTGGCATCAGTTTATATTGGTCAACCGTGGTGCTTAAATCTAATGATGAACACGCGTATTTCATAACGATGGGTATAGGCATTCTAGCCTGCATCGCCGCATTAATGCTGGCAACCAGAAGTTGGTTAATTCAACCAATGTTAGTCATGCTTGTTGCAACTTTTATGGCTAAAGGAATTGACAAAGTTTTTAAACGAACAGTAATTGTAATTTTTGCAACTGGAACAGCACTTTTGGCGTTGTCGTTTATCTATCCTGAAGTTCTTGATTCGTTTTTAAACAGAATCGGAGAAGATACACGGTCTAACCAATATGAAATTTTCTATAGCCAGGTTGAACCGGCATCGCTTATATTCGGTAACGGTATTAGCGCTGGATATAGATATGGCACGAATTCAAATTATCTCTTTTTCGATAATCAAATAATTTATTTGATGTTTCATTTTGGCGTTTTAGCCGTTGTTCCGCTTTTGTATGTCCTGTCGCGATGCTTATTTGGTTCTTCCAAAAATAGCCACTGCAAATTTGTTGCCCTCTTTTATCTCATGGCGATTCTGGGATTATCAACTTATTACTCTTACACAATTAATGTCGGGGTCGTTCTTCTATTTTCATCCTTTGGTTTTGCCCTAAACAACATAGAACCAGAAAGATCTAAGCGTATGTGTAATGCGGATGGTGAAAAATAATGGCTTCGAACAAGGCTGCAACCAGTATGTTTTGGGCAATAGGTGAGAGATTTGCCACGCAAGGTGCCCTATTTGTAATTTCCCTAATTCTGGCGCGTTTGCTGTCCCCGAGTGATTACGGTACTCTTTCGCTGCTGCTTGTATTTACAAATTTGGCAGACGTGCTTGTCACAAATGGACTTGGCGAAGCGCTAATACAAAAGTCTGATATCAATCAAATTGACTACTCGACAATGTTGTCATGTTCAATTGCATTGTCGAGCATCTTATATGTATTGATATTTATTTCGGCTCCAAGCATTGCAGACTTCTATGGAAATGCAGATATGTGTCTTTACCTAAGGGTTCTGGCATTACGTCTTCCTCTTTCGGCACTGAATGCAATTCAAAAGGCCTATATTGCAAAGAACTTTTTATTTAGATTGCAATTTTCTGCATCGTTCCTCAGCTCCTTGATCTCAGGATTAGCAGCTATCGTAGTTGCAATGTTGGGTTTTGGTATTTATGCGCTAATCATTCAACAGATACTTACTGTTCTGATGACAACGGTACTAATGGCTTGGTTAACAAAATGGACGCCTAGACTAAAATTCGTGGTTGGTTCAGCAAGAGAGCTGTTGCCCCTTGGAATACAATTTACAAGTGCCAACCTTATTAATTCTATTTATACAGAAGGTCGTTCTTTAGTCATCGGAAAATTCTATTCCTCCGCAGACTTGGCTTTCTTTAATCGCGGCAACCAATTCCCGGCTTTAATTGTAGGCAACTTAAACACTCCAATTAGCAATGTTATGTTACCTCTAATGGCTGAAAAGAAAGACAGCCAAAATGCGCTCAAATCAGTTCTTAGAAAAGCGATGCAGCTTTCTGCTTATCTCGTTTTCCCCATGATGGGAATTTTGGCTGCGTGTGCGCGTCCTCTGGTTCTTGTTCTTTTGGGTCAAAAATGGGCGGAATGCGTCCCGTATCTTCAAGTTGCGTGCTTGTTCTATCTATTTCAACCCCTTCAATCTATGAATTGGCAGGCACTTAAAGCAGCAGGTCAAGGCGCCCTTTGTTTTAAGCTTGAGGTCATTAAGAAGGCTATTTCGTTCATCGTTTTAATTATGTCGATTCCTTTTGGTGTATTTGCGATTTCCCTTTCAAGTGCCTTTTGCGGATTTGTCTCAATGTTAATTAACATGACCCCGAATAAAAAAGTGCTCGGCTATGGCATATTTGAGCAGCTTATTGACGTTCTTAAGCCGTCAATTGCCACATTGTTTTCCGTGGTGATCGCATTATTATTAATCCACATTTCAAACGGGAATCTTATTTCGTTAATCGTTGCCCCTCTCGGGTCCTTAGGGTGTTACATCGTGCTATCTAAGCTGATGAACATCGAAGGATTCAATTTGCTTTTGGACAAATTGTCCCTTCGTCGGAATTAACCGTTACTTTCTAACGGCATTGATGAATCGATCAGAAATGAACTACAGAATGAATAAACAGGTTTTATATCTAGTTCAATCAATTCCGGGGGATAATGCTCCTACAAAACACGCTTTCGCAATTTCCGATTTGCTGGTTAAATGTGGCTTCAACGTCCATTTTGTTCTTGCTGGAATAATTGAGCCGTCATCCAACGCCATAGGCAGCAATTACGACTATCCCTTTGATTTTCCGTATGAGGTGAAATTCGGGCACCATCAAATAGCAAAAAAGTATTACGAGCGAATCTCTTCTTCCTTCAGCTTTAAAGCCTTCACTCGATGTTTCGATCAAATACAGCCCGACTTGGTTATTTATTACGGGATACAACATAAGCTTGCAAAACGGGTTTTAGATCATTGCCATGATTTTAACGTTCCCGTAATCGTTGATGAGACCGATTGGTTTACTCCGAAATTTACAGGAGATTTAGCTGCTTGGCTTGTGGAGAAATCTCGTTCTAAACGGGTGGCTGAAGTGGATAGATTGCTAGATGGAGTTATCGCAATCTCGCCCTTTTTTAAAAAACATTTCGATTCACTCTACTCCTCTCAAGGATATCCAAAGGTTTTTTATTTGCCACCCTTAAATAGGGCCGGAGACTCACTTAGTGACCCTTGCTCTTTAGAAGGATTGAAGCGGAGAACTATAACCAAGTTTGTCTATGCAGGTTCACCCGCTGGGGGAAAAGACTCACTTACAGAGTTTATTTCGCTTATAAGTAATGACGCTATTCCTGCAATCACTCAACCAGTACTCGATGTAATTGGAATTGATTTAAACCAGGCAGTCAGTTTAATGGGAAACATTGCCAGATCTAATAAGGTTCATTTTCACGGCCGTGTTTCCCATGACAGCGTAATCAAAATGCTGCAAGAATCTGACTTTGGAATTCTATTTAGAACTCCTGATTTATATTCTCGCGCCGGATTTTCAACAAAATTCGCTGAGTGTATGTCAAACGGTGTTCCGATGTTATGCAACGCGGTCGGAGGAGCCGATCTTATTCTCGAGAATATGATTGACGGAATTGTTATTCCGGATTTAAGTAATCAAGCTCTTCTAGACGGAATCACAAGCGCATGCAATTTGACTGACCATGAGTTGACCAGCATGAAACGAGCTGCACTAGAAAAGGCTTTAGAACTTTTTGAGTCAGACAATTACATAGATTCATTTTCATCATTTCTCAAATCAGTACTTTCAATTCGCAACTAGTTATTTCGATCGTCCAAAGGAGCAATATGACAAATAAAGTACTCGTCACCGGAGCAGCCGGCTTTATCGGCGCGTTCCTCGTCAAGAAGCTGCTCGAGGAGACCGATGACGTTATCGTCGGTCTCGACAACCTCAACAGCTACTACGACCCCGGTATCAAGGACGCCCGCCTGCGCATGCTGGCCGAGGCCGACGCCGACGGCCGCTTCACCTTCGTGCGCGGCGACCTGTGCGACGCCGCCCTCATAGAGCGCCTGTTCGCGGAGAACGGTTTCGACGTCGTGGTGAACCTCGCTGCCCAGGCGGGCGTGCGCTACTCCATCGAGAACCCGCGCGCCTACCTCGAGAGCAACCTCGTCGGCTTCTTCAACATCCTTGAGGCCTGCCGTCACCACCCGGTCAAGCACCTCGTCTACGCCAGCTCCAGCTCGGTCTACGGCGGCAACAAGAAGGTGCCGTTCTCCGAGGAGGACCGCGTGGACTCGCCGGTGTCGCTCTACGCCGCCACCAAGAAGTCAAACGAGCTCATGGCCGCCGCCTACTCCAAGCTCTACTCCATCCCCGCGACCGGCCTGCGCTTCTTCACCGTGTACGGCCCCATGGGCAGGCCCGACATGGCCTACTTCGGCTTCACCGAGAAGCTGCGCCGCGGCGAGACCATCAAGATCTTCAACATGGGCGACTGCCGCCGCGACTTCACCTACGTCGATGACATCGTCGAGGGCGTGAGGCGCGTAATGGACGCCGCGCCCGAGGTGAAGATGGGCGAGGACGGTTTGCCTCTCGCCGCTCACCGCGTCTACAACATCGGCAACTCGCACCCCGAGAACCTGCTCGACTTCGTCGACACGCTTCAGCGCGTTCTGGTGGAGGAGGGCGTGCTGCCTGCGGACTACGACTTCGAGGCCCACAAGCAGCTCGTGCCCATGCAGCCAGGCGACGTGCCCGTCACCTACGCCGACACCACGGCTCTCCAGCGCGACCTGGGCTACAAGCCCGCGACGCCGCTCGAGGACGGCCTGAGGGCCTTCGCCAAGTGGTATAAGCGCTACTACAACAATTAGGAAATCATGGCCCTGTAACAGGGGCCATTTTTAATGCGAATTATTGTTCTTTGACAATTGGAGAATGACATGAAGATCGCTGTCGCCGGTACCGGCTACGTCGGCCTGTCCCTCGCCGTCCTGCTCTCGCAGCACAACGAGGTCCACGCGCTGGACATCGTGCCCGAGAAGGTCGAGAAGATCAACGACTACGTGTCGCCCATCCAGGACGACGAGATCGAGCGCTTCCTGGCGGAGGCCGAGGTGGGGGAGCGTCAGCTCGACCTGCACGCCACCGTCGACGTGGCCGAGGCATATACGGGCGCCGACTACGCCGTGATCGCCACGCCCACCAACTACGACAGCGACAGGAACTTCTTCGACACGAGCTCCGTCGAGGCCGCCATCGCCGCCGTGCGCTCGGTGAACCCGGACGCCTGGATCGTCATCAAGTCGACCATCCCCGTCGGCTACACCGCGGGCCTTCGCGAGAGGCTGGGCGATAGCAGGATCTTCTTCAGCCCCGAGTTCCTGCGCGAGAGCAAGGCACTCTACGACAACCTGCATCCCAGCCGCATCGTGGTGGGCGCGCCCAAGGACGACCCCGAGGCCGTCGCGGCCGCCGAGAAGTTCGCCGGCCTGCTCGCGCAGGGCGCCGACCCCGCCGAGTTCGATCGCGTGAACGCCGATGGCACCAAGGGCATCCCGGAGCTCGTGCTGGGCACCACCGAGGCCGAGGCCGTCAAGCTCTTCGCCAACACCTACCTGGCGCTGCGCGTGGCCTACTTCAACGAGCTCGACACCTACTGCGAGGTCCGCGGCCTCAACACCCGCGACGTCATCGACGGCGTGTGCCTGGAGCCGCGCATCGGCAGCCACTACAACAACCCCAGCTTCGGCTACGGAGGCTACTGCCTGCCCAAGGACACCAAGCAGCTGCTGGCGAACTACAAGGACGTGCCGCAGAACCTGATCGAGGCCATCGTGGACGCCAACCGCACCCGCAAGGACTTCATCGCCGACGAGGTGCTGCAGATGGTGTGGGACCGCGTGTACGAGGGCAAGCCGAAGCCGGTCGTGGGCGTGTACCGCCTGACGATGAAGTCCAACTCCGACAACTTCCGCGCGAGCTCCATCCAGGGCGTCATGAAGCGCGTGAAGGCCAAGGGTGTGCCCGTGGTGGTCTACGAGCCCACGTTGGACGCGCCGGAGTTCTTCGGCTCCGAGGTCACGCACGACCTGGAGGCCTTCAAGGCCGGCTGCGACGTGATCGTCGCCAACCGCTGGAGCGACGAGCTCGCGGACGTGGCGGACAAGGTGTACACGAGGGATCTGTTTAAGCGGGACTAGGGGAGAGGATTCCAGGCAGCGACTCTAACCTTGCGTATAAATCCATTTGTCGAAAAGAGGGTGTATCGGCTTTCGCCAATACACCCTCTTTTAATTAAACAAGCCCCATCAACCTCTGTAATATGTTTTGGTAGATATACGTAAGTTTTTGGTCTCTACCTTGCAATTACCACCTGAGGGGGCGCTCATGAAAAAAGCATCAAAAATAGATAACGCATCGTTATTGTCTCTATTTATGTTCACGGTGCAGGAATACGATGCTATTACTGCATGCGTCCCTTTGCCTACAAAGATTGAATGCAGTTCTATTTCAGACCCACTTGGTCTTCGCGGTTCTAAGATGGAAGATATCGAGATGGTCTGGACCGCAATTTGTGTCCGCATGATGCTTCAGCGGAAGTACTTTTCCAATAGCGAGCGCGTGCAGCTAAAGAAGCTTTTTGATATCGCCGAAACTGACCCGCGCTTCAGTGCGAAGGCTATTGGAGATCTGCGTAAAAGGCTCAAGCAGCCACTCGGAAGAGATATAGAGCTCCTGCTTCAAGACGGAAACGATGTACAGGGGCATTTTAGCAACATCGAAGATATCGTTTACGGTAGCTTGCTGCAAGCAGATTACGATAGGGCAATGCGGCTGCAGGCGATTCCCAACCATGCAAGATTGCATGCTCTCGCGCCATTTGTTATTTCACGTGAGCAAATCATTTTCAAGTTCAGAGATTTATGCATTTCGGCGGAAGTGCCTACTCTTGCAAAAATTGACGGTGACAAGGCCGCTGTATTGAACCTCGATACCTCCCGTGGCGAGGCTAAAGAGGTTTCTGGATCTCCCTACTGGTCGAATGTTGCTGGACACGATGCGGATGTTCCCGAAGTCGTTGATATCATAAAGACTCTGCCAGTAGATGACGCATCGGCTATTCTGGCTGCGGACAGCTTTATAAATCTACTGTTGAAAAAGCCGCTAGATATAAGGAGTCTTACATCGGCAGTTTGCCAAGACTCCCTGGCATACTGGGGTGATTTTGAGGATGCTTCAGAGATGATTCGTTCCATTCCCCAAATTGGAGCCGCCTCTAAGGTGGCTCATGAGGGCGGTCCAGATTACGCACAGGTTAAACTACTTCCACATGTTTCAAATGCCTGGATAACCAGCACGCCGCAGTATTTGACGAATGTTTATCAACTCCATTTGGAAAAGCGCCATGGAGAGTGGAAGGTCTGTGGGATCGTAAGGCCTTTTACTAATTAGTATCAGCATCAAAATTGGACTGAGTCTTTCGCGATTCTTAATGAGCGGATTTTACTCGACTCGTAAATATGTCTCTGCAGGGTCATATCCTAAAGAAATAAGACCTGCTGATAACTAGCAAATTCAATAGCGAGAAACGAGTGGTGTATGTTTGAATTGAACGCAAAGCAGGAGATGGCGTTATCTATTGTTTGGATGCGACAGGACCAACTTCCGCTTGATTTTGACAGATTTGGAAATTACAAAGCATCTCGTGGCGCTTCGTGACAGCGGAATGATATCAATGCTGACCGACATGTCCAATTCGACAGCATATGTCGAAGCCTTATGCCCTGCTGGCCGCGAACACTATAGTCGAACGCGCCAAGCCAGAAGGAGATTTAAGTGCATAAGCGATAGCGCCGACGAGCTTCTCAACATTCTGTGCTGTGACGATAACGCTAAAGCCCGTCAGGGACCTTCATATGTGAGCAATAGGGAAGGTGATTATCGCGAATTGTCCCGAAATGGTCTATTGAAGGTTGATTGGGCAGATAACATCGCTTATCGAGTTGCAATAGCCGACGACGGGTGGAATTACTTTGAAGGCTGGTTTTTGGACCAGGAGGTTCCAGTGAATATTAATGTAAGCCCCGTAATCAATAATAACGTATCAAACAACCCTAACATATCCTCGAGTTCATCCTCGTCATCTACCTCCTCGTCGACTATGAATTCCACTCTTGCCATCCAGATGGTGCTTGAACGGTAGTGTCGAGAAAGTTGGTGTAAGGGCCCTTGCGGCCCCTGTGTCCGATATCCGGAATCAGTTGATATCCTAGGCCGCCTCCACGCTGTCGGCAAGTTCCAGGCTGGATTCGAGCATCTTCCTGGCCGCCTTCTCCAGCTCCGCCCAGTCGTGCTCGCCCGCGGCACCCATTCTGAACGCGGCGTCATGCATCTCGGCCATCTTCCTCTCCGAGAAGTAGCGCGAGCCGGACCATGTCTCGGCCTGGTCGCACATGACGGCGCCCACGAGCCTGAGCAGCGAACTCTCCGACGGGAAGACCTGCACCACGCGCGAGCGGCGCTTGATTTCCCTGTTGGCGCGCTCCTGCACGTTGTTGGTGCGCAGGCGCTTCCAGTGCGACGGCGGGAAGTCCAGGTACGCGAGCGCGTCGGGCTCCGCCTCCTCGAGCACCCTCGCCGCCCTCGGGCAGCACCCCTCCAGCATCTCGCACGCCGCGTGGTACATGGCCACGGCGGTGGCGGCGTCCCCGGCGCGGAAGACCGAGGAGACGATGCGCCCCACGCGGCGCCTCAGCTGCCAGGAGCCGGCCTCGCGCATGCAGTCGCGCATCAGGTGCACCGCGCAGCGCTGCCAGGCCGCCCCCTGGAAGACCTCGCCTACGGCCCTGACCAGGCCCCCGTGGGCATCGGATACGACGAGCTCGGTGCCGGTCGCGCCGCGGTCGCGCAGCTTCCGCAGGAAACCGAGCCACGATTCGTAGGACTCCGTGTCCACCACGGACACCCCCAGCACCCGCCTCCAGCCGGACTCGTCGCAGCCTATCGCCGTGACCACCGCGGTCGAAGCCACGCGGCCCCCGCGGCGGCACTTGACGTAGGTCGCGTCGAGCCAGATGTAGGGTATCGCGCGCGCATCGAGCGGCCCCTCCGCGAGGTCGGCTATCTCGGCGTCGAGGGTCGCGGCGATCGCGCTCACGCGGTCCCTGCCGAGCCTCTCGATGCCCATCTTCTCGGCTATCCTCTGCACCTTCCTGGTGCTGGTGCCGGTGGCGTACATCTCGGCCACCGCCGCGACGAGCGCGCGGTCGACGCGCTGGTAGCGCTCGAGGACGTCCTCGGGGAAGAAGCTACCCGTCCTGAGCTTGGGGATTCTCAGGTTGAGCGTGCCCACGCACGTCTCGAGCGTGTGGTTGCGGTAGCCGTTCCTGCTGTTGGCCCCATCGCCGCAGAGCTGGTCGGCCTCCTCGTCCATGATGGCGTTGACCACCTGCTCGGCGAGCAGCCTGAGCAGCGACTGGATGTCGACCATCCCGTCGGTCGACCTCGGGATGGCGGCCTTATCCGGCATCGCGTCTGCTAATATCTCCATAGCGGTCCCTGTCCTTTCCCAGAACCTGTGTTATGTAGCAATTCCAGATTCTAGGACAGGGGCCGCTTGCGTTTGGCGGTCAGCCGTCGGCGCGCTTACACCAACATTTCCGACGCGATCGCTTGAACTAGAACTAAATGAAGAAGACAGGAATGTAGCCCTCGGCGCTATCGCTGATCTAGATAAATCATCTAAAGGAGACGACAAGAAGGACTTTCTCGAAAAGGTCGAAAAGCTTTCGGCTATCGCAAAGAACGTTGGCCCATTAGCGTCAATTGTGATTCCGCTGATTGAAGTGGCTATAAAGCAATTTCTTGGTAATTAAATCAGTATGAAGACAAAGTGGTGGATGAGGACTATACGAGATATATTCACCTAGTGGTTTCAAAAATGTTTGATATAAACGGTAACGGAGTCTGGAAATGGAACCTAACCTATATGTAAAAGATCTCTACATCGAGGGTTTCAAAAAATTCGCATCACCAACTCATATTTCTCTATCTCCAGGCATTAACGTTCTCGCTGGTAATAATGATTCAGGCAAAAGCACAATTCTAGAGGCTCTTCATCTTGTACTGTCTGGTACATATCGCGGTGCATCGCTCAATCAAGCTCTCACTCAAGATTTATTTAATGTTGACAACGTCAATTGCTATTTCAATACGCTGAAATGCGGGTCCGCTGTGATGCCGCCGTTAATTCGAATCGAAGCTACGTTCGATGGCAAAGATGTCCATCAAATAGCAAAATTTGAAGGTGACTACAATGCTGGTAAACAAAAACAATCCGGAATTGGAATTATAATTGCGCTTAATCGCGAAGAATTTGGGTCGGAATTTGATCAATACGTAAAAGGGCTTGAAGGAAATGCCCTGCCTATCGAATATTATCGCGTTAAAAGGTATACATTTGCGCGCAGCGGATTAGTTACTTCCTCATTAAAGCTTCGATCTTGTCTGATCGACTCTTCTGGATTCTCAAGGACTGGAAGTCAGCAGTCTTATATATCGCATCTTGCAAAAGACGTTTTAGATCATGATGGTCAAATTTCAGTCCTTCAGGCATATCGACATTCTCGACTCCAATTTAATGAATGCAATGCTGTTAGCGCTGCAAATAAAGTGTTATCCGACAAGGTGAATAGCCTATCGGGAAAAGCAGTCAGCTTCCGCAGCGATATGGGGAATAAGCGAGCATGGGAGTCCGGCGTAGTTGCGGCCCTTGATTCAATATCGTTTTCACATGCCGGTGCCGGATCTCAAAATATGGTTGAAGTTGAGTTGGCCCTAGCAAAAAACAGCGAAAACGGATCTAATGTAATTCTCCTCGAAGAGCCCGAAGCACACCTCTCGCACGCAAGTCTCAATAAGCTACTGAATGGTATTTGTGATGAATTGAATAGCCAGCAAGCTGTAATTACTACACACAGTAGCTTTGTAGCAAATAAGTTATATCTCGGCAATCTTCTTATGGTTGGCCCGGATGGCACTACTACCAGTCTCCGCAACGGTTGCACTGATGACACCTACCATTTCTTTGAAAAACTTCCAGGCTACTCAACGCTTCGCTTTTTGCTATGTAAAGCGTGTTTTCTTGTAGAAGGTGATTCCGATGAGCTCATAGTACAGAGAGCGTATATGGATTCCCATAACGGTCGCCTTCCCATTCAAGATGGCATAGAGGTTATTTCAGTCGGCAATTCTGGTTCCAGATTTCTACAACTTGCTGATGCGGTTTCTCAGTTCGCTGTCGCTTTGACTGACAATGACGGAAACATCGAGGCCAGAGAAAATCAATATAAGGCCTATAGTTTACTCGGCAAAGGCAAACCTGATGAGGACGCTAGAGTCGCTGTCAGTTTCCCAGAAAGGCTATTAAATCGAGGGTCAATTGACGGATACTCTTACAATACGCTTGAGCCTGAGCTAGTTGAAGCAAACGGGGTTGACTGCGTCAATCAGATATTGAGGAAAAGCTATAACACACGAGATAATTTGCTCCAATATATGAAAAGTCACAAAACTGAATGCGCGTACGAGTTTTTTAAAACAGGTACAGAAGTCACCTGGCCCGACTATATCACCCGTGCAATTGATTTCATTGATAGGGCCGTCGGGTGATTTAGATGCCCGGTGTATTCTATGACGCCGCGGCGGGATCTGGTAAAACAACGTATCTCGCTAGATTGGCTGTCGAGCATCGTAATGGTCACGTGCTTCTCACAACATTCACTGATGCCAATAGCGATGAACTAAACCGAGTTCTTCTAAATGAAGTTGGTGGCATCCCTGATACGATTGACGTCATGCCTTGGTATACGTTCCTTCTAAACGAGTGCATAAGACCATTTCAGGGCGCATTTGGGGCGCTTGCAAATGAACCCATCGCCGGCATCGACCTCGTAAGCACCGCATCCGCATTAAGGACCAGGAAAACTGAATTGCGCCATTATGCTTGCCGACATAATGGTGATAACAAGATCAAAATATTTAGCGACAAACTTGCAGAACTCGCACTTTATATTAATGAGATTACAAACGGAGACGTTATCGATCGTCTATCTCGTTTATACACCATGATTTGTATCGACGAAATCCAAGATATGTCTGGTTATGATCTTGATCTTATCGCAAACATGCTCTGCGATATTAGCGATATGCGCTTTGCGGGCGATCAGCGACAAGCAACTTTTCATACGGCCAACGTTAATAAGAACAAGTCATACCGCAAGTCGGGGTTTGGTCAATATATTAAGGACAAACACCTTAACTGCACCGTCGATATCGAAACACTTCGATTCTGCCACCGTTGTCCCCAGGATATTGTGGATTTGGCCGATACCCTGTATCCGGAGTTTCCTTCAACTGTTTCGACAAGGGATACGCTCGAAGACAGTATTAAATCTCCCATAAGACTCGTTAGAGAATCAGACGCTAACAATTACAGCAACCGTTACAGTGCTGTGAGCCTTGTCTATGACAGAAGGACCAAAACTCCCCCGGGGATTCAGGCAAATAACATGGGCGCTGTAAAAGGGCTATCTTTTGACAATGTTCTCCTATTTCCGACTGCCAATATGCGGAACTGGCTCTTTGACCATAGTGCTCGCCTATCTGAAGCCACAAGAGCGAAGCTCTACGTTGCAATCACACGTGCAAGGTCAAGCCTAGCAATTGTGGTGTCGGATGATTTCCAGTCTCAGGCGCTTGACGCATGGCAAATATGGAAGCCTGGCGACCTTAACATGGAAAAGAACTGATCAGGAAATACTGATTTTGGGGTTCCTAAAACAAAGCCATAACAATCTTGTCAGCGATTCAGAATAATTGATTTAAAAAAGGGATTTTAATGATGAACATAGATTCGAAGTATTCACTCGATTTATATTGTCAGTCTTATTGGGATTATTATCTGGCAATTGAGGAACGATTTTCTCATACGGAGCGATATTGTGCTTTTTCCGAGCGAAACCGTGACGCATTTTCTATTGAATATTTGACTCTCTATTTAGCTGCGTGCGGTGAGATAGATTCCTTAGGAAAAGAGATCGTTCGGCAACTATTTCCCAATGTCGACCTTAATAAATGCACCATAAGCAAATGGGGGTATTATCTAGGCGAAGCATTTCCCAATCTTGGGATTAAGACCGTTGAGTTCAATCGAAAGTTCAAATTTCGACCCTTCGATGGCTGGAAGCAGGTTAAAAGCGAGAATAAAAATGGTAGTGCATATTACAAACGCGCTGATAACTCCAAACCCTTAACTTGGTGGACCGACTACAACAGCGTCAAACACAATAGGGTAGTAATTGACGAGAACACAGGGGTCGGTAATTATGAGAAGGCAAGTCAAGGAAATCTTCTTAGAGCCATTGGGGCCCTTTTTCTTATGAATAGACTCATGATGTTAGAAATTGACAAAGATGGCTATTCTTCAATAAGGCATTCGAGCTTATTTAGGTTGTGCGGCTCAATTGATGAAGCTAAATCTACTTTGTTCTATAGCAGCGATGGCCACCCATGCATGCGTGTCGAGGAGCCTCCTTCGGAATAACGAAATATGCCCCTTCCTTTCACCGACTGGCAAAACGATTTACACCTAATTTCGGGGGTTCGATCACAGTTTTCTTCTTTGCTCCTTTCTCGATCTCGCTACACTAATTACTGCTGCTACCAGGTAGTTTTCTGGCGCAGTTCCCATTGGCTCTAGCGAAGATCGGAGCGGTTATGTTTGCTGCCGCGTTCCACACTAGCCGTCACTACATCCTGTTTACTGCCATGGCCTGCCTATGCGTTTTGCTGGGCGGGCCTTCTTATGCCGCGGGCGCGGAGAGCCTGTTCATTGCGGGCGCCACGTACTACGAGCCGGGCGCGTCGGGCCCCGGGTGGGCTTGGACCGATGCCGACCATCTGGAGCTTAACGGCTACACGGGCGAGGCCATCGGCGCCGGCGGTGACCTGGTGGTGACACTGACCGGGCAGAACTCTGTTGTCGAGACGAGCGCGCCCGACGTGGACATCTCGCGTTGCGGCATGGAGGTGTGGGGCGATCTGACGCTCCACGGCACCGGGTCGCTGGTGGCCACGGGCTCGCAGTGCGGAATCTACGTGTCGGGGACGCTCGCGGTGGACGGCTGCAAGGTTGATACGCGGGCCGATGGCGCCGGTATCGCGGATGCGTGGGTGGCCGGCGTGATCGCGGACGGTCTTGCCGTTCGCGGCGGTGGGCGCGTTGTCGCCGCGGGCGCGGGCTCCGGGGCGGGCGTGCGCACCTATGGTGTGTGTCTGCTTGGCGGGGCTGCCGGCGGTCGCGCGGCCGGGCAGCTTACCGTCGATGCGTCCTGGCTGGATGCATACGCCGCCGTCGGCGGCGTCGCCTGCCTGAGCGGGTCGCTTGCATCCGCGCGCTTTGTGGCGCCTGCGGGCGGGGCCTTTGGCGCAGGCGGCGTGGTGGATGCCGAAGGGTCCGTGGCAGCGCGTGTGACGATCGAGCCCGTGGATGCCACGGCGTTCGCGGGGGAGACCGGTGGGCCCGACGTGCCGGGCGATGGCCCGTCCGCCCCTGGCACCGACCCCGCTACCGGCGTGCCAGCTGCGGATCCGTCGACGAATCCCACACAAAAGCCCGCGGCCGCGACTAAGACGGTGACCACGACCACAGTGACCAACACCACGGCCGCCAAGGCCTCCAGGCCCAAGGCCGCCACCGCGACGACCGTCTCGCTCCCCAAGACCAGCGACACAAATTGGATCGCCGTGTCCCTAACGCTATTTCTGCTTGGCACAGCGTTCCTCACCACCTCACATTGTTGCTGATGTGGTGAGGAACATCTGGCTTAAATGTAGGAGTTTTGCAGACGCTTTAGAGGCAACGCTTTCAGTGAAGGAGCGTTGCCTTTTTCATGCGAGCAATGCCGGACGTGCTGGTAATGTGTGCCGGTGGATACTCAGTGCATGTGCTTGACGGGGCGCAAGTTTGAAGATAGCATCATGTCAGTGATTAGGGTCCAGAAACTTTCGATGCCTGGAACCGGAGGGGAGCCTGCGGGTTCCCCTTTTATTTTCTGGAAGAGCGACGATGCCCAAAGAATTTCTTACC
The DNA here is from genome assembly GCA_048416615.1 of Collinsella sp. Taxonomy (GTDB): domain Bacteria; phylum Actinomycetota; class Coriobacteriia; order Coriobacteriales; family Coriobacteriaceae; genus Collinsella. The sequence goes on along the minus strand of DBFSET010000002.1, from coordinate 5,806 downwards.
TACCAGCAGCAGATGGAGAAGCTCAGAAGCTCCGGCCTCAGAATCGAGGACGAAGAGGTTTGCCGAAGGGTGCTTGCGGACATCGGCTATTTCCCGGTCGTGAACGGCTACCAGTCGTTTTTCCGCGACCCGAGCACCCGGGTATACCGCGAAGGTGCCACTTTTGGAGACATCCTAGCGCTTTACGATTTCGACGTCGAGCTTAGGGAGATAATGCTCGATGCGCTGCTCAAGGTCGAGGCGAAGATCAGGTCGGCGCTGGCCTACGAGTTCTGCGCTGCATATGGCGAGTCCCAGAGCAAGTATCTAGACGCCCGCTGTTACGCGACGTCGAAGGGCGCGAAGCGTGTTCTCCCAAAGCTGCTAAACATGCTTGACTATATCGCCAACAAGGATACCAGCCACGAATACCTTGCCTACTACCGCAGGGCATATAAGAACGTGCCGCTATGGGTCGCCGTGAACGCCATGACCTTCGGACAGACTTCATAAATGCTCACGGCGCTCAGGGACAGCGAGAAGGCCAAGATTGCTAAGAGGTTCGGGGTGGGAAACCCGAAAGAACTCTCGTCGTTTATCCGCGTACTCGCCCTCTACAGGAACGTCTGCGCGCATGGAGAGCGTCTCTTCTCCCACAGGTGTCACGTCGAGATTCCTGACACGGCCTTGCACGCCAAGCTCGGCATCGAAAAGATTGGGCCGGATTACGCTTGCGGCAAGGTAGACGTTTTCTCGGCAGTGATCACTCTTCGATACCTCCTTCGCGACGACGAGTTCAAGACATTCAAGGCCAAGCTCGTCAAGTGCGTTAACGGATATTTGTCATTGGATGAGAGTATCGGCGAGGAGCGCCTCCTTGAGGCCATGGGTTTCCCGGCCGAATGGAAGAAGATAACTAGGTATAAAATTTAGATTCGACCCGCCTAAAAGTATCCGTTGCGTTATCAATCGAGGTGCTTCGATCCAGGCTACGAGGGTGTTCGCTTAGATTGAGGGCTCACTTCCCCTATGTCCCCTTTGGGGGCAGTCACTGTTGTTATGCCTTGGTGCTATACTCGGAGGCCTAAGGAAGTGGTTCGTATGTACTTGAGCGATACTAAGATTCAGGAGCTAATCGACAGCAAGGTGCTTCTCAATGCCGATGCTTCGAACATCGGACAGGTTACGTATGACTTGCGCACCGAGGGATTCTACACCAACGAAAGCAAGCAATCCGAGGTAGAGCTTGGCCCCGGAGATTCGACATTCGTCTCTTGCGTTGAATGTGTTGCGTTGCCAAACGATTTGACCGCGAGCGTGCTTCTGCGCAATTCGCGCATTCGCCAGGGGCTTTCTTTGGATGCGCCGCTATATTTCCCCGGGCATGGAACACGGCTGTTCTACCGTGTTACAAACGTAAGCGGTAACACTATTACGCTCGATAAGTCTAAGGGTATGGCGCAGGTTGCATTCCAGCGCGTTGATGGCATGGTGGCCCATCCTTACCACGGCGCTTTCTCTGATGAACTCAACTTTAACGGACTTGCAGATTATTCCGACGTCTATGCCGGAGAACTTAAAAAGGTCGAGGACAAAAAGGAGGAAGTCGCCCACATTGAGTCTCGTATCTATGGCAACGTTCTGGCCCTCTTTGCCATCTTTGCCGCGATCTTTACGCTTGTAAATGTCAACGTCGGAGGCCTTTCTTCCGATATTACAACCGTCAGATTTGTTGCACTCGACCTGCTGATTATTGGCGGTTTTCTGATTCTTGCATCCGCAATCGAGACCTTCCTTGTTAAAGACAGGGAAAAGAAGGCATCGCTGCCTCTCGTATTGGGCATTGTCTGCATTGTCGTGGCAGTGGTTCTTGCATTTCAGTAAGTAGGGTGTCTCAAGTCGTGGGAGACTTGACCTAAGGTACGTTCAATTGCTCCTGAGTGAGGGTATTGGCTTACGCCGATACCCTCACTTTCTTTGTATAGGGCCACAGACAGGGCTAGCTGTCAGAGTTCGTGTCTTATGGGAATAATTCAATTCACGCCGCATTACATCTAGTCTGCTCTTTATACTCGGATATCAACACTAAGGGGGTAGTCATGTTTTGGAGCTATGTTCAGCTTGATGATGGCACCCAGTTTGCCTACTCAGAGACAAGAGAAGACGGAACCGTTCGCGTAGCCGTCGAGCGCCCGGTTGACTTTGGCTTTGACCATGCGGAATGCTTCTTGCCTGCGGTCAAATGGTTCAACGTCGAAGGATTTACTGCTGATGATCTCAATTTCTTGACTGAATTTGTTAGATCAAACGCCCCGTTTATCTTCGAGCTCGCCGAACGCCAAAAAGCCGGATCGGCGGTTTCGCCGCTGGCCTTATGACGTTCTGCTGTTGAACGGCAAATAACCCATGATCTCACCTACCGACATATCCGCTGCCGCCTCCCGCGTGCTGGTTCAATACGACGTCAGCGAAGCATATTTATTTGGCTCGTTTGCGCGGGGCGAACAAACGCCCGATAGCGATATTGACTTGCGTCTAGTCTGCGGCAACACCATGACTTTCGGCGCGCTATACGAACTCTCCCATGAGCTTGAGAATGAACTTGGGCGAAAAGTTGATATCGTCACCAACCCACCAGAGCGCATGCGCCCGCCCTTCCGCAAAAGCATCGAGCAGGATGAGGTGCGCGTCTATGAAGCGCTGTAAACAGGACGAGGAGCTTGCGAATACCAACCCTCAACCCTTTCCTTCCAATGAGCCCAACCCGGAGACCCTCGAGGCCATCCGTGAAGGTGATGCATTCTTTGCGACGGGGGAGTGCGGTCGCATCGACAACGGTGCTGATCTTATCAAAGCAGCTCTAAAGGCCCCTCACTCACGGCCAGCCAACGAGTGATGACTGTTTATCGTGCGGGTTTAATTGGCGCTCGCAAATACCCTGGACTGCACTATCGAATACCTCGTCTGGCAACCGATTGCTCTGGAGTACGACTCCTAGTGCCACTTTGTTGTGCGCCCCGGTATTGCATCGCACGTATAGAATCTAAGCATCCGCGCGCCTGCCATTATCTTGATTGGAAGCCGTATGGAACTCCCCAGCACCCTGTGCAGTAATGTCTACGAGTTTGCGTTTTGCCCCGAGCCCTGTTACGACCGCCTGGCCGACCTCGCCGATCCCGAGGACTGGGGTCCCAGCAACCGCATCCTCAAAAACTACCTGTCGTTTTCGTTTAGCCGCGCGGTGTTCCTGACCGAGCGCGACGTGGACCAGACCGCGCCGTCCAACCTGCCGCTGGTGTTCGACGACGACCGTTGCCTGTTTAACACCGGCCTGTACACGCGCCGCTACGAGACCATCTACGGTCTGTTTGAGCCCAACACCAAGCCCGATGCGCGCCAGCGCTGGTTTTTAAAGGGTTTCTTTAAGGAAAGCGACCCCATGCTGGTCTCGTTTGAGTACCTGCCGTGCCGCGTGCGCTTTGCCGAGGACCCTTCCGAGCTGGTCTTTGACTACCGCCTGCCCATCCGCTCCAACATCGACCACATTCTGGGCGACGAGGAGAACCTCACGCGCATTCCCGCCAGCCTGATGGGGGAGGGCAACTCGCTGCTGCTGCGCCGCGCCTTTGAGGGCGCCGTCGTCGAGGCCGCTCGCCGCGCCGCCGCCAACTACACGCTCGCGGTGCCGCAGTTCTACGGCGGCCGGATCCAGCTGCTGCTGCCGTTGTGCCTGACCGGCGACAAGCCCGAGCTGGCGCTGACCATCCAGCGCGAGGACGGCTTCTACGCCGCGCGCACCTGCCTCACGCTCGACATGGCCTACAACAACGCGCGACTTATCTGCCGCCCCGAGACTTCGTGGATTAAGCGCTAAATGGTGGTTTAGCTGCGGGTTTGTCGTGTGCCCTGATTGCGGTGGCGCGGTTTGCTCCCACGAATTTAAAATCGGAGGCAAAAAGTTCTTGGTAAACCACGCGCGGCTATGTTAGTATCTCTTTTGCCGAAAGGCAACGGGCGATTGGCTCAGGGGTAGAGCATATCCTTCACACGGATGGGGTCACAAGTTCGAATCTTGTATCGCCCACCATCAAAAGCGCAGGTCAGAGATGTTAAATCTCTGACCTTTTTCTTTTTTACACCAAGGGTGACACCAAAAGTGACACCAAAATCGAATCGCAGTCGTCCTAGGCGTCTTTTTATCGCGCCCTTTTTGCTGACGCCATTGCATATTTTGTATAAAACGCATGCGTATTTTCATTGAATTCTCCATGTGATTCGAGCGCAAATGTGGAGACGGGGACCACTGCCCCAGAACGCCTACCAGCGGATTTCTATAACACGACGGTTTTTCGGCGGAACTCGTCAAGCTTTTGGTCAGCATTTGGTTTGCTTCCGGTACTTACCCGCATGATGCCCCAGTAGATAATCGGCCATGCCCGCAATCCGCACGGCCTACGGCCGAAACCAGGGGAGAACAAATGGACGAAATCGTCTGTGCAAACACCGCATTCCGCTACTGGCGCTGCCCACCGCAGGTGCGCGATCTCTATCCACGCTTGCCCAATTCCGAAGACGGCTGGCGAGCTCTATCCCAAGCCCCTTTCGTAACCGACGTTCTCAAGACCCCGATTATCGCTGTTGCTTCGCCAGGTTGTTGTAATCACCACTCGGGATTGCGCTCCACTATTCGCTGGGAAGGGGTATCGGATGCCGGCACAACAATCGACACTCATTTAGGCTTTTGTGTCACCAATCCGCTTAACACGTTATTAACTATGACACGCTTTGTGTCCCAAATAGATCTCGTATTGGCCATGTACGAACTTTGCGGCTGGTTTTCTGTTTTCGAGCCGACCCCCGCTGCCGAAATGCAGTTAAAAATGGCGGAAGAGGAGAATCGCAATTCCAGCACGCAGGATCTGTTCGAACTTGGAGAGGGCGAAGACGAGGTCCCTTGGAAACGAGTTTATGCCCGCGCAACCGTAAAAGCCCCAGATTTTGAAGCCCAATCGAATAAGCGTGAGGACGGAAGAGAGATTACAAAACTCAAAGGTACTTCTCTTTGGATGAGAAAGCCGCTCATCGAACTGAGCGACCTGCATCGATTCGCCGCCAAGGCCAACAGTCAAATGTGGGGAAAGCAGTTTTATGATGCCGCTCAACAGGTTATCGGCATTGCTGCTTCTCCACTCGAGGTCGCGGGGGTCCTTCTTCTAAGTCGTTCCCGACGTCTAGGTGGTTCAGGATTCAGATACGTGTACCTCAACGATTTAACCCCTTTATCTGAGGCGGCCCAACGCATCGCAGGTCAAAAGGTTTGCTACGGCGACATTGTGATTGTAAACCCAATCCTAATGAAGGCAGTAATTATCGAAATCCAAGTTGAAGTCATCCATGAATCAGGCGCGGTACTTGGCCACGATGCGGAGCGCATGACTGCGCTCCAGAGCATGGGTTTCGACGTGTTCCTGGTAACCTACGATATGCTTAACGACAAAAAGCAGCTAGACACCATAGTCAAAAGCGTCTGCAGTCGCTTGGGGATTCGATATAAAGCCAAATCCGAAGCAATGAAGTGCGCCGAGACACGACTGCGCGCAAATGTTTTGTGCAACTGGTTGGAAATCGGAAATTAGTCGGCGACATGGCACTAGAACAACCTAGTTTGCCTGCCAGTGAATTTGTGTCATTTCAAAACTATGTCGGGTTACGGGGCTGGACCCGGACAGGCCGCCCATACCCGACATTTCACGGAATTCACAAGCCGTCTACCTGCGGTTTTGATTTTACCGATTACGGCATGCCCGGGGGTTCCCGGCCTGGCCCC
>DBFSET010000001.1:0-4635 GCA_048416615.1 Collinsella sp. | reverse complement strand
GCCCGCGCCAAGTCCGACCTTGCCGCCTTTAGCGCGACCGGCCTTACGGCGGCCATCAGCTTCCAGGCATTCTTAATCGTTGGCGGCGTAACCCGCCTGATCCCGCTGACCGGCGTCACCCTGCCCTTTATGAGCCAGGGCGGCTCCTCGCTGCTGGCGAGCTTTATCATCGTCGCGCTGCTGCTGCGCGCCGGCGACGAGGCAACCGGACGCGAAGCCGAGCTCACCGGCACCGGCACCATGGCCGCCATCACCGATGACCAGGTCGCATCCGCCGCTGCCCCGACCGGTACGCGTTTTGCCAACGTGCCTTCCTACAGCCACGGCAACCACTCCGCGGGCTCTCGCATGCGTCGTCGCCTGCTCGACACGCCTGAGTCCGGCGTGCTCGGCCGCGTGGCGCTTGCCAACCGTCTGACTCGTGCCGTGTTTGCCTTTACGGCGCTGTTCGCCATCCTTATCGGCAACCTCACCTATGTCCAGGTCATCAAGGCGAAGGACTATCAGGACATGCCGACCAACAACCACACCATCGCCCGCTCCAAGTACATCCAGCGTGGCTCTATCATCACGTCCGACGGCGTGACACTAGCCGAGTCGCTGCAACAGGAGGACGGCACCTACGCCCGTTCCTACCCCAACGGCAACATGGCCGCGCACGTAGTGGGCTACGTGAGCCAGCAATACGGCACCGCCGGCATCGAGAGCGTCATGAACGATACGCTCACCGGCTCCAAGGATTACTCCAGCTGGAACAACGCTATCGCGTCGCTCGCGGGGCAGACCCAGCCGGGCAATACCGCCAAGCTCACTATCGACTCGCGCATCCAGACGGCTGCCGAGCAGGCGCTCAAGGGCTTTAAGGGCGCCGTGGTGGTCATGGATCCGCGCACCGGTGCGGTCCTTGCGTGCGCGAGCTCGCCCACCTACGACAACACCAACATCGATGCCCTGATGCAGTCGGGCGGTGGCGAGGACGGCTCCATGTACGACCGTGCCATGGACGCGCTGTACACCCCGGGCTCGACCTTTAAGGTCGTCACACTCTCCGCGGCACTCGAAACCGGCACCGCCAGCCTTACCAGCACGTACCAGGCGCCCGGCTCCATGGACATCGGCAACGCGCCGGTCACCAACTATGCTAACGAGAGCTACGGCACCATCAGCCTGCAGCAGGCCTTCGCCGTGTCGTCCAACGTCGTCTTTGGCCAGGTGGCCAACGAGGTCGGTGCCAGCTCGCTCGTCCAGTTTGCCAATGCCTTTGGCTACGGTCAAAAGCTCGGTCAGGATCTGACCACCGCGGCTTCCATCATGGCCGACCCGTCGCTTATGACCGAGTGGGAGACCGCTTGGGCAGGCGCCGGCCAGCCCGTCGGCATGGACCACACGCCTGGCCCGCAGACCACCGTTATGCAGAATTGCGTGATTGCTGCGGCTATCGCCAACAGCGGCGTAGTCATGGATCCGTTCTTTGTGTCCCAGATACTCGCCCCGGACGGAACCGTGGTTAAGACCACGCAGTCCCGCTCGCTGGGCCAGGCTGTCAGCTCTGCCACGGCCGACCAGGTTAAGCAGGCCATGCTCGCCGTCGTCCAGTCCGGTACCGGCACCGATGCCCAGATTCCGGGCGTCAAGGTTGCCGGCAAGACCGGTTCGGCCGAGACCGGCGGCACCAACGTCAACTCTATGTTTGTTGGCTTTGCACCTTACGATTCACCCACGGTTGCCATCTCGGCGGCCTTGGAGGATTACGACAAACACGACGTCCAGGCGGCCAAGATTGCCGGCATCGTCCTGACCGCGGCGCTCGCCGCACAGGGAGCGTGATGCCCATGATCAAAGCGGATACTTATGGCGCGCCGCGGCCGATGAGCTAGCGGCAACGCTCCACACGGCCCCAGCGGCCACACATTTGGTACTACACACATCGTTGAGCGAATAGTTATGTTAGGAGCAGGAATGGAACAGAGGGTCCTCGGGGGAAGATACCTCCTCAAGGATAAGGTGGGAACAGGCGGCATGGCGACCGTCTTCCGTGCACAGGATCAGGTCCTCGACCGCACGGTTGCCGTCAAGATCATGCTGCCGCAGTATGCCGGCGACGCCACCTTCGCCGCCCGCTTTAAGCAGGAGGCCCAGGCAGCTGCCGGCCTGTCCTCCCCCTATATCGTGGGCGTCTACGACTGGGGCAAGGACGGCGACACCTATTACATCGTCATGGAGTACCTGCGCGGTACCGACCTTAAGAGCGGCATCAAGAGCCACGGCGCCCTCGATCCCAAGAAGGTCGCGCAGATCGGCTCGCAGATCAGCTCCGCGCTTTCGGTCGCACACAAGCACGAGATCATCCACCGCGACATTAAGCCGCAAAACATCATGGTGCTGCCCGACGGCAACATCAAGGTAATGGATTTTGGCATCGCACGCGCTAAGAACAGCCACCTCACGCAGGATAACAACGTTCTGGGCACCGCCCACTATGTAAGCCCCGAGCAGACCCGCGGCCAGGACCTCGGCCCCACCTCGGATATCTACTCGCTGGGTGTCGTCATGTACGAGTGCGCCACCGGCCGCGTACCCTTTGACGGCGACGACGCCATCTCGGTCGCGCTCAAGCAGGTCAACGAGCTCCCCATCCCGCCGAGCCAGATCAACTCCGGCGTCGATGCCGACCTGGAGCGCATCATCCTCAAGTGCATGGAGAAGGACCCGGCAAACCGCTTCCAGACGGCCGACGAGCTGCGCCAGGTGCTCAACAGCTACCTGTCCGGCCGTGCCGTCAACGTCTCGGAGCCCACGCGCATCATTGGTGCCGCCGGCGACCTGGGTGCCACCAAGACCCGTGAGCTTTCCGACTCAACGCGCGCTATGGTTCGTCCCGTCTCGGGCGTGAGCGGTCAGAATACCGCCCGTAGCGCTGTCTCGGGCTCCACGGGCTCCTACGAGGTCGAGAAGCCTAAGTCCAACAAGAACAAGATCATCGCCGCCGTGATTGCCGCCGTCGCCGTAATTGGCGTTGTAGTGGCCTTTGCCACGGGCATGTTCAGTGGCGAACAGGTCACGGTGCCCGACGTGCTGGGCAAGGACCAGGAAACCGCTATTGAGCTGATCAAGGAAGCGGGCCTTGAGGTTGGCACCGTCGACCAGAGCTACAACGACGATGTCGACGAGGGAAAGGTCGCCGAGCAGACCCCCAATGGCAACACCAAGAAGGCCAAGGGCACAAGGGTGAACCTGGTAATCTCCAAGGGCCCCAAGCCCTCCGAGAAGGTTGAGGTTCCGCAGCTCCTCGGCCTGACCAAGGACCAGGCCGAGGCCGCACTGGCAAGCGTGGGCCTGAAGGGCAGCGCTTCGGAGGAAGCCAATGAGGCCGAAGAGGGCCAGGTCTTTGAGCAGAGCACTGCTGCCGGCAAAGAGGTCGAGAAGGGCACGACCATCTCGTACAAGGTCTCTGGCGGCCCGGACACCACCTCTGTGCCCGATCTGACCGACATGACCGAGGCCCAGGCGCGCAACGCTCTCGACATGGCTGGCTTTGGCGTCGACGTGAGCTACCAGGAAAACGACTCGGTTACCGAGGGCACCGTAATTAGCTGGAACCCCAGCGGCAAGCAGAAGCCCGGCGCCACGATCACCGTCGTCATCGCCAAGAAGTCCGGCAAGGCCAGCGTCCCGGGCAACCTGTACGGCAAGAGTATCTCCGCCGCCGTCACCGCGCTCAACAACGCCGGTTTCTACAACATCGCATTCTGCGATCAGAACGGCAACCCCGTGAGCGGCAACGAAAACGCCACCGTTACGGGTGTCTCCCCCACCGGCAAGCAGTCCACCGATAGCACGATCACGCTGACGGTTTCCATCTCCGGTTCCGGCGACGACTCCGAGTCTAGCAACTAACGTCGATCGCTTGTTGCTCCGAGCGGTTTAGGCCGCAAACACATTCGCTCAGAAGCGCCCGCTTGCTCCCCCAGCAAGCGGGCGCTTTTCTTTTGACGCGGGATTGCCGCCCATGGATGAACGTGACTTTAAACCAGAAGAGCCCGGCACCATAAAGGTACCGGGCTCGATCAATCTCTGGTGCCCCCGGGCGGATTCGAACCGTCGGCACCCGCTTTAGGAGATATGATTTAATGCTACCCCCTACTATTCATCAAGCATCATTGAACACCATATAACTGCAGATAAAAGGCCCACTTTGCTTGCGTCCTACTGCTGGGCCTTTCATGAAAATAGGGACACCGAGCGCAACGCGTTGCGCTGAGTCCTGAGGCTGTTGCAATGAAAATGAGAATCAAGGCTTCGATAGCAGGATGACAACGCAGGCACAATTTGATTTTTGAAATATGGACGAATTCCTCGTCAGGAGGGTAAAATGGTGCCGACGGCAGCCCAAGTTGTAGAGAGCTGGGCAGAGGCGTTGCTTAATGAAGTTGGGTCATCGTCTTAGCGACGGTGGCCTTTCTTTTTGGGCTTCGAACCCTGCTTGAGTGCCTTGGAAAGGCCGACAAGGGCCGTGAGGAGCGAGACCATAGCGGTCAGGAGCTTCACGAGCTCGGTGAAATCGGTCATGGGCATCACCTCCCATCGAATGGAGGGCTCTGCCCGGCACGAGGACTGCCGACAGCGAGGATGATT